>CALWAP010000015.1 GCA_944375715.1 uncultured Clostridia bacterium | reverse complement strand
AGATAATCTCCTCAGCAATGCCGCAAAATATTCGCAGGAAGGTACAAGGCTTTACATTTCGCTTGTGCAGCGGGATGAAAAGATCATTTTGGAAATGAAAAACATCTCAAAAACGCGGCTCAATATAAATGCCGACGAATTGATGGAAAGATTCGTCAGGGGAGATGCCTCAAGGCACACCGAGGGCAGCGGCCTGGGACTCAACATTGCCAAAAGTCTTGCCGAGCTGCAAAGCGGTAACTTGTCTTTGGAAATAGACGGAGACCTTTTTAAAGCAAAGCTGACATTTGAAAACAAAACCGAAAAAGAAATCGGGTGATGGATATGCAAAAGGTATTTTCAAAAAATGTCATAAATACATTGACCATCGTGATAATAACAGTAATGGTGGCGGCAGCGATTCTTGGCTGGTACATGGGCTGGTTTCGCGACCTTAACGCCATGAGGGAGTTTGTATGGAAGGCGGGGCCTTTGGGACCCGGAGTATTTGTTATCATACAGATAATGCAGGTGGTGTTGCCCTTCATACCGGGCGGAGTCACACTTATGACGGGAGTTTTGGTTTTTGGCCCGCTTTGGGGGTTTGTTCTTAATTATGTTGGAGTCTGTATAGGTTCGGGCATAAATTTTTATCTTGCCAGGCAGTACGGGAAAAGGCTGGTTACACAGCTGGTAGACGAACAGACATATAACAAATACATAGGTAAAATTGAAAACAGCAAGGGGTTTGAACGATTCTTTGCCTTGTCCATATTGCTTCCCTTTTTCCCAGATGATACATTGTGCCTCCTGGCAGGTCTTACCAATATGACGCCTAAAAAGTTCTCAGCTATAATTTTTCTGACAAAACCCCCTTCCATTGCGGTGTACAGTTTGGTTTTGTTTTCAGCTGGAAATATGCTGAGCAAGATGATAGGTTCAATGCTTTGAAAAAAGCGGCAGAGAAACCTGCCGCTTTTTTTATCCCTTTAAATCACCGATGAATTGTGCTATTTTATATACGAATGTAAAAATGCCGGAGGAATGATGTTTATGAATATAAGCGAGGAAAAGGCCCAACTGCGTAAAGAGATCAGGTCACAAAGGAAAAAGCTTGACCCGGAACTCAGGAAGCAGTGGGACAAAGAGATAGAGGATCAGATTTTTACTATGGACGAGTATAAAAACGCCTTAATCGTTTTTTGTTTTGTTTCCTATGGTGGTGAACCGGAGACATCTGGAATTTTAAGAAACATATTGGAGCAGGGAAAAAAGCTTTTGGTTCCCAGATGCCGCGAAAACGGGGAGATGGACGCTGTAAGGATAACCTCTTTGGATATGTTGCAAAAGGGTTCTTACGGCATTATGGAGCCGCCTGTAGATCTGCCCGATGAGGGTTTTGAAAATATAGATTTTGCCGTGGTGCCAGCGTTGGCCTTTACGGAAAATGGCGAGCGTCTTGGGCAGGGAGGTGGATATTACGACAGGTTTATGGCAAAAACTAAGGCTTTTACCTGCGGGATTTGCTATCCGCCGTTTATTCTTGAAAGACTGCCAATCGATACTTTTGACATGAGGGTGAACAAGGTGATTTTTTAGGTTTGTTTGGCCTTTAAAAAGTTTTTTGCCCGATTACTTGACCTGACACTATGTTTTGGTATATGATAAAATCGTAGATGTTTATTGCACTAAAGCAAAAATTATAACGGAGGTAAAGACAATGGTGAAGGAAAATATGGATTTTATATCCAAATTTGATCCCGAGATAGGTGCGGCAGTCAAGTCGGAATTTGACAGACAGGTTCGCAATATCGAACTTATAGCTTCGGAGAATATTGTGAGCCCCGCTGTCATGATGACGATGGGTACATGCCTTACCAACAAGTATGCCGAAGGTTATCCCGGGAAGAGGTACTATGGCGGCTGTGAGAAGGTCGATGTGGCGGAGAATATTGCACGCGAGAGGGCCTGCAAGCTTTTTGGAGCTGAGCATGCCAACGTCCAGCCCCACAGCGGAGCTTCGGCCAATCTGGCTGTTTATTATGCTCTTGTAAAGCCGGGTGACACGGTTATGGGCCTCAACCTTAATCACGGCGGCCATTTGACCCACGGCAGCCCTGTCAATATTTCCGGTTCTTATTTTAATATAGTTCCTTACAGCCTCAATGAAGAGACTGAGATGATCGACTATGATGAGGTCTGGAAGATAGCTAAGGAGTGCAAGCCCAAGATGATTATCGCCGGTGCTTCGGCATACCCCAGGGCTATTGATTTCCAGAAGTTCTCTGAAATAGCAAAGGATGTAGGCGCTTACCTTATGGTCGATATGGCTCATATTGCCGGCCTGGTAGCTGCTGGGCTGCATATGAACCCCGTACCTTATGCTGATGTTGTGACAACAACCACCCACAAGACCCTCAGAGGCCCCAGGGGCGGTATGATCCTCTGCAAGGAAGAGCTGGCTAAGGCCATCGATAAGGCTGTATTCCCTGGCACACAGGGCGGCCCCTTGATGCACATAATCGCTGCCAAGGCCGTTTGCTTTGGTGAGGCCCTCAAGCCTGAGTTTAAGGAATATCAGAAGCAGGTTATAAAGAATGCTTCTGTTCTGGCTGACGAGCTTCTGAAGCAGGGCTTCAAGCTGGTTTCGGGCGGCACCGACAATCATCTGATGTTGGTCGATGTCAGGAACTTCAATATTACCGGCAGGAAGCTTGAAAAGCGTCTTGATGAGGTTTATATCACAGTCAACAAGAACTCCATCCCCAATGATCCTGAAAAGCCCACTGTTACCAGTGGTATAAGGGTCGGTACTCCTGCTGTTACCACCAGGGGCTTCAAGGAAGCTGAGATGGTCAAGATTGCTGAACTTATTGCTCTGGCAGCCAGCGACTTTGATAATAAGGCTGATTATATCCGTGAGTGTGTCATGGATATGTGCAGCAAGCACCCCATTTACAATATTGACTAATCAGGCGTTTGCGCTTGGATTTAAAGGGCGGAAGATTGGTTCTTCCGCCCTTTTTGTGAATAAATATATTTTAAGGGTCAAGAAAACAGACACCTTGTTAGGAAAAATCACTTTTGAATCTTTTTGCGGCTTTGATATAATATATTTGTGAATATTTATGATGAGACATAAATTATTTTTATATCAAGGGAGTGAAAAGCTTGTTTGTCGTATGAAACCTGTTTTTTCGCCGGCCAAGATAGATGCTGTAATCTTTAGCATAAAAGGGATAAAAATGCCGTGAATTGAGGATCCTAGACAGAGGGCAGCCGATTTCAGGCGTATACTCGTGCGACGCGACGAAAGGGAGCTGCTGGTTTTGGCAAGCAGCCTTTATCTCAAATCCATGGCAAGAAAAGAGGATTGTCGGCTGTCGACAGTGAAACGCTTAAACGAGACGAAAAAATAATTAATGACGAGTTTTCCTTTTTACTTAAAATAAACTCTGGGGATATCGGTGATTGTATAAAGCAGAAACTGCAAACCGCCGATTGAGGCATTTTTTTGGTACAAGGTAATACCTCCTAAGAGGTTACAATAAAGCAAACAAAAAAAGATGCCCAAAGGCATCTTTTAAAATGGAGCGGATTACGAGGCTCGAACTCGCTACCTCCACCTTGGCAAGGTGGCGCTCTACCAGATGAGCTAAATCCGCATCGAACGATATTGATTATAATATGGGTAAACAGAAATGTCAAGGATATTTTTGAATATCTTCAATTTGTTTTGCGAGGCAGCAGCGGCGATCCAGGGATTATTTGACAAAGGCACAATTTTGTTTTTGAGTATGGCGCAATCCGCAGTTATTACCGGCACGCGCTCCGGCGTAAGGCAGCAGGCAGACAGCAAGCTGCTGTTGGCTTTTTGGTTATTGAAAAAGAAAAAAGAATGTTTAAGTTATCCTGATAGGGGGTGTTGAAAGGCATCTATACGGCTTTTGGGGAAGAAGCCAGCAGCATGGCGGATGCCGTAAAGATAATCGAAAAAGACAATAAAAGCATAAATAGTTATTAAAACAACCGATTGCTCCGTTTATTGACTTTCGATGTGAAGGGTATTATTCTTAATATATAACTATTATAAAAGGAGCAATTTACTATGGTTAATATCGATGCCAAGGGCAAGCCCTGCCCCATGCCGGTTATCCTGGCCAAAAAAGAAATGGAAAAGGGTCAGCCTTTTTCCATTACGGTCGATAATGAAACGGCTGTCGGCAATCTGACAAGGCTTGCCGGAGCTAAGGGCTGCACGCTTAATGTTATAAACGGCGAAGGCGAATATACTCTTGAGTTTTCAGCGCCTTCCGGAGAGGTTTCTGAAAGTACCGAAGGCGGCGCCTATGCCGTATTCTTCAACAAGAATACCGTCGGAAGCGGAGACGATACCCTGGGCGGGAACCTGGCAAAAATGATGCTTTATACCCTGACGCAGTCGGACAGTATTCCTTCCTATGTCCTGCTGATGAACGGCGGCGTAAGGCTTGCCTGCGAGCAGGAAACGGCAGATCATCTCAATGCCCTTATTGACAAGGGCTGCACCGTTATGGTCTGTGGGACATGCCTGAACTTCTTTGGCATTGCCGAGGAGATAAAGGCCGGTATTGTCAGCAACATGTATGATATACTGACCGCCATGCAGCAGGTCAGCAAGGTCATTACAGTCTGATCATTTATCCTCACAAAAGCAAAGAGCTCTTTTGTTTTGTTGACAAAAGGGCTCTTTGCCGTTATAATGGTTATAATGGCGGAGAAGGGGAGCAGTACTTTGCTTTGAAAGCGCAGAGAGGATGCGTTTGGTGAAAGCGTCCGTGAAAAGGCAGAGGAAGGTCGCCCCGGAGCCGCAGGGCAGAAGTAAAAGTAAGTCCTGCCGTTTTGCCGCGTTAAGGCATAAGGGCTTTTGGGCTCTGAGTGCGCATTTTGCGAATATGGGTGGTACCGCGGAAGTATTCTTTCGTCCCGTAGCGATTTTATCGCTGCGGGCTTTTTTATTGTATTAAAAAGGAGAGATATAAATGAATGAAAAACATGAGCTCCCCAAAACCTATGACCCCCACGCCACAGAAGAGGCGCTTTATAAGTTTTGGGAAGAAAGCGGGTTCTTTCATGCCGAGATAGATCCCGACAAAAAACCTTTTACGATAGTTATCCCCCCTCCCAATGTCACGGGGCAGCTTCACATGGGCCATGCCTTTGACGATACCCTGCAGGACATTCTTATAAGGACAAAAAGAATGCAGGGATATAGCGCCATGTGGATGCCCGGAACCGACCATGCCGGCATAGCCACTCAGATAAAGGTTGAGGAAGAGCTGAGGAAGAAGGGCGAAACAAGGTTTGATTATGGGCGCGAGGCTTTTGTAAACCTTTGTTGGGATTGGAAGGAAAAGTACGGCTCGAGAATACTCAAGCAGCTTCGCAAGCTGGGTGCTTCGTGCGATTGGGACAGGCTGCGTTTTACGATGGATGATGAGTATAACGAGGCTGTCAGGGAAGTTTTTGTAAAGCTTTACAACAAAGGGCTTATTTATAAAGGCTATCGTATAGTCAACTGGTGCCCTCACTGCAATACCGCCATTTCCGATACGGAGGTTGAATACGAAGAACAGGCCGGCCATCTTTGGTATATCAGGTATCCTATTGAAAACAGCGATGAGTATGTGATAATCGCTACCACACGTCCGGAGACGATGATGGGAGACACCGGCATAGCCGTCCATCCCGATGACGAACGCTACAAACATCTTGTAGGGAAAAATGCTATACTGCCCCTTATGAACAGGCCCATACCGATTTTTGCGGACAGTTATGTCGAAAGGGAGTTTGGTACGGGCTGCGTCAAGGTGACCCCCTGCCACGATCCCAATGACTTTGAAATGGCGCAAAGGCACGATCTGGAGCACATTTTTGTAATCGACCAGGAAGGAAAGATTACAAAAGAGGGCGGCAAATACTGCGGCATGACCCGGGAGGAAGCCAGGAAAGCTGTCGTTGCCGACCTGGAAGAGCAGGGATATCTTGTCAAAATTGAGGATTACAAGCACAATGTCGGGACTTGCAGCCGCTGCCATTCAAATATCGAACCTATGGCATCAGATCAATGGTTTGTTAAGATGGCACCGCTGGCCGGCCCCGCCATGGATGTAGTAAAAAGCGGGGATATTTCTTTTGTGCCTGACCGTTTCTCCAAGATATATATGAATTGGATGGAGAATGTCCACGATTGGTGCATATCCCGCCAGCTTTGGTGGGGACACCGCATACCTGCCTATTACTGTGAAGACTGCGGGCATATGATGGTCTGCAAAGATGCGCCTCATGCCTGCGAAAAGTGCGGCAGTACAAACCTCAGGCAGGAAAGTGATGTTCTTGACACCTGGTTCAGCTCGGCCCTGTGGCCTTTCGCCTCGATGGGATGGCCTAAAAAGACGCCCGAGCTTGATTATTTCTATCCGACTGACGTGCTTGTTACGGGATATGACATAATATTCTTCTGGGTCTCGAGGATGATCTTCTCGGCCATGGAGCATATGCACGAAAAGCCCTTCAGCAAGGTATTTATACACGGCCTTATCAGGGATAATCTGGGAAGAAAGATGTCCAAATCGCTGGGCAATGGTGTCGACCCCATCGAGATAATCGACAAGTACGGTGCCGATGCATTGAGGTTCACGATAGTAACGGGCATAGGTCCTGGCAATGACGCCCGTTTCTATAATGAAAGGGTCGAGGCCAACCGAAATTTTGCAAACAAGATATGGAACGCTTCCCGTTTTGTGCTTATGAACCTGACAGTCGAGGACGGCAATCTGCCTTCCGAGCTGACGGCCGAGGACAAATGGATTCTGACCTGTTACAATGAGCTTATCAAAGCCGTTACCGAAAATATAGATAAATATGAGCTGGGCATTGCGGCTGACAAACTTTACAGTTTTATTTGGGATGACTTCTGCGATTGGTTTATCGAGCTTTCAAAGATAAGGCTTAATGACAAGGAAAATGCCAAGGCTTCGGAAAATGCCCAGAGAGTGCTTATTCATGTACTGTCGGGCACCATGCAGCTGCTGCATCCCTTTATGCCCTTTATAACCGAATCGGTATGGCAGGCATTGCCTCACGAAGGTCCCTCGATCATGGTTTCCAAATGGCCCGAATATGACGCAAGCCATGTTTATCCCGAAGAAGCCAGGGCCATGGAGCAGGTCATGGAGGTCATAAGGTCGGTCAGAAACCGCCGTGCCGAAATGAATGTTCCCCCCTCCAAGAAGGCCGAGCTTATAATAACTGCTGACCAAAGGAGAGTATTTGAAAATGCTGAGATGATTTTCAAAAAGCTGGCCTATGCTTCTCAGGTGACCTTTACCGAAAAGGCCCCCCAAGATTCGGCCGGTATGGTTTCGGTTGTCACATCGGCTGCCAGGGTATATATGCCCATGAGCGATTTGGTTGATATTGAAAAGGAGCTGTCAAGGCTTAACAAGGAAAAGGAAAATATCTTAAACCAGATATCCAGGACCGAAAATAAGCTCAACAATGAAGGCTTTGTTTCCAAAGCGCCCGAGGCCGTTGTCCAGGCCGAAAGGCAGAAGCTTTCGGGATACCGTGAACATCTCACAAAGCTCGAAGAGAGCATAAGCAATTTGAGGTAAAATAAAATGACTTATGAAGAAGCTCTGAATTTCATACACGGCGCTACCAGAACAGGAGCGCGGGACGGGTTCGGCAGGATAAAAAGGGTGCTGGAGGTATTGGGTAATCCCCAAAAGAAGCTGAAATTTGTCCATATCGCCGGGACCAACGGAAAGGGCAGCACGGCGACGATGACCTCCAATGTGCTGACCGAGGCAGGATACAAAACAGGGCTTTTTATTTCACCCTATGTTGTTGACTTCCGTGAAAGGATACAGCTTAATGGTCATTTAATACCCAAGGAAGAGCTGACAAAAGCTGTAGAGGAGACCCTGCCTGCCTTTGAACAGGTCAAGAAGGAAATAGCCGAATGCACCGAGTTTGAAACGGTCACCGTTATAGCGCTTTATTGGTATGCCAAAATGGGATGCGATTTTGTGGTTTTGGAAGCCGGGATAGGTGGGCTTAACGACAAAACAAATGTCATAGACCCGCCCGAGGTTGCAGTCATAACATCTGTGTCTTTTGATCATACAAATATCCTGGGCAATACCCTGGCTGAAATAGCCGGGCAGAAAAGCGGCATAATAAAAAAGGGAAGCTCGGCTGTGCTTTACTGCGATCTTCCGACAGAGGCTTTGGAAGTCCTTTTGGACAAATGCAGATCGCTGGGCATAACGCCTAATATTCCTGACAAAAACTTTTGCCGTGTGCTTCTGATGGACGGAAACGGTTCCCACTTTATCTATAAGGGCAGAGATTATTTTGTGCCCCTTATAGGAGGGCATCAGATAAATAACGCGCTGACCGTTATAGCCGTTTGCGAGGAGCTGGAAAAACGGGGTTATGCCATCGGGTATGAGAATGTAAAAAGAGGCATAGAAAAAACCTCTTTTGTCGGCCGGTGCGAAGTTCTGCATAGGGATCCGTTGTTAATTATCGACGGGGCGCACAATGAAGACGGCGCCAATTCCCTTTGCCGCGTCATTGACGATGTGATGAGCGGCAGGAAGATAACGGTCATCATGGGCATGCTGGAAGACAAGGATTACAGAAAGTGCATTGAAATGGTGGCTTCTAAAGCTGATCGCTTCATTGCCGTAAGGCCGGACAGCTACCGCAGCCTTGACCCCGGCGTGACAGCCAAGATCGCGTCCGAAAAGTGTTCATGCGTATCAGTGGCAGACAGCCCATCTAAAGCTGCCAGGGAAGCGTTGGAGACCTGTGGAAAAGATGAGGTCATAGTCGCATGCGGCTCCCTTTACATGATAGGGGAGGTAAAGGAAACGGTACTCGGCCATACGACAGTATCCGCCTAAAAATAAAGCCTTTCAATATTAAAATAGCCTTGAGCAGCGTTTGCTGCCCAAGGCTTTTTTATTCGGGAGGTGAGCTTTTGGAAATCAATCACAGCTTTATAGAAGGAGTTCTGGTCTTAAAGCCCGAAGGGGACATAGACCATCATTCGGCCATGGACATGCTGGGGAGCATGAGGAGCATAAGAGATATGTACATGCCGCCCCGTATAATGCTCGACATGTCGGATGTAGGTTTTATGGACAGTTCTGGAATAGCAGTAGTGACGGGCGCATACCGTTTGGCAAAAGAAACGGGTTCCGAGTTTGCTCTTTGCAGGCCAAAACCCCAGCCACTGAAGGTACTCAAAGCGGCGGGTCTGGACAGGATAATAAAGATTTTATTGGAGAAGGAATAATGAAAAATGAAATAAACAGGGTTACGCTGCGATTCCCGTCAAAAAGCTCCAACGAGAGCTTTGCGCGCTCGGCGGCAGCCGCGTTCGCAGCCCAACTTGACCCGACGCTGGACGAGCTGGAAGATATAAAGACCGCCGTGTCGGAGGCGGTTACAAATGCCGTGGTTCATGGTTATGGCGATACTATTGGAATGATAACCATGACTGTCAGGCTTTTTGAGGATAAAGCCGTAGAAATATCGGTTGCAGACAAGGGAAAGGGCATCACCGATATAGAAAAAGCCCGGCAGCCCCTTTTTACAACAGGGGGAGCCGAGCGTTCCGGTATGGGTTTCACAATAATGGAGAGCTTTATGGACAGCCTTAAAGTCAGGTCAAAAGAGGGTAAAGGCACCACCGTTACGATGCGGAAAAAGCTCAATTTAAGAAGATACAAATGACTCCGCCAAAAGACGTAGAACAGGAGGTCAGGCGTCACTCGGCTCTGGTTTGGAGCATTGTCAGGAGATACGCAGGAACCGGAAGGGACCCCGATGACCTGTTTCAGATAGGGGCCATAGGCCTCATCAAGGCTATGGAAGGCTTTGATGAAAGCTTCGGCACCTGCTTTTCAACATATGCCGTACCCAAGATAGCCGGCGAGATAAGGCGTTTTTTAAGGGATGACGGTACAATCAAGGTGAGCCGCCTGATGAAGGAAAAGGCCTATGCCTTGGCCAAGGCCCGGAGGGAGTTTGAAAACAAAAACGGACGGGAGCCTACCCTTTCCGAGATATCGGCGGCCCTTTTTATGGATACGGCAGAAGCGGCGGCGTGCATGGCCTCGTCGGAAGCCGTGCTGTCGCTGGACAGTCCGATGAATGAGGACGGGCTGAGCCTTATGGATCTTAAAGGGGATGAAAGTGCCGAGGAAAAAATGTTGGAGCGCCTGAGCCTTAAAGAGGCTATGGATAAGCTGGATGAACTTGAAAAAAAGGTCATTGCCCTGAGATATTATAAAGACCTGACACAGCAGAAGACAGCCGATATTTTGGGGATAAGCCAGGTCAAGGTGTCAAGGACCGAAAAAAAGGCGCTGGAGAAAATGCGTAAAAAAATGACCTAATCCTTGCTGTGGGAAATCGTGGAGCGTACGGCTTTGAGCCAGCCTTCATATTTTTCCCTCCTGGTGTTTTCATCCATAGAGGGCGTGAAAATCCTCTGGCTGCGCCTGAGTTTTTCAATTTCGTCATATCCGGACCAGAAGCCGCAGTAAAGGCCAGCCAGCATGGCGGCCCCCATGGCCGTACATTCGACGCTTTCGGGGCGGTCAATGGGCACATTGAGCATATCGCTCTGAAACTGCATAAGTACATCGCTTTGGCTGGCGCCGCCGTCGGCCCTAAGCTGTTTGAGCATGATGCCGCTGTCTTTTTCCATGGCGATTATCAGATCCTGGACCTGATAGGCTATCGATTCTATGACAGCCCTGGCCAGCTGGGGCTTGCCTGTGGCCCTTGTTATCCCGTATATGCTGCCGCGGGCATACATATCCCAATAAGGGGCGCCCAGCCCCGTAAAAGCAGGCACCATATATACCCCTCCGGCATCCTTTACCGATGCCGCAAGGTCGCTGCATTGAGCCGATGTCTCGATAATGCGCAGGTCATCCCTGAGCCATTTTATGACGGAGCCCGCGTTGAAAACACTGCCTTCAAGGGCGTATTCCACCTTGCCGTCTATGCCCCAGGCTATGGTCGAAAGCATACGGTTTTGGGACCTGACCCTCTTTTCACCTGTATTCATAAGAAGAAAGCAGCCTGTGCCGTATGTGTTTTTGGCCTGCCCGGGGGTATGGCAGCACTGCCCGAAAAGGGCGGCGTGCTGATCGCCGGCAAGGCCTGTTATCGGTATTCCGGCCAGATCTTCGATGCCTCTTGACGGGGCAAAGGTACCAAATTCAGCCGATGAGGGAAGGACGTGGGGCAGTATATCCATAGGTATGCCCATAAGGGTACATAATTCCTTGTCCCAGCACAACTCGTTTATGTTGAAAAGCATCGTGCGTGAGGCGTTTGTATAATCGGTTACATGGCTTTTGCCGCCTGTCAGGTTCCATATGAGCCATGTGTCGATGGTGCCGAAAAGCAGCCTGCCTTTTTCCGCAAGTTCCTTTGCCAGCGGCACATTTTCAAAAATCCATCTGGCTTTGCCGGCAGAGAAATAGGCGTCGACAATGAGCCCCGTCTTTTCCGAAATAAGCGGCTCCAATCCGTCGGCCTTGAGTTTTTCACAAAAATCCGCCGTCCGGCGGCACTGCCACACGATGGCATTGTACACCGGTTTGCCGGTTTCCCTGTCCCACATCACAACCGTTTCTCGTTGGTTGGTTATTCCTGCCGCTGCGATGTTTCCAGCGTTGGCGCCCACCTTCCTGCAGGCTTCGCCAATGGCCAGCATCTGGCTGTACAAAAGCTCCATGGGATCGTGTTCCACCCAGCCGTCACGGGGGAATATCTGGGTGAACTCATGCTGGGCTACAGAGGCTATCCTTCCGTTTTTATCAAAAAGTATGGCCCTTGAGCTGGTAGTGCCCTGGTCTATTGCCAGGATATATTTCTTATCCATTTTCAACCTCCCTGAGTATCCATGAAACTATATCGGTATATACTTTACCGCAATCTGACTCATTAAGTATCTCATGGCGTTTTTTGGGATATAAAATGCATGTTACATCCCTTCCGGCGGCTTTGAGTCTGTCCCTTATCCATAAAACGCCCTTGCCGTAGCCGCCGATAGGGTCATCCTGTCCGGATATGAGCAGAAAGGGCTTGCACTGTGTCCTGACAGCCCATCTTTTGCTTCTTACATCTATAAGACCGGTAAAGAGGTCATAAAATCCCCTTGAGGTAAAATGAAACCCGCATAAAGGATCGCTGTCGTATTTGCTGACCTGCTGCTTGTCGGAGGAAAGCCAGGCGTTCTTGGAGCTGTCTTTTTTGAAAAATCTGTTTACATCGGCAAAGGCCAGGGCGTGCAGCACAATGTTGGGCTTTTTGGCCATGCCTATTTTGCAGAAGCCTTCAGCCAGAGCTTTTCCCAGTGGTGCCATGGAGTTGGGGGAGGGGGAACCACAGAGGATAAAGCCGTCATACATGTTGTCCTCGCTTTCAGCCACCGCCGATACGACCAATGATCCCATGCTGTGGCCAAAAAGGATGAATGAGCCGTCGCAAAACTCATGCCGCATTATCCTGCCTATGGCCAGGGTGTCGTCTACCAGATCACGCCATCCGTTTTCCGGGGAAAAATATCCCAAGGTCTCACCATCAAGACATGTTTTACCGTGGCCGCGGTGGTCGTGGCAAAAGGCGGCATATCCGTGCTCAGCAAGGTAGGTTCCCAGCCGCTTGTATCGGTTGCCATGTTCGGCCATGCCGTGGCATAGCTGCACCAGGCCGAATATCTCCCCGTCCGGCAGCCATTGCCTGACGAAAAGGGGATGGGGGAGATCTTCGTAAAAATAACCTTCTTTATATACAGGCATAAAATCACTTCCGGAAAAAATATACAACCATATTATAACAGATATATCGGCTATGTAAAATGAAGGCGTGAAAATTAACATATGGTCCACAGTTTCCTTTACCCCAGAGATGTGGTAAAATTGGATTATGCTTATATTTGCGAAAGGAACTGATGGTTATGTCTTTTGAACTTCCCGTTTACTGTGCTCCAGATTTTTCAGATTTTGCGGGGTCTCCAGACGCAGTATTTAAAGAAGCCCCCGCCGACGGAGTAGCGCCGGAGGGATATCACGCTACAAGCATTTATCCTGAATATTTTCGGTTCGGAGGAAAATGGCTTCTGGCTGAAGAAAGCCGAATGGACTGCACGGCTGTGCTTCGTGAAGGCAGGATATATATAACCGAGTTCCGTCATATAAAAAAAGGCGATATGGTGGCCATTGGAAGAAGCGAGGATGGAAGTGAGGGCATTTATGTCCACACCAATGGGTTTGAAAAGGAAGAAAAACCGGGCGCGGCCTTTGCCTTCAGGCAGGGCAGGTCGAGGGAAACATCTTATTCAAAGGAATACGATTTCCTTTATGATCTTTTGCGCCATGAAAAGGAACACGGCAACATTCTGTGGGTTATGGGTCCGGCCTGTGCTTTTGACAGCGATTCGAGAGAGGCCATGGCCGATATAATTGAAGGCGGGTACGCTCACGGCATTATGGCGGGCAACGCCCTGGCCACACATGATTTGGAGGCTGCGTGTTTAAAGACGGCTCTGGGCCAGGACATATACACCCTTGAGCTTATGGAAAACGGCCATTATAACCATATTGATATAATAAACAGGGTCAGAGCTTGCGGCGGCATAAGGCCTTTTGTCAAAGAAAAGGGCATAGATGACGGAATAATGGCCGCCTGCTGCCGAAAGAATATTCCCTTTGTCCTGTGCGGCTCTATCAGGGATGATGGTCCTCTGCCTGATGTGATACCCGATGTTTACAAAGGGCAGGACGAGATGAGAAAGCTTATTTCAAAGGCGACAACAATAATATGTATGGCTACCGTCCTGCACACCATAGCCACGGGTAATATGACCCCAACCTACCGTGTGGCAAAAGGGGGGAAAGTAAGGCCGCTTTATTTTTATTCTGTCGATGTCTCAGAATTTGCCGTAAACAAGCTTACAGACAGGGGAAGCCTTGGGGTAAGGACCCTTGTAACCAATGCCCAGGATTTTGTTGTTAATATTAAAAGAGGCCTTGGCCTTTAGAACAAAGCTTAATAAAAAGCAGGCCATAAGCCTGCTTTTTATTAATGTATTTTTGGATTGATTGCGCCTTTTTCCACCAGGCTTATAAAAAGATGTCCTAAATCGGGGTCAAATTGCGAACCCAACCCTCTGCGGATTTCATTAAGTGCCTGGTCTATACTTAGAGGAGTGCGGTAAGGACGTTCAGAGATCATGGCATCGAAAGCGTCGGCCAGCCCCAGGCACCTGCCGCCTATGGGGATTTCGCTGCCCTTAAGCCCTCGGGGATATCCGTTGCCGTCCCATCTTTCATGGTGGGCTATGGCTGTTGGGATAACATAATCCATCGAAGGCAGGTATCGGATGATAGATATAGAGCTTTCAACATGGGTTTTCATTACGGCATATTCTTCATCGGTAAGGCGCGTTGTTTTGGAAAGAATAGCCTCGGGTATAGCTATTTTACCGATATCATGCAGCAGCCCGGCCTGGCGAATTATCTCCACATGCTCACCATCCAGAGGGATATGTTCGGCCAGACATGCGGCATATTCGGCTACGGCGTTGGAATGGTTGAAGGTATAATGGTCCTTTGCGTCAATGGCTGCCGTCAGCGCAAATATCATCTGCGAGCAGTTTTCAGCCAGCTTTCTTTTGGCTTTGAGCTTTTCATCAGCGGAGCCTATCTGGCTGCTGTATACAACCGTCTGATTTTTGCCGTTTTGCTTGGCGCTGAATGTTGCCATACCGCATCTGGTTTGCATATCCTCAAGAGTAGAAGCCGACATGGGATAACCGCATATACCACAGCTGAAAGTAAGAGTGCGTTTGGGAGAGACGGGGTATGTCCTTAAAAAATCGTCAAGCCTTGATTTCATCTGAGAAGAATATTCAAGTGCCCTTGACGGTGAGCAGAATGGGAGAAATACGGCGAACTCTTTGCCGCTGTATCGGCAAACGATACCGTTGCTGGAGATAACAGATGAAAGTATATTGGCGAACTCGCAAAGCATCTTGTCGCCTTCCATGCTTCCGTAAAGTTCGTTAAAAAGGTGAAAGTCGTCCAGGTTGAATATCATATAGGATATAACATCATGCTTCGCCAACTCAAACTCTTTTAAAGCACACTGAGTAAAGTAGCTTCGGTTGTAAAGCCCCGTAAGGCTGTCTATACGGGCTTCTCGCTGAAGCGATGAGTACAGGGAAGCATTTTTCAGAGCAATCGACAGAATAGCTGCTGTCGATTCCATGAAAGATATCTCGTTAAAAGAATAGGGCTTGCCGTCGGTTTTAGGGGTCATTATCGTAATCCCCATCAGCAGCTTGTCATACATTATGGGCACCAGGAGGTCGGCATTTATTTCCCCCAGCATGCGTTTTTCGCTTTCCCATAAAGATTTGTATTCCAATGTGCGCCTGAAATCGCTGTATTTGATGGCCCTGCCATGGCGTTTAAGGGCCAGGATCACAGGGCTGTTTTCCGAAAGGGTTATTTCAGAAAGGGTGTAATCCTCGATGGATGCGGTGGCAGAGTATCCATGTTTTTTGGCAGAAGGGACACAGATGAAAGCATTACCGGATTGAATGTTGCTTTTAAGATAGCCTTTGTAAAGTTCCATTATCTCGGCCATGTCAAGCGTTTTGTTTATTTCCGAGCTAAAAGATTTCAGCGCGCCTTCTCTTGTCTCGATATTTTTGACAAACAGATTGTTCATCAGAAGCCTTATGATATTGTATACGATAGTTGTCATCACCGAAAAAAGAACGGCGAAAACAAAGGTCTTATAGGCCGAAAACTGAGAAAAGTTCCTGGAATAGAATGAATCTGCCGAAGGGTATATCGAGGCCAATGCCAAGGTGGTAAAAACTGCCGACAGAAGATATGTGGAGCTGTTTGACGCTATCCTGCTGAGCGGTATGAGCCTTTTTTTGTATAGGGTATAATATATACATATAGAATTGATCCCACATACCAGCGTATCGGTGGGGAAAGAACTCATAAAGGGGATGACATCCGAGCTGACGCCCAGGAACATGATGACAACGCCTGCCATCAAAGGACGGTAGATGTCTATTGGCACGCCGTCGTCGCGGACATTGGATATTATCATTCTGGCGGACGACCAAAGGGTCAAAGCGGCATATGCAATCGGCACAATTATCCATGGCGTTATAGAGAAGTCAAAGGCCTTTGAACCGTCAGCCAAGGTTATCTGCGGGTGCTTGATAAATACGTCCACAATATTAAGGGCGGCAAGGAATATCCATGTCACCATATATATGTTTTTTGTGAACGGGGCATTTTTGCCCGTAAAATAGTAAATGAAATTGTATATGAGGAAAGGCACAAGGAATATGCCCGAAACCGATACCTCATACCAAAACCTTTCGCTGGGATAAAGCGAAAGCCTTAAAAACAGCGAGCCCGCCGACCAGGCGATAAAGGCGGCCAGCAGAAGCATGAAGGAATATATCTGCTTGTTTTTCTTGGCCCCCAGGAATGTCAGGAAAAGAAACAGGCTGCAGAAGGTGGACAGTGTAGGTACTATAAGAAAAAGTTTATCCATTATTGGCACCGCAGGTCCTCCTCTCCGTCGATTTGCTCAAGGCCCTCAGATATACGTGTTATATCCACTATATCGAAAAGGGGAGGATTTATCTTGGGAATACTGCGGGAATACTTTTCTCTGAATGTGCGAATGCTGCCTGTGCGAAGTATAGTGACCTTTAAAGGATCGGCACCCAAAAGGCGTTTTAAGTCACTGTAATCTTTATCGTAAAAACGGAAATAGGCCCCCAGGTGCTCCATAATGAGCTGGCGGCTAATAGCAGACGAGTCGGTACACGATTCATCCATTTCAGCATAAAGATGCATAAAGGAATGGTTGTTCTCATTATATTCTTTAAGGGCAAACCAATCACTTATCTGAAGGCGGGAAAGGCGAATGACATCCTGTATGACCCTTTCGGTTATTCTTGTAAACCCTGCAATATCAATGACTGTGGGGACGCGGTCAACATATTCAAACTGAGGTATATCAAGCCCGTCAGAGGGATTTTTTACTCTGAGACAGCGGTAAACGTCTCCGACACGGTAGCGGGCAAAGGCGCCGCCCTTTAAAACGGTTATTACCAGCTCATAATTACAATTTGGGGCAAGCTCATCCATCAGATATGTTTTTGGGATGTATGTCTTATCATCAATTCCCCTAAGCATTTCACTTTCAGGGATAAACTCGTAAAAGCAGTTATCAGGAAAGAAGACAAGCCCATTTTTGCTCCATGTCTCTGTGCCGAGGCAGGAAGGCTCCGTGCCTCCGGCGATCTCCAGCGGGCGGCAGCCCCAAAGCTCCTCAAGCTCGTCCTTGTAAAGAGCGCTGTCGGTGCCGACACAGACGAAACCATGGAGCTGGAATATATCTTTGGGAAGTACAGGTTTTCCATCACGTTTGCTGCGGTACCTTGCACTTACTATTCTGTAAAGCATTTTAGGAGAGAGTTTGGCAAATGATTTAAGGCTGATTTTGCCGGAGCCCGAGGTCATTGTGGCAATACTGTGGCTTATACCTGTCAATATACTGCTCATGCCGAAAAACATATCCATGCCATAACGCAGGCTAAGCTCAAAGCCTTTTTTGGTTTGCTGTGAAAAGGAAAGGCTCTTGGCCTCTTTAATTGACGGCATAAACTGAAGGGATATCTCCGAATCTATAAGCCCGGGAAAAAGGCCCGTTGCGTAGGGCATAGGCGCCAGGGCGTAAAGGACTCTGGCACCCGGCGTTACACGAAACTTTCCCTTGGTAGTCGATGTGGACAGGATCATGGCGCTGATTATATTATTTTTGTATGTATCCAGCATGGCTGCTGAATAAGGCGCCGTTTTTGAAGGATGATTTCCGCCTTCCCATGTAGTTTTAAGCCATACTACAGGCTTAGCCGGAAGCATTTCCTCTTTGTTCAGCAAAAGTATGTCGGCATAATCGTCATATGTCGTCAGGGGGACAAAACGTCTGAAATCGTCTACACTTTCAATTTTCCTGCCTTTAAAAAGCCGCTTGCCGAGATCGCACGAAGAAAGCAGAGCTATCTGTTCCATAAGAAGCCTGCGTTGGATCTGCATATATTCCGAAAGGGATAAATCGAGAAATCCACAGTACTCCTGCCAGATTTCCTCCTGTGTGTAGTTTTTGAGCTCATCCTCAAATTTCATGGCATATCACCTCGAAAGATCAATGCCCGCGGTTATTTAAAGCGCGGAAATAAAAATGGTACAGTTTCTTTATATTTTTCATATCCGTCAATAGTAACGGGAAATACATACATATCCTGATAAAGGACATAGAGAAAATCGCACAGTGCAGAAACAATGGACAAAAGGCCACAAGTTAAAGTTGGGCACATAAAATAAAAGGAAAGGCAACAGGCCCACATGAACCAGAGTCCAGGATGGCGGCAAAGGGAATACAGGCCCGACGATACAAGCCCTTTTTTTCCATCGCTTGTTTCTGAAGAAACGGCAGGAAATACAGAATAAAGCAGCATTATGACCGAAAGTACAAACACAAAAGAAGGAAAGAGGTTTGGTAGGGAAACCGAAAAGGCCTCCCATTCAAAAAACGTCAGAAGAAAAAGAGCGGCAAGGCCCATGCAGCCCAAAAGAAACAATATACGGCTCAATACCGTTTTTTTCCCTGATCTTAGCTCTAAAGTATCTGAGATAAAACAAAGGGTGTAGCAGAGAAAACATAAAAAAGCCGATGTCATTTTTCTATAAAAGATATTCCGACGCAGCCTCTGCCTGTGTATATGCCAATGGCGGCGCCAACCCATTCAATCCTTATGGATGCATTGGGGTCAATTTCTCTTATCTTATACTCTACAAAACGAGCATCGTTTTCATTATCTGAATGAAATATGAATACCTCTCCGCCAAAAGCAGCCAGCTTTTTGTATTTTTCAATTACGGCATTCAGGCCTTCAGTGTAGTTTCGCATTATGCCTATGTCTTTGACAAGGCCGTCGCGGAACATTAGCAGAGGCTTCACGCCAAGAATATCGGCTGCAAGAACCCTGATGGCCCCGACCCTTCCGCCTTTTTTGGCGTTTTGAAGGGACTTCATTATGAAATATACTCCAACATTGCTTTTTATCGAATCAAGAAAAGATATTATCTCCGAAACGGATTTGCCTTCCTTGGCCAAAGCCGCCGCCCTGACCGCCATTATCGCAAGGCCAAAGGAAACCTGAAGAGAGTCATATACATATATATTGGGTTTAAAGCCCTCAGCTTTGAGCATATCAGACGCCATTTTAGCGGTGTTATGTGTGCCGGACATTTTTGAAGTTATAGTAATGCAGAGGATATCGTCGTAATTTTCGGCTGTTTTAAAACAGCTTTCATATACTGCTATATTTGGATGAGATGTTGTGGGCAGCTTGGGGCTTTGGTCCATCATTGGAAATATTTCTTTTGGAGTTATATCTATATTGTTTCGGTATTCGTTGACGCCGTTGAAAATAATGGTATCCGGAATAAGCGTGATGTCCATCTCCTCAGCGAGGGAAGGGGGGATATCGCTGCATGAATTGGTAAAGATTTTAACTCCCGCCATATGCTGCCTCCATAAAAAAGCCGGTATTTGCCGACTGTAATAACGAATATATTTTATTATATATTTGTCGAAAAATCCAGAATATTTTGAGAAAAAGCATTTAGAGATAGTTGTTTTGAGGCAGAATCAGATATTTTTAATTAGAATGTCATAAAAGATACAGATAAATAAAGCGAATGGTTTAAAATAACGTTTAATATTACGGTTGTTAAGGTGGACAAATTGTGAAAGACTTTATATAATTTATATTATTAAGGATAGTGACTAAATCTTAACGCGGTTTTAACAGTAAAAAGGTTAAAATAAAAGAAATAAGGAAAATATAAAGAAATGAAAAACAGCAGTACAGCAAAAAAACAGCTTACCTTGTCACCGAAAGATATCTTTATAACGGGATATATATTTTTTGCGGCATTTTATCTTTGCGTGGTGCTTAGTCTGGTAGATGAGGGAAGTTCTTATGTTTCTATGGTTTTCCTTCTGGCGGTATTTCTGATTTCAAGGCTGACAGAGGGATATTTTTATGGCATAGCGGCATCGGTTGCCGGGGTTTTCGGAGTAAATTATTTTTTTACTTTTCCATATATGCAGTTTAATTTCTCAATGCCGGGATACCCGCTTACCTTTGTAACCATGTTGATAGTTTCGGTTGCGACAAGTACTATAACATCGCAGCTTAAAAAGAGCGAGCAGGTAAAGGCTGAGGCTGAAAAGGAAAAAATGAGAGGAAACCTTCTGCGTTCAGTATCACATGATATAAGAACGCCTCTCACCGCCATAATCGGCTCCAGTGAGACCCTTTTGGATAATCCCGATACTGAAGAAAGCAAAAAACGGGAACTCATTGCTGGGATAAACAGCGATGCAAGCTGGCTTTTAAGAATGGTTGAAAATTTACTTTCAATAACAAGGTTGGAAAGTGGAGGGGCTTCGCTGGAACTGAGGACCGAGATTATTGAAGAGGTTGTCGGAGCTGCAGTGGTAAAATTCAGAAAGTGGCATCAAAACAGTCCGTTAAGAGTTGAAGGAAGCAACGAGCTTCTGATGGCTGATATGGATGCCGTTTTAATCGAGCAGGTGTTGCTTAATTTTCTTGATAATGCGGCCAGGCATTCCAAAGGGGCCACTGACATCGAACTTAAGGTCGAAAAGAAAGGAGATATGGCGGTTTTTTCGGTTTGTGATAATGGCTGCGGTATTTCCAAACAGGACATGCCATATCTTTTCAGCGGCACAAGACCAGGGAAGGCCGACTCTGACAGGAGCCTTGGTATCGGGCTTTCGGTATGCAGAACTATAATAAAGGCACACGGCGGCAGAGTGTTTGCGGGAAACCGTCCGGAAGGCGGGGCCTGTTTTATGTTTATGCTGCCTTTAACGGAGGTCGAATATGAGTAATAAAAATTGTATCCTGATAATTGAAGACGAGGCGACAATACGCAACTTTATGTCCAACTCGCTCACGGCCAACGGATATAAAACCATAACCGCAAAAGACGGCCAGCAGGCATTGGTAATGATATCGTCATATAGGCCTGATGTGATACTTCTGGATTTGGGGCTGCCGGATATGGATGGAATGAATATAATCAAAAGTGTAAGGGAATGGTCTTTAGTTCCGATAATAGTGGTATCAGCCCGGGGTATGGAAACCGATAAGGTTAAGGCCTTAGATCTGGGCGCCGACGATTATGTGACGAAGCCTTTTGGGACTTCTGAGCTACTGGCCAGAATAAGGAGTGCTTTGCGCCATTGGCAGATGCGGAAGGATTCGAATATTGCCGAGATGGGAAGTTTTAAAAGCGGCGATCTTGAAATAGATTTTGACAAGCGCCGTGTTACAGTTAGGGGAGAGGTCGTACATCTAACCCAGAATGAGTATAAAATAGTTGCTATCTTAAGCAAATACGCAGGAAAGGTAATGACGTACGATTACATAATAAAAGAAATCTGGGGGCCGTATACAAAGGGGGATAATCAGATTTTGAGGGTCAATATGGCTAATATACGGCGCAAAATAGAGGATAATCCTTCAGAGCCGAGATATATAATTACCGAGGTAGGAGTAGGATATCGCATGACTGAAGAAGATGAATAATAGAAAAAATATCGGCTTCAAAGCCGGTATTTTTTTATTCTTTTCCCAAAAGCAAACGGCAATATCCTTTAAATTTTATACGGTGAGCTGTATTTTCTATCAGCAAACCTGAAAGCCGAAGCTTTATTTCACCCTGGCCAGGATGCTCCCATGGGAACTCGACCTGCACAATACGATTATTATCTATCATATTAATAAAGGCCGATTTTACATTTTCTCTGTATTTGTTTTGTACTCTTGAAAACATGTATTCATATCTGTCACCGGGAGAAGCAAGTTCTGGCGCTGACAGTATTCTGCACATGGTGTCATCAAAAATCATTTGCCTGATATCTGTTTTTTTATCGATATCCAAAGTCCAGAAGCCAACATTGAGAGCACTTAAAAGCTCCAGGTTGCTTTCGTCATAAAACATCTGATAACGATGTTCGTTTTGATCCTGACGCATCCTTGTCAGGAGAAAAGCTGCCAGAACCCTGAGCTGTGAATCGTCATGTATGCAATACCTGGGATTGTCAACACCAAGAAAAGCTATGGTCTTTCCATTCTCTCGGATAGGTACAGAAATTAGGCGTTGTATGCCCTGTACGCTGAGATTCTGCCATTCAAGAGGTGACTGTGCTTTAAGAGGGTCAAGATTAAGGATGATAACAGATTGCTCCTCATCAAATATATCCATCCAGCGCTGGATGGCTTCGGGAGGTATCTCTTGGAGATTTTCCAATTCTGATGATGTATTCAAAGCACACCATTCATATGTGTTGTTCCAACAACCAGAATGTACAGGGCTGGGTTCGAACAGGTAGGCTCTGTCAGCCTGATAAAAATCACCCAGCAAGGCCAAAACTCTGTTGACAGCATCGTTATAATCGGGAGTTGCAGAAAGTGTATTCATGTATTCGACTGTTTTATCTGCAAATTCAAGGCGTTCTCTGGCCGATTGGCTTATAAATTCCTGTTTGGTGATGTCGACACCTACTTCCAAACGGACATTTTTGTTTTTGTACCTTACAAGTTTATCCTTTAAAAGAAAATGACGGCCACAGTATTCATTTTTATTCTCCCAGATGTAGAATGAATCTCGACGGAGCATGTTATTGTTGCAAAATTCGCATGGAGTGTCTTTGCCATGAAAAACTTTATAACATTTTTTGCCGCAATAATCTTTTACCCCAAAGAGCTGCTGTCCTGCCGGATTAAGATAATAAAGCTCATACGTATCGATGCCGCATAAGTATATAATATCATCTTCTGCGTTTAAAATAGCGTCAGCAATTTCATCTGTGGAAAGCTCGCTGGTATTTTTGCCGTAAGAAACAGAAGAAAGATGTTCCATAACCTTTTTGCGCGTTTGATCACATTCATTTCCCGCAATAAAACGCTTTTCAAATTCTTTTGCGCAGTAAGGTTTGGAAAAAAGAAACCCTTGGATCAAAGTGGGATGAAGATCCATTAGGGCATTCAGTTCCTCAAGAGTCTCAACGCCTTCACAGCATACTCTTATGCGGCTGCTGCCGGCAAGTTCTATGATGTTGCTCAAAAGTCGATAATTGTATGCGCTGTTTTGTATTTCCTTGACAAAATAGCGATCTATCTTTATTTCATCAATAGCCATATCCTTGAGTCGGGAAAGGCTGGAATAACCTGTGCCGAAGTCGTCAACAGATATTTCAATACCGTTGTTTTTCCAGCGTCTGAAATAATTATTGAGCTGAGGATAGTTGGAAAATTCCATACTTTCTGTAACTTCAATAGTCAGCGCACTGCCGGGAACACCGCTGCTTTTGACAATATCGAGTATGTCTTCCTCAATAGAACTTTGCTCCAGCTGGGCATATGACATATTGATGCTGATATGAAAATCAGGCAGCCGGTCACGCCACTCTCTGCATGTTTTTAATGCTTGACGTATTACCCAAAGTCCGACAGGGTACATAAGGTTGCTTTGTTCAAGTATTGGGATAAATTCCAAAGGAGATATATTCCCAAGTCGGGGGGAACGGTAGCGCAGCAGCGCTTCCGCACCATATAGTTCGTAAGTTTCGGAATATACCTGACCTTGGTAGAAGAGTTCAAAACCGTCAAAGTCTTCTTCAATGCTCTTTTTGAGATCTTCGCGCAGCTCAAGCTCTCTTAATTTGCTTTCATAGTTTTCCGGTGTGAAGAAAGTGAGAATGTTTTTTCCGTGAGTTTTTGAATAATCCAGGGAGATTTCTGCATATTGCAGCAGCATCCCTTCGTCAGCCACGTGATAATCAGTATAAGAAACACAACCGCCGGAAATGGTGCACTGTCCGGAAAGGCGCTCCTGAATACGGGAAAAGACCTCTGAAACTTCATTTTGAGAAGAAGTGGCCAGGTTAACTGCGAACCAATCGCCGTTAATGCGGTACACTGTGTTATTGCGATGGGTTTCATCTTCAATAACCCTAGCGACATCGCTTAAAACGGCATCTCCGAAATTGCGCCCGTTTTTCATATTTATCGTTTTCAGGTTGTCGACGCCCATCAGAAGGAGATACCCGGGCTGGAGGGTATCCAAACGGCGGCGTATTTCGCGTTTGAGTTCTTTATTGCTGAATGTGCCCACCTGTTTGGAAGAATCACCGACCGAGAGCCTGCCAAGGATATAATCAATCTGCCCGTTGGGTCTGTAATAGGCGTTGCCTCGGCTGTTGATCCATTCTGTCTGTCCCTGGGCATTCTGGACACGGTAGTTCAGGTTGTAGGCAGGCGATTCGCCGCTTATCATATCAGCCATAGCCTTTGAAAGCCGGTGTATATCATGAGGATTTACATAATTTCTCCATTCGCTCAGAGAACAGCTTTTCTTATTGATGGCAAAAAAATCGCCGGCCGACAGAATATTGTCGGAAAAGTGTATTAGATCATTTTCAAAATCATAAAAGATATAGTAATCCCCTGTGCTTTGAGCAAACATATTGAGGGCAGAGAAAATGTCCACAGCGGGATTGTTGGGTTGGATATCCATGATATAGCCTTCTTCATACTTGAAATTGAGCCTGCATCAAGGTGTGCTTTTCTGTAAATGAATTCTACAACATTGTGTACTTTTTGGCAACATTCATATTGATGCAAATGTTTGACTTAACTATATTAAAAATGTCGAAAAGTGCTGGAAATTCGTTAAACAGAGTGATATAATGTTTAATAATGCATAAAAATAGAACTTTGCAGAAAAGTACACAATTTTGTAACTATTTCCTGTCAGCATCGTGTTTGCTGCAAAGATTTTTTGCTTTCAGCCTGAAAGTGGAAAGCGGCATGCCGCACGCCTTTGCCGCGGCAGTACCCGTGAGTTTCCCTTTGTTCCAGAGCTCGCAGATACTGTTGAAATTATCAGGCAGCGGTTGGGGAGGCCGGCCGAAGCGCACCCCTCGGGCTTTGGCGGCGGCTATACCTTCGGCCTGGCGGGATTTTATATTGGCCCTTTCATTTTCGGCGACAAAGGATAGAACCTGAAGGACAATGTCGCTTAAAAAAGTTCCCATCAGATCTTTTCCCCTTCGGGTATCAAGAAGCGGCATATCAAGGACGACAATGTCTATCCGCTTTTCTTTGGTCAATATTCGCCACTGTTCCAATATTTCATCATAGTTGCGTCCCAGGCGGTCGATGCTTTTGATATAAAGCAGATCGTCTTTTTTCAGCCTTTTGACAAGCTTGATATATTGAGGGCGGTTAAAATCCTTTCCCGACTGTTTGTCTGTAAATATATTTTTATCATTGATGCAAAGCTCTTTCATGGCGATAAGCTGCCGATCCTCGTTCTGGTCTTTTGAGCTGACCCTTATATATCCGTAAATATTTCCCAATTGGGTTCCTCCTTTCGGGGGGAAAAGAATTTGCAACACATAGGCCGATGCATATAAGTTTTTCGGCAGATATATCATTCCCATGACCTTAGTCAAAAACGCCTAAACGCAGATTGAAAAACAATAAGCCGCAGATTTTTAATCTGCGGCTTGTTTAACAGTTAGCTTATCAAATACTTGAACTTTTTGAAAAGCTATTTTATGACATTCTGAGGATTGCCGTTGAGCCACTTGACTATGTTGTCAAATACGATAACGGCACGCTTTTCAAATGCCTGGGTGCTGGCAAAGGCGACATGGGGCGTGGCAATAAGGTTTGGGGCTGTTAAAAGGACATGGCCGGGATAAATAGGAGGCTCCGTTTCAAAGACATCGACGGCGGCGCCGGCTATTACGCCATTTCTAAGAGCATCTGCCAGGGCATGGCTGTCGACAACAGGACCTCTGGCGGTATTTATGAAATAAGCGGTCTTTTTCATCATGGAAAGGCGTTCGGCATTGATCATTTTTACTGTTTCAGGGGTCTGCGGCACATGGATAGAAACTATGTCGCTCTTTTGAAGCAGTTCTTCAAGAGAGACGTTTGTAACTCCGGGGATATGCTTTTCAGAGCGGTTATAGCCTAAAACCCTGCATCCGAATGCGTTGGCTATGGAGGCCACGCGGGAGCCGATCGCCCCAAGGCCGATAATTCCGAAGGTCTTGCCTTCAAGCTCAAAACCGACCAGGCCATCCTTTGTGCCGCCTTTCCTTACAGCCTTGTCGCAGGCGGGGATATTCCTCACAAGTGAGATGACTAGGCCGAAAACAAGATCGGCTACAGCTACCGTCGAATATCCGGCGCAGTTGCAGACGGTTATGCCCCTTTCGCGGCAGTAATCGAGGTCCACATGGTCTACGCCGGTAAAGGCGACGCATACCATTTTCAGATTGGGGCAGTGGGACATTACCTCCCTGCCGTATTTGAAGTTGGAAAGTACGACGACATCGGCGTCCTTGCTTCTTTCTATAAGGGTCTCGGTATCTTCCTTGCGGTCGTCATAGCAGACAATCTCCATTTTGTCGCCAAGGGCCTCGTCGGCCTGCTTTCTCAAAGCATCCATACTTATTCCCAGGGGTTCGAGTATACTGAGTTTCATAACAGACTTCCTTTCTTTTAAGGCGTATATTAAGAACAAAATTAATTGTATCAGCCTTTAATTGCTTATTCAAGTCATATCATTTCTGACAGCAGCCATTTTTTCAAGAGCAAGGCCCAGATCCCCGCCGATCTCAATGGATTTGTCCTTTATCTTATCGGGGACCGATGGGTATTCCATGTTCATTCTTATAAGATGGGCGTTTGGATACAGCCATGTAAACCGCTGGAAAGGATGCCGTATCAGGCCCGGTGAGTTGAATCCGACGCCAAGCTCGAGGAAAACCGTGCGGTGAGAGGCGGCCTCATTAAAATAGCGGGTAAAGGCTTCTTTGTTTTTCATTACCATTTTGGGTATAAAGGGCTTGAAATCGCGCACATTGTTTATGGCGGGGGCGCCGCAATGCGGGCACCTGGGGAGGTCCTCGGGGCGGCAGGTAAATGTCTTTTTATCCATATTTTCATATATGCGGCGGTAGATGTCCTCGCCGTACCATATATCGTCGCAGCAGGGGACAGAGCATTGAAAATGTGCCATGCTGTCCTGAGGGGCAAATACCCTTTCAGGGTCAAAACCTGCTTTGTAAAACTGATCGTCTATATTGCTGGTCAGGACAAAATAGTCTTTGCCCTCTATTATTGACAGCAGGTCGGTATAAGCCTTGATGACAGGGTAATCGAATCTGGCCCAGATGATTTCGGCGGCGTGCATGCCCCATTTCTGGCACTCGGACCTGTTGGGATCCCACAGAGCCTGCCACAGTGTTTTATATCCCATATCCGAAAGCGCGGGGAAATTCTTTTTGAGCGATTTCTCAGACATGAAATCCATGCCTCCCGCGGCTGACAAACCGGCAGCGCCGCCGATTATGAGCCTTTCGCTGTCCATAATTAGCCTGACCGCTTCTTTAAGTTTTTCGGTATTGTCCTCATGTGACAGCCGTTTTGCCTCTTTGGTATAGGCTTCCATTCTTTCTTTGTAAGTCATAGCGCACCTCCATTGATGATTGTATCATCTATGCGTGTTTTTTTCCATGGCCCGGTTGCTTGACCGCTTGCTTTAAAGCGGTTATAATGCAGGTAAAGTAAATTTATCGGAGATGAGATAATGAGTCAGAGCTGCGATCACAACTGCGCTTCCTGCCAGCAGGACTGCGAAAACAGGAAGTTCAACAGGGAGGATTTTTTTGAAAAGCCTCATGAAAGCTCTCATATAAAAAAGGTTATAGGGGTAGTAAGCGGAAAGGGCGGCGTCGGCAAGAGCTTTGTCACCTCCGCTTTGGCGGTTATGTCGGCCAGAAAGGGCTATAAAACAGCTGTTCTTGATTCCGATATAACAGGTCCGTCAATACCCAAGGCCTTTGGGATTCACAAAAGGGCAATGGGTAACGACAAAGGCATATTGCCTGTAGTAACTGAAAATGGCATAAAGGTCATGTCTCTTAACCTTCTGCTGGAGGATGAAACCGCTCCTGTCGTGTGGCGCGGCCCCATAATCGCAGGCACGGTTAAGCAGTTCTGGACCGATGTTTTATGGGAGGATGTTGATTACATGTTTGTCGACATGCCTCCCGGAACGGGAGATGTGGCCATTACGGTATTTCAGTCGCTGCCTCTTGATGGGCTGATTATTGTCACTACTCCCCAGGAGTTGGTATCGATGATAGTCGAGAAGGCTGTTAAAATGGCGGGGCTTATGAATATACCCGTGATTGCCCTGGTCGAGAACATGAGTTATGCCGTATGTCCCGACTGCGGCAGGAAGTTTGAGGTTTTCGGCAAAAGCCATGTGGAGGAAAACGCCCGCCAGATGGGTATAGGTACTGTTGCCAGGCTGCCTATTAATCCCGAATATGCCGCTTTGTGCGACAGAGGAAGGGCTGAAAGCATAGAATGCCGCGAGCTGGAAGGTGTATTGTCTGCCATAGAGAATCTTTAAAAATATGAAAGGGAAGGCACGGCCTTCCCTTTTTATTAAAAGGAGGGGAATAATGTTCAGGGAAATGAGAAGAAAGGGCCAGCTTTTAAATGATGCTGATGTTGTCCGGATACTTGATGAGGAGAAAAGTGGCGTATTGGCCCTCGCCGGTGACGGCGGCTATCCGTACGCCGTGCCATTAAGTTATGTTTATGATGATGGCCGGATATTTTTTCACGGCGCCAAAAGCGGGCATAAGGTTGATTCCGTTAGAAGGTGCCCTAAGGCGTCTTTCTGCGTTGTGGCGGCCGACGATGTAGTACCCGGGGAATATACTACATATTTTAAAAGCGTGATAGCCTTCGGTAAGATAAGGATCATCGAAGATCCCGAAGAAGCGATGTATGCGGCGCTGAAGCTGGCTGCAAAATATAACCCATCTGACAGTGAGCAGGGAAAGAAAGATGCTGTAATGAAGGAGTGGCGACAGCTTTGTATGATGGAGCTGACGGTTGAGCATATGACGGGTAAGGCAGCAAGAGAATTGATTTAGTTGTATTTGGTGATTTGAGGGATAGAAGAAGCCTTATCACTTGTCGGGGCATCTACTTATATATCTGCTTTTGCTGGTGTAAATTGATTGTATTGGCACATATATAAATAAAAACGAATATTTCATGCACTTTTTTGCCTGTATATACTTTAAAAAATCTTAAGGAAAAAGAAAGTCCTTCAAAAAACAAAGAACCCTCCGATATGGTATAATCATATCAGATAAAGGATTACAATAATATCGGGAAGGGTGATTGAGATGACGAAAAAAGAGAAAATGAGGAACACTGCTATAATTATGCTGGGGCTTGCCATGGCCTTTTTCTGGTGTTCGCTGGGGCATCCCGATTTTGGACTGCCGTTTAACAGGGCTGCAACATATGCCTTTTACTTTTTTTATATGGCTGTGGCTGCCTTCCTTTATATGGCGCCCTCTTTGAAA
Organism: uncultured Clostridia bacterium; assembly: GCA_944375715.1. GTDB lineage: Bacteria > Bacillota > Clostridia > Oscillospirales > Butyricicoccaceae > RGIG1902. The sequence continues at coordinate 14,359 of CALWAP010000015.1, read as the reverse complement.
AGGGGATAATTAATTTGCACAGATAAAAAACGCCCGGGTTATCCCGGGCGTTTTTTATCTGTTATACTGTTTTTTCATGGTCTGGGCGACGATATCCTCCATTGTTTCATAGGAAATGGCACCTGCTACATATCCGAATACATAGCCTTCATCATCTATCATAAAGGTTGTTGGCAAGGATGATACCCCATAGGAATAAACAGAGGTATTTTCAGGGTCAAACAATACGGGATAAGTGTATCCGTTTTCATCAAGAAAAGCTTCGATTTCCTCCTGTGTCCCTTCCTTGCCTATTTCGGGGGTGGCTATCGCGAGTATAACCAGATCGTTTTCGTTGCTTCCGTATTCTTCATATAGCTTTTGGATATCGGGCATTTCCGATTTGCATGGTCCGCACCAGGTGGCCCAGAAGTTTAAAAACACTGTTTTTCCTTCGTAATCGGAAAGGGAATGCAGCTCGCCGTTCCTGTCCGCCAGCGTGATTTCGGGCGCTTTGATTTTTGAGGTCTCATCTTCGCTTTCAGCCTGACCGGCCTGAGGGGAAGAAGGCACGGACGAAAAATATCCCGAAAACATTAAAACACCCATTGTTATCATAATAACGGCTCCTGCTTTTTGGATATAGGTCATAAATCTTTGTTTGGAGGCAAAGAAACCGGCCAGCTTTTCTGTAAAAAAGGCCGTTAGTATAAATGGAAAGGTAAACCCCAGGGTGTAAAGGCCGATAAGGGCGAAACCTGCCGCTGCACTTTCAGATGACGACGCCATGAGTATGGCAGAGGTCAGTGCAGGTCCGACACAGGGCGTCCAGCCAAAACTGAATGTAAAGCCCATGAAAAATGCAGTCAGAGGACTCAAAGCTGCCTTCTGGGGAAAAAAATGGAACCGGGCTTCACGGCTGAGAAGCCGGGAAGGCTTGAAGATGCCCAACTGATATACTCCGAAAAGTATGACTATGGCGCCGCCTGCCTTTGAAATTATCCCGCTGTTTTCAAGGATGACACGGCCAAGAGATGTCACTCCCAGGGCCAGCAGGAAAAAGGCAGAACTGATGCCAAAGACAAAAAATAAAGTGTTGAGTATCAGCCGCCCTTTTTTGTTCGAAAAGGGATCCTGATCGGCCGAGCCCGAAAGGTATCCGAGAAAAAGGGGAAGTATAGGCAAAACGCAGGGAGAGAAAAAGCTTGTCACCCCCTGAAAAAGGACGGCAGCTGCCGAAACGCTCTGCTGAGTTGTTATCATTTTTTCACCTCTTTATAAAAGTAAGGATAGTTTATCATAAACAAGGCTAAAAATAAACGGTAAATACGCGCTTGCGCCTGTCGCGGCATGAGCTTAAAAAAAGATGATTTGTTGACAAAAAAGAAACGGTAATGGGGTAATGGTAATATATGAATATTCAGTAAGCGCACGGAGGGCTAAAATGAGGCAATGCATGGATTTTGACAATCTTCACCGAAGGCTTAAAAAAATCATAGGTCAGGTCCAGGCCATAGACCGAATGATAGACGAGGACATACCCTGCGAGGACATTTTGGCTCAGATCAATGCTGCCAAGTCTGCTCTGCATGGCTGTGGCAAAGTCATTTTGGAAGGCCATATAAAGCATTGCGTCCGCGACGGCATAGAGCACGGTGCAGAGTGCAGCCCCTATGCCTCATGTCTTGCCCAGGCGCCTTTGGGTATAGCCATATGCTGCCGTAAAGACTGTCGTATACCCGAATACGCCAGATAGACTGCAGCGCCGCTGCCGAAAACATTTTGCTTGAGGCGGTCAGCCAGGGCCTGGGGGCGGTGTGGCTGGGCATAGCTCCTTTGAAGGAGAGAATAAATAAGGCAGCAAAGGTGCTCCAACTTCCGGATAATCTTTATGTATTTGCCTTTATAGCCTGCGGTTATCCTGCAGAAGAAAAAGGTGTCCAGGACAGGTATGATGTTTCAAGAATATATCGTATGGACTGAATGTATGAATATACCGCGGAGCCAACGCCTCCCTGTGTCAGGCAGGGGGGGCATTCATGTATGAAACCGTCGCCGCTGGAATAAAGCAAAAAAGGACATCCTGAAAGATGTCCTTTAAAAATAGAAGCCGTGCAGAGCATATGAAGGATTTTACCGGTTAGACTATTCCAAAGCGGAAAGCAATGGAGTTATAATTGGCGTGCAGTTTCTTATCTCGCTTCACGCCAATCGTAAGGCAGCAGGTCACGAAGCTTTACAACAGTGTCTTTCTTGACTAATACTTCTGCGTCCAAATTGTTTTCACCAATCTGGCTTATAAATTCCCGGCATCTTCCGCAGGGAGGAAGTATGTTGCCGCGGTCATTGACGGCCACAAGCTTTTTTACGGTATTTTCTCCGGCCGTGATCATGGCTGCTGCCGCAGAATGTTCGGCGCAGAAACCCATCCCGCATGAAGTGTCTATGCATACGCCAACATATACATTTCCGAGATCGGTTAATATAGCCGCGGCAACATTCCCTGCATCTGCAGAATCGGAAAGCTGCCTGTAATTCAAAGCCGATTTTGCTTTTTCCAATAACAAATCAAAAGTCATATATACACCTTGCGAACTAGAATATTTTAGGGCCCTCTGGCGTCCGTTTAACTGTTTAATCAAGCTATGTCTTTGAAAATTGCACCGAGACTTATAAATTGCTTGAGTGAGCAAAATTATATCATGAGAAACAGAGAAATGCAAACAAAAAGAGCAAGCTCAAATCGCTTGCTCCTATCTGGTGCGGCCGATGGGACTTGAACCCATACGGTTGCCCACACGCCCCTCAAACGTGCGCGTCTACCTGTTCCGCCACGGCCGCAAATTAAATTCTGCCGCATTTCTGCGGCTTGTTTATAATAGCATATCTCTCTAAAAAAAGCAAGTATTTTTTTTAAACTTTTTTTGTTCTTTTTTTTGAAAAATCTCTTGACATTCCGAAAAGGTGAGGATATAATATGTCTTGCACTTGCGGATGTGGCGGAATTGGCAGACGCGCTAGCTTCAGGTGCTAGTGGGGGCAACTTCGTGGGGGTTCAAGTCCCTTCATCCGCACCATTTAAAAGACACGGTTTTGCCGTGTCTTTTTATTTTTATTTTTAACTGAATAAAAATGTTGGTTTTTTGAGTATAAAATCTGTTTGACTCTGTTTAAGGCAAACGGATGTTTTTCCTATGATAATTCTTCACTTTTTGGTCAGATATTTTTAAGGGCGTTCCGGTAAAGGAGCGCCCTTTTTGTTATTATGCACAAATAGTCAAAATATCAAAATTGTTGAAAATGACTAAAAATTAACGATTTTTAAATTTAAAAACGACAATATGAAGAAATGTGGAAAAGAAGAAAATAGAATTTTCAGCAAAAACGGCAAATACCGTAAATTGATTTTTAACCATGCTCGTTTGTTTTGACAAAAAATGTTTAAATTTTACATTTAATCTGATATTGTTTTGCCAAAGCAGAAAATTGAGGTACCATATGGAATAAATTTGAATTTAAATTTTCTAAAAAAACTAGTTGGGGATTAATTTGGATGCAGATGCTGAAGAAGCTCAATTAAAGGGAGTAGGCTGTTTTAAAGAGCTATTTATGATCTGGAGGCATTTATGATAATAACTGTGTTTGATTATATACAATTTACTTTAGTTGGGGATGAAAAAAATACTTGCATGTAAATGAACAAAATAAGTGGGTCTAAATCATCGAAACCAGGAAATTACTGTAAGGCGGGATTCGGAGAAGAAAACAGTCCTCATATGTTAATAAATCAATAGAAATTGCTGTATTTTTGAAAAATAAAATGTTAAAAAATGTATGTGGCAAAAATAACAAAAACCCGCTTGTGAAAAGGCTTAGATATTGCTTGACAAGGTGTATTGCGGTGTGCTACTTTTAAATTAGACCGACGATTATTTAAAAGAAATGAGGGAATGCATATGGAACTTAAAACACCGCTTTATGACTGCCATGTAGCGGCAAAAGGAAAGATTGTGCCTTTTGCGGGATACCTCCTGCCCGTTCAGTATGAGGCAGGCGTTATTGCCGAGCATATGGCTGTCAGGCAGAAGGCCGGCATATTTGATGTTTCGCATATGGCTGAGATCACCCTTAAGGGCAAGGATGCCATGGCCAATGTGCAGAACATTGTCACTAGTGACTGCTCAAAGTTGAAGGACGGCCATGTCAAGTATACGACCATGTGCTATGACAACGGTACTGTTGTCGACGACCTTTTGGTTTACAAGGTAAGCGACGAAAGCATCCTGCTGGTAGTTAATGCCGCCAACCATCACAAGGATGTCGAGTGGATAAAGGATCATCTGACGGGAGATGTCGTCATGGAAGATATTTCCGATAACGTGGCGCAGATAGCACTTCAGGGTCCCTGTTCGCTTGATATTATGAAAAAGCTGACTGATGAAAAGAATATCCCTTCGAAGTATTATACCTTTACTGAAAAATGCCTGGTAGCCGGAGAGGAATGCCTTTTGTCCCGCACGGGTTATACCGGCGAGTTTGGTTTTGAAATCTACTGCGGAAACGACAGCGCACCCGTTATCTGGAACGCTTTGATGGAAGCTGGTAAGGAATACGGCCTGCTTCCCTGTGGCTTGGGTTGCCGTGATACGCTGCGTTTTGAGGCCGGGATGCCCTTGTACGGTCATGAGATGGATGACACCATCACACCCTACGAGGCCGGGCTTGGCTTTGCCGTAAAGCTGGAAAAGGGCGATTTTATTGGCAAGAAGGCTCTGGAGGAAAAGAGCAAGCCTACAAGGACCTGCATCGGCTTAAAGATGACCGGCAGGGGAATCGCCAGGGAACATCAGGATGTTTATGACGGTGACAAGAAGATAGGCTTTACCGCTTCGGGCAGCCATTGTCCTTATCTCAACGGTGCCTATGCCACCGCTATTTTGGAAATGCCTTATACGGCTCTCGGAACAAAGGTCGAGGTCGATGTCAGGGGCAGAAGGGTAGCAGCAGAAGTTGTTAAGACCCCCTTCTATGTCAATCCCGATCAGCGCAAAAAACTGTAAAAAAGTAAAATAAACAAAAAGGAGAAAACAACCATGAATGTACCTTCCAATCTGATGTATACCAAAACCCATGAATGGGTAGAGATCATTGACGAGAAAACTGTCAGGACAGGCCTTACGGCTTATGCCGCCGAAAATCTGGGTGACTTGGTATTTATCAACCTGCCTGAGGTAGGGGACAGCGTCACAAACGGCGAGGCTCTGGGCGATGTCGAGTCGGTCAAGGCCGTTTCTGATTTTATGAGCTATGTAACGGGTGAAGTCACGGCTGTCAATGAACAGATCCTTGATGAGCCGGGTACCGTCAACGGCGATCCCTTCGGCACTTGGTTTGTCGAGATCGGCAATGTTACCGAGAAAGGCGAGCTTCTGACTCCCGAAGAATATGAGAAAGTTTTAGCTGAGGAGGCATAAAATGGGCTCCTATATTCCTTCCACACAAAAGGAAAGGGAAGAGATGCTCAATGCCATAGGGCTTGACAACATAAATCAGCTTTATGACGGCATACCTTCCCAAGTGCTTTTGCACAGGGAACTTAATATCCCCTCCGGCAAAAGCGAGATGGAGGTCAGGGCGGAAATGTCGGCTATGGCCGCGAAGAATACCGTTTTCCCCCATATTTTCAGGGGCGCGGGTGCGTATAACCACTATATTCCCTCCATTGTGAAATATGTTTCCGCAAAAGAAGAGTTCGTCACCGCTTATACGCCTTATCAGGCGGAAATCAGCCAGGGCGTCCTTCAGTCTATTTTTGAATACCAGACCGAGATGTGCGAGCTTACGGGTATGGACGTTTCCAATGCCTCCGTATACGACGGAGCCACAGCCGCGGCCGAGGCCGTCGGCATGTGCCGTGAGCGCAAGCGTCAGGTTGCTTTGGTTTCGGCTACGACAAATCCCGATGTTATCGAGGTCATAAAGACCTACTGCCACGGCGCCAACGCCACGGTGGAAATAGTGCCCGAAAAGGACGGCGTTACCGATATGGAGGCATTGAAGTCGATGCTTTGCGAGACTTCGGCATGCTTTTATGTCCAGCAGCCTAATTATTACGGCATTTTTGAGGATTGCGAGGCATTGGGCGAAATAACTCACGCAAGCGGAGCTAAGTATATTATGGGCTGCAATCCCATAGCCCTGGGCATTATGAAGTCTCCCGGTGAATGCGGCGCCGATGTGGCCACGGCAGAAGGCCAGCCTTTGGGTATGAGCCTTGCTTTCGGCGGTCCTTATCTGGGAATTATGGCCTGCACCACCGCGATGATGAGAAAGATGCCCGGCAGGATTGTCGGCGAGACAGTTGATGCCGACGGTCAGAGGTGCTATGTCCTGACCCTCCAGGCCAGGGAACAGCATATCCGCCGCGAAAAGGCTTCCAGCAATATCTGCTCCAACCAGGCCCTGTGCGCTTTGACAGCGACGGTCTATTTGGCTGCCATGGGCCCCGACGGCCTTAAGAATGTCGCTTCGCAGTGCATTTCCAAGGCCCATTATGCAGCTAAGGAAATCGCCTCAGTAAAGGGCTTCGAGCTCAAATATGGCGGCGAGTTCTTTAATGAGTTTGTTACCACCTGTCCCATATGCCCCGATAAGCTTATGGGTGAGCTTGAAAAGAAGGGTATTTTGGGAGGCCTTCCCTTTGAAAAGGACGGCGAAAAACTCATTTTGTGGTGTGTCACCGAAATGAACTCCAAGGCCGATATAGACATGCTGGTCAATACCATAAAGGAGGTGGCCGAATAATGGAACTTGTTTTTGAGTTAAGTAAAGAAGGGCGCGGCTGTGATCTTCTGCCTTCATGCGATGTGCCCGAAACGGCCATATCCGAAAAGTTTGCCAGGGTCAGTGCCCCCAGGCTGCCTCAGCTTTCGGAGACAGATATAAGCCGCCATTATACAAAGCTGGCGTCCAGGACTTTCGGCGTCAATAAGGGCTTTTATCCCCTGGGTTCCTGCACGATGAAGTATAACCCCAGAATAAACGAGGAAGTTGCAGGCCTGCCCGGATTTACGGGTATTCATCCTCTTCAGCCTGAGCATACCGTCCAGGGATGCTTGGAGGTTATGGCCAAGGCCGAGGAATATCTGTGTGAGATAACCGGCATGGATGCCATGACATTCCAGCCCGCGGCAGGCGCTCACGGCGAGTTTACGGGCGTAATGCTTATCAAGGCTTATCATGAAAAGAGGGGCGACATAAAGCGCACCAAGATAATCGTACCCGATTCGGCCCATGGTACCAACCCTGCCACAGCGGTCATGGCCGGATATAAGGTAATAAACGTGCCTTCCGATCCTGAGGGCGGCATAGATATCGAAAAGCTCAAGGCTGTTGTAGACGACCAGGTGGCCGGCCTTATGCTGACAAACCCCAACACGGTCGGAATATTCGACAAGAATATCCTTGAGATAACCAGGATAATCAAAGATGCCGGCGGCCTGTGCTATTATGACGGCGCCAACCTGAACGCTGTTATGGGCAATGTCCGTCCCGGCGATATGGGCTTTGACGTCGTCCACCTCAACCTGCACAAGACCTTCTCGACGCCTCACGGCGGCGGCGGTCCTGGCAGCGGTGCTGTCGGCTGTAAGAAGGAGCTGGAAGAATTTCTTCCCAAGCCCTGCATGGGCAAGTGCGGAGAAGGTTACGGCATGTGCTGCGACAGGGAAAACTCAATAGGCAAGGTAAAGGCTTTCTACGGCAACTTCCTTGTGGTAGTCAAGGCTTTGGCCTATATCCTGACCCTGGGCAAGGAAGGTATACCCGAGGCATCAAAGATGGCAGTTCTTAATGCCAACTACATGATGCAGCAGCTTTCCGACACCTATGAGGCGGCGTACAAGGGAAGGTGCATGCACGAGTTCGTCCTGACGCTGGAGAAGCTTCATCACGAGACCGGCGTTTCGGCCCTGGATATTGCAAAGGGGCTTTTGGATGAAGGCATTCATCCGCCCACGATGTATTTCCCGCTTATAGTTCACGAGGCCCTTATGGTCGAGCCTACCGAGACCGAGGGCAAGGACACCATTGACAATGTTGTCGCCATTTTCAAAAAGGTTTACAATGAAGCCATGAGCAACCCCGAAGCCATGCATGAAAAGCCCGTCAAGACGGTTATCCGCAGGCCTGATGAGGTAAGAGCGGCCCGTGAGCCTGTTTTGAGGTACAACTTCGACTGATATAATGATAAAAAACCTTTACACCTGCCGTGCCCGGTGCGTTGATCCGTATGAAAACCTGGCTTTGGAAGAATATCTGCTGGGCAGTCTGCCCAAGGGCAGCGTATGCCTTTACCTGTGGCAGAATAAGGATACGGTAGTCATCGGAAAAAACCAAAACCCGTGGCGGGAGTGTAAAGTACACACCCTGGAAGAGGACGGCGGGCATCTGGCCCGCCGTCTTTCGGGTGGAGGGGCTGTTTTCCATGATCTGGGAAACCTCAACTTTACATTCCTGGCCGACAGGGAATTTTACGACATACAAAGGCAGCTTGATGTCATAGAAGCCGCGGTTTCCTCCTTTGGCCTTGCAACTGAAAGGTCGGGGAGAAACGATCTTACGGCAGATGGGAAAAAGTTTTCGGGCAACGCTTTTTATAAAACGGCTGACAGAGCATATCATCATGGCACCCTGCTGATAAGCTCGGATATGGAACGGGTGGGCAAATATTTGAATGTCTCCGAAAGGAAACTCAATTCCCACAGCGTAAGCTCCGTTCGGTCAAGGGTGACCAATCTTTCGGGCCTTTCATCCGCAATAACGGTTGAGGGCATGGAAAAACGGCTCTGGGAAACTTTTTCGGAAATTTATTCCCCCTTGGCGGGGGGAAAGACGCCTGAGAGCATAGGCCTTGAAAGTATAAACTGCTGCGAAATGGAGAAGCTGAGGGAAAAGTATGCCTCATGGCAATGGCGAATGGGCAGAAAAATGGATTTCGACATGACATTTGAGACCAGGTTCCCCTGGGGCGGCGTGACGCTTTGCTTTGATGTATCGGGCGGCGTTATAAAGAAAGCCAAAATATTTTCCGACGCCATGGACTGCGGTTACATAGCCAGGGCGTCTGATGCCCTGACAGGAGTACGGCTTGATCCGAAAGTCATAGCCGAAGCTCTGCCTGGTGAAGAGGGCGAGGAAGCGGGCTATGATTTCAGCGAAACGAGCAGCGGCTGCTCAAAGGATATGAAAAAATGGGCGGCCGCTTTGGATATATAAAATGACGGGGAGGTACAGAAAATATGGAATACAATTACGATCTTCTGGTCATAGGGGCAGGTCCCGGCGGATATGTCGCTGCCATAAGGGCTTCACAGCTGGGGCTTAAAACGGCTGTGGCCGAAAACAGGGACGTAGGAGGCACATGCCTTAACCGGGGCTGTATCCCCACAAAATCCTATCTGCATACAGGTGAGCTTTTCAGACAGACAAAGGAGTTTGAACTTTACGGTCTTTCGACGGAGAATACGACCCTTGATATGAAAAGGGCCCTGGACAGGAAAAACGATGTTGTCACAAAGCTGCGTTTGGGAGTGGAGCAGCTTTTTAAAAGTGGAAAGATAGACCACTTCGCAGCTACAGCCACCATAATCGAGCCTCATAAAGCGCTTCTTACCCCTGTTGACGGAAGTGAAAAAAGCGAAATAACGGCAAAGTTTATCCTTATAGCAACAGGTTCGGTGCCCTCACTTCCTCCTGTAGAGGGATGTGATCTTGAAAATGTTATAACCTCCGACGAGCTTTTGGATATGGACAGGCTTTATGATAATTTCATAGTGGCCGGAGCCGGAGTTATCGGCATGGAGTTTGTCGGCATGTATAACTCTTTCGGAAAGAATGTCACGCTGATGGCCTCCCGCGACCGCATTTTGCCCAAGGTGGACAAGGAAATCGCACAGAATCTTACAATGATACTCAAAAAGAGAGGCGTTAAGATTCTTACCAAGGCCAGACTAAAAAAGATAACCAAAGACGACGATGGCATGCTCAGGTGCTGGTACTTAAACGGTGACCAGATGGAGAGTATAACGGGTGACGGCGTTCTTTTGGCTTCGGGCAGAAAGGCCAACACTAAAAACCTTTTTGCGGAAGGGTTTGAAGGCGTCAAAATGACCGAAAAGGGCGAGATAGAGGTAGATGGACAGTACAGGACCAGCGTGCCCAACATATTTGCTATTGGCGATGTTATTCCCGGAAAGCAGCTGGCACATGTGGCGTCAGCAGAAGGTATATGCGCCGTTGAGATCATGGCGGGTCATGAACCGTCGATAGATGTCAGCGTCATACCAGACTGCATTTACACCGACCCTGAGATCGCCTGCACAGGCCTTACTGAAGCTGAGGCCAAGGAAATGGGAATAAAGGTTAAGGTAGCAAAGGCGATGACTTCATCAAACGGCAAGTCGCTCATCGCAAATCAGGATAGGGGATTTGTCAAAATAGTTTATGATGAGGAAAACGACAGAATAATCGGGGCTCAGCTTATGTGCGCCAGGGCCACCGATATGATAAATGAGTTTTCAACCGCCATAGTCAATAAACTTTCCAAAAAGCAGATGCAGGCTGTCATAAGGCCCCACCCCACTTTTGGAGAAATGGTGACCGAAGCGGTAGATGAGCTGGATTCAATGGCTATCCACATAGCACACAGAAAATAAAGGAAAAACGGGAAGCGGGGCTTCCCGTTTTTCTTTTTCTGAAATCCGATATTACTGTAAGCGCTTGATTAAACCAGCCTTATGCGATAGAATATGTATCGTTACAAGGGAGGTAAAAGTATGCCTGATGCGGAAGTGTCCAAAAAGCGGTTTTACGGTATAGATCTTTTAAAAGCGCTTTCTATGCTGATGATAGTGACCCTGCACGTTTTGGGGAATGGTGGGGTGCTTGGTATGCTGGAGCCTTTGACTGTGAGATATGAGGCTGCTTATTTCCTGGAAGCTATGTGTTTCTGTGCCGTCAACTGCTTTGGCCTGGCTACGGGGTATATCATGTGCAGGACAAGGTTTTCTTCCCACAGGCTTGGAGCGCTATGGCTTGAGGTAGTATGGCACACTTTCGGGCTGACCCTTCTGTTTTATCTGTTCATGCCCGGTTCGGCAGGTCCCTGGCAGTTCTTTACCTCTTTTTTCCCTGTGACTTTTTCATATTATTGGTATTTTACCGCGTATTTCGGAATGTTCTTTTTTATCCCTTTCTTTAACAGGCTGATTGATACTTTGGGCAAAAGGACACTTCGCAGGCTGGTGTTCTGCTTTGTTTTCCTTTTTACTATCATGCCCACGTCTGCAAGATCCGATATATTCCGTACGGGTGACGGATATACAATGGCATGGCTGACAGCACTGTATTTCATTGGAGCCTATCTGCGTCTTTATAAGCCGGCTGTAAAGCTTAAAACTTTTACATATTTTTTGCTGTATGTAATGATGGTGCTGCTTACCTGGATGTCTAAATTGGGGTTTCAGATTTTAAGGCCGGGTAGCGAGGGAATGATATTCTTTAAATACACATCGCCGACCATCCTTCTGGCTGCAGTTTTCCTGCTTATGGCATTTGAAGGTCTGGAGCATCGGTGGGTAAAAAAGGCGGCTGAGTTTTTTGGGCCGACAGCTTTCGGAGTTTATATAATCCATTGTCATCCCCTTGTGTGGTTTAATCTTCTGCAGAACAGGTTTGTCTTTTTGGCTCATCTGCCTTTTGCGCCGATGGTGTTTGGCATTCTGGCTTCGGCCGGGGTGGTGTTTTTTGTATGCAGCATGGCGGACAGGGTGCGGTTTGAGATTTTTAAAAAGCTTGGCATAGCACGCAGGTGCAAAGCGGTTTTTGAGCTGCTTGGAAGGTTTGGCACGAATCTGGAAAACGCTATGGATAATTGGATTTGACAGAAGGTGGTATTTTGGAAAGAAAAAGGATAGTCAGGGTTGATACTCCGGAGTTTGAAAGGATATGGAAACTGTATTTGCAGAGCTTTCCCGAGTATGAGCAACGCATTTTAAGCGACCAGACGGAGGCCATGACCCAGCCTGACTATTATGTCGAGGAAATAAGCCAGCTTTCAAGGTTTGTCGGCTTTATGATGTATTGGAAGAATAAGAACTTTATTTATCTCGAGCATTTTGCCGTTATGCCCGAAATGAGGGGGGCCGGCATGGGCACAAAGGCCTTGCACATGCTTATGGCGGAAGGCCTTCCTGTCATACTTGAAATAGATCCGCCCAAAGGCGAAAGGGAAGAGAAAAGAAAAAAGTTCTATTTGGGATGCGGCTTTGAAGAAAACGAGTATAAGCATATCCATCCGCCATATAAAAGCCAATTTGAAGGCCATAAGCTTGAGCTTTTGTCCTATCCCAAAAAGCTTGCGCCGGAGGCTTATTCGCAGTTTTTGCTTTACCTGACAAACAGGGTCATGGCATTTTCGGAATAAAAAGGGAGGGCTTGTATGATAACGACGGTATATCTTGTAAGACACGCGCGGTCGGACAACAGTGTGGCAGAGGAGGCGCTGCGGCCTTTGACAGAAAAGGGCATGGAGGACAGGCGCCTTGTTACAGATATTTTGAAAGGCAAAGAGATAAAAGCCGTTTATTCAAGCCCATATCTTCGGGCTGTGCAGACAGTCAGCCCGTTGGCAGATGCGCTGGGTCTTGAGGTAATAAGCGAATCGGCTTTTCGCGAAAGGGCGCAGGGAGAAAAAGCCGGTATTGCTGACTTTGCATTAAAACAGTGGCATGACCGTGATTTTAGTGCCCCGATGGGAGAGAGTCTCAACGAAACGGTGGACAGGTTCCTTGTAAGACTTTATGAATTGATAAAGGAGCACGAGGGCCAGGCCTTTGTCGTAGGCTCGCATGGTATGGCAATTTCGGCTGTGGCGTCAAGGCTTTTTTCAGGATTTGATTATGATGAATACCTGAAGTTTCAGAATGTGATGCCCTTTATAGCCAAAGCGGAGTTTGAAGCAGATGGGCTTGTTTCGCTAAAGGTAATTAATCCTTTTGAAAAACAATAAAAAAAGCGCCGCAAGGCGCTTTTTTTGCTTTTTTATTTTGCCTGGAGTAAGTTGCTTATAAGCTCTTCAATATGAATCATGGAACCGCGGTCTATCATATAGTCAAAAGGAATGACCCTTTTGCCTGAGGAAAGATATTCGTCAACAGCTCCGTCGTTTATCTGGGGATCAAGCAAAGGAAGTTCAGGAGGAACTATTACAGCGTCAAATTGTTTCATGAATTTAAGTGATTTTTGGATGTCGGTTTCAAAATGTATGGGGAGGTTTTCCTCTCCGCCTCTGTAAAGCGAGTATTGCTGGCATATCAGATTGGCAAACTTATTGCTCTGACATATAATGCCGACAGAGCAGTTCTGGGGCAGAGTGGACATGCTGAGAATCGTCTGCCTGCTGGGGGCAACATCGACAGCAACCGGTTTTATTCCTGCGGGAGCAAGACTTTCCTCAAGCTGTTCGTAATGTGTTACGGTGGTAAGGACTATGTCATAATCAGTCAGGAAGCGACTGGGATCGTCGTTTAGGATTATTGTATCAAGCAGAAATACTGAAATGGCTATTCCAGGTATATATCCCAGCTGGCGTTTGAAAATAGCCAGGGTTTCGGGGTTGCAGTCAACCAGGGCTATCCTGACAAAACGGTCGTCCAGCCTTCTTTTGGCAAGGCTCATGCGTAGCAGCAGGGAAATCTCTTTTGATGAAAGATTCCAGCTGTCCAGCTTGTCGAGCGTGTTTTCGATAAGTTCCAAAGCCAGCCTGCGCTGTTCTGCGTCATACACACTTTTGTCATTGTAAATATAGCTGCCGCTGCCCTGTATAACTTCTATTATATTGTTGTCTGAAAGCTCGCGATAGGCTTTCTGTACAGTGCCACGTGCTATCTGAAGCTGAGCGGAAAGCTCTCTTTCGGTGGGCAGGCGGTCACCTGGCTTTAAGGAACCGTCTTTTATCTGGGATAGGACCTGTTCCACAATTTGCTTGTATATGGGGCGGTTTCCGCCCGAAAGCTTGATTTTCAAGTATTTCACCTTCAAAATTGGAATATATCTATTCTAACATTAAGGCGTTTTAAGGGCAAGTTTTTATAATAAAAGAGCGATTGGACCATTTTGCCGATGTTTAATTGACGGGAAAGCCCCATAAATGTATAATAGGAATATACCAATATATCTAGTGTTATACCAATTTAGCGGAGGAGAGAGAAATGATACATATCAATGGTAAGGATCTTACGCTTGATCAGGTTATTGCGGTCGCCAGGAACGGCGAAAAAAGGGTTTTCAGGGTTCGAACTTTACTATTTACTAATTGTTC
>CALWAP010000014.1 GCA_944375715.1 uncultured Clostridia bacterium | reverse complement strand
TCCGGCTGTATCGGTTGAGCAAAAGTCAGCGTGGGATTGATGTGGTATCTTTATCTAAGTGAACCCCCCCGCTCCCATTTTGAAACGGCCTGCCGGCTGACGCCCAGCGCCTCGGCCACAAACTCCTGCGTCATGCCGCAGCGGTTCCTGTTTTGTTTTATAGCCTCGCCCAGCGACCTTTTTATCCTGCTTTTTTCCTGTCTTTCCTGCGAGGAACCTATATATTTTTTAAGTGCCCTTATGGATAAATACAAAAGGTAAAAAACAGTCGCCAAAAAGGCGGCAAATAGCAGAAAATTAAACAAAGCAAAAAGGGTTGTTCTTATCGCAAATCCTGATTGCTGCGCATCATATATAATCTCTCCTTTTGAAAATTATGAAGTAATTATACAGCATAAATTCTCTAACATCACCAACCACTGCGCAACTTCAGGTTGCGAAAATAAAAAAGCGGAAGGAGTATCTCCTTCCGCTTTTTTTAGGCATTCAAAATCAGGCTGAGTATGTCTCCCGCAAGATCATCCAAAGCTGTATTTTCTGAGCATATAACAGATATGCCAGTGTCAAGCTCCGGGACAAAGGCTATATACGAGCTGTATCCATCACCCATACCCTGTCTTGTGTAAACGGTATATCCGCCCATTTGCTCGATATTGAAAGCCAGGGAAAGAGATGTTTCTCCGTCGCTCCAGACCTCAGACAAAGCGCCTTCCACCGTTTTTTCAAAAGCCTCATCAGAGTCAAAAGCCCCGCTTAAATACCCGACAGCCTTTAAAAGGTCATAAACCGTACTCTGATACCCGTCAAATCCGGCCAAGGCGTCCTTCTTTTCGAATTCCGACTCCTGCATATCCATTTTTACAATTACCTGATTATTTATCAGGTTGACAAAGTTGGCATTCATGTTATAAGACTGCCTCAGGCACTCGCACAAGAGCGCCGTTCCCAAAGATGAAGGAGAAACGCTGCTGGACGGTGCGAACAAAAACCCGGCTTCGTCCAGCTGGTTATACATCATGCCCACGGTAGCGTAGCTTTTGCCAAATGTGTCAAACTCGCCCAACCCCGAGACGGCACAGGCAAGCTGCCCCACAGTCAGCCTTCCGTCGGAGGAAGGCGAGTTCATTGAAAGCGACGGCAGAGAAAGACCGCTTTCCGCTTCATAGGAAGGCACTGCCGCCCCTGCGGTATTTATCCATTCGTCCACAAACTGATCCCGGTCTATCCATGAGTTATACTCAAAATTGGAAACCAGGAGCCCTGTGAACATTCCTGTCATCTGTCCGATGCCGGCTTTGGAGTGCTCGTTAAGCTGGCCCCGATTGGCAAACGCCGCTGAAGTACCCTTCAAAACGCCAAGGGAAACATCGCTTATTCCGTTATCCGATACCCATGCGTCAAGAGTATCATTAATACCTGAAAGCAAGCTGTCATCTCTGATATTTCTGAAAGGAGATACCCCGCTTATATTTATACCGCTGCAACCGCAAAGTAAAAAAAGGCAGAGGGAAAGCAATAACGCCGACATTTTTTTCATATAGCCCCTCCCCTGTAATCGCTCTTTAAAATGGCATACATATTGACATCCTTATAGCTGCCCGAACAAAACACCTTCTGACGACACATTCCCTCGTACTGCATTCCGCAGCGGCGCATCACCCTGCCGGAGGCGCTGTTGCCCACGATATGCATGGCCTCAAGACGGTTAAACCCGACCTCATTGAACAGATACTCTATAACAGCCGATAAAGCTTCGCTCATGTAGCCGTTGCCCCACATATTCTCCGACAGCTGATATCCCAGCTTGCCGCAGCTTGCGCTTTCGTCGATATCCATGCAGGTTACCGTCCCCATCGGCATACCGTCCTGCCTAAGGGTTATGACCCAATGGTAGTTTTTATCCCTCTTGTAAGCTGATACCCATTTATCTATTATCTCATAGGTATCGTTTATATCCTTATGTGTTTCATATGAAAGGTATCTTGTAACAGCCGGATGGCTGAAGCAGTTTTCAAAAAGCACCTGTGCGTCCTGCCTGCCTATCTGCCTTAAAATCAGCCTTTGGGTTTCTATAGTCTGTGTCCCCTTATGGGAAAGCATCTTATCACTCCTTTAGGATCTTCTCTATTTCCTCGCGGCTCATTTCAAGCTTTTCAAACATATCGGGCCGCCGCTCTTTCGTCAACATAAGCGACTGCTTAAGCCGCCATTTCCTTATATTTTCGTGATGGCCTGAAAGAAGCACCTCGGGCACCCTTACCCCATGCCATATCTCGGGACGGGTATACTGAGGATATTCCAAAAGGCCGTTATAATGGCTTTCATCCTCAAAACAAACATCTTCAGCCAAAACACCGGGTACCATACGGCATATGGCGTCCGATATGGCCATAGCAGCTATCTCCCCCCCTGTCAGAACGAAATCTCCCAGGGATATCTCCTCATCAACACATTCATCTATAAAACGCCTGTCGATACCCTCGTAATGACCACAGACAATAATAATATGTTCCCTGGCCAGCAGTTCCTTTGCTTTCCCCTGATCAAAGGGGATGCCCTGGGCGCTCATCATAACGGTATGTATATGCTGCCCCTTTACTATATCGCTGTGGCATCTGTAAAGGGGTTCGCACTGCATAAGCATGCCCTTGCCGCCACCGTATGGATAATCGTCGGTCCGGCCATGCCTGTCTATGGCGTAATCCCTTATCTGGTGGGTATTTATTTCCAACAGCCCGGCCTTCCTTCCCCTGCCGATAATGCTGGAACCCAGCACAGCCTCGACCGCTTCGGGAAAGAGGGTCATAATATCAATCTTCATCATCGTCTTCCAAAAGCCCCTTTATCGAGGATATAAACACCCTTCCGGCTTCCAGGTCGACGCCCTTGTCATATGGGCTGTCAATGGGCACCAGACGCTCGCCTTTGCCTGTTTCGACAACATAACAGTCGCCTGCCGGAAAGCTGTCGACCCGCACAAGCCTGCCCGCCGACTTTTCTTCTGCCAGGTCATAAACCTCAAACCCATAAAGGTCGCTGTAAAAATAATGGCCTTTGCCGAGGTCGATCTCACTGCGCAACGTAGTTATTACCATATTCCGCATCTTCTCGGCCTTTTGACGGGAATCGATACCCTCCAATGTCAGCAGCACCGTATTCTTGTGGGGCCTGACGCCCACAGCTTTATATCTGCATCCTCCGATATCAAATCCCGCAGCCTTTTCAAACAGCCCTTCAAAGTCAATATAGGGCACGACCTTAAGCTCGCCTTTGATACCGTGCACGCCGACTATTTTTCCCCATTCAATGGTCTTTTCCATCGGTGTCCACCTCGTTTCCGATATATTTTACCACACGGCTTTGAAAAAAGCAAAAGCTTCCTGCAAAAGTCAGCGGTCACAAACAGGCAAACCTGTGCCAATAAAAAGCAAAAACGCGGCATGGCAAAGCCACGCCGCGTCAGAGATCTCTATTTCGTTTTCCCCTTGGGGCAAATCAGTCAAGTATGTCGACAAGCACCTTTTTGCGGTCCTTGAGACCGGCAGCTTTCAACACAGAGCGTATCTCCTTTGCAATACGTCCCTGCCTGCCTATGACCTTTCCCATATCAGCCTCGGCAACCTTGAGCTGAAGGGTAACGGTATCGTCGTTCTCCACCTCTTCAATGGAAACTTCCGAAGGGTTTTCCACAAGGTTTTCGACGATATAAGAAAGGATATCCTTAAGATTCATGCTTTCCATAAATTAAAGAACACCGGCCTTTTTGAGTAATGCGCGGACAGTATCGGTCGGCTGAGCGCCGTCCTTGATCCACTGCTGAGCCTTTTCAGCGTCGATCTTGAACTCGCTGGGCTGCTTCTGAGGATTATATGTGCCCAATTCTTCAATGAACCTGCCGTCTCTGGGGAAACGGGAATCTGCGACAACTATACGATAGAAAGGAGCCTTCTTGGCGCCCATTCTCCTCAACCTGATCTTTACCATTTCAATTCACCTCCATGTAATTTCTCATATATAACAATTTTCATTGCTGACTATTTAAAAAGGAAGCCTGAAACCTTTGCGGCCCTTTTTTCTGCCAAGGCCGGAAAACTGCTTCATCATCTGCTGTGTCATGTTGAACTGTTTTAAAAGGCGGTTTATATCCTCTACTCTCTGCCCACAACCGGCAGCTATCCTCTTTTTACGGCTGAAATTGAGGATATCAGGATTCTCCCTCTCCTTGGGCGTCATCGAAAGAATTATGGCCTCGGTTCTGGCCAGGGCCTTTTCATCTATCTTTGCGTCCTGAAGGGCCTTTCCGCTCATTCCGGGAATCATGCCGGCTATATCGCTTAAGGAACCCATACCCTTCATCTGCTTCATCTGCTCGTAAAAGTCGTTAAGGTTCAGCTTGCCGCTTTTCATGCGTTTTTCCATGTCAAGCGCTTTTTTTTCATCAAATGTCTGCTGTGCCTTTTCTATGAGCGAAAGCATATCGCCCATGCCGAGTATCCTTGAAGCCATCCTGTCCGGATAGAAGGGTTCAATAGCATCGAGTTTCTCACCCACACCACAGAACTTAATCGGCTTGCCTGTAACGGCCTTGACCGACAACGCCGCGCCGCCGCGGGCATCGCCGTCCAGCTTTGTCATCAGAACCGAATCGATGCCCAATGCCTCATCAAAAGCCGAAGCCGCGTTTACGGCGTCCTGGCCCGTCATGCCGTCGACCACTAGCATTATCTCATGGGGTTTGACTGCGGCCTTGATGGCCTTCAGCTCATCCATGAGCTCTTCATCTATGTGAAGTCGTCCGGCCGTATCTATCATCAGAACATCGTTGCCGTGGCGCTTGGCATGCTCATATGCCTCTTTCGCGATCTCCACGGGATCGCCCTGGCCCTTTTCAAACACAGGGATATCCAGCTGGGTTCCTACCACCTTTAACTGCTGGATAGCAGCCGGCCTGTATACATCGCAAGCACATAAAAGCGGCCTGCGGCTCTCGCGCTTTTTAAAATATCCAGCCAGCTTCGCGCAGTTTGTGGTTTTGCCGGCGCCCTGAAGGCCGACAAACATGATAACAGTGGGAGGGCTATTGGCCATTCTTATACGGCTCTGACTGCCGCCCATCAATGACGTCAGTTCCTCATTGACAATCTTTATGACCTGCTGGGCCGGGGACAGGCTTTCGAGTATGTCCTGCCCAACAGCCTTCTCGCTGACCCTGGCGACAAAATCCTTTGCAACGCGGAAATTTACATCGGCCTCCAGAAGGGCCATACGCACTTCCCTCATTGCCTCCTTGACATCGGCTTCGGAAAGCCTGCCTTTGGAACGCAGTTTCTTAAATACTCCCGAAAGCTTTTCGGAGAGGTTTTCAAAGGCCATCGCTTAACCTCCGCTTCATTTCAAAAGTTCACCCACCGTGTCTATGATAGACTGCGTATGTTTAGATATCTCATAATTTTTGAGATCTGCATTGACCGAGGCTATATACCCCGCTTCTTCCCGTATCTTGATAAGCTTGCCTTCATACCCGGAATATTTCTTGACAAGGCCAACCTTGTCTTCAATGTCCCTCAGTATGCTTTCTGCCCTGACTATGGCATCCCTGACACCCTGACGGGATATCTCGGCATGCTCTGCAATTTCAGTAAGAGAAAGGTCCTCGTTATAATAAAGATCGAACAGTTCTTTCTGCTTATCAGTCAAAAGATCGCCGTAAAAATCAAAAAGCAGCGACATATGAAAAGTATCGCTTTTCATATGTTCTCCCCCTTTCTGTAAAGGGCACCGCCTTTACAACGGTGTTATCATACTACACCCAACGTCTTTTGTCAATGATTTTTTCCGGCTCTATCATAAAATATTTACCTTTTTGCGCTTGCACACATCTTCGCCCGCAGGTATAATCTTAAGTGATCTGAAAGGACGGTTTTTTTTATATGATAAACACGGTTTCGTTTCCCGGGCTGTCAGACGCTGTTTTTACCCTCAACAGAGTAGCCTTTACTGTTTTCGGGCAGGACATTATGTGGTATGGCGTGTTGATTGCCACTGGGTTTATGCTGGCCGGAGCCTACGCCGTGCGCCATGCACATTCTTACGGTTTGGATGCTGATTTCATAATGGATCTTTTGATATTCGGCCTTCCCTCGGCTGTCATAGGCGCCAGGATATACTATGTAGCCAACAAATGGGACTATTATTCTCAGAATCTTTCGGAAATACTTAACATCAGAGGCGGAGGACTTGCCTTTTACGGCGGATTTATAGCCGGTTTTGCTGCCGGAATTATCCTGTGTAAAGTCAAAAAAAGAAAAATCCTTCCCACGATGGATATCGCTGCATTGGGTTTTGTCCAGGCCCAGGCCATAGGGCGCTGGGGCAATTTTGTCAACTGTGAAGCCTTCGGCGGTGTGACTTCCCTGCCCTGGGGCATGTCGATAAACGGAGGCTCGCCTGTACATCCCACATTCCTTTATGAATCGCTGTGGAATGCTTTGGGTTTTGCAATACTTCATCACTATTCAAAAAGGCGGAAATTTGACGGCGAGATATTCCTGCTTTACATGGCGTGGTACGGTTTTGGCCGAATGATAATTGAAGGACTGAGAAGCGACAGCCTTTATATGGGTTCGACCGACATACGCATCTCCCAGCTTTTAGCCTTTATAAGCTTTGTTACTTGTCTTTCGATTTGGATATACAAAATCAAAACAGGCAAATATACCCCTACGCAGTTTATACATCCTGACAATCAAGAAAAGGAGAATGACAAATGAAAGAACTGACCATGTTTATGCTGCCCAACTGCCCTCATTGCAAGCTGGCCCTTAAGTTTGCTGAAGAACTTATTGCCGAAAATCCCGAATATGGCAAGATACCTGTAAAAATGATCGATGAGAACAAGGAATCTGCCCTGGCCGACAAATATAATTACTATTATGTCCCCAGCTATTTCATAGGCGATACAAAGCTTTTTGAGGGACACGCTGAAAAGGCCGATGTGGAAAAGGTGTTCAAAGCCGCTTTGGAAGCCTGATAGGGCTTTTTAAAAAAGGCGGGCAGCCTTGCTGCCCGCCTTTTGTTTTATTTTATTATGAGGTCCTCAAGCTTTCTTTTAGGCACATAATGTACATCGTTTTCGTCACGGTAATAGGCTATATTCCCGTCTTTTTCACAATCGACACACACGATTTCTTCATCAGGCTTGCCCAATGCCAAAACCAGCATGGGCTGTATGCTCTCGGGCAACCCCAGATCATTTCCGAGCTTTTGAGGATCAAAGCTGCTCAGCATACATCCCCCCAGGCCCTCAGCACAAGCAGCCAAAAGCATCGTCTGTGAAACTATCCCCACATCTTTTAGATATCCTGCGGGGTCTGGCGCAATACCCTTATCGTGGCAGACAACTATATAAGCAGCCGGCTCCTTGCCCTTATGCGGAAGCTTCATAATATCTTTGAGCCTGCCCGCAAACGTGACATTGCCGAGTATGATTCCATTTGTCTCGCCGTCGCAGGAAAGAAAATACTTAAGGGGCTGCATATTGACAGTAGATGGGCAGAAACGGGCGCATTCCACCAAATGCTCAAGCTGCTGTATTGTCATCTTAAAATTTCCGTCATATCCACGGTAACTGCGGTTTGTTTTTACAAGGTCAAAAAAATCCATAACAAGACCTCCTTTTAATTTATACTGCGCTCCAATCTATCTGTATCCCCTGAACCTTGAGAAACTCATTGGCCTTTACAAAATGTCCGCATCCAAAAAATCCATTTCTGGCCGAAAGGGGCGACGGATGTGCCGCTGTCAGAACGAGATGCGCCTTGTTGCTGATAAGCGGTGCCTTAGCCTTGGCATTGGCCCCCCACAGCATGAAAACCATGGGCCTTTCCCTTTGGTTAAGCTTTTTTATAATGCTATCTGTCAATATGCTCCAGCCGCAATCACGATGGGAGTTTGGCATTGCCGCCCTGACGGTTAAAGCCGTGTTCAGAAGCAGCACCCCCTGCCTTGCCCAGCCCAGAAGGCACCCGCTTTCGGGTATATCCATTCCCGTTTCGTCGTGCAGTTCCTTATATATGTTGGAAAGGGACGGCGGCACCGCCACCCCGGGTTTGACCGAAAAAGCATATCCATGAGCTTGTCCCGGGCCATGGTAAGGGTCCTGGCCAAGAATAACAACATTAACACTGTCATAATCGGTCGTTTTTAAGGCATTGAATATATCATACATATCGGGATAAACAGTATGCGTGCCATACTCCCTTTTTAAAAAAGCCCTGATTCTGGAATAATAATCGGCAGAAAAATCATCGGCCAGCACCTCGTCCCATTTATTGCCTATGTGTACCATATCATGCCTCCCCACAATCTTTTGTTTAAATAAATTATACAGTAGGGAGACGATTTTTACAAGTATTTTGATTAAAATGCCAAAAAGGCCCCGTATTACGGGGCCTTTCTCAATATGACCTTAAAGGTTTCGGCCAAAAGCCTCCAGCCTTCCAAGCAGCTCAGGCGATTTATTCTGGCTGCCGAAGGCTGTATATATTCCCATATCCTCCAGCTTAAGATACCGAAGGAAGGAGTTTTCGTATTCATATATGGCCCCGCCGTATACATTATCGCTGCCGGAGCTGAGCATCAGAGCCGCCTTTTTCAGCTTTTTTGGCTTATCGAGCGCATATATGCGGTTTATGGCACATTGAAGCTGCCCCGTAAAACTGTGATAATACACAGGCGACGCCAAAACGATCATTTCTGCCTCTTCCAAAAGGGGGTATACCTTCTGCATGCCGTCCTGCTGGATACACTTTCCTTTCCCTTTGCTATGGCAATACTCGCAGGCAAGGCAGCCTTTTATCTCCTCCCTGCATACTTCCACAATATCCACCTTATGGCCTGCGCTTTGCGCGCCCTTTGCAAAGGCAGATACCATGGCAGCGGTATTTCCGTTGTGTCTTGGGCTTCCGTTTAATACCAGAATATTCATCTTTATTCCCCTTTCTGCTTCTATTTTTCCAGCGCTTCGGCAGCCATTTTCAAAAAGCCCGGGATCGTCAGCTTCTGCGGGCAATGCTGAGCGCATGCGCCGCACCCGATACATGAAGAAGCCTTCACGGATTTTTGCGTCAGCGATTCATACACCGGCTTTATCTTCCAGCCCTCCGCAGGATATCTATTTATCTCGTTATACAAAGAAAATATGTCTGGAATCAGCATGCCTATGGGGCAATAGCTTGTACAGTACCGGCAGCCTGTGCATCCTACGGCGGTGCCCTCTTTTATTATTTCAGCCGCTTTTAGCAGCAACTCCTTTTCCTCATCGCTCATAGGTTCCGTATTTGCCATGTTTTCGGATATCTGCAAAGGATCGTTCATGCCGCTCAGCACCCTTTCAACTCCAGGCACCGACTGCGCAAACCCCAGCGCCCAGGAAGCGGGGCTCCTCTCAGGATGCTTCTTTTCCAAAAGAGCCGCGGCCTTTTGAGGCAAAACAGCCAATGTCCCTCCCTTTACGGGTTCCATGACTATTATGCTCTTGCCGTGTTTTGCCGCCGTAAGGCAGCATTTCTCGGATTCTATTCCCCGGGCTTTCCAATCGAGATAATTTACCTGAAGCTGCACTATATCTATTTCGGGATGAGCTGCAAGTATTTCATCCAAAAGTGCAGCGCTGTCGTGATATGAAAATCCGATCCTGCCTGCCAGGCCTTTTTCCTTAAGTTCTTTTAAAAACTCAAACTGCCTTGTAGCTTCGGCTGTTTTGTAGTTCTCCCCGTTAAGCCAATGGAGAAGGTATACATCAAACCTCCGGACCCCGCACCTTTCCAGCTGTTCTTTGAAGTACGCATAACATTCCTCATGATTCTTGACCATCCATGAAGGCAGCTTGTCGGCTATTTCATACCGATCCCTTTCGTACCTGTCGGCCACAGCCTGCTTAAAGGCAGTCTCGCTTTTGCCGTCAAGGTATGTATAGGCCGTATCGAAATACCTTCCGCCCTTTGCAATAAAGTCATCCGCAAGCCTTTGGGTAAGCTTGATGTCCACTTTATTATCCTTCATAGGAAGCCTTAAAAATCCAAACCCCATCTTATTCATTATTCTTCACCGCCCCGATTTTCTTCCAGGTAAAACGTAACGCTTACATCACCCGTGCCCAAAACCTCTCTCAACTGTCCGGGATCTGCATCGATAATCTTGGCAACAGGGGTAAGGCTCCAGGAATTCTCATCGTAATATATGACAAGAGTATGGCCGTTGTAAAGTATGATATCACCCGCTTCCGCATTCATCTGTACATCATTTCGCGGCAGTTCGGTATCGAGATCTACACCCTTTTCCATTCCGGCATAGTCGCTCATCTCAAGAGTGACAGGCCCCTGAGAAAGATATTCTTTAAGGGCGTCCACAGTTGAATTATCAGCAAGCTCGGCAGTGAAGACAATATCTCCTACGGCTACCTTAAGCACCTGTTCGACCGTTTCGCCGCTGCTGTTTTCATCTGTTCCATTTTCGATATTTTGCGTGTCGTTATTTGTTTCCTCCTGCTTTTCCAAAATGGCATCATCTGCCGCTATCTCCCCCATTTTTGCACAGGCAGACATAATGAATAACATAACAAGGCATAGCACAACGGCGCCCAAACGCACTTTGTTAGCAAATCGACTCATAAAACACCTCTCAGTTCAGTTATTTCACTTCTGTTTTTAATATACAATATAGAAAATTTTATATCAAATACTTATTTTTAATGGTTTTAAATAGTTTTAACCTATAGAATTAACTTAAAATATATTTACTTGGCTGGCTGTTTAAATAATATTTGAGATAACTTTGATATTAGAAACAAAATAAAAAAGGCCGCGGCATATGCCGCGGCCTGCAAAATCTTTTATTCAAGTTCAAACGCGCCTGTATAAAGCTGATAATACTTACCCTTTTCCTCAATAAGCTTCTCATGGCTGCCTCTTTCAATGATGCGTCCATGCTCCAAAACCATTATAACATCGGAATTTTTGACGGTGGACAGCCTGTGGGCAATAACGAATACCGTCCTGCCCTGCATCAAAGAGTCCATACCCTTCTGCACAATTGCTTCGGTCCTGGTATCTATGCTCGATGTAGCTTCATCAAGTATCATGACGGGAGGGTCGGCAACAGCTGCCCTGGCTATCGAGATAAGCTGTCTCTGGCCCTGTGAAAGTCCGGAGCCGTCGCCCTCCAGCATGGTCTGATATCCTTTGGGGAGCATCATGATAAAGTCGTGGGCATTGGCCAGCTTGGCAGCGGCGATACATTCATCGTCGGTAGCGTCCAGCCTGCCGTATCTTATATTATCCATAACCGTGCCTGTAAAGAGGTTGACATCCTGGAGGACTATGCCCAGAGAGCGGCGCAGGTCGTCCTTTTTGATCTTGTTGATGTTGATGCCGTCATACCTTATCTTGCCGTCGGCTATATCATAAAAACGGTTTATCAGATTGGTAATCGTCGTCTTGCCCGCGCCTGTTGCACCGACAAAGGCAACTTTCTGACCCGGTTCGGCATAAAGCGTTATATTGTGAAGCACGGGTTTGCCTTCCTGATACTCAAAATCGACATCAAAAAACCGCACATCACCTGTAAGGTCAGTATATGTCAGCGTGCCATCGCTGTGGGGATGCTTCCAGGCCCACATACCGGTCTTTTCTTTTGTTTCAACTATATTGCCATTTTCATCATGGCGGCAGTTGACCAAGGTAACATAACCGTTGTCTTCCTCGCTCTTTTCGTCCATAAGGCTGAATATCCTTGAAGCACCGGCCAAAGCCATCACTATCGAGTTGAACTGCTGTGAGACCTGATTTATGGGCTGAGAGAAGCTGCGGCTGAGCTGCAGGAACGAGGCTATTGTGCCAAGGGTAACGGTTGAAACACCGCTTACTGCCAGATAACCGCCGAATACGGCTACCAAAACATACTGAAGGTTACCCAGGTTGGCCATTACGGGACCCATTATATTTGCGAAAATATGGGCTTGGGTAGCGTTCTGGCAAAGCTCCCCGTTTTTCTTATCAAAATCTTCCGCAGCCTGCTTTTCATGGCAGAAAACCTTTACGACCTTCTGGCCGTTTATCATTTCTTCAATATAACCGTTCATGGCGCCAAGGGAGGCCTGCTGCTTCAAAAAATATTTGGAACTCATGCGTCCAATCTTCCTTCCGGCTTTGGCCGCAAAGAAAACCGATATCAGGACAAATATCGTAAGCTGCCAGGATGTAGTGACCATGGCTATAAAGACGCTCACCACCGAAAAGCATGAGGATATGATTTGCGGTATGCTCTGGGCGATCATCTGACGCAGAGTATCGGTATCGTTTGTATAGTAGCTCATTATGTCGCCGTGGGTATGGGTATCAAAATACCTTATAGGCAGCGTCTGCATATGGGAAAACATGTCGTCCCTTATGTCCTTGAGGATATGCTGGGCAATCCCGACCATCGTATAGTTATAGGTAAATGTGGCCACAACGCCCGTTGCATAAATGGCAGCCATACTCAAAATTGCCTTTAAAAGCCCCGAAAAATCAGGAGATGCCACACCCAGAAGGGGCGTTATGTTATCATCGACCAAAGTCTTGAGGAACAATGAACCCTTGACATTGGCAAATGCCGAAAGGCCTATGCACAGCACAATGAAAACCATCCTGAAACGGTATGCCCAAAAATATTTGAAAAGCCTCAAAGCGGTGCCGCTTTTGTCGTAATCCTGCATGGCCCCGTGGCCCGTCATCCTGTTATTCTGCATCGCTGTCCCCTCCTTTCGACTGAAGCTCATAAATCTCACGGTAAATATCATTGGTTTTCAGCAGTTCTTCATGGGTGCCTATACCGCTTATATTGCCGTTATCCATGACTATTATCCTGTCGGCATCCTGCACCGAACTTATACGCTGGGCAATTATCAGCTTGGTCGTTTCGGGTATATATTCCTTAAGTCCCTTACGGATTATGGCGTCGGTTTCTGTGTCGACTGCACTGGTGGAATCGTCGAGGATAAGTATTTTCGGCTTTTTAAGAAGGGCCCTGGCTATGCAAAGTCTCTGCTTCTGTCCGCCCGAAACATTGGTGTCGCCCTGCTCAATGTAGGTATCATATTTATTGGGGAAATCCTGAATGAAGCTGTCCGCCCCGGCCAGCACACAGGCATGGCGCAGTTCCTCATCGGTGGCGTTTTCGTTGCCCCATCTCAGGTTATCCTTTATCGTACCGGAAAACAGTTCGTTTTTCTGAAGCACCATTGCCACCTGGTTCCTCAAAGTGTTAAGGTCATAGTCCCTGACATCTATCCCCCCAACCTCGACTTTGCCCGACGTAACATCGTAAAGCCTCGGAATAAGCTGTACCAGGCTGCTCTTGGCGCTGCCCGTGCCGCCGACAATGCCTATCGTTTCGCCCGAAGCTATCTTAAAATCGGCATTCTTTATGCAAAGGTTATCCATCTTGCCTGAGTAGCTGAAACAGACATCCGAAAAGACGATAGAGCCGTCCTTGACGTCATATACAGGATCCTCGCAGTCGGTTATATCAGACTTTTCTTCGAGTATCTCCACGACCCTTTCGCTGGAAGCCCTGGCTATCGTTATCATGACAAATATCATCGAAAGCATCATAAGGCTCATGAGTATCTGGGTAGAATATGTGATAAGGCTCATCAGCTGGCCTGTCGTCATGCTGCCGCCGACTATCATCCTGGCACCTATCCAGGAGATAAGCAGTATACAGGAATACATTGCGGTCTGCATCATCGGCGAGTTGAAAGCCAATATCCTTTCGGCCTTGCTGAAATCATTGTAAATGCTCTTGGAAACCTTTCCGAACTTTTCTATTTCGTGGTCCTCCCTGACAAAGGACTTGACAACCCTTATGCCATGGAGGTTTTCCTGTACAACATTATTGAGCTTGTCGTATGTCTTGAATACCCTTTCAAATATCGGATGGGCTCTGGTAGCCACAAGATAAAGCCCTGTGCCCAGAAACGGTATAGCCGCAAAGAAAATAAGCGAAAGCCTCCAATTAAGTGACAATGCCATAAACAGGGCAAAGAAAAGCATCATCGGTCCCCTGACCGCTATCCTTATTATCATCTGAAAAGCCATCTGAACATTGCTGACGTCGGTAGTAAGTCTTGTCACCAGGCTGGCCGTTGAGAATTTGTCAATATTTGAGAATGAAAACTCCTGGACATTGGCAAACATGTCACGCCTTAAATTCTTGGCAAAACCGGCTGACGCTATGGCAGCGTATTTGCCCGAAAGGGCGCCGCAGGCCAATGAAGCAATACAAGCTACCACAAGCCAAAGACCCATCCTGAGTATCTCGTTCATATCCCCTGCGTCAACGCCGTTGTCGATAAGGTTTGCCATCAAAAGAGGTATGACTACTTCCAATATGACCTCTCCCGTTACAAACACCGGCGCGAGAATACTTTCTTTCTTATACTCCCTTATACATTGTGAAAGACGCTTTATCATATTTAAACCACCTCCGAATTAAACGCTATTTCTGTCAAGATTATCAGACATCTTGCGCAAAAGGCGCATGAGTTCAGCCTTCTCTTCCTCTGTAAAATCCCATACGAGCTGATTTTCAGTCCTCAATATCTGCTCGCTTATCCTATCGTGTATCTCCATAGCCTTAGCTGTAAGCACCAGCTTTTTGAGCCTGCCATCCCTCAAAACAGGCTGCTTTATTAGATACCCATTGGTCTCCATCAGCTGAAGGATTCCGCTTGCTGTTGAGCGCCTGATGTCAAATTCCTTTTCCACATCCTTCTGAAAAATATCTCGGCCCTCATTTGCAGCTATATATCCCATTATCCATCCCTGCATGCCTGTAAGGCTCGCAGGCTTGCAGTTCGCCGTTCTTTCATCAACGAGCCTTTTCATTTTATTGGAAATATTCCTCAGCTCTTTTCCCACTACGGGAATTTTAGCCACTGTATCGCCTCCTTATTGTTAGGTCGCTAACATTATAGGTTTATTTTCAACAAATGTCAATCCACTTTTTTGTGTACAATATCTTAATTTAAAGCTTATTTACATATTAAAATCCCCACGGCTCTGCCGTGGGGATACGGTTATATTCTGAAACCGAATATTACTCCCAATTCGGTCGTTTTTGAGATGCACTCTCCGCCGTGCAATTCTATTATTCCTTTGACAATAGCCAAGCCTAAACCCGTTCCTTCTTCCGAATAAATACTTCCGGACCTGTAAAAAGGCTCCCATACTTTTGTAAGCTCCTCGGGAGCCAAAAAGCCAAAGCTGTTTTCCGTGGTGAATACAGTTTTCCCGTTTTCTTTGAACACTTTGACCCTAATTTCCCCTTTACAAGGGGTATATTTGACGGCATTTGAAGCAATATTCTCCACCGCCTGGGCTATTCTTGCCCTGTCGGCAGTTACAATACATATCTCGTCTGATGTAAATGAAACCGAAACCGACTTTTCGCTCATTTTCCTTTCAAATCTTCCGAACGCTTCCTTTACCGTTTCAAAAAGGTCAAACTCCGTGTAATCCAGCTTTACCCTGCCTGCTTCCAGGCGAGAAAGGTCAAGCATTTCAGTCACCATGGCATCCATATGCTCAGCCTCCCCCAGGATATTGTCAAGATACCTTTCCCTTTTTTCTTCGGCTATTTTTTCCTTCATGCCTTCGGCATAACCATGAATTACCGTCAAGGGGGTTTTCAGCTCATGAGCTATATTCGAGGTTATCCGCCTTCGTTCTTTTTCGGCTTTATAAGCATACTCCAAAGCCGTATTGAGCCTTTGTATTTCCCTCATATCATGCATACGCCTTTCCCTTTCCTCGATATACCTTTTGGAAAGGGCCGCCAATTCCCGCCATCTGTATTTTTCCTCGTTAAGCTCTGGCACGTAAGGCCAGCTGTCATCCATGGCCGAGGTTATCTTCTGAAGCGGCTTTGTAAGATTCCTTTGTATTGAACTGCAGACCAGAAAACATCCCGCAGCGGCTGCCGTGAATGTCAGAAAATATGTCCTTTTCAGAAAAGATACGGCTGTAAACAAAGGACTCAGTTCAAAAGCGGAAACAAACCAGGCGCCGTCCTCCCCATCGCCGTATCCCCAGGAACCAAACACTATACTGTTGAAAAGCCCAAAGTCCGAGGCCCCCGAAGAAATATCTTTTTCTTTGTAATATGCCATCGTCTTTAAAATCGACAACAGGTTTTCATGATCTTCACCCCGATAATTTACCTCCTGTCCCGCTTCGTAAACGCATATTTGCATATCAAGTGCATATACGGTTACCGGCAGTTCCCCTTGAACATCAAAGCCTTCATCCATATACACCCACCACTCGGCAAGTCCCAATTCTTCCATTTTGCTTTTGGTATAACTGTCGGTTATTTCAGCATTCAAACCCTCTAAGGCTTCTTCATAACCTCCGGTTTTCTGCAAGCCGGAAATCGACAACGGATTTATCTGACCGTTATCGCCTATATACCCCGTTATTCTCAAAGCCTGGATGCTGTCCGATTCCAGCCTGGCGATAAGGTAACGGTATTTTTCTTTTTGGTATTCGTCAAGGTCCAGATCTATCCAGCCGTAACCTGAGGCTGTATCCTCTTCACCATGAGTTTGCCAAACCTCTTGAGTTATGTACCTGAAATAAATGCGGCTGCCGCTTTGGGCAAGGATTTCTCCGTCCCGCCCGATAAAAAGGCCTGCCGAACGGATAGCTTTCCCTCCCGAGGAGTAAATATCAAGTTTCTCAAGGCCGGAGGCGTAATTTCCGTAGCTTTTTGGAAAAATAAAGGATTCAAGGCCATTAAGGGCAAGGATCATGGAATATTCCTTTGCCCCCGGGACATTCCTTTCTTCCCTTCCTTCCGGGGAATACAGCCTGTCAAGTCCGGCTCTTGCGCCGGAATTTTTGGGGCTTACCTGCGCGATACCTGAAAGCTGCGACATCACATCGAGAGAAACTGCCAGAGTAATGGCAGCCATGCACATAGTCCATACGGCAAAAACTAAAGCAGATATCCTGAGTACGATCCCCTTGTGCGCCAAGGCTTTTTTCCCGTTCATAATCACCCCTCCAGCATATAGCCTGCCTTAACCACGGTTTTGATGCACTCAGCATGCTCCTCCAGCTTTTCCCTCAACCGCTTTATATGGGTATCCACAGCCCGCGATTCGCCGTTATAATCGTATCCCCAGCATTTGACCAAAAGCTGTTCTCGGCTCATGACTATATTCCTGTTCTGCATGAGGCATTTTAAAAGCGAGTATTCTTTCGGAGTAAGTTTTATCTCCTTTTTCCCGGCAAACACCCTTTGTGAGGACAGCCTTAACATGATTCCGGCACATTCCAGACTGTCGCCCGTCAGCATATTCCCCTGCCTGCGCTTTATCAAAGCCGTTATTTTAGCGTACAAAACCGACATGGTAAAGGGCTTTGTTATATAATCATCGGCCCCCAGCTCGTACCCGAAAAGCTTGTCTTCCTCATCCGAAAGGGCCGTCAGGAAAAGCAGAGGCACATCGCTGTTTTTTCTCAAAGCCCGGCATACCGAAAAGCCGTCAAGCCCCGGCATCATTATGTCAAGAAGCACGGCGTCAAACTCAAGGCCCTGGGCCATTTCCAGCGCCTTTTCTCCGTTTTCCGCCTCAAAAGGCACATCTCCCTTGCTTCGGAAATAATCGCACAGAACCTCGCGTATTTTATATTCGTCCTCAGCAATCAGTATTTTGAAATTCACGCTTGCCGCCCCCCTCATTTTAAATATACAGCATCGTTTTGTACTTTCTGTGTCATTAATAAAAAATCCGCTTCCCGTAAAACAGGAAGCGGATTCGATATAGAAATCAGTCTTCTTTTTCTATTGTGGTAGCGTTTCGAATTTCTCCGCTTTCTTCGGCATCGGTTATAACAACACTGTCACCGATATTGACGATTACGGCTGTCTGATCGGAAGCAACAGGCAGACAGTAATACCAATCCTGTCCCGCAAGGCGGAAGTAATAATAAGAATTACCGCTTATAACCGCCGTCCTGATATCCTCCACTACGCCCTTTATCTCGTTTCCCGGCTTAGGCTGGGCCTGGGTGATGCCGTTTTCAGCCAAAAGACGCTCATACTCCTTCTCACACTCCGAAACGCTGGCGCCCGTTCCGACGATATTGTACTGCTGAACATTTACCATGGCGTACATCTTAACAAGTCCGGCATTATCTTTGAGGGCCATGAAATATGTCGGCTCGGAAGATACATTCAAAAGCAGCGGGAAGGTTGCCTTATATGCCAGATGCTGAACGACACCCTCAGCCGAATTGACGGCCGAATATTCATCCGCCCCGGCGCAGGAGTAAAACTTCGATTCCTTGGTCCTCTGGTTGACGAGGATAAAGCCTATATTGCTCTGGTCTCCGCCAACAGAGGTTATGCCGGTGTAAACATATACATCGTCATTAAGGGCAATGTAATTTGAACCGTCGGTCGTGACGGTAACGCCCTTCTGCCCGAATATCGAATTCCAGAAACCGTTCTGGTAAAGCCCGTGGTAATCATACTGCTCGATTATAAGGTCAGCCGAGTATACCCTGTCGACCCAGGTGGGCACCTCTTCATAATACTGTGACTCTCCCGTTATGGCATTGACCAGCACAGCTCCGTTTACATCGGTACCGCCGAAAAGTCCGATGGTCTTTTCCACTTTCGGACATATCCAATAAGGCACACCGTTGTCATCAATTTCAAAATTAACCGAATCGAACATAAAGGTCGGATACTTAAACCTGATATAGCGGTAAATGTTCCTGAAAAACAGTTCGTTGTCGGTATACTTCATACCCTCGTCAAGCCTGACGACCTCGACATTCTGGGTCACCATATCTATGACTATATAGGCGGGCAGTCCTCCCGAGCGGTTATTGAACCACTTGAAAATATCGCCATATTCCAAGGGCGCTACTCTGACAGGGGTACCGTTATAATTTATCTGATAATAGTTTTCGGACACTTCAAACTGAGAGACCATATCGCTCAGTTCGCCCAGCTTCCTGTCGCCCAAACGTGAGGCCGAAGCTGCATCCAGCATGGGTATCTTATCAAAAGATATCTCCTTTACGTCTTCGGTAAAATTGCCGTCTTCCGGCTCCAGAAGTTTTGTATAGGCCCCTGATCTGAAAACAACACTTGAGGCAAGGCTTCCAAAAATCAAAAGCAGCAAAAGAAGTATACACACCACAAATGGCAGAAAACAGGTCTTCTTAATGCTTTTGAAAAATTCACCATGCTCGGTTATCTTGTATATCCCCGAACTTATAAAAGACAGTACGCAGTATACTGCCGCCATGATAAAGAAAAACCCGTAAAAATCCTTATCATGCAGGTTTATGGCAGGCAGTGCAAAATAGAAATACACAAGCCCGAAAGCCAAAGTTATAAATATGTTTAAAGCAGTTCTTTTAAACCCGCTCTTTCCCGATATCTTATCCAAAACATTTCCTCCTTGAAAGATTGCTACCAGATGCTTTATCGTTATAAGTCAATATAGCATACATCGGCCATTCAGTCAATTTATACTTGTTTTATCTTTAGTATAATGGTATTCTTATTATGTAATAACAAAAAACGGGAGGTAAAAAACCATGATAAAAGAACTGTCCCCCAAGGCGCAGGCCTTTTTGGACGAAAACAGAAAGTCCATAGAAGAACTGCTTTTCACCCTCTGCGGCATCCCTTCACCCTCCAACCACGAAGAGAAAAGGGCCGAGTACATAAAGCAGTGGCTTGAAAACATCGGCGCCGAGGGCGTTTATATTGACGAAGCTCTCAACGTCGTATTCCCCTATCAGTGTGAGGGCAAAAACGAACTTCTGGCTATTATGGCCCATACCGATACGGTGTTCCCCGACATGGAGCCCTTCACGGTAAAGGTTGACGGGAATATTGCCGCATGCCCCGGTATCGGCGATGATACAGCCAACGTAGCTATCCTGCTGACCCTTATCAAGTATGTCGTGACGAACAAGCTCAATGCTCCCAAAGGCGTTCTTTTTGTTCTCAATTCCGGCGAGGAAGGTCTGGGTAACCTCAAGGGCTCCCGCCAGATAGTAAAGGATTTCGGCGACAGGATAAGCGAGTTTGTATCCCTCGACGGTTCATATACCGGCATCTGCAACAAGTCGGTAGGCTCTATGAGATATAAGGTCGAGCTGGACACCGAGGGCGGCCATTCCTATGGATCCTTCGGCAATCGCAATGCCATACAGCGTCTGGCCGCCGTTATCGAAAAGCTCTATGAGGTCGAAGTCCCCCACGACGGCGACAGCAAGACGACATATAATGTCGGCATGATCTCGGGGGGCACATCTGTCAACACCATTGCCCAGCATGCCGAGATGCTTTACGAGTACCGCAGTGATTCCCGTATATGCCTTGAGACCATGGGCAAATATTTCAGCGAGATCATTGAGGAAGCCAAAAAAGACTGCCTGAATCTCAAAGTCACTGTCCTGGGTGAAAGGCCCTGCATGGGTGATGTCGATGCCCAGAGGCAGGAAGCCCTTATGCAGAAGGTAAAACAAGCCATCGCTACCCGTTATCATGAGGAAGTCAAGACCTATCCCGGTTCCACCGACTGCAACATTCCCTTCTCGGTCGGCATTCCCTCGGTCTGCTTTGGCGGCTACATAGGAAAGGGCGCCCACACACGCGAAGAGCATATCATGCTCGACTCGATGGTAACCGGCACCGATATCATTGCCGCTTTCCTGCTTGATTATTTCGACTGATAGTCAAAACTCAGAACGCCCGGGCTAAAAGCCCGGGCGTTTTTCGTATACGCCAGGGCTTTTAAGACATAATAGATATATTCTTTTATCCTTTGTATCAGAGGTGCCTTACATGTTGGTCCCCTTTATCCGAACTCTTATTCTTTATATTGTTATAATAGCCGCAGTACGTCTTATGGGCAAGCGTCAGGTCGGTGAAATGCAACCGGGTGAGCTGGTGGTCACCATACTCGTATCGGCGGTAGCCTCAGTTCCCGTCCAGGATATCGATATTCCTCTGAGCCACGGCGTCATACCCATACTGACTCTTATGTCGGCCGAAGTTATAATTTCGGCTTTTTCCCAGCGCCATATCCGTTTCAGAAGACTGCTGTCCGGCAATCCCGTACAGGTAATAAGCAATGGTATGCTTTTGGAAAAAGAAATAGAAAAGCTGCGCCTGAGTCTTGATGACATAATGGCTGCCCTGAGGCTTAAAGGCATATTCGATATAAGAGATGTGGAAATGGCACACATTGAGACAAACGGGCAGCTTAGCATAATGCTCAAAGGTGAAAAACATCCAGCCACCCTTAAAGACCTGGGCATAAAGCCGCCTCAGTCGGGGCCATTTTATACTGTTATTTCAGATGGGCATATCATTGCGTCCAACCTCAAAACTATATCCAAAGACAGTCAGTGGCTTGAAAAGGTAATAAGGGCAAACGGGGTTAATGATCCCTCTCAGGTATATTTTATGTGTGCCGACATTTTTGGAAGCATCGTATTCTGCAAAAAGGAGGGGGCAAATTGAAATTTAAAGTTATAGTCGCCTGCGCTATCATAATCTGCATACCCCTGGCAGGCGCCTTTTTACAGTTTAAAATCGGACAATACTGCGACACGGTTTTGGAATACTCTCTTGAGGGCAACGAAGAGAGTTTTTCACAAGCAAGGGATTTTTGGCTTAGCCATCAAAATATCCTTACCAGC
Organism: uncultured Clostridia bacterium; assembly: GCA_944375715.1. Classification (GTDB taxonomy): domain Bacteria; phylum Bacillota; class Clostridia; order Oscillospirales; family Butyricicoccaceae; genus RGIG1902. The sequence continues at coordinate 22,256 of CALWAP010000014.1, read as the reverse complement.
CTCATAACTCATGAAGAAGTGGACAATGTCACTCTTGCTTTAGAAAGGGCGTGCGCCGCCGAAGGTGAAGAACTTGAGGAATCTCAACGTGAAATAGCCGGACTTTTGGAAATTGTCAGGAACTTTGACCATCCAGATATAAGAAGCATATTTTAAATAGCAAAAACCCCGGCCGGCTGGCCGGGGTTTTTGCCGCTGCATCATGCGTTGTCTTTGTTAAGGAGCTTTGTCAGCTCTTCCATAAATGTGTTGATATCCTTAAATTGCCGATAGACAGAGGCAAAGCGTACATATGCCACCTCGTCTATTTTCTTCAGTTCATTCATGGCAAGCTCTCCGATATATTCGCTTTTGACCTCTCTTGTAAGAGAGTTTGAAATGTACTGTTCGATATCCGCTACCAGCTTTTCCAGCCTTGAAAGGGGTACCTGCCTTTTTTCACAGGCCTTAACCAGCCCACCCAGAAGCTTGCTTCGGTCAAAAGTCTCCCTTGACCCGTCTTTTTTAACAACGATTATCGGAAGGCTTTCCACCGTCTCATATGTAGTAAACCGGCTGCCGCAGGAAAGACACTCCCTGCGCCTTCTGATACTGTTCCCCTCATCTGTTGGCCGTGAATCTATAACCCTGCTTTCGCTGTAACCGCAAAACGGACATCTCATAACATTTTCCCCCGAACTTGATTTGTTTGAGGAAATTATATCATTCCGCGATTTATTTTTCAATATAATCGGCAACCACATCCGAAAGCGTCAGCGCTGTCACCTGACAGCGGCACAATGTTTCGACAAGTGCCGCAACTTCCTCCCTGTCGGCCGAAATGTCATAAACCTCCGCCCAATCAACAGTGCTCTCAGCCTTAGAGCAAACTGCTATGCCGTAGGTTTCAAAATTAAGTCCTTCAACAGTCACGGTACGGGATATGATGCCATATAAAATATCGATTTCTTCTCCCTTTTCATCAACAGCTTTGTTTGTGCAGCATATAGTGCATTCGGTCATCGCCCTTCCTCCCCCTCCTGCGTAATATATTTTGCATTGTTTTGAGCTGTTTGTAAACATAAATTTATCGACATAATTCGACATATTATGTCTTTTTTGCCGAAACACACAAATATCCTTTTATAATATTATGATATTTTCTTTAATAATCATTCATTTTCTATAACACTGACAAAAAACACGGCATACATTTTATAAACAATGCATACCGTGTTTTCAGAAAATCTTTATATATTTGCAAACTTTGGATCAACCAAGCAGCTTCTCAACAGCCGCCAGATGAGCACATACGCAGAAAACCTCCATCGCAGCCTTAAGCTCCTCCACAGGAGGATAGGAAGGCGCTATTCTGAGGTTTTTGTCCTCGGGGTCCTTTCCGTAGGGATATGTAGCGCCAGCATCGGTTATGACAACTCCGGCATTCTTGCACAGCTCATATATTCTCGAGGCGCAGCCGGGGAAAGAATCAAAGCTTATAAAATAACCGCCTTTGGGAGATAACCAAGATCCCGCTCCTGTTCCGCCAAGGTTCTTCTCCAGCATGTCAAGTACCATCTGGAACTTGGGAGCCAAAATAGCCCTGTGCTTTTCCATATGTGCAGCTATACCAGCGGCATTCTTAAAAAATACCACATGCCTGGCCTGGTTGAGCTTATCAGGACCGATGGCCTGGACTTTAAGTATATTCTTCACCCAGGCGATATTCTTAACCGATGCGCTCAGGCAGGCAACACCAGCTCCAGGATATGTGATCTTGGAAGTAGAAGCAAACTGGAAAATCATATCCTCATTGCCGTATTCCTTGGCAAGCTCAAATATATTGGGTATCTGGATCTTATCATCGGTAAGATGGTGCACACAGTAGGCGTTATCCCACATGATTTTAAAGTCGGCAGCGGCGGGCTTCAAAGCGGCAAACCTTCTGACGACCTCATCTGAATAAACGGCACCCGTCGGGTTGGAGTACTTGGGCACGCACCAAATTCCCTTTATCGAAGCATCCTCAGAAACCAGCTTCTCAATCATATCCATATCAGGACCATCATCATGCATGGGAATATTTATCATTTCAATTCCCAGCTGCTGACAAATGGCAAAGTGCCTGTCATAACCGGGAACGGGACAAAGGAACTTTACCTTATCAAGCTTGCTCCAAGGCGTATTCCCGTTGCAGTCCCCAAAGACCCAAAGGCGCATGATATTGTCATACATCATTGTAAGGCTGGCATTGCCGCCTATAAGTATATTCTCGGGCTTAAGGCCAAGAACTTCAGCAAACAGCGCCTTACAGGCGGGGATACCGTCAAGTCCGCCATAATTTCGCAGATCGGTTCCTTCAAATATGGCGTCCTCATTTTTGGAAAGCGCCGTCAGAATACCTTCGCTGAGGTTCAGCTGATCGGCCCCGGGCTTGCCTCTGGACATGTCCAGCTTGAGATTCTTGGCGCAGCACTCCTCATAGCGGGCCGTCAGTTCTTCTTTAAGAGCCAAAAGCTCTTCCCTGCTTGCAGTACGAACATCCATAACTCTCTCTCCTTCTTATTTTCCGTATATTGCAGCGCCTATCGCGGTGGCAAAATCCGAGTTGTCCGGAATTAGGAAATCCACATTGTAAAGCCTCCCTATATCCCCGAAAACGCTCTTTGCAATGGGGATCTTGGAAAGATTTCCCGTGAGTACGATACGGGTCATACCCTTTTCCCTGCCCGCCAGATAAGCGACTATGCCAATTGTCTGAAACACCATATTTATAACGCCCAACGCCAGATCTGAAGCCGACGCCATATCGGATACCTTGCCGAAATTGGATGCCGTAACACTGCCATTCATATTGGAAATATCTTCGCTGGAAATATCACCAATTGTAAGATCCACCTTCGAGATATCGCCGCGTGACGCCAGATCAAGTATATTCTCTATACTGCGTACCCCTATCAGCTTTTCACAAAGACCAACTATTGTGCCGCCTCCGACTCCGGTGCCACCTATATGGGCAATGCTATCACCCTCAACTCCAATGACAGCGGTACCCGTTCCCATACTCACAACCACTGCCTTATCAAGGCCAGAAAGATACCTGCCGCCCAGGCCGACTGCTGTGATCTCACTCACCTTAACGGTCTCAATACCATATATCGGCTTGGTCAGAAAAGAGGCTCCTACGCCGGTCACCATGACTTTCTCGATATCGCAAAGCTCTTTTTTATTCTCGGTCAGGTACTTGCCAAAGGCTCCGTAAGCCGAAGTTCTCGGATCGCTTGCCCTGACCATTAATGGCGATACAGGTTCCCCGTTTTCAAGTCCTACTATCTTTGTGGTACTGCCGCCGATATCGATGCCAATAATCATAAAGCCTCACTCACTGAAAATATTTGTTAAGGGGCCTTGATACAAAAAGCCCCACCACAGCACCCAACACAGCCTCAGGTATACCGGAAGTCAGCACGGTCGTACCAATAAGCCCTAAAAGAAGCTTATATCCTATTCCAAGAGCCGAGGCGTAAGCCCTGCCAAAAAACAGATATATGCCTCCCATGACAAATATGGTATTTGCCATGCTTCCCAAAAATCCTGAAAGCGCGTAAGCCACTTTGTCACCAATAAAGCTCTTATAGGTCAGCTTATAAACCACCCAGGCAACCACTCCAACAAGGACCCTCGGCACAAAGCATATAAGAAGACTTCTGAATCCTCCAGAAATGCCTGCTACCTCGACAAACGGCGTAAACACAAACGCCGAAAGCGGGTTTGGAGGCATAAAAGTCCATACACAGAAACTGAAAAGCCCCGCAAAAAAGCCCATGGCCGCTCCTGCGCGCAGGCCCATGGTATGGGCCGCTATTATGACAGGCAACATACCCAGGGTAGCCACTATCGGGCCTATGGCAGGCAAAGAGCCCAACGGCGTAAAACAGACGATGGCCTCAATGGTCAGAATGATGCAAAAACGCGTAAAATATTGGATCTTGCTATGCTGCATTTTTATTCTCTTTTCGCAAGTATAATTTATATGTTCTATATGCTGATGTTGCCGACCGTTCTGGGGAATGGCAGTACATCCCTTATATTTCCCATGCCGGTAAGATACATGATAAGACGCTCAAAGCCAATACCAAAGCCCGAATGGACGACTCCTCCGAACTTTCTCAGCTCCATATACCAATCATAATCCTCCGCCTTAAGTCCACACTCTTTCATGCGTTTTTCCAGAACATCCAGCCTTTCCTCTCTCTGGCTGCCGCCTATCAGCTCTCCTATGCCGGGCACCAGCATATCCATGGCCGCCACAGTCTTCTGGTCATCATTAAGACGCATATAGTAAGCCTTGATCTCCTTAGGATAGTTAAAGACAAAAACAGGCTTCCCGAACACCTTTTCCGAAAGATACCTTTCGTGCTCGGTCTGGATGTCGCAGCCCCAGAAAACCGGAAACTCGAAATTATCCTTGTTCTTTTCCAAAAGAGTTATAGCATCGGTATAATCTATCCTGCCGAAGCTCTCCTCCTCGGCTATCTTTGTCAGACGCTGAATAAGCCCCTTGTCGACAAACTTGTTTAAGAACTCCATTTCGTCGGGGCAGGTGCGCAGAACATGCCTGATTATATATTTTGTCATCGCCTCGGCCAGATCAGCATCTCCCTGAAGGTCGCAGAAAGCCACCTCTGGCTCAATCATCCAAAACTCAGCAGCGTGGCGCGTCGTGTTTGAACGTTCAGCCCTGAAGGTGGGGCCGAAAGTATATGTCTTTCCGAAAGCCAGAGCAAACACCTCAGCCTCCAGCTGTCCCGAAACGGTAAGGTTGGTGCTGGTGCCGAAAAAGTCTTTGCTGTAATCCACCTCTCCGTCTTTCATAGGCACATTGGCCATATCCAAAGTCGTGGCCCTAAACATGGCCCCGGCACCCTCGGCATCGCTGGAGGTGATTATCGGCGTATGGGCATAGACAAATCCCCTCTGGTTAAAAAAGCTGTGGATGGCAAACGCCGCCTCGCTCCTTATCCTGAAAACAGCGTTGAAGGTATTTGTCCTGGGCCTTAAATGCTGTATGGTGCGCAGATACTCAAGGGTATGACGCTTTTTCTGAAGAGGATAGTCGGAGGGGCATTCTCCCTCAATAACTACCTCCTCGGCAGTCAGCTCCACCGGCTGATTGGCGTTGGGCGAAGCCGTTATCATGCCCTTTACCGTTACAGCCGTGCCGACGCTCAGCGAAGCGGCCAGCTGGTAAAAGGGACTTTCGGACGGTACGACGATCTGCAGATTCTTTACCACCGAACCGTCATTGAGTTCAATGAAAGCGCAGGCCTTAACATCCCTTGCAGTCCTGACCCAACCGCTTATTTTCATCTTCTTGCCCAATGCCTCTTCGGGGGCATGCAGTATCTGTCTTACAGTTTCCATTTTCCTTTCACCTTCGCTTTCTTATTTCTTATTCGGCCTCGGCCAGCATGGTTTTTAGGGCTTTGGCTATCTGATCGGGGCAGGATGTCCCCCTTCCCCCGCATGTAACTCCGTCAAGGCATTTGATTATGTCTTCGGCTTTCATGCCGGTTATAAGGTTTGTGATCCCCTTAAGGTTGCCGTCGCAGCCCCTTCTGGGAATATTGATATTTGTCAGTATTCCGTTTTCCACGGTCAGTTCAAAAGCCGGCGTACAAATACCGCTGGTTGTAAAGGATCTTGTCATTTATTTCACTCCGATTTATTTGGTTTTGCCGTCAGAATTAATCCTCCGACACTTTACTTTAAAGAGTACCACAGACCAAGTTATTTGTCTATCATTCACGAGTTTTTAAAAACATTTTTGTATCTCTTCAACAAGAAAATCAATATGCTCCCTCGTAATATCGTTATTTGTCAGGAACCTTATTTTTCCGTCGTCATACCCGCCAACCTTTATTCCCTTCTTCAGCAGTTTATCAGGCATGGCATCCAGCAGCTCCCGCGGCTTGTCTATCGTGCAGAATACTATATTGACCTGCACGGCGCTTTCGTCACAGTGGATATACTCGATTTCATTAAGTTTGTGGGCAAGATACCGGGCATTTTCATGGTCAACATGAAGCCTTTTTGTCATTTTTTCCAAGGCTATTATACCGGCCGCAGCCAATATACCGCTCTGCCTTGTGCCACCGCCCAATATCTTTCGGTTGCGCCTGGCCGCTCTGACAAACTCCTCGGTGCCGGCCAAAACCGCGCCTATTGGCGCGCACAGACCTTTCGACAAGCAGCATGTCACGGTATCGCAGCTCTTTGTAAGCTCGGTCACGGGCACATTCAGTGAAACCGCAGCGTTGAAAAGCCTCGCACCGTCCAGATGCACGGGGATATTGTGCCTCTTCGCCACCGCATATATCTCTGCCATCCTTTCGGCACTGACGACCATGCCGTTTGCCAGGGCGTTTTCCAAGCAGATAAGGGATGTGTCGGGATAATGGACATTCTTTCCCCTTATGGCCTTCTCTATCATATCGGGGTCGGGTATGGTTTTGTCAAAATGAAGCGCACACATATTGGCACCCGAAAGCAACGCCGTGGCCCCCGCTTCGCTCGTCATAATATGGCTGTCGGCGCTGACTATGATCTCATCGCCCTTTTTTGTCTGGCCCATGATGGCCAGCTGGTTTCCCATGGTGCCGGAAGAAATGAACATGGCCTTTTCCTTCCCCAGCATCTCAGCTGCCAGCTTTTCCAGCGCGTTTGTAGTGGGATCATCCTCATAAACATCGTCGCCGACCTCGGCCGAGGCCATGGCTGCTCTCATTTCGTCAGTAGGCTGGGTGACAGTATCGCTTCTGAAATCGATATACTTCATGTTTTTCCCTCCGCAGGCATAATTTCTATAACGGTCAAAACGCATTACACAACAAAATTATATCACGGGCACATCTTTTTGTAAATTGCAACAATGCCTGTTTCTCTTTTGTATTAACTGCAATATTGCCGAAATCTTTTGCCCTATCTTTACGCCCATGAAGTTGCTTTTTTTGTAAATTACATGAATTGACAAGATTTTAATACCTGGGCTATCATATTATTATAAATGCAAAAGGACGTATTTCAGCAAAAGGACAAAAGGTGATCTTATGAACCAATTCGAGCTTTTAAGACATATAACGAGCAATTTTGACGAAACACTCAAAGAGGCTTTCGAAAAAAGAATGTTCCTTTCCTCCCCTCTTGTCGAAAGCAAGCTCGAGTTGGGTTTAGACATCTATGACAAACAGCACGAGATAGATTACATCAAAGGCATAGTAGCTCAGTTCCCGCCAGAGCTTTCCCTCAAGGCAAATTCACTTTGGGCTTCTTTGACCAGAATGAGCCGCAGCCAACAGTACCGCTATCTTTTAAAGAATAAGGACGGCATTACCCTGGCCCACGAGCCTTTCCTTTCAACTGAACCTCTGCCTGAAAATGCCAAAACAGTAGCTCCGGAGCTTATTGCCGTAGACGCTGCCATGTCTTTGGATTATGAAGTCACTCCATGTCATTCACTTCAAGGCGCCCTTGACTGCGTAATAAAAGGCGATGCCGACAGAGCGATAGTCGCCTGTCAGAGCATATACGATGCCGACAGCATTTATCTGTCCTTTTACAACACTTGTCTTTTTGTCAACTCCATAACCCGCTCCAAAAACGGCGCTATGCTTTTTGAGCTTTCCAAATCACTTATATATGCTAAGGGCGACAATATAATGACCCTGGCTTTTGCTGTAGACAATACCTACGGTTCAATGGTGCAGACCCTTTCCATGCTTTCTGAAGCCAAGCTCAATATTGAGCATATGCGCCTGCGCCGCTCCACAGCCGGCCTGGAGCATCCTGATAACCTTGTCTTTATCGATCTGTCTGGGGATTTTTCAACCCTTGAAACCAAAACAGCTCTTTACCAGATGGAACAGGAGCTTGCCTTTTTCAGGCTGCTGGGCTTTTGGAACAACAGCGAATCATTCTAAACCCTGCTTCATTAAAAAAACAAAAGGCCCCGAAGTCAAGCTTCGGGGCCTTTATATTAAACCACAAGGAAAAATTTAAGGACAAACAAAATTGAAAGCACCAGCGTCAAACCTGATACCTCTTTTTTCCTGCCGCAGAGGAACATTACAGCGGTGTAGGAAATAAGGGCTATGCCTATACCGTGACCGATGGAACCGGTTATCGGCATGAAAATAAGCATAAGGGCGACGGGAAGCATTTGCGTGATATCGTCAAAGTTTATGTTTTTAAGCCCGCTGAGCATCAGAACACCGACATAAATAAGCGCAGCCGACGTTGCGGGAGCGGGTACAAGTGCAGCTATGGGGGCTATAAACATACATGCCAGGAAAAGTACGGCCGTCGTAAAGGCGGTAAGGCCTGTCCTGCCACCTTCTTCCACCCCTGCTGCCGACTCGATAAAGGTCGTGACCGTGGAGGTTCCCGTGCATGCGCCGGCAACAGTACCAACGGCATCGGCAAACAGAGCCTGTTTCATATTGGGCATGCGGCCCTTTTCATCGACCATCCCGGCCCTGGTGGCCGTTCCGACCAGCGTGCCTATCGTGTCGAACATGTCTATCATGCAGAAAGTAACGATAAGCATGACAACCGTCGGCCAGCCGATGAACAGAAGCGTTTTGAAATCAAAATGCAGAAAGGTCGTATCAAGCATATCGGACACAGGAGGCGCCCACGACGCCGTGGACAACGAGGCAAAAGGATTGGTGCCCTGCATAAAGCAACCTATCCAATATACCACCGAAGCGCCGAGCATACCTATAAGCACAGATCCCTTTACCTTCTTGTGAACCAGGGTAACTATAAGGAAAAGGCCAATAAATGTTGTCAGCACATAAAGTATCATTGTTGAATAGCCCGAACCCATCTGTGTCTTGCTTATGGAAGGGGTCAAATTGGCAAAAAAAGTACCCAGCATATAGAAAGGCCCGCCTGTTTCGGAATAAACTCCGGCGTTGGAACCCAGACCAACATTGAGCAGCATAAGGCCTATGGCGGGAGAAATACCCATCCTTACCCCGTAAGGAATTGCCTCAACAATCTTTTCCCTGACATTCATAAATGTGAGGACAAGAAAAATGATGCCCTCCAGAAGGATTATGCACTGAGCGGCGTTAAATGACTGCTCTGTACTTATTCCGCCTGCTATAACGGAGATATTGGCGACGACAGCGGCATAAAAGCTGTTGAGCCCCATGCCCGGCGCCATGGCAAAGGGCTTATTGGCGGCAAAAGCCATTACAAATGTGCCGATGGCAGAAGACAGAACAGTGGCCATAAACACGGCATTCCATAACGGCGTTCCCGTTGCAAAGCCCGTCAGCAGATTCGGGTTCAGCGCGACAATGTAAGCCATTGTCATAAAAGTCGAAAGACCGGCGAATATCTCGGTTTTGACGGTAGAGCCGTTTTCCCGAACCTTGAAAAAACGTTCCATGCGTATCTTCCTCTCTTTTTGTTTTTCAGCCACAAAGTATCCCCTATACGCAGACCCTTCGCAGTCTAATAAAAATAGTAACACTTTTATGTCGAAAAAACAATTTATATATTTTCTTTACACATAAAAAAAAGCAGCGCTAATGCGCCGCTTTTTTCGTTATTTGCCATAATAGGCCAGAAGTTCTTTGAGTTTTTCGGGTATGTCTATTTTCTGGGGACAATGGGACGCACACTTGCCGCACGCTATACACTTGCTGATGGAGTCAGCGTCGATATCAGTACCCGATATCCAGTTGCTTCTGTCATTCATTGCTTTGGTATTCCAAGCTTTGAATGCCGCGGGAATATCAATTCCCATGGGACATCCTGAACAATATCCGCAGCCTGTGCATCCGACCTTCTGTGCTCCTATGATATTTTCCCTGACCTGATTTATTGCCTTGAGCTCACCTTCCCCGAGAGGCTTCAGGTCCGAAAAGATATTAAGGTTATCCGTCGTCTGGGCCATATCTGACATACCGGAAAGGACCGTCATGATCCCCTGTTTCCCGGCAATCCAGCGGAATGCCATTTCCTGGTTGCTTATGCCCAGGTCCTTAAAAGGCTTGCAGAGATGTTCCGGGATATTGGCAAGCACGCCACCCTTCAAAGGCTCCATTATAATAATGGGGATATTCCTCTTAACCAGCTCCTCATATCCCGCTGTACCCGGCTCGCCGTCTATATCGAGATAGTTATACTGTATCTGGACAAAATCCCAATCATAAAGTGCCAGCAGTTCCTTTAAAAGATCATTGGTATCGTGCATCGAAAAACCCAGGAAACGAATCTTTCCCTGTTTTTTCTTTTCATCGGCCCACTTTATCATGTCGTAATCCAAAAGGCCATGAGCATTTTCTCTATTTACAGCATACATGAGATAAAAATCGAAATAATCTACGCCACAGCGCTCCAAAGATGTATTGAAGAATTCATCCCTCTGCTCATTGTTTTTGAGATTGTAAAAGGGATGCTTGTCTGCCAGGAAAAAGCTGTCCCTTGGGAACTGCTTAAGAGCCTCTCCCAGCGCTTTTTCGCTGGCGCCCCCGCCGTAAACATAGGCTGTATCATAGTAATTGACTCCTGCATCATAGGCCGCCTTTATCATTGCATTTACCTGCTGCTGGTCAATTTCGCCGTTGTCCTTTTTAGGAAACCTCATGGCGCCAAAACCAAGCTTGGAAAGACTGCCGAACTTAATGCTGTTTTCGTATTTCATATTTTCCCTCCAAATACCCGGCAACTCCAGGCTTTTTCTTGACAATCGCCAGGATAAACTGTAACATAAATTTAATATAAAACCCTGTTTCTGTCAGCAAACTAACTTTAAAACGGTAATCTGCGCAAACAATATAGCTTACAGGCAGCACACAGAAGTGCAAACACATTTTGGAAAGGCGGTACAGCAAATGAACCTGTGGCACGATATAAGGCCCTCAAGGATGAAGCCCGACGATTTTCTCGCCGTTATCGAAATCGAAAAGGGCTCAAAAAACAAATATGAGCTGGACAAGGAAACAGGCGCCTTAAAGCTCGACAGGATTCTTTATACTTCGACACATTACCCCGCAAATTACGGTTTTATCCCCCGCACCTATGCCGAGGACGGCGACCCTTTGGATGTGCTGGTTCTTTGCAGCGAACCTATCCGCCCTTTGAGCCTTGTAAGGGTTTACCCCGTTGGATATATCGAAATGAAGGATTCCAATGACATCGACGAGAAGATCCTGGCCATCCCGTTTGAAGACCCGATGTATAATGCCTACAAAAGCATAGACCAACTCCCTTCCCATATTTCCGAGGAAATGAGCCATTTTTTCAGCGTTTACAAACACCTGGAGCACGGCAAGGAAGCAGAAGTCGGCGGAGTTTACGGCCCCGCGGAAGCCATTGATGTGATAAAGGCGGCTTTTGACCGATATATTGAAAAATTCTGCAAGTAGTTTTCTGTAAATAAGCTTAAGAAGGCCGGTGTAAAGTCAAAAGCTTTACACCGGCCTTCTTCTTTTTTATCTAATACGGCAGTACGACAAACCTCATTACAAGGTACATTACAGCCGAACCCAGCAGTATTATTACATGAAAAACCTCATGATCGCCAAATCTCGGGTTATCCTTGCCCGGCCATTTAAGGGCATACAGCACGCCTCCCACTGTGTAAACGACCCCTCCGGCCACCAAAAGCAAAACACCTCCGAGCCCGACGGCCTTGAGCAGCGGATAAAGCACCGCGGCCGCCGTCCAGCCCATGCCGATATATATGACGGACGATACCCAGCGGGGGCAGCCGACCCACAAAAGCTTCATCACAAGCCCCAAAGCCGCCAGCGCCCATATTATGCCGAACAACCACCAGCCGACGGTATCCCTCAATACCACCAGGCATACAGGGGTATATGTGCCCGCAATCAGCAGGAAAATCGAAATATGGTCATATTTTTTGAGTGCTACCCTCCCCCTGACGGGGGCCTTCACACTGTGATACAGCGTCGAAGCCAGATAAAGGCAGAACATCGAGCTGCCATATACGGCAAAAGAAACTATCTTCCATGCGTCGCCGCCCGAAAGGGCCGTTTTTACTATGAGCCAGACGGTCGCCGCCACCGACAAAAAAGCACCCAGCCCGTGTGTCAGAGCCGACCAAAGCCTTATACCGTCATAAGGGTCATATCCGAGTCCCGTACATTTTTTGCGCATAGGCTCTCCTTTCTCCATTCTTAAAAACCTGATAATATTTTACTCCGCAAAAATTAGTTTATCAACCTAAATATCATACAACCTAAATATTATTCACGCTTTATTAACCTATTGACAGCCTGCCGTATTACATATATAATACAGTTAAACCGTATTACTTGAATAATACAGCATGAAAGGAGGGATGGGCGTGATATCCTTCAAAGGCTTTGAACCGACAGGCAGCAGCCCGATTTATCTTCAGATAATAAAGCACATCAAGGTCAGCGCCGTCTCGGGCGACGCCGCAAACGGCGACGAGCTCCCATCCCGCCGTTCCCTTTCGGCCATGCTGGGCATAAACCCCAATACGGTGCAGAAGGCTTACCGTCTTCTTGAAGATGAAGGCATAATCTCCACGGTTCCCGGCGCAAAAAGCATTCTTGACATTTCCCCTGAAAAGCTGGCAAGCATAAAAATAGAACTGCTGCAGTCAACCGCCCTGTCGGCCGTCAAATCAATGATCGAAATGCACATAACCAAGGATGACGCCTTCCGTGTCATGGAAGAGCTTTGGGACAAAGAGGAAAAGGGTGAATCAAAATGAAAAGAATAATACCTTTGCTTGCAATATCGGTACGGCAGACATTTTACCGCTTCATGGCTATTGCGGTTTTAATGTCCTTCACTCAGGCCAAACTGTTCAAAAGGGCGCTCGAGCGGCTAAGCGCGGATTTTCACACCTACCCGGACATGTTTGCCCCTTTGGAAACGGTCGTTTCGGAAAGCCGGATGCACCTTGTTTTTATCGCGGCATTGATCCTGCTGTGCCTTGTTCTGGCCTATTCAGCCTGCGACAGCGGCTCTAAATCAATATATACCCTCAAAAGGCTGGCCGTCAGCCAGGAGCGGATATGCTGCCTGTGGACCGTTTACTATTTTTTCTGCATATCGGCCCTTATACTGTGGCAGCTGGGACTTATAATAATTTTTTCCAAAGTCTATATGGCCTCCGGCCCGGGCTTGTATTCTTACAGTGACGCACACACCCTTTTCCTGGCGTTTTGGAGAAATAATTTTCTTCACAGCATAATGCCCCTGGAGGATATTTCCAGGCATTTGCGCAATATAAGCCTTATCGCTTCACTTTCAATGGGCATAACGGCCTTTTCATTCCGCCAGCGCACAGGGAAAAGATCCTACTCGGGCATACTCTGCCTTGCCTTTACAGCAATTATTTTTGTCTTTCCCCACTCAAACCTTCCGGCAGATGTAACTTTCAGCCTGCTTGCACTGTCGGTAACGGGGGTTTCTCTATGGAGCATATTAGGAGGGGATAACAATGATTAAACTCAAAGGCACAGACCGTTTTTTCCCTCCGGGATTTGAATACATACCCGAGCTGAGAAGGGCCTTGGCGGCCTATTCCGCAGCCTTTATCGCCGCGGCAATAGGCTACCTCTGGCGCTTTGACACCGCTTTTGACGCGCTTTATATCTTTGAGGATAGGGTAAAAAAGCTGATACCCGGCGCCGTTATGGATGATTTCTGCGACCTGGCGCTTCCGGGCATGAACCTTTTTCCCGCCGTTTTGCTGGTCATGGTCTTTTTTGCCGCCACCCACTATTTTTATCATTATCAGGAGACAAAGAGCATATACACGATGAAGCGCCTTCCGAAAAAGCCGCTGGAGCTGCACAAACGCTGCCTGGCGGCACCTTTGGCGGGCATGGCGGCAACTGTTTTGCTGTTTTTCCTTACCCTCGCCGTTTTATATGTCCACTATATCCTGATTGTTCCGGAGCAGTGTATAGCCCCGGGCCAGCTTGAAAGACTTTTTCTTGCCATAAAGGAGGTTCTGACCTATGCTTGAACTTAAAAATGTCACCAAATCATATAACGGCAGGCGGGTCTTGGATATACCCTCGCTGTGCCTTGAGCGCGGAGAAGTAATCGGGCTGTTCGGCGAAAACGGCGCCGGAAAGACCACGATGATGAAAAGCATTTTGGGGCTTATATCCTTCGGCGGCGAGATAACCCTTGACGGCGAAAAAATCGGCCGGAAGAATATCGAAAAACTGTCGTTTGCCACAAGCGAACATTCCTTTTTCCCCGGCCTGAGCATAAGAGGCCACAGGGAGTTTTACGAAGACTACTTTCCCACCTTCAATAAAAAACGCTTTGACGCGCTGGCCGAGTTCTTTGCCCTGCCGCTTGACAAAAAGATCAGGCATTTCTCCCAGGGACAGAAAAATCAGTTTGAAGTCATAGCATCCTTGTCACAGGGAGCCGATTATATATTGATGGACGAGCCCTTTGCCGGGAACGATATATTTAACCGCGAGGATTTTTACAAGGTCCTTTCCGGGATACTTGAGCCCAATGAGACCATATTCCTTTCGACCCATCTTATCAAGGAAGTAGAGAACTTTATCTCCCGCGCCGTCATACTGCAAAAAGGCAAGGTAGCTTCCGATATTCCGACTTCCCGGCTGGACGACATGGGCGAAAGCCTTGTCGGGCATATAAAAAAGACCTGCGGCTATGAACCCTATCGGGTAAGCCTGACGCTGGACAAGCTGAGCGGAAAGGACGGGGAGTGATAAAATGAAACGATCGGTCATACTTTTTACCGCCCTATTCCTTTTTCTTGGCATGGTATGCCTGCCCATTACCGCCATAACCGACTCGCAAAAGGAAAAGATAGGCATATACGAAGAAACACTTTACGGCGACCCTTTGTATGCCGAAGGGGCAAGGGGCGGCATGACACTGACATATGACGAAAACCTCTTTTGGAATCTTGAATATGATCTGGGCAGAAGCGGCATGGCCGAGGCAGATTTCACCTACAAAGCCTTCGAACCCACCGTTACCACCATTCGGACATCAAACTTTTCGATAGACATTATCCTTTCGTTTGGAGTGGCGTCAAGCGGCGAGATCTCCCCGGATTTAAACGAGTACCCTGATACCCCCATGCTGCCTGCCTTTGATATCGCCGAAAATATGCCGGCCAACTCCACCGATGTCAGGACCGTTAGGCTGAGCGATTATTACGAATACCTGCCTTTGAATGTCAGTTATTACTCAAACCAGATGACCAATACCCCGCACTCGGAAATTCAGCAGCTTTTCAGCGACTTTTTCAAGATTCCCTGCCATGACAGCCTTTTGATGGAATATACGGTCAAGACAAACGAGGCGGGGCAGCTTTACTCGGTAGATGCAACCCCCATTAACTTCGGCGGCGGGGACGATTGGTACGATATGTATACGGCAAACTATATGTATGCCTCCTGCGAAGACGGGATATATTTCACCTTTTATGTAAAAACGCCCTATGAAGATTCGAGCGCGCCAGGCCTTGCCAAAGACGCCCTTTACTATTTTTCCCATGAGGATATGAGCATAAAGGCCGTATGCCGCATGGATATCGAGGATTCGGATATCATAAGCATGATCTTCTGGAACGAAAGCGAGCTTCTGCTGCTTGCCGAAGCTCCCGACGGCAGCATGACCTTTTATAATTTTGACACAGACACCCATGAGTTCCTGCAAAAAATCGAGCTTGATGAGGTCCGGCCCACCTCGGAGGATATGTACTCCTCCCCTCTTCCCATAAAATGCGAAAACGGGGTCATGTTCATATCCGACAAAGGCTCGCTGCATTTTTTCGAAAGGCGCGGAAACAGGTTTGAGGAGAAAATAACCCATGTTTTCAATGATTTTTACTCAAGCCGGGACGACTTTTTCAACTCGGTAGATTCCAGCCTTACGGCCATAAGCTATAACAGCGAAAAAAATATCCTTGTGACCCTTTCGGCCGTCGACTGCTTTTCAAACCACAAGGTTTACGGCGCGGCTTTTGGGCAAAACGGCCTTTTGTACCTGGGAGTATATTCCACCGACCTTGAGTGCCATTCGTCTTACAATTTTGACTATAACAAAAGAATTAGGCTTTACCGTGACAGGGTAGGCTATGTTTCGGCAGAATGATAAAAAAAGCATGAGCTTCTGCCCATGCTTTTTTATTTACTCGTTTTTACCAGGCTTCGCAGGCACCTTCGCACCTGGGTTCGGTGGCGCCCATCAGCGTCCCCATGCCTGTATTGAATATTATCTGTCCCCTGCCGAAGCTGCCGGGGTTAAGCTCGATTGAAATATCGTGGCCCCGGGCTTTGAGCCTGTCGACCAGGTATTCGGGGAACGAAGGCTCGAAGGTAACCTTTTTGCCTTCCATCCACTGCCACCTGGGAGCGTCCAGGCTGGCCTGGGGGTTAAGGCCCTTGTCGATGTAATTGAGCATTACCTGCACATGGGCCTGGGGCTGCATTCCGCCGCCCATTATGCCGAAAGGCCCGACGGGATTTCCGTCTTTTGTCAAAAAGGCGGGGATTATGGTGTGATAGGGCCTCTTGCCGGGCGCGGCGCAGTTGGGATGGCCCTCTTCCAGATTGAAGCCAAGGCCCCTGTTCTGCATTCCGATGCCCGTTCCGGGAATAACAACGCCCGAACCGAAACCGCGGAAGTTGCTCTGGATATATGAAATCATGTTGCCCTCGCCGTCGGCGGCGCACATATAGACGGTGCCCGAGGTCTGGGGCTTGCCCCAGGTGGGAAGTGAGGCCTTGTCGGTTATGAGTTTTGCCCTGTCAGTACCATAAGCAGGCGAAAGCAGATCTTTTACCGAAACATCCATTGTATTTATATCGCTTATATACCTGTGGCCGTCGGCAAAGGCCAGCTTCATGGCCTCGATCTCCCTGTGGAAGCTCTCGGCGTCATTTTGGGAAGCCCCGAAATTATTAAGGATGTTAAGGGCCATCAGGGCCACTATACCCTGGCCGTTGGGAGGAAGCTCCCATACATCATAGCCCCTGTAATTTACCGATACCGGCTCCACCCATGCGGGCTCGTAATTTTCCAGGTCGGCTTTCGTTATGTAGCCGCCGAACTTTTCGGAGTAAGCTGCGATTTTATCGGCGATATCCCCTTTATAAAAACTCTCGGCATTTGTCTTGCCTATTTCCCGCAGAGTCTTTGCCTGGTCGGGATTTTTATATATCTCTCCCGGCATGGGCGCCCTGCCCTCAGGCATAAAGCACTTAAACCACTCCTCACACTCGGGAGCTGCGCTTAAAGCCTCCTTAAGCCTGCCGGAAAAAACATTCATCATCTCGCTGAGGTTCTTTGTAACGGCCTGTCCCTTTTCGGCATACTGTGCAGCAGGCTCCAAAACCACCGAAAGGGGCAGGCGTCCAAACCTTTTGTTTATGGCGGCCCATGCCCCGACGGCGCCGGGCACCGTCACCGAGCCGAAACCGTAAACAGGCAATTTGTCTATCCCCTTCTTTTTAAGCTCTTCCAGCGAGAAACGGCTGCCCATATAGCCGCTGGAATTAAGACCGTACATTTTGCCCTTGCTCCAGATGATGGCAAAAGAGTCGCTGCCCAGGCCGTTGCACTGCGGCTCCAAAACGGTCAGGCACGAGGCTTCGGCAATCGCCGCGTCAAAGGCGTTGCCCCCCTTTTTCAGCATGTCGACGCCCGCCTGGGCCGCCAGATGGTGGGAAGTGGCGCACATGCCGTTTATGGCGTATTTTACAAAACGCCGCGAAGCGTAAGGATAAGCTTCAAAATCATACATTTGGCATTCTCCTAACTTTTAGTCTGCAATTTGATTTTAAACCCTAGTGACCGTCTTATCAATTATTTTTGCAGATATTCAAGTATCTCGGCGGCATTGGTATCGGGCTTGACCTTTTTCATGACCTTTTCGATATTACCGTTTTCATCTATTATAAATGTAGTGCGGACTACGCCCATGGAGACTTTGCCGTAATTCTTTTTCTCCTGCCAAACACCGTAAGCCTGTATGGCAGAAAGCTCGGGATCTGACAGCAGTATAAAGGGCAGTCCGTGCTTTTCAGCAAATTTTACATGGGAAGCAACCGAATCGCGGCTGACACCGATGACCTGAACGCCCAGCTCCTTAAAAACGTCATAGCTTGCGGCAAAGGCACAGGCCTGCCTTGTGCAGCCGGGAGTATTATCCTTGGGATAAAAATAAAGCACTACTTTCCGACCTTTAAAGTCAGACAACGATACGCTTTTCCCGTCTTTATCCAAAAGGGTAAAATCGGGGGCTTTCATTCCTGCTTCAAGCATAGTTATTCCTCCTAACTCTTTATACATAAATATTACATTATAAAAGCTCCGGGCACAAGAAAAAACGAAGGGTTGTCCCCTTCGTTTTTTAAAGTTTCTCTGCCTCAGCCGTTACATCTTATTATCTTATCATCCACACATCGCATAACGGGTTAACTGTTATTTGCTCAAAAGAGAAGAGAGAACCCCCACAACAGTGTGGTTCTCTCTTCTCTTTTAAGTCTGTACTGGCAAGAAAAATCATTCTCTGGCCAGCACAATTTTGTGGGAGCTGTCACGCCGTAAATGGCTTGCAGTTTTAATCAATAACTGTTCTTCTTACTTCACACCTACCATTACTCAATCGGCTATATCTTGGACATATCTGTATCTTCATCAATTTGCAGAAAATTAAGCACCCTGTTCAATACAGAATTGGCGTTTATAATCCGATACGATGTAGATCTGCCTTGGATAATCACCCTATTCCAATCGCCAAGTATAATATATTTAGTGCTGTCTCCGTCACCAACAGAAATCAGTAGTGTGACAACATCACTTGGAATACCATCTATCACGGTAGGCGAAAACACTTCAATAACGGCCTTACTCTGGTTTAATATCCGTAGGAGTTCTCCCTCATCGATAAATGGAACTGCTTGAGATGGGTAAAAAAAGCGTAATTCCTCCCATGTATCGTCACGATACATAACCGAAATTATATCGCTGTTTTCGACATTTCGTACAAGAGGCTTGGGACTGAAATATACCACACATATAATGAATACGACTATTAATATACCTATTTTGATAATTTTTCGATTCATATTTCTTAAACCAGCATATATCTCTCATTATAAATCGTGTGATAGATGGGACCTTCAATAGTGCCAGCAGCATCATAATAGTCAGTGTAAAGCCAATCAGCAGGAGCCTCATAATGTGGCGAGAGCATTTCTTCATCCAAATATGTTTCTGTTTGCAATCCACCACTAGCATAATCATCATGAGTCTGCTGCGTAAAGTTTGTATTTAGCCATGCCTTGCAAGTAGCCACATAAGGATCAGAACCAATTCCATCCTCAAGATTCCAATATGTGAGCCTATAAACTGCATCATATGTCACCAAAACTTGGATAGCACCATATCCACTTCCCGCTTGAACTTCACTGATACCAAGGGCAATTGCTAAAGTCTTCAAGGCGCTATACCCGAACTGATATGCGCCAACAATTTTACTTTTCACTCCTGCACAATCGAGCAAGAAACTTGCAATTGCGCCGGCTGTTTCAGATGCATTTTCAGAATAATCAGAAAACATACAGCTATAGTTCCAATATTTAATATAAGAATCTGTAAAATTTTCACCAAATTTCGTGTAGTAATCATCATAAAAAGCTTCATTTCCGTCGACGCTATAACTGCTTTGCAAAGACGACGTCGAACTCAACGTGGGCTGGAACACTGATAAACCAAAAGCATCATTTCCCATGGCGATCTGTCCTTCCACAACGCTTGTAATCCGATCTACCAATTCATCCGGCAAACAAAACTGATCAAGTGCCTCCTCCGAAAAATTATCGACATCAATATCAGTTCGCTCAACGTGAAGAAACGTTCTGTTTTCATCAGTGAGTGCACCAACTCTTAGTAAATAATCGTTCTGGGATAGAAAATATAAATCTCCATCATCGGTTTCGGTGGCGACAACCACACGCCCAACATCCTGGACATTGGCATACTGTGCAATATTCGTCCTAACGGCATTAGTCACTTCCGTATACTGACCATGCCCATCAAACTTAACAAAAATCTCACCTTCATCTGGTGTTGCAAAGATAGCTGCAGCAAAGGTTTCCGGACTTGTGCTAAGAACCATCGCCAGCGCCATTATCGCACTAATAATTTTCGCTCTGGTTCGCCTCATTTAAAACATCTCTTTTTCATTTGTATAGTATGAAGAAATTCAAAAATAACAAAAGACACATGAACATCCTCCACCCAGAATTACTGTTCATGTGCCCATACTTATAATTTTTATTCGTCCTCTCCAAAATGGAAGATGAGAATATATCTGTCCAGACAGACACAATGTATAGCACATGATCTTTCTGACATACATATTAACTCCTCCAATTAGATTACTATTACACTAAATTTATCTATATGTATTTTACCAAATCTTGTATGTATTTTCAAGTGTAAGTTGTGCTATATTTAGAATTATTGTAAAAGCAAGAAAACAGACAGACTCCTCTGCTTTTAATTATTCTCTCCCTTCATTTATACAGATAGGCACTAAGCCCTTTTCTCAAAATTTCATTTATTGTCTCTGTTAAATTTTTTCTTCCTATACTGCCATTCTCCGCAGGGCCTTATCTATATCACGATTTAAAAAATAAGACCGCTGCACTAGATCCTTATTTTTCTCTTTCACCGAACGCCATAGGCCTGTATAGCCGAAAGCTCGGGATCTGACAGCAGTATAAAGGGCAGGCCGTGTTTCTCGGCAAATTTTACATGGGAAGCCACCGAATCGCGGCTGACACCGATGACCTGAACGCCCAGCTCCTTAAAAGCGTCATAGCTTGCGGCAAAGGCACAGGCCTGCCTTGTGCAGCCGGGAGTGTTATCCTTGGGATAAAAATAAAGCACTACTTTCCGACCTTTAAAGTCAGACAACGATACGCTTTTCCCGTCTTTATCCAAAAGGGTAAAATCGGGGGCTTTCATTCCTGCTTCAAGCATAGTTATTCCTCCTAACTCTTTATACATAAATATTACATTATAAAAGCTCCGGGCACAAGAAAAAACGAAGGGTTATCCCCTTCGTTTTTTAAAGTCTCTCTGCCTCAACCGTTACATCTCTTTGCGCGGGGGAACAAATAAGCCTGCCGTACCGGTCGAATCTCGAACCGTGACAGGGGCAATCCCAGCACCTGTCGTCGCCATTCCATTCCAGGCGGCAGCCCATATGAGGACACCTGGGGTCGATCTGCCAGGCTATCCCCTCCTCGTCTTTATATATCCCAACAGCTTCGCCATCAATTTCCACAATACCTCCCTGGCCATTTGGTATATCCGAAAGTCTTTCATCCGGTATATCAAAAAACCTTTTTGCAAGGGCTTTCACAGCGTGTCCTCCCTGATCCGCTATTTCCTTTATATCCGAAGGTTTAAACCTTGACGGGTCAAATACTCCGGCCCAGGGGGTTTCCTTTTTACATATAAGATCGGATAACAGCATCGATGAGACCATTGATCCCGTCATGCCCCATTTGCCGAACCCCGTCGCTATATACCAGCCCGGGGTATCAGCGGAATACCTGCCTATATACGGTACACTGTCAGGTGTCATACAGTCCTGCGCCGACCAACAGGCAACCTTTGCGCATCCGGGGAACAGTTGCTGAGCCTTTGTCAGTAGCCTGTCATATCTGCCGGGGGTATCTTTATCGCCGCTCCTTTGCTTTTCTCCCCCGAAAAACAGCATATCTTTATAATTTCGGAGAGAGTATGAGTTTTCATCAGCACCTATATACATGCCCTTTATATCAGGAGCGCCCTTGACTGCTATAAAATATGACCGTTCCCTGTGCATCCTTGCAAAATACATCCCCGGGAAGTCAATGAAGGGGTAATGACAAGCAAACACTATATGTCCCGCCCTTACCGAGCCTTCTTTGGTAAAGGCTGTATTTTCCTCCACTTTTATTACGGGGCTGCGCTCATATATCTCCAGGCCTTCTGACATGATTTTCAGAAATTTAAGCGGGTTAAACTGCGCCTGGTTTTCAAACCTTAACGCCCCGCTGCATTCTATGGGAAAAGGGATGTCTTTTGTAAAAGAAGCCGGAAGACCCAGGGACAAAGCCGCGCCCTCCTCTTTTTTCAGCTCCACCCGGATGGTCCCCCCGGGCGCGCAGTGGCGCAGGGCGTTGGAGGCCAGGTTG
>CALWAP010000013.1 GCA_944375715.1 uncultured Clostridia bacterium | reverse complement strand
TTGACCGATTCCAACTTGCCTCGGTTCAGGGCGATCAGCAGTGCCCAATCCAAACCGATCTCCACATCAAGGATCTTGAGGCCGGTCAAGTCAGCTTGCAGGGTGTAAAGTTTCCCCTCCGGATAGTTACAGATCAATGTGAGCGGCTGCATCCGCTCTGTTCCCATGTAAAAGCCTCTGCCAAAGTCACATCGGTCCCGGCTGATGGGAGCAATAGGGCCATGTAATCCAGACTTGGAGCCGTGATAAAGAGTGACGATTTCATCAGATGTGATGATAGAAGTACCTTCCAACTTAGAAAAGTCGATGTTGTTTTCTGCACAGAGGTTTTTGATCGCGTTGACAGCAATCTGCGACGGCTCACAGTGTCCCTTTTCCCAGCGATTCACTGTGGCGAAGCTGACACCCAACTTCTCGGCCAATTCAGATTGGCTGAGGTTTAGACGGGAGCGGATCTCTTTGATTTGATCCGAACTTTTCACAGGGTTCACCTCCTTAAATATAACATTTGATTTTCATTATTATAACACTTGTGCATATAGAATGCAACACCTGGAAAAAGAGATTGCGGGTGCTACATGGATACGATATAATTATTGAAGAAAACCTATGTATTTTTAGTTGGCGCATAATTAGTATTGAGGTGTGCAAATGAATATCGGGGATGTAATTGCTTTTGATGCGAAAAAGAACTTTACTTATGTTAGACCATTAGGGAAAGGGGGTACAGGAGATACCCATTTATTTAAGGACGAAACGACTGACATGCTTTTTGCTATAAAAAAATATGTTCCTAAGGATGCCCGATTTATTGACGAGCACTATAAACGCTTTGTCGATGAAATTAAAATCCTGTTTAATATTTCGCACCCTAATATTGTGCGGATCTATAATTACTACCTCTATCCAAAAGCAAAAACAGGTTTTCTCCAAATGGAATATGTTGATGGCAAAAGCATTGATGAATATCATCCATCTCCATGGGACTCCAAAGACTGGAATGACATATTTAGTGAGGTAATTGCAGCTTTTGAATATTTAGAGCAACATCATATTTTGCATAGAGATATTCGCCCAGCAAACATATTAATTGATAGAAACAATAATGTTAAAATAATCGATTTTGGTTTTGGAAAACAACTTGATGGAACAAAAAGAGATGACAATAGTATTCTCCTAAACTGGCCAGCAACAGAGATGCCTGATGAAGTTGCGTTGAATCAAGAATACGACGAAAAAACTGAAATTTACTTTGTAGGAACATTATTTCGGCATCTACTTAAAGAGTGTATGGAGGATTTTCGTTTTCAACACATACTCGAAAAAATGACAAAAGTCAACCCGACACAAAGGTATAACTCATTTTCAGAAATTATTGGGCACATATCAGCGGGTGTTATGGGCGAAATTGATTTTTCAGATGAAGAAAAGGAAATATATCGAAATTTTGCCTATGCCTTGGGAAATCATATAAATTATTATACGGAGAAATATACTCCTATAAATGATATTGCCATGACAATGGCAAAATTGGCCGAATTAATACGACACTCATCGCTAGAGCAGTATATACAAGACAATAGTGAACTTATCAGATGCTTTATATCTGGCGGCTACAATTATAATACTCGCAAAGATATAGAAGTACAAACTGTTATTGATTTCTATGGGCTTGTAACGAGTCTTTCTCCTACTAAACAAAAAATCCTATTCGATAATATTTATAACCGACTTTCGACGATTAAAGTTGATGTGTCCGATGACGAATTGCCATTTTAAGATAGCAAAATATCCCTGTAGATGTTTTAAATTAGATAAATGGCCGCTTATCATCTAAAATTTTAATCTTTCCGCGCCGCTTACAATAAGCGCGGCGCTACTCTCAAACATCCGATGCCCGGACAAGCCTGCTCTCGCAAGGCTTTCCGGGCATCCTTTACATTAGGCGCGATCCTATGTATCACGTATTGAAAAAAAAGCTCTTCTTAAGCTCCGAGAGGTTTTTCAGGCGGAAAACAATCTTTAGTTGCCTTTTACCGCTTTTTATGAGAATATATCATTATAATATTTCAGTAAGGAGAGGCTCAAATGAAGGAAGTTTATAAGTCTTACATGCTTGAGCAGCTTAAAAAGCTGATATCCATTGACAGCCCCACAGGCTACACCGACAATGTCCAGACATATCTTATGAATGAACTGACGAGTCTTGGATACCAGCCCAAAAGGCTGCACAAAGGCGGGGTTACCGCCGAGCTGGGTGGCGAAGGCAATGGTCTGATGCTCTTTGCCCACTGCGATACTCTTGGAGCCGTCATAAGATCCATTACTCCGGAAGGAAGGCTTCTGCTTTCCCGCATTGGCGGCCTCAACCCCAACAATGTCGAGACCGAAACGGTAAGGGTATACACCCGCTCTGGCGGATGCTATGACGGCACTATACAGGTACCCAATGCTTCCACACATGTAAACTCGGAAGTCAACAACCCCAGGAGTTTTGAAACCAACCTCGAAGTCGTCCTGGATGAATTTATAAAAAGCGATGGCGATGTAAGGGAGCTGGGCATACGCAACGGAGATTTTGTTGCCGTCAATCCCGCCTTCACGGTCACCGAAAAGGGCTATATAAAAAGCCGTTTCCTTGATGACAAGGCCTCGGCTTCGGTGCTTTTGGCTTATGCCAAATACCTTAAAGATGAGAACATCACCCCTGCCAGGAGAGTGGTAATCGGGTTTACAGTATATGAAGAAGTCGGCCACGGCGCCGCCTGTGGCATTCCCGAGGGCATAACCGATGTCCTGGCAGTCGACATGGGATGTGTCGGCGAAGGCCTTGACTGCACCGAAAAAATGGTGTCTATCTGCGCCAAGGATTCGGGCGGCCCCTACAATTACGCCATGACGACAGATTTGGTAAATGCCGCCATGGCCGACGGCATAGACTATGCCGTCGATGTATACAATTTCTACGGTTCCGATGTCGAGGTCTCACTTAAAGCTGGCTATGATGTGCGCCACGCACTGATAGGGCCGGGCGTATATGCTTCCCACGGGTATGAAAGGACCCATATAGACGGCCTTGTCAACACCTTCAACCTTGTCAGGGCTTACATATCAAACATCTAAATCTGCACACTGCCATGTCAAAAACGCTGCGGCTTTTCCGCGGCGTTTTTTAGCTTTTTATTCAAAAAAATATTGCAATTCATTTACAGTTTTGATATATTCCATATTGCGTCTATGGCGCAATATTATGCAAAGGATGTTGATAAATGAAAAAGTTCAGACAATGCATCGCATTGACCCTTATCCCCCTTCTGTTTATAACCGCGTGCGGCAATCAGCAGGACCAGAAAAACAACGGCAATACCCTGACGCTCGAAGCTGCCCAAAAGGCTTATCTCGAGAATGTAGATGTTGATTACTCCTTCAATCTGGCCAAAAAGATGGAGCAGATCCGTACCAACGAGGCTCTCGGTTATCGCACTGCCGGCTCCCAGGCCGAGCTTGATACCGGCGATATGCTGGCCGAGGAAATGAAGGCCATCGGCCTTTCAGATGTTACCAAAGACGAGTTTATCCTTGACGGCTGGACTTTTGAAAAGGCCCGCCTTACATATTCTTTGTCTGACGGAGAACCGGTCACTGCCGAGCTGGGCGGCTATCAGGCCAACTTCTCCAGCGGCGGGCCCAAGGAATACACCCTAGTGTATGCCAACCAGGGCACGGAAAACGACCTTGCTTCTTTGGATGTGCAGGGCAAGCTTGTACTTATAGATATAAACCAAAGCGAAAATTGGTGGATAAACTATCCCGCTTATGAAGCCCATCTTCACGGCGCCGCCGCAGTTTTGGCTGCCCAGGACGGCGGATATGCCGAGGTAAGCGACGAGGCTCTCAATGCCCAGGATATCTGCGGGCCCGATGACACCCCCGCCTTTTCCATAAGCCGCGTCGATGCCGACGCCATAATCGCAGATATGCAAAGCCGGGGCGTAAACGAAATGAAGGTGACCTTTGACGCCGAAAGCCGCGTTGAGCGCGATGTTCCCTCTTATAATATAGTCGGGACCATCCCTGGCAAAGACAGCGATTCCATGGTCCTGATGAGCGCCCACTACGATTCCTACTTCGCGGGCTTTCAGGATGATAACGCCGCCATAGCCTTGATGTTCGGAATTGCCAAGGGTATCATAGACAGCGGCTATCAGCCCGAAAAGACCCTTGTTTTCTGCGCCATGGCCGCTGAAGAATGGGGCGTTGTCAATACTAGATACGATTGGTCGACGGGCGCTTACAACCAGGTGTTCCGTGTCCATCCCGAATGGGCCGGCAAGGTCATTGCCGACATCAACTTTGAGCTTCCCGCCCTTGACGAAGGCGATGCCGATCAGATCCGCGCCTCATATGAACTCAAGACCTTCCTTGAGGATTTCAAGGGCACAGTGCCCGAGGTAGAAGGGGTATTCCCCGACGGCATAGAGGTCATAGTCCCCACATATACTTGGTCTGATGACTTCTCCATGTCAATAGCCGGCATACCAGCCACGGTGACCTCCCTTCGCGGTGATTTCTCCCAGACCCATTACCACAGTCAGTTCGATAACGAAGATACTTACAGCGAGGAAGCCTTCCTCTTCCGCCACAATCTTTACGGTATGCTGATGCTGGAATATGACCGCTGCGCCGTATCTCCCCTCGATTTCAAGACAAGGCTCGAGGCCTTTAAGGAAACTATTGACGAAAGCGTTTTGACCGCTGAGCAGGCAGAAAGCCTGACAAAAGCAGCGGATGACGCCATTGCCCTGTCTGAGGACGCATGGGAAAAGGTACAGCAGGCCAACAAAGACTATCTCTCTGCTTTGGACAGCGGCGATACAGAAAAGGCGGAATCCCTGCTTAAAGAAAGCATGGAACTTAACGACACCGTTCTTGAAGCCTTCAAGTATGCCCAGGATACCCTTGTCCGCCTGACATGGGAAGACGCACCCATATTCCCCCACGAACACAGCGCCAATAACGTTTCGGCCCTCTCCGCTTCGATAGAGGCCCTTGAAAACGGAGATTGTGAGGCTCCCCTCAATGAATACCTTTATCTGGTGGATAACAATTGGTATGCCTACGATTGGAGCCGCGACACCTATGATTACTTTACCGATTATGTCCTCAATCAGCCCGATGAAAGGCTGATGTGGGGCGCCGGCAGGGTCTGGGGCCATGTAGACCTCTTTGATGTCATCAATTCCCTGCAGGAAAAGGGCGAGGGAGACGATTTTTCCTCCGAGCTGGAGGTCTTGAGGTCGGCGCTCGAAAGCGAAACTGCAGCGCTTGAAGATCAGGTCCAGCACGAACTCGATTCCCTCGAGGGACTGTCGGCCCTTTTGGAAAAGATGGCTGCCTGATAAGAAAAATAGCTACAAACACAAATCCCCCTGTTTAATACAGGGGGATTTTTATATCTGCTTTTAACCGTGATTTTTCAAATAAGCTGCCCTGGAAATATCTTTTAAAACATGATTTTCAAAAGCTTTATCAAAAGCAAAGCGGCGGGCAATGCCCGCCGCTTGCTTTTTTATCCGGTTAATTACAGGGCCGGATTTTTATTCAGTTATTTGACCACGTTTTCTATAAAGCGCATGAGCATCGCGGCTACCTGCGCCCTGGTGGCCTGTCCCTGAGGCTCCAGGGTGTCGGGCGTGACGCCGTTTATTATTCCCGCATTGACCGCCCAGGCCATAGCCTCGCGGGCATACTCGGAAATATTTTCATAGTCGCTGAACTCGCGTACGGCCATGCCGCCCTGGGTGGTATCAATTCCCTTGCCCTGGGCATAGCGCCACAGCATGGTCACAAGCTGCTCTCTGGTAACGGCGCTTTCCATATTAAGGCCGTCGGAAATACCGTTTTTAACAGCCCACTGACGGCCATCCTCATACCAAACCTCGCTTACCGAAGTGTCAATACCCTCATATCGGGCAAGCACCGTCAGTATCATGCCGCGGGTCATGGTTGTTTCAGGCTCAAACGTGCTTTCGCTCATTCCGCTGAACAGCTGGCGGCTTACGGCAAAGTCGATGTAATCCGAAGCCCAATGGGACGAAGAAACATCGCTGAAATCCTTGCTGTTATCCACTATTTTTATGGTATCGCCGTCAGAAACCTCAAGCATAATACCGTTTTCGGTAACAACGCAGTTTCTTATGACATCGCCGTTGCAGATGGCCACCGTGCCGAAGCTCACGCCCGAAACGGGTATTTCCACAAGCAGGCTTTCATCTCCGGGCAGGCTTACCTTAATTTCAGGGGCCTTATTCCAATCGGAAGAGGCTTTGACCTCCGCCATCGGCAGAAGTATGCTCTCGCCCTTGCCAGAGGCCTGTGAAACGGCCTTTTCGGAAATTTCAACCTCGGCCGTAATCAATCCGTTTTTATCGGTGGTCACTACCGACGAAGATCCGTCTGCAGCTTCGGTAACGGCCGTTTCCGAACCGTCAGAGCCCTTCTCAATGGTGGTGACAGAGCCATCGGGATTTTTGATGACCTCAGTCTTGTCACCGCTTACCGAAGGCTTGCTGCTGCCTCCGCCACCGGATCCGCCGCTGCCTTCATCGTCATCATCGTCATCGGGCTCGGGCAGCTTGGGTATGCTTTCCAGCTTCTCGCCGCCGCAAAGGGTGCATGTATAACGCATTGTACCCTCGTTCGATGTGGTAGCGGGCTCGACTACCTCTCCGCCGTCCCATGTGTGCGCTTCGATTACCTGCTGCTGGCAGCGCGAGCAGACGCCGGTATGGTTTTCCTCATCCTGCCATGTGCAGTCTGTCAAACTGTGGCCCAAAGGCGCAATCTCTTCAACCTGGTCCAGGACCTCCTGGCAAACCGAGCAATAAGAGCCTTCGGTGCTGCCGGCTTCGGTACAGGTAGGCTCAACCGCAGGTATGGTCACAACCTTATGCCCTATGGCGTCGGTAATTATTTCGGTATAGCTGTAACCGCAGACAGAACAGGTATGCTTGAGTGTTCCGGGGTTTTCACAGCTTGCAGGAATCTGCTCCTCGTCAAACTGATGTTCACCCTCTGCACAGGGATCTGTAACAGGGATTGTAATCTCCAGCTCATCCGAGCTTCCCCGTGCCATATAAGTGACACCGTCTATCTCGGCATACGCCCTTACACGGAAAGTATAGCTTTCCCCGCCGTTCAGGCCGTCAAGGACCAGCATCGGCTCTTCGGAAGTCCATCTGAAATAGAAGGTATCGTCTGCCTCGTCATAAAGGGAAATTCTGTAATATGTTGCACCGTGGGATTCATCCCAGGTCAGCGTGACGCCGTCCTCTGTTACATTTTCGGCTTTAAGCCCCGTTACATTGGGCGGCACAATGCTGTACGGCACGACTATCTCGCCGTAATAGTCCAGCATGCCTTTAATTTCCAGATAAACGGTGCCTACCTCTCCTTCGGCCGGATATGTCAGGTAGTACTCACCTATGCCCGAACCGATACTGACAGCCCTTGTCAGGACCTTGTCGCCATCCTTTACGGTGACAACAGGCCTTCTGGCCGAACCGTTCCAGGACCATGTATCGGAGCTCAATGTAATCTCCAAAGAAGCTATGTCTATGCCCTCAAATCCACAGACCGAGCATACATAATTCTCATCCCATGTGTGGCCCGTGGGGTTAAGCTGTGCGCCCTGGTAGCTGCTGCCGCAGGTAAGGCACTTGCCTCCGCGGTAGCCGTGCTCGGTGCATGTTACGGTGCTGTACTGCTCTACCTCGTGCAGTATGCCGTCATCCCCGGCATGCAGATAGTCGCTGTTATAAACAAACCAGCCTGTCTGCAACTGTCCCAGGTAAAGGTAAACCTGATGCTGACTGTCGCCATAAACATTGTAGAAGCCCGTGTGGCTGCCCTCGACAAAAGAGCCGCAGTCGGTGCACCTGAGTTTGCCCTCTGCAAGGTCATATTCCATATTCTTATGGGAGCATGTAACCCCGAAGGTATCAATGACAAAAGATTCACCGTTAATAAAGTTTTTGGCCTCGACACTGATGCTGTCACCGCCGACTGTGATTTCCAAATATGCGGCATCAAACTCGTCGGTTTCTACCTCAAAAAGATCCTCAAAAGGCAGGTTGGGCGAAATGGGATAACCCTTCTCTCCCACCGAGCCGCTTATCACATAGATAACCCCGTTTTCTTCATCGACCTGCCCGCCGGTCAAAGGTTTTGTACGGGCATAGGAATGGTCATGACCCGAAAAGACCATGTCAAACCCGCCCTTTTCAGCATACTCGGGCATGATCGCATGCATATCGGAGTTGCCGCCGGCGCTGTTTGTATAGTAAGCCGGCTGATGTGTGACAAGTATCTTGTGCGCAGCGCCGCTTTCATTGGCATCTGCCGCTATCTTCTCCAGCGCGTTTTCATAATCCGTGCCGTAATCCATAACGGCTATATAAAGATTGCCGAGCGTTACGGTATAATACCCGTCGCTGCCCGTCTGGTAAAGGGTATGGCTGTTTACAAGACCCGCGTCACCGGAAAGCTCATGGTTGCCGGCTGCATAAATCCTGTTGATATCTCCGGCCTTTGCCAGCTGCTCGTACCCGGCCTTGCGGTCTTCATAAGAACCGCCGTCATCCACCAGATCGCCTGTCTGGATCAGAAGGACATATTCACCCATTTCCAGCGAACTGAGAATGGCATCGGCCGTTTCATTTTCAGGATCCTGTATATCGGCCATCAGAAGTATTTTCTTGGGAGCCGATCCGCTTTCAGGCATCGTAAAGCCGCCTATCTGGGACCAAAGCTCGCCGTCGCCGACACGATAGTAATAGGTCTGGCCCGGTATAAGTTCGGAAGCCGTAACCGCATTGGCCCTGACAGCCGCCTTGTCAGAGTTGAAGGCCAAAAGCTCGCTGCCGCCGGTATATGTATCCGCACCGGACATATCCTCGCTCAGCGAAAGCTCCATTACGGCATTGGCCGAAGCATAAAGCGGGTTGCTTGTCCATGTGACCGTCCTTTGGGTATTGAGGTCACCCACAGCCGAGTGAAGGATCATCTCGGGCGCGCCGCTTATATCACCTGCGGCCTTGTATATATTGGCCGTAAATGCAAAGGAACCGGGAACCTGGACAGAAACAGAACCTGCCTGTTCGGCTTTATAAGGCACGCGGCCCTGCTCGTCACTTGTGCCAATCACAGCTCCTCCGACAACCGAAAGTTCTATACCGCTGACACCAGCGCCGTTTTCATCCTTAATATAGAAATAAGCAGGATCATCGCTGTCAGCGACAAATATATCGGAGCTTATGCTATACTGCACCGAAACATCCTCACGGCTTTCAAGGCAGCCAAAAACTCCGTTGTCGGTGCGCTGGCTCTGCGCGGAATAGGTTACTATTCCTGTATCGACACCATAGCTGAATCCTATTCCTGCCTGAAGGTCGGTGGGGATATCAAAGGTAATGGTGGCGATAACCGTTTCCCCCTCGGACAGGGTTGAAACACCCGAGCGCACCAGCTTGATATCAATAGCCGAATGCACCGGGTCATACTTGGCCTCGCCGCTCAATTCAAAGCCTTCGCCGGGAGTTACAGTAAACAGGTTCCTGTAAGCCCTGTTTATGCTCAACGAAAGCTCGACGGTGTCGATCTCGTCTGCACAGCCGCTTACCAGCTGTATTTCGGCCTTACCGCCGAGGGTAACGCTTTCGGGGCCGATAACTGTCACGGCAGGGGCCATGCCGCCATTCACCATAACAGTATATTCTTCAGCGCTTTCGTTACCGTTGTTGTCGGTAACCAGGACCTTAAAAGTATGGTATCCGTCGGCCAAAATAAGGCTGTCGTACCTTATGTACCCTGCGCCCTGGTCAACAGTGGCGTTCTCCAAAAGCTTGCCGTCGACATAAAAGAATACATTATCAAAATCTATGCCCGTATCCTGAACGGTATTGCCGTCGCTGTATGTGGCGTAAAGGTTTATCTCATTTGTCGTAAGCACCATTCCGTCGGACACATTTTCCTCGTTCAGCGTAAAGGAATCGACCTTCGGGGGATTTGTGTCGTTGGGGTTGGAGCCGTAAATGAACATTATGTCGTCAAAATAAATGCTGCCCTCACGCTCGGCAACGGGAACCTCGGTTCCATCTATGAGGTATTTGCCGCAATAGTTGCCTTCGGTGGGAACAACCATAAGGCGGCCTATCATGCCCGCAGGTATGGAAAGCGGGGCCTCAAGGCCCGTAAGGTCGGCCTCGAAATAGTGCCAGGTATTGTCGGCATAAGGCGCGACGCCGCCGACATTGCCGTCCTGGGCCATGGCATCCTTATACTGCTTTGTAAAGTCAAGCTGGGTCGTGCGCCCGCTGCCGTCGGTGTACTGCATCCTAAGCCAATAGTTGGGAGTCCCCTCAGGGATGTAAACCCATACGCCCAAAGCAGTAGGGTTTCCCTCTATCTCCAGCTTATCACGGAAGCCGAAGCAGGCGCCTTCGCTGCCGCCTACGCCCTCGGTATAGGCTGTGGAATTAAAGGTGTAATCCAGCTTCAGCGAATAGCTGCCCGAACGGACAGGATAACCATCGGCACGGCTGACTATTTCGGCCCCTACCGTTCCACCCTTGCCGTAATTGGATGTAACAAGGTAGCTGCCACTGTCATCGTCTTTTTCACCTATAGTCCAGAAATCGTGGGCATCGGTAACGGTACCGTCGCCGTTATCCACATTTTCAAAATCCATTATGACCGAAGGCTCCTTGCCTGCTTCGACCGTAACAGTGCCGCTGACATCAGGATTATGCACACTTGTAACGGTGACCAGGGCCGTGGCAGTGGAAGCGCGCCTTTCGGTCTCATCGGTGCCCTTGGTATACTCCAAAAGGCATGTAAGCATATTATCCGAAACCGTACCGAGATTAAGATACTGCATTTCTCCGGGGTCTGTCTCGGTTACGGTTTGATAGACTCCATCAGAAGCCTTGACCTTATGAACATACTCGGTCGGCTGTATATCCCATTCAAAGTCGCCGTCCTTGTAATTGACATTTCTCCCCTGATACTGCACCGTAAGGCCCAGGTCGCTTGTGTCGCCAAAGCCTATGCTGGCAGTTTCGGATGAAAATGTAATTGAATCGGGGACCTGCACCAAAACCGTGCTTTCTCCCCTCACAGTACCCTCACTGTCGACAAGCTGCACAGTAACCTCGCCTGTCTGGGCGGCATCGGCGGTATAAACTCCCGTCTGGGGATCTATGCTGCCCGAACTGCCGTCCGCAAGCTGCCATGTAAGAGCAGGCACGGCAGAGCTGTCAACCGGCGTATTCGAAGAGTCTACGGGAATATAGCTGAAGCTTACCTCCGAGCCGGGGGTATAAACTTCATTTACAGGCGATATCTCGGCACGGGCAAAAATACCGTCGGAAGCCGCCTTGGTTACCAGCAGCAAGCAGCTTGAAACATGCCTGGCCGAACCGTCAGAAGGGCTGTTGCGGAGGATAACCTCGCTGTCGCCCGCCCTCAGGGAGGCGTGGCTGCTGGATCCGCTGCCGTCAAGAAGCAGAGCGTCGACGCACCCCTTTGCCTTCATCATTTCGGCCATACCATACACGGTATATCCCATCGAAATCGGATAGTTTTTTCCGTGGCTGACCATTGTTACAACCGTTCCATCGGCTCTTATACCAATAGCCGATCTGGAAACCCGCATGGTTTGATCGTCCGCAACAACAATCTCCCCATCCCGAACCAAAACATTTGAACCGCCAACGGCTGTTTCCACATCATCCAATGGTTGGTCTCCGGAACGGATAACTGCGCTTCCGTCTTTTAGAACGGCAAAGTAGCTTCTTCCGTTGGCCGGATGATAAACTTCACCTTCCATAACAAGCGCACCTGTTGGCTCGCCCGTTGTCATGTTATAAAAATCAGCGTTTACTATGCCAACAATCTTATATCCCAGGCCACGGCTGTCAAAATTATCCTGGGCAGCCTTTGCCTGATCCATGACATTTTGAAGTTTCCATTTGGAAGCATCATAATCGGCATAGCATGCCATTATTATGGCGCTGCTGTCGTTCGGATCAATTTCCGTAAAATAATCTATTACCTGTTCGTTTCCCTGTAAATTATTTGTGGTGGTTACATACTCGGTTATGCCCGACGCCAAAGGATAGGCGGTCTCCGATATCAGATACCTGTCGCCGTAAAGAGCATCAGCGGCCAAAGACACCGGAATGTATCCCATCAGCATGACAACCGCCACAAGCGCCGACAAAGAGCGCTTCCAGAAGCTTGTCCTTATCATATAAACCTCCTAAAAAAGGGGGCGGAGTTTCTCCGCCCCCCAATGTGACCGGTTTTCAAACCGAAAATAAGTCAGAAGGAGTATTCTGCCTTTTAATTTTTCTCCTCTACGTTGCCATTGCCCTCGCCGGGATTGCACTCAACATTATCGTTATCCTCATCGGGATCTTCGACATTGCCGCCGGGGTTGCACTCGACATTGTCGTTATCCTCATCGGGATCCTCAACATTGCCGCCGGGGTTGCACTCGACATTGTCGTTATCCTCGTCGGGATCCTCAACATTGCCGCCGGGGTTGCACTCGACATTGTCGTTATCCTCGTCGGGATCTTCCTCAACATTATCACCGGGATCTTCGCCTTCATCATTATCGTCCTCATCGTCGTCAGAGGATCCGCCGGAAGAACCACCGGAAGAGCCGCCGGAAGAAGGCTTATCCTCGGGAACAACAGCCTCAGTGCCGGCCGCGACATTCTCGCCGTTCAGGGTAACGCCCGTAACGCCTTCAGCAGCGATAACGGTAACGCCTTCGGGAGCGTCGGTAACGGTAACGCCGTTCTCCAGAGCTATAACGGTAGCTTCGCCCTCAAATCCCTTGAAAGAAACCTCGGCATTCTTAGCAGCTACTGTAACGGTGATATCACCGTTGCCGGTAATCGTAACATCATCAGCCAGAACCAGAACAACGCCGTTCTCGTTGACTTCAACAGCACCGTCGGTAACAACATAAGCGACTATGGTCTGATCAAGCAGGGCCGCAACGCTGGCGCGGTCGATATTCAGCTGGGGAGCTATGCTGGAATCGCTTACGCCATTGACGTAGCCATGGTTGATAAGAGCATACACATAACCCTGTGCCCAAGAAGAAACTGACGCACTGTCAGCAAAGGTCTTGTTAAGGCTCTTTTCTTCCTGCAGGCCCAAAGCCCTGCCAAACATGACGAAGAACATCTCGCGGGTAACGGTGCCGTTAGGATCCATCAGACCCTCGCCAACGCCGTTCATGATCCCCTGATCTACACAGGCAGAAATAGCGTTGATATACCAAGCGCCTTCAGCCAGATCGGTATAACCCTCAACAGCTTCATCAGCTTCAAGCTTAAGAAGGTTAGTGAAGACCTGAGCAGCCTCGGCACGAGTCATCTCACCGTCGGGATTAAAGGTGGTTTCACTGTCACCGTTAAGAACGCCGACTTCCTGCCAGCGATCAATATGCTCTTCGGCCCAATGGCCTTGGGTATCAGTGAAATCAGCGGCCATAGCCGTGACTCCCAAAGATGCTGTCAGGCTAACAGCCAGCAGCACAGCCATTACTTTTTTCATGTTCATTTGTGATACTTACCTCCGTTTATTTTATATTGCCAGGCTAAAAAACATTATCTTTTTGACATTCCCCCCTAAGACTTCAAAGGCGTGAAAATGCGTCTTTAAAATCTGTTATCATTTATTATCCTATACATGCTATATATTACTATTAATATTTTCTGAAATCAAG
Organism: uncultured Clostridia bacterium; assembly: GCA_944375715.1. Taxonomy (GTDB): domain Bacteria; phylum Bacillota; class Clostridia; order Oscillospirales; family Butyricicoccaceae; genus RGIG1902. Next base: position 31,028 of record CALWAP010000013.1, on the reverse strand, counting down.
TCTTTTTGTTGTATTTCGCACAAAAAGCTAACAAGTTTTCGTATATTACTCCATTAGTTCCATGAAATCCACGATCTGAAAAAAAGTTCTTTAGTGTTTGTCAATATATGCATGTACCGAAAGGCATCAGCGCCAGCTTCATGAGCTTAAAATGCTGCAGACCAAACGGTATCCCTATTATACTCAGGCAAAGTGCGCACCCTATTGCAAGGTGCCCGAGAGCCATAGGTATGCCTGTCACAATCATCCAGATTATATTAAGTATCAGTGATCCAAATCCTCCGCCGTAAACTACCTGTCTGCCAAAAGGGAAAAAACTAAGTCCGGCAAATTTAAAGCATTGGAGTCCGACAGGCACCCCGATTATCGTAATACACCAAAGACACCCCATAACGCACCATCCCAAACCGGCTAAAGCGCCTCCACATATAAACCACAATAAATTACCAAGACAGCCCATTGCAATCCACCTCTCCTCCCCTTTGACTGTACTGCCATGGGGATTTATGATATAATACCACTTAACCATGTATATAATATGATGGTTTTCCATCGTCTGTCAACCGACTGCATAAAGGAGGAAACAATGTATCAGCCTCTTGCGGACAAGATTCGCCCGACCGAGCTTGATGATATGGTCGGACAGGAACACATTATCGGAAAAGACGGCATACTCCGCCGCATTATAGAAAGCGGCAATGTGCCGAATATGATATTTTACGGTCCTTCGGGTATAGGTAAGACCACTCTGGCCCAAATAATTGCCGGAAAGACAAAGCGCAGGCTTTATAAGCTCAACGCCACCACTGCCAGCGTCAGCGACATCAAGGGCATGGTATCCGAGCTTGATACGCTTCTGGCCCCCAACGGCATACTGCTTTATCTTGACGAGATACAGTATTTCAACAAAAAGCAGCAGCAGTCGCTTCTGGAATTTATTGAGAGCGGGAAAATAACCCTTATCGCCTCAACCACCGAAAACCCTTATTTCTATGTATATAACGCTATACTGAGCCGAAGTACGGTCTTTGAGTTCAAACCCATCACCCCAAAGGATGTACAGAAAGCTGTCCGGCGGGCTTTTTCCCTTTGTTCTTCCCAGCTCAAACAAACAATAATCACCGAGGACGGTGTCACGGATCATATTGCCATGGCCTGTGGGGGAGATGTCAGGAAGGCTATCAACGCGGTGGAACTTCTGTGTTCCTCGTCAAAGGCCGAAAACGGTGAAATGCATGTCACGCTACAGGACGCAAAGGCTGTAACCCAAAAGTCTTCCGCCAGATATGACCGGGACGGAGACGCCCATTATGACATACTCTCGGCCTTTCACAAATCCCTAAGGGGCTCCGATCCAGATGCCGCCCTGCACTACCTGGCCCGCCTTTTAAGCGGAGGAGATATAGCCTCCGCCGCCCGCCGCATGCTCTGCATGGCCAGCGAAGATGTAGGGCTGGCATATCCCCAGGCGGCTTCAATAGTAAAGGCCTGCTGCGACAGCGCCCTTCAGCTGGGACTGCCTGAAGCTCGGCTTCCGCTGGCCCAGGCCTGCATACTTTTAGCTACCGCGCCAAAATCCAATTCGGTCGTAATGGCCATAGACAAAGCCATGCAGGATGTTCAAAGCGGCAAAATCGGAGACATACCTGCTCATCTCAAAGATGCCCATTATGGTGGAGCTTCTTCTTTGGGCCGCGGCCTTACATACAAGTATCCCCACGACTACCCAAATAACTACACTCCTCAGCAGTACCTGCCCGACAGCCTGAAAAACGCCTCTTATTATCATGAGGGTGCCAACAAGGCCGAGCAGCAGGCAAAGCTCTATTGGCAAAAGGTGAAAAAACATGATTAAACGCCTCACGGCAGTTATCCTTTTACTCGCATGCTTTTTGCTTTCCTCCTGCCGCAGTGAAAAAGAGGCAATATGGCAGCCTCCCCAGAACGATCCCGGACAAAACCAGGAAGGCCGGAAAAACGAAGGGGATCCTTCCGAGCCCGAGATCGACGGTACGCCCGATAACGAAGCAGAGCCGTCAATCTCCCTCCTTGATCTTTCTATAATAGAGCAAGACGGCATGACGGTGGAGCATGTCTTCATGGCATCGGAGGACATAATATTTATCTTCACCTCAAAATATCAAAACGGAACGGTGTCGGAACAGTCATATCTTTATACATATTCCCTGAACCAGGGCGCTTTTATAAAAAAGAAGGCCCATTTGGGCGTCATTGGGCAATATCCGAAATATATACAGGACGACGGCACTGTGGCGCTGTGCCTTGTCAACAGCGAGACATATGCGTACAGCAGCCTTTGCTTTATCGAACCCGTGAGCCTTTCCTTCAAAGAATACGGGCTCAGCCACATAAACGGGGTGAGGTCGGCCCTGCCTTCCCCCGACAGGTCCTGCGTGGCGGTTTCCACATCAAACGGCCTATATATAATGGATGACGAACTTTTGGATATTATGCAGTCATATGAAGCGTATGTGCCCGAAGGCGGCGACGTTTTGCTTGATACCAGGCTGCCGTCTGGTGCTGCGTGGCTTTGGGACAGCAGCGGCGTGCTGGGAAATCTTTTAGGCTGGGAATGGGTCTATTATCCCTTTATACTTCAAAGTGACGGCTCGGTCAAAGCCTTTGAAGATATGAATGGCCTGAACGCCGCTTCATACGGTTCGTCGCAGTTGCTTTTTTACGACAGCCAGCAGATGACGGTAAGCGGCATATATGACCTGAGTACCCAGACCCTCACCCCCTTTAATCTTGAGGGCCTGCCTTCCGAAAGCCAGCTTTCATATATCAGCTGCCTCGCTGTGTCAAAATACGGGAAAATGCTGGCCGCAGCCGCCGTATACTCCGACGGCAGCCCTTCCGAGGTGTTTTTCTACTGTGACGGCGACCTGATCTGCTCCTTCCGTCCGCAGGAATCCTCAGACAGCGCCGCCATAGAATATGTCAGTTTTTCACCGTCGGGAAACACTGCCGTCATGCAGACTTCATCGACGATAGACTCTCCCAAACAGGTTTATATAACGTCATTTCCCGATATATGGTAAAAAAGAGCGAGGGCATAACCCTCGCTCTTTGATTTTTGGCTATTTTACTGCTCGGGGCCGACCGTGTAGTTGGGAGCCTCCTTGGTGATATAAATATCATGGGGATGGCTCTCCTTAAGGCCCGCACCCGTTATGCGTACAAACCTGCTATTCATCTGAAGCGCGGGAATATCATGAGCTCCGCAATAACCCATGCCCGACCTTAAGCCTCCCATGAGCTGAAATACAGTGTCGCCGACTTTACCCTTGAAGGGTACGCGTCCCTCGACCCCTTCCGGAACCAGCTTCTTGCTTCCGGATTGGAAGTACCTGTCGCCTGAGCCCTTGGCCATGGCGGCCATCGAACCCATGCCTCTGTAAACCTTGAAGCGTCTGCCCTGATAAACCTCCACATCGCCGGGGCTTTCCTCGCATCCGGCCAGCAACGAACCGAGCATAACGACATCTCCGCCTGCAGCCAAGGCCTTAACTATATCGCCGGAGTATTTGATGCCGCCGTCAGCGATAACGGGGATATCATGCTTCTGAGCCTCACACGCGGCATCGTAAATGGCCGAAATCTGAGGCACGCCGACACCGGCGACAACGCGGGTCGTACAAATCGAACCGGGGCCTATACCGACCTTTACGGCATCGGCACCTGCATCTATAAGAGCCTTGGCGCCTTCAGCCGTGGCTATATTGCCGGCTATGACAGGTATGTCAAAGGCTTTCTTTACCTTCTTGAGGCACTCAAGTATATTCTTTGAATGACCATGAGCCGAATCAAGGACCAGGACGTCTACATCGGCCTCTATAAGGGCGGCAGCCCTGTCAAGTACATCGTTTGTAACACCGATAGCGGCGGCACACAACAGCCTGCCCTGAGCGTCTCTAGCAGTGTTGGGGTAAACAACGGCCTTTTCTATATCCTTAATTGTAATAAGGCCCTTTAGGGCAAAATTCTCATCCACCAAAGGCAGCTTTTCTATCTTGTGCTGCCTGAGTATTTTCTTTGCCTCGGACAGGGTCGTATTGACAGGCGCTGTTATAAGGCCTTCCTTTGTCATGACTTCACCGCAGAGCTTGGTGTAATCCTCTTCAAACTTGAGATCCCTGTTCGTAAGTATGCCGACCAACTTGCCGTTGTCGCAGATAGGCACTCCGGAAATACGGTATTTTGCCATCAGGTCGTCGGCATCAGCCAGCGTGTGCTGAGGGGAAAGGTAAAACGGGTTGTTTATTACGCCGTTTTCCGAACGCTTGACCCTGTCGACGTTATCAGCCTGTTCGCTTATGGACATGCTCTTGTGAACGACCCCTATGCCGCCTTCCCTGGCCAGCGCAATAGCCATACGGGACTCTGTTACGGTATCCATGGCGGCGCTTATCAGAGGAATGTTAAGCTTGATGTTTTTAGTAAGTCTTGTTCCAAGAAAAATCTTATCTGGAGTAACATCGCTCTCAGCAGGAATGAGCAGCACATCGTCAAATGTGACCCCTTCCTTAAAGAACTTTGCTTCCGGATTTGCATTGACCATATTTTCCCCTCCGTATCATAATTGTTTATCTTTGTTTAAAATATTAACATATATTATATCACATTTTCGGGCTTGTCAACAGATTTTCCGATTTTATTTTCCCTTGTGTAAAAAAATATATACTGCTGAGCGATGCCGGCGTAGTTGCCGAAAGCACTCGCATCAAATCCTCCAGGGTAAAAAGGAGCCGCCTTTTTCATCCATGTATCAACAGGAAACGCATCCAGCTTTCCCATGCCAAAAAGCAGGAAACAGTCGGCTACCTTCCGCCCCACGCCGGGCAGCCGCATTATGTATTTTTCAGCCTCGGCAATATCCAGCCTGTCCAAAAATCCAAAGTCTACCTTCCCCTGAGCCACCATATTTGCGGCATTTACAATATAGGGTATCCTGTACCCCGCACGGGTAAAAGCAAGCCCCTTCTCTCCCGCATCGGCTATTTTTTCAGCCGATGGAAAAGATTTGTATGTCTTTCCCTCAAAAAATATATCGTCACCCAGACAATCACACAAGGCGGAAATTATCTTCTGTATGCGGGGAATATTATTGCATTGGGATATTATAAACGAACAAAGTGCCTCCCATGGTTCCTGCCTGAGTATTCTAAGCCCCAAGCCGTATTTTACGGCCTTTTGGGTAAAATCATCCTTAGGAAGTCCGGCGGCTATTTCTTCATAACTTCTTTCAAGATCAAGATAACTTTTCCAGAAAGTTTCGAAATCTTCTTTTGTGCACGTCATGCAAAATCCGTCTTCCTCCTGCCATATACGGCACGGCTTTTTTGAAGCTATACCGAAATATCCTCCATCGCCGCTTGGCAGCCACCTGAAACACTGTCCGCACTCAAAGGTGTTCCTGGGTGAAAAGCTCTCGCCGCCTTTTATCCTTATATATCCCTTTTCTTCGGTAACCTCATACATCTAAATCCCGCTCCTTTTTGCGAGTATTTCTTTATATATCCTGTAATCCTCATCCGTGTAAACATCAAAAACCACTTCAATGCCGCCCTTTTCCTTCAAAACCGTATCTATCGCTATCTCCGCCGCCTGTCTGCGCGGGAAAGAAAACTCTCCTGTGGAAATGCAGCAGAAGGCAAGTGATCTCATGTCAAAGGCTTTTGCCTGAATTATGCAGTTTTTATAGCAATCAGACAAGTCTTCCATGTCCTTTGCCTCCGGGCTGCCCTCGACCCTGGGTCCTACCGTATGTATCACATACCTGCATGGAAGGTTATACCCTCCTGTAACCGCGGCACACCCTACTCCAAGGCTGCCCCCCAGGCTCTCGGACACCCGGGCACACTCTCTTCGCAGCATTATCCCCGCATTGGTATGGATGATATTGTCTATGCAGTTATGGCAAGCAATAAAACAGCCCTGCATTCGGCTGTTGGCAGCATTAACTATACCATCGATCCCAAGCCTTGTGATATCCCCCTGCCAGAGCCTGACCCCGCACGGAAAAAGCGTGGTCCCATCGATACCGACCACACCCCTTCGATCAAGCCTTTCACTTAATACACGCCTTTCTGCTTCATAAAACCAATCGGGTGCAGGCATGGGCGGTCGTGTGTTGACCATGGCACGGTAACGACGAAAAAGTATCCGCTCATCATCAGGCAAAATATCCACGTTTCCATTTTCTCTTTTGGCTTTTTCTTCCATCAAATATGATATTAAAGCCTTCAAATCGGGGATAATATCCACAGTCAGTCACCATTTTCGTCCTTTTTCTTAAATTATATCATTTATTTCGTGGCCTTTTCAATGCTTTTGCTGCCGTCTGTAATCGAATACAAATACCGTGCTGTAAAGCTGAAAACTTTACAGCGCCTCAACTTAGGGATTTAAAGAAAAAAGACACGGTAAACCGTGTCTTTTTTATGGTCGGAGTGATGTGACTTGAACACACGGCCTCTTGGTCCCGAACCAAGCGCTCTGCCAGCTGAGCTACACCCCGTTTGTCAGCCCATATATTATACTTTAAAAAGAGCATAAATGTCAATAATATTATTTTCTTTCACTTCAGGCTTCCTATTGATATCAAAAGGTTTTTTCATTTATAATATGGTCAAACGGAGGTGAATCTTTTGAAAAAGCTTATTTTAGGCTGCAGCATTTTTATCTGCGGCCTTATGTCATTGTTCACTGATTATACCGTTACACGCATAATTGATTCCATGCCCGATACACATATCACATCATCCGGCGCCCTCTTTTCCCTTTCAGCTGCCGGCCTTCTGGCAATGGCTGCGGGAGCGGCTTTGGCAATATCCGGACTTCTTGACGGGCAACAAAACGGCAAGTTTTAAAAGATATATTGGGCCTTTTTCTTTACCAACTATTTAAAATGTGCTATAATTTATGTGTTTTGATGTGTGTTTGGTATATGCCGTAGTCCTTTTTGTGCATTTTAGACACAAATGAAACAATAAATTTGTAAAGGATGATAACTGTATGAGCATTGAAAAGATCGTTCAATCGGTAAACTCCAGGGCCGAAGCTCTGACTCATGCCAGCGACAATATCTGGGAATATGCAGAGACAGCCTTTGTCGAGCACAAGTCCATGGAAGAATTATGTGGCCTTCTGGAATCTGAAGGCTTTAAAGTTGAAAAGGGCATTGGCGGCGTTGAAACGGCCTTTTCCGGTACATACGGAAGCGGCAAACCCGTCATCGGCCTTCTGGGCGAATATGACTCCCTTTTCGGCCTGAGCCAGGTCGCGGGCGTCACGCACAAAGAATGGTATAAGGAAGGCATGCCCGGCCATGGCTGCGGCCACAACCTTCTGGGCGTAGGCTCCCTGGCTGCCGCTTTCGCGGTCAAGGACTACCTTAAGGAGACGGGCGCTTCGGGTACAGTCGTTTATTTTGGATGCCCCGGTGAAGAAGGCGGGTCCGGAAAGGCTTTCATGGCCAGGGAAGGTGTGTTTGACTGCCTTGACGCCGCCATTACATGGCACCCCGGTTCTATAAACGCCGCTTCGGCCACCAGCTCCCTTGCAAACATACAGGTGAAATTCAAGTTCTTCGGCGTTTCGGCACATGCCGCAGGCGATCCTTATAATGGCCGTTCGGCTCTGGATGCCGTTGAGCTTCTCAATGTAGGTGTTCAGTTCCTGCGCGAGCATATAATCCCCGAGGCCAGGGTGCACTATGCCATCACCAACACCGGCGGTCTTTCCCCTAATGTCGTCCAGCCCGTGGCCGAGGTCCTCTATCTCTGCCGTGCTCCCAAGAACAAACAGGCCCAGGAAATTTATGAATGGGTGATCGATATCGCCAAGGGCGCCGCTCTCATGACGCATACACGCATGGAGTATGAATTCATTAAGGCCTGCTCCAATGTCGTAAACAATGTCACGCTGGAAGAGGCTCTTTACGAAAATCTCAAGAAGGTGCCTCTGCCCGAGTATACAGCCGAGGAGACAGCCCTTGCCGCCGAATATCAGAAGACGGCTCCTGCACCTATTGATCTTGCAGAAAAATATGTAGACGGCGGCCCCGATGTCGTAGCTTTCCTCAAAGAGCATCAGGGCGGTCCTCTCAACAGCTTCGTGCTGCCCTACTTCCCCTCCGGAAAGGCCATGGGCGGCTCCACCGATGTCGGCGATGTCAGCTGGGTCTGCCCGACCGCCCAGATAAATGCCGCCACTCTGGCAGCCGACACCCCGGGCCACAGCTGGCAGATAGTCGCCCAGGGCAAATCGACGGTAGCCCACAAGGGCATGCTTTACGCCGGAGAGGTCATGGCTGCCACCGTCATCGACCTTATGCGCGACCCCGAGCTGCTTGAAAAAGCAAAGGCCGAACATAAAGACAGGGTCGGCCCCGACGGTTATATCTGCCCCATCCCCAAGGGAGTAAAACCCCAGCCCATCAAATAAAAAATAATGCTGATAAAAAGCCTTCGGTTAAAAAACCGAAGGCTTTTTTTATTTTTTTCAGCTGTTCAAACGCTCAAAAAGCATTTGTGTGCGCAGCCGTTTTATATTTCATTTTGAGGTGCGGCAATCGTAAAGGGGCCTACTTGTTTTTTCCGCTTCCTATCCTGCTGACTATTACACCCGTGCAAATAACCATTTCGAAAGCCAGGAAAAAACCCGTTCCCAGGACAATGCGTTCTGACTGCGCCATGCCGTCAAAAAAAGCGTAAACCCAGGCGACAAATATCCATTCTAAAATAACGGTGAGCAGACCTATGCCAATATACTTCCAAATCCTTCCTCGGGACATTACGGAAGTTTAGGCAGCAAGCTTATCCGGGATCTCACCTATAATATGGACACAGCCGTACTGTTTTACGACTCAACTTCATGCAGACACACCTTTCCAAGCGTACCTTTGAATTTTGAAATGCAAGCCGTATGCTGCCGGTCCTAAAATATATAAGGGCAAACCATATTCCCTCACCGGCCCCGTTTTCAACGAATGCTTATTTTGAATGGCAGCTCGAGCCCTTCCTCCCCTTTTATGGAGCAAATTGGGCTTATGCTTTTAAGATAACTCAGGTTGCACCTTTTCTGGCCGATTGCCACCGAAAGGGACCTTGGCGGCACAAGTATATCATAGGGTTCCTTTGGCACCAAAGGCAGCACTTTTTTAAGAAAACGCCTGGAATACACCATCTCGCCCAAAGCCGGATGATATGCCCCCGCCTTTACACCACCATTTGACAGTTCTTCGGTAGGATTGAGTCCCAGGCGGACTATATAAACGCCGTATTTTTCAAATATATCAAGCAGATCGGCGCAGATATCCACAGCCTCATCCACCGAAAGGGCCTTGTATCTTCCCGCAAGATACATATCATAAAGAGGAGTCTTATCAATGACGCAGGTGGGGTATATCCTCACCCCGTCAGGTCTGAGACGGCACAATGCCTCGGCCGTGTAAAGCTCGTCCTCCTTTTCCGAAAGGGGCAGCCCCACCATCATCTGGAGTATAAGCTCAAAGCCATATTCCTTTATCAGCCCGCTTGCCTTTGAGGTATCAAAAGCCGTATGCCCCCTGCCCGATGCCGCGAGCACCCTGTCGCACATCGACTGCGCGCCCAGCTCTATCGTCTTTACATGATATTTCCTGAGCGTTTCAAGGATATCTTCATCAATGGCGTCAGGACGGGTCGACAGCCTTATGCTGTCGCAAAGGCCGCTTTCCACAAAAGGTACCGCCGTTTGAAGGTATCCCTCCATAAGCTCCCGCCTGATAGCGGTGAAGCTGCCGCCGTAAAATGATATCTGGGGCTTTCGGGCATATGAAAGGCCCTGCTCGATGATGCCTTTAACCTCACTGAAATCAGGCTCCTTTACGGTGGAGGCTATCTTGTGCTGGTCACAGAAAACACAGTTGTTGGGACAGCCCAGGTGAGGTATGAAAATCGGGATTATCGAGCTTTTCATTGTCCCATCAATTCCAAAGCCGCCTTGGCGGCTGCCTGTTCGGCCTGTTTTTTGCTCTTACCCGAACCTTCGGCAATGGGGTTGGAGTTTATATAAACCTCTATGACAAACAGCTTGTCATGGTCAGGGCCGCTCTCCGACTTGACATGATAAGAAAGGGTCTCCTGATGGTTTTTCTGCACTATTTCCTGCAAAGTGGTCTTGTAATCGACCGAAATATGTCCTTTTTCCACCGTTTCGGCCTTGTTCATTATAAACTCAAGGATAAAATCCTTGGCGGCCTTGATACCTCCGTCAAGATATATGGCAGCCAAAACGGCTTCCACCGCGTCAGCCAGCACCGACGGACGCTTGTTTCCTCCGCCGCTTATCTCTCCCTTGCCCAAAAGCAGCATATCACCCAGCCCTATCTCGCCGGCAAACTCATAAAGGGACTGTTCGCATACTATCGATGCACGGAGCTTGGTCATCTCGCCTTCCGGCAGATCCTTATATCTGTTATAAATATATTCGGCGCTTATCATACCCAAAACGGCGTCACCCAGGTACTCCAGCCTCTCGTTGCTGCGGACCCCTTTATCCTTATGCTCGTTTGCATAGGAGCTGTGGCAAAGGGCATTTGTCAAAAGCGCCGGGTCCTTAAACCTGTAACCTCTGATCTCGTCGATCATCCAAAGCACCTTCTTTCCAAAATTAAAGAAAATGATTTCGGGCATTTCCGCCCGAAATCAAAAATCTTATATCCTGTCGGATATGTAATTGACAACATCCTCAACGGTGTGGATTTGATCTGCGACATCCTCATCTATTTCCTGAAGGCCAAAGGTCTCTTCCACAGACAGCATAAGCTCGACAAAATCAATCGAGTTGGCGCCGAGGTCGTTCACAAAATTCGTATCCATTGTCACCTTATCGGGCGATATACCAAACTGCTCGCCGATAAGCGCCGCCAGCTTTTCAAAAACCATAAAACAATCTCCTTTCACAGACTTACTACAACTTTGGATTATAGCAAAGCAGAAAGCCGTTGTAAACAGTTATTCTCCACTCTTTTCCTTTTCTTCAAGGGAAGCCTCAATTTTTGCGGCCGTTTGTGCTATCTCCTCTATAAAGCCGCCTCTGACAAAGTTGTAAGCCTGGCGTATAGCCCCTTTGGTCGCCGCAGGGTCGCTGGAGCCATGTGCTTTTATGACGGGTTTTGTAATGCCCAGAAGAGGCGCTCCGCCTATTTCTTTATAGTCCATAGTCTTTTTCAGCTCTTTAAGGCCCGAACTTACACCCAAAGCCGACAGCTTTGTCACTATATTCTTCATAAAAATACTCTTGAGTATACTGACAAGATACAGTCCCAGGCCCTCGTATGTCTTAAGAACAATATTTCCCGTAAACCCGTCACATACCAGCACATCGGCGGCACCCATGGCGATGTCTCTGCCCTCGACATTGCCGACAAAGTTTATCTCGCCCGTTTCGCCGGCCTTTTTAAGCATCTTATACGCCTCAACATGCATCGGCGTGCCTTTGCTGTCCTCGGCCCCGTTATTTATCAGGCCAACCCGGGGAGAGGACATATTGAACTGCTTTTTCATATAGCAGGAGCCCATCAGTGCAAAAAGCAACAAGTCCTCAGCACTGCATACAACATTGGCTCCGCAGTCAATAAGGAGGGATCTTCCGCTTTTGGTAGGCAGTGACGGCGCCAGAGCGGGACGTCTTATCCCTTTGATCCTCTTGAGTACAAAGGTACTTCCCGCTAAAACGGCCCCTGTGCTGCCGGCAGACAAAAGCGCGTCGCCGCCGCCATCCTTCATGATATTCAGGGCTACGGCCAAAGAGGAATCCTTCTTCTGCAAAACAGCCCTGCTGGGGCTGTCGTGCATATCTATGACCTCAGTGGTGGGGAATACTGTTATCCGCTTTTCGTTTTCGGCCTTTTCCTTTTTAAGGATATCGTTTATCCTGCCGCCATCACCGACAAGCACCACCTCGAGGTCGGGGAACTCCGCAAGGGAACTTACCGCCCCGGCGACTATGGCCTCGGGACCGTTGTCGCTTCCCATAACATCAATTACTATTTTCACCTTATATCCTCCGTAATAAGCTCGAGCATAGACTTTATTTGGCCAAGAGCGCGCGCGGATATTTTCTCATATCTGGCCCTTTTGCCCTTGACCCTTTCGTCAAGGGAATCTATTATACCGAAATTTATATTCATCGGCTGGAATGATGCCCCCTCATACCCGCTTATATGCCTGGACAGCGCCCCCAAAGCCGTGCTGGTGGGAAAATCTATAAGCGGCATACCTTTTATCTGCCTTGCCATGTTTATCCCGCAGCAAAGTCCCGAAGCCGCCGACTCTATATATCCCTCGACGCCCGTCATCTGCCCTGCAAACATTATATCAGGACAGCTTATGGCCCTGTAATACCTGTCAAGCTTTCCCGGCGAGGCAATAAAACTGTTACGGTGCATGACTCCGTAACGCAGTATCTCGGCCTTTTCCAGCCCCGGTATCATTGCAAACACCCGCTTTTGCTCCGGGAACCGCAGGTGCGTCTGGAAGCCGACAATGTTATACATGCTCTTTTCTCTGTTGTCGGCCCTGAGCTGGACCACGGCATAAGGCTCCCTTCCGGTTTTTGGATCTATTATTCCCCTGGGCTTCATGGGGCCGAACCTCAAAGTGTCCTCTCCCCTTCTGGCCATGACCTCGACAGGCATACATCCCTCAAAAACGGCTTTATCCTCAAAGCCTTTTACCTCAGCCTCCTGGGCTGTTCTCAGCTCCCTTACAAACGCCTCGTATTCCTCACGGTCCATGGGGCAGTTAATATAATCGGCGTCACCTTTGCCGTATCTTGAGGCGTAAAAAGCCTTTTCCATATTTATGCTTGAAAAGGAAACTATTGGCGCAGCCGCATCATAAAAATGCAGTCCCTCGCCGCCAAAAAATTCGGCCATACTCTCAAAAAGCCTTCCGTCGGTCAGCGGGCCTGTTGCGACTATGGCAGGACCCTGCGGTATTTCATCTACCCTTTGGGCTATGACCTTTATATTGGGATGGCTTTCTATCTTTTCCGTTATATACGAGGAAAAGCCCTCCCTGTCAACAGCCAGCGCCCCTCCCGCGGGAGTGCGGTTCAAAAGGGCGCTTTCCATAATAAGCGAGCGGCAAAGCTCCATCTCCCTTTTTAAAAGGCCCGGAGCGTTGGAAAGGCTGTTGCCCCTAAGCGAATTGGAGCACACCAACTCGGCAAAATCCGTGCTTTTATGTGCGGGCGAACTCTCCAGAGGCTTCATCTCATAAAGCTCTACGGGAACGCCCCTTATGGCAAGCTGCCAGGCAGCTTCACTGCCCGCAAGCCCTGCCCCAACGACCTTTACCGCAGTTTTAGTCATTCTCAGCCTTCTTCCTGCTTGTGCGCTTCTTGGGGGCTTCCTCAGCGGTTTCGGCCGTCTCAGCCTTCTTCCTGCTTGTGCGCTTCTTGGGGGCTTCCTCAGCGGTTTCGGCCGTCTCGGCCTTCTTTCGGCTTACGCGCTTCTTGGGGACCTCTTCGGCCTCGCCGTTGGCTTCGGCCTTCTTTTTTGACTTTCTTTCGGGCAGCGGTTCTTCATACCCGCAGCCCGGAACATGGCAGAGATACTTTTTCTCGGCCTTTGTATATCTTTTATATATTACGCCGCCGCATTTGGGACATACCTTTTTAGTGGGAGTATCCCATGTCATAAACTCACACTCGGGATTCCTTTCGCAGCCGTAATAATAATACCCGCTCTTTGACTTCTTTTTAAGCAGTTTGCTCCCGCACACGGGGCACGGGAAACCCGTATCCTGCGCAAGGGGCTTTGTGTTCTTGCACTCGGGATATCCGGGGCAGGCCAGGAACTTTCCGAACCTTCCGTTTTTAATGACCATTTTCCTGCCGCAGAACTCGCATATTATATCGGTTTCCTCGTCCTTGACTTTTATGCGCTTTTTATCCAGATCTATCTCTGCCTGGTTGAGTTCCTTTGAAAAATTATCGTAGTATTTCTTCAGGATCTCGCGGTAATCCACACTGCCGTTTTCCACCTCATCCAGGGTGTTTTCCATCTGCGCTGTGAATTTAAGGTCAACGATATCGCTGAACTTGTCTATCATCAGGTCGGTAACGGCCTCTCCCAGCATGGTGGGCTTTAAAGCCTTGCCCTCCTTTGCCACATACTCCCTGTCCAAAACTACCGAAATAGTCGGAGCATAGGTGCTGGGCCTGCCTATCCCCTTTTCCTCCATGGCCTTGATAAGAGAAGCTTCAGTATACCTGGGAGGGGGCTGGGTAAAATGCTGCTTCGGTTCCGTTTTGATATGCTCGGGCCTGTCGCCCTTTTCAAGCTCGGGCAACGGCGCTGTTTCGCCATCCTCCGAAACAGCATCATCGCGGCTCTCCTCATAAAGGGCCAAAAATCCCTGGAAAGCTACCGTCTGGCCTGTCGTCCTGAATATATAGCCGCTGTTTTCGATATCTACCGAGGTGGTGTTCAAAACGGCGTCACTCATCTGGCAGGCGATGAACCTCGACCATATGAGCCTGTAAAGCCTGTACTGATCGGGAGTGAGATATCCTTTTATCGACTCGGGATCAAGGGATGGGTTGGAAGGCCTTATGGCCTCATGAGCATCCTGAGCACCCTTTTTTGTCTTGAAAACCCTGGGCTTTTCAGGGGTATAATCGGCACCGTACCTCTGACCGATATAGCTTCTGGCCTGGGTCAGTGCCTCCTGCGAAATACGCAATGAGTCGGTCCTCATATAGGTTATAAGGCCGGTAACGCCGTTTTCACCCAAAGTTACGCCCTCATAAAGCTCCTGTGCCACTGACATGGTCCTTCTGGCCTGCATGGAAAGTTTTCTCGAGGCTTCCTGCTGCAGTGTCGAAGTGGTAAAAGGGGGCGAAGGCTGACGCTTTTTTTTGCTCTTTTTGACCGAGCTTACGATAAAGCTGCCCTTTTCAATGGCACCCAGCACATTCTCGGCCTCTTTTTCTGAGGAAAGCTCCACCTTACCGTTATTGTCACCATAGAAAAGCGAAACAAACTGCTTTTCATCCTTTTTAAGCTGGACTTCTATCGTCCAATACTCTTTTGGTTCGAAAGCCTTTATCTCACGCTCCCTGTCGACCACCATCCTTGTTACAGCAGACTGCACTCTGCCTGCCGAAAGCCCGGTACGCACCTTGCGCCAGAGAAAAGGCGAAAGTTTGTAGCCAACTATCCTGTCGAGTATCCTCCTGGCCTGCTGAGCATCTACCAGGTTCATATCAAGGTCTCTGGGTGAAGAAACAGCTTCGGTCACTGCCTTCTTTGTTATTTCGTTAAAGGTTATCCTTTTTGTTTTGTCGTCCTGAAGCCCCAAAAGCTCCTTAAGATGCCATGAGATAGCCTCGCCTTCACGGTCGGGGTCGGTAGCCAGATAAACGGTATCGGCCTTGTCGGCTGCCGCTTTAAGATTTTTGATTATCTTGTCTTTTCCGTCAATGGGAACATATTTGGCTTCAAAATCATGGTCAACATCAACACCAAGCTCCTTTTTAGGCAGGTCCCTAAGATGTCCCATAGAAGCTTCAACCTCGTATCCGTCCCCCAGATACTTTGTTATCGTCTTTGCCTTGGCAGGCGATTCCACAATAAGTAATTTAGACATATCACTCCGCCTTGCTTTTTACCTAAATGGTTTCAAAATAATTCCCCGGCCTTTGCCGTACCTTGCCCTCTATTTCCAGCATGGTGAGCATGGCCATTGCCTCGCCGGGGTCCATATCAAGTCTTTCCGCTATATCGTCCAAGTGAGCGATCTTCCCTATTGCAGCCAGCACGGGATCTTCCTGCTTTCTTTTTTCAGTTGTTTTCGAAGCTCGCTCAAACCTGAAATCCGGATATTCCCGCAGAATATCCGCGGCGCATGTCGCCATGCACGCCCCTTCCTTTATAAGGGAATTAGTACCGGCATAGTATTCCGTTCCTATCGGCCCGGGCGCTGCAAAAACATCGCGATTTTGTTCCACAGCCCTTTTTGCAGTGACCAGCGAGCCGCTTTTTAACCCTGCTTCCACTACAAAAACGCCGTGGCTCATGCCGCTTATTATTCTGTTTCTCAAAAGGAAATTACCCGGAAATGCGGCAACCCCTGGCGGGTATTCCGATATAACCGCCCCGTTTGCAATTATATCACGCATCAGCCCCGCATGTTTTGCGGGATAGCATCTGTCTATTGCCGTTCCAAGAACAGCAACTGTAGGACTGCCTCCGTCCAACGCGCCCTTGTGCGAGCTGCCGTCTATGCCGTCGGCCATGCCGGAAACTATGACTACGCCATTTTTGGACAGTTCGTATGCAATCTCAGCCGCATTTTTCATCCCCGCAGCCGAAGCTTTTCTCCTGCCGACCATAGCTATGTGCAACCTATGGCCTTCGGGAAGGCTGCCTCTGACATAGATTACTGTCGGCGGATCGGGTATTTCCTTCAAAAGCGCGGGGTAATCTCCGTCATTATACGAAATCACCCTTGCCGAACAGCGGGCGCAGGCTTCTTCCACCCTTGCGGCATCTTCCAGGTTACGATTTTCCAAAGCCTCGATGTCCTTTTGCGTAAAATCAGGGAAATCCCTTTTTACCCCGTCTTTCCCGGCTTCATACACGCCTCTGCCGCTTCCGTAGGCCTTCAGGAGCATCGCTTTTTTCCATTTGGAAATATGCCCCAGCATGGCAAGCCATATATCGTACTGCTTTGTCATACCTTCACCTGCCGTCTGCGGCAGGCAGCCATCTCATACATGAAGACCGACGCCGCCACCGCCGCGTTCAAGGATTGTATACCAGATATTGGTATAATAACATGTTTATCGCACTTGTCAAGTGCATTTTTCGAAAGCCCGTTCGCCTCATTGCCTATCATAACTGCCGCCTTGCCCAAGTCAACCGAATATATCTCCTGCGCGCCAGGGCTCAGGGCGGCTGCAAATACCGTAAGTCCCATAGCTTGTGCCTTTAAAAAGAATTCGTCCTCCTCCATGAAAACGGCATTTACCCTGAATACCGAACCCATGGTGGCCCTTATGGTTTTAGGCGAATATAGGTCTGCGCAGCTGCCAAGAAAGACCACCGAGTCCATGCCGAAGGCTTCGGACGTGCGCACTATCGTTCCCACATTTCCCGGGTCGGATACATTTTCCAGAACGATTACCCGTTCCCCAAAAAGGCTGCCGCCTTTGGGCATGGCGCAAGTAAAGATTACATCCCTTGTAGTCTTGACATCGCTTATTTTCTCAAGGACATGGTCTTCCACTTCATAAACGGCAGCACTTTGAGGGATAAGCCCGGAGTCCGGACTTTTGCCCTTCCTTATGAATACCTCTTTAATGTCGGCCCCGCCGGAAACGGCCTCTTTCAACATGACTTCGCCCTCACATACAAAAAGGCCCTTTTCCCTGCGTTCCTCCCGGCTCTTGACAAGCTTGGCCACGGCCTTTACAACAGGATTTTCCCTGCTTGTTATCCTAATCATCATCACTCACCGCCGAAAGATCCTCCTCGGTGCCCATAACAACGGCAATGTCGTCTTTTTTTATAACATAATCGGCAGTAGGATTGACAAGTGGACCTTTGCCTCCCTGATTCTTTATAAGAAGCACATTTATACCGCTGCCACGTCTGAGGTCAAGGGCCATAAGGGTTTTATTCCTCCAGGATAGAGGACATCTTATTTCCGCCACTTTGTAATGCCCGCCTATATCAACATAATCAATTACACGTCCCGATGTAAGGATTTTCGCCAGGCGCGAACCCATATCGGCTTCAGGGAAAACTATCTGGTCGGCTCCCACCTTTTGAAGCACCCTGACATGCATATCATTGCTCGCCTTGGCGATGACCCTTTTTACCCCGAGCTCCTTCAAAAGCAGCGTAACGAGGATATTGTCCTGAAGGCTGCTGGCAAAAGCTACTATCGCGCAGTCACACTCGGACACTCCCAGCCGTCTCAGCACATTCTCGTCCTTTATGTCAGCCGCCATGGCGTGGGTCACTCTGTCGGCTATCTCATTTATTCTTTCTTCACTGCGGTCGACGGCTATTACTTCCTGCCCCAGCTCGGCTAAGCGGCAGGCCAGGGTAGAACCAAACCTGCCCATACCTATAACAACAAATGTTTTCATATTTGAATCACCTTTTACCCTATTATCACCCTGCCGTCGGGAAGCCTGATGTCATTATCATCACGGCTGCCCCGGGTAAGGGCTGCCATGCCGACCGTCACTATTCCCACCCTTCCGAGAAACATCAGAAATGACAGAAGCAGCCTCGATGCCGCACCTAAAGAAGGGGTAATCCCAACGCTCAGCCCCACAGTGGCGATGGCCGATATTGTTTCAAAAAAAGCATCCCCAAACGCAACTCTTTCCAACGCCGCCAAGGCAAACGCTCCTGTAATAGCCGCCATACCTGCCAGAATAAAAAGACAATTGGCATCATAAACGGCCTTCTGAGGTATAGTCCTTCCGTAAGCCTCCAGCTTTTTTTACCCCGTAAAGCATTTATGGCCGCCATGGCCAGCACAGCCGCTGTGGTCGTCTTTATTCCACCGGCCGTCGATCCCGGCGATCCGCCTATCAGCATAAGCAGGACCGAAAGGGCCTTGGACGTCGAAGCGAGCTCTCCCTGTCCCACATGGTCAAACCCCGCAGTCCTTACAGTAACAGCCTGAAAAAACGACTGAAGAAGCCGCTGCATAAAGCTCTCGCCTGCCATCACGCCGTCACTTTCAAAAAAGAAAAACCCCACGGTCCCAACTGCCAAAAGCACCGCCGTTGTACAGAGAACGATTTTGGTGTGCAGGCTAAGCGTCCTTTTATGCCCTTTGCTCATTTCAGCCAGATCGTTCCAGACATAAAATCCAATGCCCCCTGTTATCACAAGCGCAGACAGCGTCAAAAGCACAGCAGGGTCGCTTTTATACGGTATTACGGAGGCAAATGCCCCTCCTTTACCAAGATTGTCAAAACCTGCATTACAGAAAGCCGATACGGACAGGAATATTCCCCTTTCGGCTGCCTTTGCCAACCCGTACTCATTTGCAAACCGCAGCGTCAGCACCAAAGCTCCCATCCCTTCAAAAAACGCAGTGCCTGCAAGTATCCTTTTGGCCAGCCTTATTATACCCGATATATCATCAAGATTTAAAGATGTGCTTATAAGAAGCCGCTGGCCTACCGTGATCCTTCTTCCCACAGCCAAAGCCACCAAAGCACCTATCATCATGACACCCAGCCCGCCTGTCTGGATAAGAAGCAGTATAACGCATCTGCCGAAAAAGGTCCAATATGTAGCCGTATCCACTACTGTAAGCCCTGTAACACACACAGCAGATGTCGCCGTAAAAAGAGCTGTAAGCGGCTCCGCACTTCCCTCCCCGCTTTTTGATACAGGAAGCATCAGAAGCAATGTGCCTATCACCACGGCAGCAGCAAAGGCCTGGGTTATTGTAAGTATTCTGCTTTTCAGTCGAAACTTTCTGCCGCTTGTTTTCAAGGAAAATACCATTTGCGTCCTCTTTTATTTCTGATTTACTGCGGCTTAAAGTATATCATAGCGTCTTTTAACTTTCAAGCGGAGCATAACTGCAGACATTGATAAACACTTCCCTTTAAAGACAAACCGGGATTGACATATACTGAATGGTATGATATATTTACATTGTAGTTAGCGGTCGCTAATATTCAATGACATGATAACTTCTTTCTCACCCTTGCCTAAGTACAAAAAGTAATTGACAAGGAACTTTTTAAGTGGTATATTGTCAGCATGTTAGCTTAAACTAACTCATCGCGAAAGGAGGTTCTGACATGACGTTATCCCAAGCTGCTGAAGGAAAGGAATATATTATTAAGGATATTTCGACAAATGACGAGGAGTTAAATGCCTTTCTGTTTTCTTTGGGTTGTTACAGAGGCGAGCCCATCACCGTTATCTCCCATCTTAAAGGCGGCTGTGTCGTTTCCATCAAAGACGCAAGGTATAATATAGACACCCAGCTGGCATCAGCCATCCTGATTTAAATCAGATGACTGCATGCCGATATTTTTCCCTTTGAGTTAGCTTAACCTAACTATATCAAGCGCATTAAACTGTCTTACTGCGCAGCATAAGGAGGATTTAGTATGAGAATTGCTCTGACCGGCAACCCCAACAGCGGAAAAACCACAATGTATAACGCGCTGACCGGCAGGAATGAACGCATAGGCAATTGGGCCGGCGTTACCGTTGAGAAAAAAGAAAGCCCCATTAAGAAAAACTATTATGACGGTCCAGGCGAACTTATTGCCGTAGACCTGCCGGGGGCCTATTCAATGTCTCCCTTCACCTCTGAAGAGAGCATAACCAGCACCTATGTGAAAAATGAGCATCCCGATGCAATAATAAATATTGTCGATGCCACAAACCTAAGCCGCAGCCTTTTCTTCACAACACAGCTTCTGGAATTGGGCATACCCGTTGTAGTAGCCCTTAACAAAAGTGATATAAACGAAAAAAAAGGGACAAAAATCGACACTTCCGCCCTCTCCTCCCTTTTGGGGTGCCCCGTAATATGCACCGTTTCCACAGCTTCAAGCCAAAACGGCCTTTCTGAAGTTATAAAAGCGGCGGCCGGGTTATACGGCAAAGGGCAAAAAGCTCCCTATGTCCAGCAGGGCATAGCTCTAAACGACAAAGCCCAGGTAGAAGCTGCCGACCGCAGGCGTTTTGAGTTTGTCAATAAAATAGTGGATCAGGTGGAGCAGAGGAAAGTCCTGACCCGTGAAAAAAACTCCCAGGACAAAATAGATGCCATTCTTACTAATAAATTCATAGGGATCCCAATATTTGCCGCAGTAATGTTCCTGGTCTTCGACATTTCCCAGGCAAAACTCGGGCCTCTGCTGGCTGATACGCTTGTCGGCTGGATAGAAAGCTTCCAGGCTTGGGCGGGAGGTATGTTTGAAAACAGTTCGCCCTTACTGAAAGCCCTTTTGGTAGACGGCATTATCGGAGGCGTCGGCGCTGTTGTCGGTTTTCTTCCGCTGGTCATGGTCATGTACTTTCTTATTTCGCTTTTGGAAGACTGCGGTTATATGGCCCGTGTCAGCGTCGTTCTTGACCCGATATTCAAAAAGGTCGGCCTTTCGGGCAAATCGGTTATTCCTTTTGTCATAACTACGGGCTGCGCCATCCCCGGTATCATGGCCTGCCGCACAATACGCAACGAGCGTGAAAGAAAGGCAACAGCCATCTTGTCCCCCTTCATGCCCTGCGGCGCCAAGCTGCCCGTCATTGCCCTTTTTGCAGGAGTATTCTTTGCCGATGCTTCATGGGTAGGTACATTGATGTATTTTGCCGGCATTGCCCTGATTTTCTTCGGCGCTTTGCTGGTCAACAAGATAGCTGGCTACAAAAACCGCAAATCGTTCTTTATCATCGAGCTGCCCGAATATAAGTTCCCAAGCTTCAAAAGGGCTTTCCTTGCAATGTGCTCCCGCGGCTGGGCCTACATTGTAAAGGCAGGCACCATAATCCTTCTGTGCAATACAGCTGTTCAAATCATGCAGAGCTTTAACCTTCGCTTTGAGCTTGTTGAAGAAGGTATGGAAAGCACTTCTATTCTCGCTTCTATCGCTTCCCCCTTTGCCATAATCCTGATCCCCCTTGGCTTCGGCGTATGGCAGCTGGCCGCAGCGGCCGTTACCGGCTTCATCGCAAAAGAAAATGTTGTCGGAACATTGGCTGTAGTTTACGGCATAACCAATTTCATCGATGTTGACGAACTTGTTTTGGTACACGGCGCCGAGGAGGTTGCCGCCATATTCGGCCTTACCAAGGTCGCCGCTTTGGCCTACCTGATGTTCAACCTCTTTAC
This sequence comes from uncultured Clostridia bacterium, assembly GCA_944375715.1. GTDB lineage: Bacteria > Bacillota > Clostridia > Oscillospirales > Butyricicoccaceae > RGIG1902. The sequence continues at coordinate 9,120 of CALWAP010000013.1, read as the reverse complement.
TCCTCCCTGCTTTGCCGCTATCGGAGCGATGAACTCAGAGATAAAAGATAAAAAATGGCTCTTTGGCGGCATAGGGCTCCAGCTTGCCACAGGATATACGGTGGCCTTCCTCGTATACCAGATAGGCACCCTTATCACAACCGGCAGCGTTGGCACAGGATTTATTCCCGGCCTTGCCGCAGTGCTGGCCATTGCCGCATTTATTATCCATCTCATAAAGAAAGCAGAGCGCGAAGTGGCCGCCGAATATGCTTTAAACGCTACCGACTGATTTTAGCGAAAGGAAATATCTGCCATGACTGAAAACCTTATTTTAGCCTTTATATTAATATTTATGATTGCCGCGGCAGGCAGATATGTGATCAAAGCCAAACGCAGCGGCGCAAAGTGCATAGGCTGCCCCTTAAGCGGCAGCTGCGCATCGAAAAGCAAAAACCATTGTTGTCAACATACCAGCTGTCTGGAAGAAGACGGAAAAAGGTCCACTTGTTCCTGCCATACAGCCAGACAATAAATCAAAAAAAGGAGCGGAAAAGCCCTCTGCTGGTAAGACAGTAAAATCAAATTTCTTGGAACAGGCATGATTTCGGTCATGCCTGTTCCGCTTTTAGCAGCTCATCCACGGGAATGTAGCCCACAAGGTCGTACTCGATATGTACCTTCTGCCTGCGCTTGCCGCTGGACTTGTCAGGTGCTTCCACATAGACCGCCTTGACAAGCTCTCTGAGGGCATAGGGCGTCAGTTCCGTGAGGGTACTGTTCCTCTTTACCCGCTGAACAAACTGCTCTATATTCTCTGCCTGTTGTTCCTGTTCATGGATTTGCTGTTGCAGATTCTTGACCTCGGCTTTGAGGTCTTTCTGTTCCTCGGTATAGTTCTTGCTCATCATGGCAAAGCGCTCATCGTCCAGCCGTCCGGCTACATTGTCCTCATAAATGCGGATGAAAAGACGGTCAAGCTCGCCGATTCGCTTCTCAGCCTGTGCCAGCCGCTTTTGATACAGCCGCAGCGATTCCTCGCTCTGTATACAGAGTTTTTGCTCCATCTCGGAACGGAAATAGGCCTCGTAGCGAGTGACTACCGATATGACCTCCTGAATATGCTTCCAGACGATCTGTTCCAGCACAACGGCACGGATATAATGTCCGCTGCACTTGTCCTTGGTGACACGATGGGTGGAGCAGATGAAGAAGTCCTGCCGCTTTTCAAAATAGCTGGTGGTGGAGTAGTAGAGCTTCTGCTTGCAGTCGTTGCAGAACACCAGACCGGAGAACATATTGCTCTTGCCCGTTGCCGTTCTGCGGTGCCGCTGCTGCCGAATCTCCTGCACCTTATCAAAGACTTCCAGAGAGATGATCGCCGGGTGGGTGTTATAGAAAATCTTGCGATTTTCCATTGGATTTTCCCGTTGCTTCTTGTCCCAAATGGAGTTGGTGTAGGTCTTGAAATTGACCGTGCAGCCCGTGTACTCCATGTATTCGAGGATGTAAGCAACGGTGCTTTCGTGCCAGCGATACTCGTTCTCCGGGGTCTGATGCGGTGTTTTTCTGCCCTCCCGCTGTTTATAGGCGGTGGGATTCAGCACCTTTTCCTTTTCCAGCAAGGCGGCGATCTGGCTCGGCCCTTTTCCCTCCATGCAGAGCGCAAAGATCCGCTTGACGACCTGTGCAGATTCCTCGTCAATCACCCATTTCTTAGGATCGTCAGAGTCACGTTTATAGCCGTAGGGAACGTTGGTGGTCAAGCGCTCTCCACGCTCACCCTTCGCTTTGTTGACGGCACGGATTTTGCGGCTGGTATCCTTGGAATACCACTCATTGAACCAGTTCTTGATACCTGCCATGTCGCTGTCGGTGCTGTTGGGGTCAATGGTGTCGAAGTGGTCGTTGATGGCAATATACCGCACGCCGTACTGAGGAAACGTGTAGTTGATATAAAGCCCTGTCAGCGAGGAATTACGACCGAGTCTTGAAAGGTCTTTCGTAATCACCACTTCCACATGACCGGCTTCAATTTCCGCAAGCATCTTCTGAAAGCCGGGGCGGTTGGAAAAATCCACGCCGCTGTACCCATCATCAATAAAGAACGTCGGGTTCGGAAAGTGCAGAGATTTTGCATACTCCATTAACATAATCTGCTGATGCTGGATGGAGTTCGACGGGTCATCCTTGCCGCCTTTTTCTTTGGTGTCCTCCACGGACAGTCTGCAATAAAGCGCTGTGATTTTGTCGGTTGCCCTTAACATATTGTTGTCCTCCTTTGGTGGGGCAACTGTCTGAACAGGATTGGATTCTGGGTTTATATCAAGAGAAACGTCGTTACTCATCGGCGTCCTCCGTGATACTACTTTTATCATCGGCAGCGTTCTGCTCCATAATGCGTCTGAGCTTCTTGTCGAGGGTTTCCGTTCCCTCATAGCTGCCGGTTACGGTGTATTCCGTGCCGCCGTGTTCCTCCACGATTTTGACGTCGGGCAGCCAAAAGGCGGACGGATTTTTCACCACGATGCTGCCCTTTTCATCGAAAGAAAACTCCCTCTTGGGGGCATCGTCGGGGCGCGGCTTGACCTTGGCATACGGGTCGGGATTGGAGAAATAAAACGAGCGGATTTCAGCGTCCTCCTCGCCGTTATCAAAATCATCATCGGCAAAAATCTCATTCAGTTCTTCGTCAGTCAGTTCGATGATCTCATCATCCTTCTCTTTCGGATTCACTTCGTCAAGCCTCCTTCACTTCAGTTCATTTTATGTAAAAATTCAGTCGGAGTAGCAAAACGGACGAACGCCGTCAATGGTCAAGATGAACGGCTGTGCCGCCATTGACAGCGCCCGTCCGTTTCGCTTTTTGGCAGACAAGGCGGCGGTTGCCGCCGATTTCCATTTGGGAAATGGCGCTTACTAACATGGGAAACGGAGAATAGCAAGCACAGCAAGTGTATGTACACTTGCGAAATCCACCGTGGTACGACCGGGATTTCCTTGCAGAATAGCAAGCAAATCCGGTGAGTACCCACACCGGAGCTTACCATTCCGGCAAGCAATGCACGTGTTTATACACCCGTGCAATCTTATTGGGGAAATGCCCCAAACCCCTGAACGATTTCAGAGAAATCGGTTACGCTCCTGCGGAGCTGATTTTGCTTTTTCAAAAGCTCTACGTATCCACCGCTAAGTATATCTACTTTTGATATACGCATTTTGCAATTTTTTAAATGTCGATGCTTTTATTAGGTACAAATCGCCACGGCTACGTGTCATAGCAACGTACAATTTGTTCAGTGTAGAAATAGATATCTTCTTGGTCGAGAATTTATCTTCAGCGAGTTTCTCGAAATCTTTCGTTAGAATTATGCAAGCGCAATCCACGGTATCCCCCTTGGCGTATGACCAATTTAAAGCTGAAAATGAATATCTTGCAGCTTCACTATAAACCAGTTTGGTAATAAGATCATTGCTCAACACCTCGTCGGCAATATCATCGGCCCATATTACTTGTCCTATATGATCACCGGCAGACGTAATATCAATCTCCAGTTTATTACTTACATAATTGCATACATCCACAGAACATCGCCTGGACTTTGACAAAGTGGTCGTATCTACATCAAACCCAGACCTCAATACACCTTCTACAAATTCGGCGTATGATACATCGCCTTTTGAGGTTTTAAATGGTTTGCCTGTGTTGTTTCGGGCAGAAACAGAGTGCTGATAAAAATCACCAACAAGCAGAATGTCATTTAAATGCTTTGCAAGTTTCATAATTAGTTCATAGTCAAACTCTCTGAAATCTTGAAACTCATCAATCAAAACTGAATCGTAGAACATATTTAATCGTGCTGCCGCTCGCTTGATGAGAGAATCTGGTCCTTCTTTGACTTGAAGCGCAAGCTCTGATAAAGTGGCACAATAGTATTGGCGTTTCTTCGTCACGTAATGAGCAAGTTTATCCTTTTTCCCATATAGGGGATTAGCTACCATCTCGCCGTTGGCATCCTTTATTCTCTGCGGCGGAGGATCGGTTAAACAAATACCTCTACTCGTAAAGCGAGGCATAGAAAAATGATTAGCGATACTTGGTTCATACGGAAGAACTAAATTGTGGTACACGAATGCATCGAAGGTCATTATTGTCGTCAATTCTGGCACGCATCCATGTGCATCACATAATTCTTTTTGAATGTTGTGAATGTTTTCATGAGTATATGCAAGTATTAAGTTTTTCTTAGTCGGGTCTATCTTATGGCAGATATGATAGGTCTTTCCCGCACCAGCAACGGCAAGAATTACTTTCTTAGCCATCCAAATGCATCCTTTATGTACTGGGGCACTTCAAATTCCACTCCAGAGACAAGCATCTTATATGCTGTCTCCACTTTGTTGTTTAACATTTTCCCAAGAACTTGACCGTAATCTTTTTTATGGAATAAATAATCAGCTCCTGCCTGAACTTCTATCATCCCATCAAGTGCCGCTTTATTCAAATTATACAGACACGCTTCCCATGTCCAATCATCCGTTGTCGCGCCCAAAAAGATGTGCTGCAATGTAGTGGTTTTATTAAATGATATTGCTTCGTCTATTCTGTTCTGTTTACCATCATTGTCCGTAATTACAGATATTTTCTTGTTTGCCTTTTTGGCAATCTCAAGATAATTTTTATAAGAAATACCATTACAAGAGATCACCGATATACCATCTTCTTCGATTGTTTTACCAGTAATCTGTTTGTAAAAATACGGCAGCAGCAAAAATTCGGTAGCGCCCTCCACAAGAAAAACCTTGTTTGAAAGTAACAACTGAAGAAAAGCATTATCATCAGCCTTGACAAAGAACTCTGCCACGGCTTTATCTACTCCAGAAAGAGATTTAACTTCGTTTTCTGTTATCCAAAGAACATTGTTAAGATTTAGATGGCTGGCGATCATATTGTTGTGTGTAGCAACAATAATCTGTGAATCTTTTTGCTTTATAGAAATCTCGTGGAGCATTTTGCGAAGTGTAGTGAAGCTCAGGTGATTTTCTGGTTCTTCCATCAAAATAACATCTAATCCGTTAGCTTTCTCTAAGGCGATTTCCGTCTTGATTAGGCTTTCCATGCCACTACCACGATTTTCAAGAGCAATCGCTCCCTCGTAAACGGAAAGTATGGCTTCAAATACAACTTTTTTCGTATCAACGCCGAACTTGCGATTATCACCCAATTCAGGAAGTTCTGCAGCGTCGAATGCTTCAACTAACTTCGTGCGAAAATCATTTTTTGCCTTGGCTCTTGTTGCCTCATCATATCTACTTGTAAATAATGTTCTATTGTAAGAATTGAAAGATGGAGCTGAGGCATTGTTCGTTGTATCTATGGCGATGAACTGAAGCGGTCTCCGAATTGTCTGATATGGATTGTTTGCAAATGTCATCCATGTAAGTGTGTAATATTCATACGGAATTTTCTTCTCCAATATGGATTGCTCCATACCTGCTCCCAATAATTCATCGTACCTACACTCAAATCGGATACCGAATTTTTCAGCTTGTTTTTTTAATGTTCCGTATACTTCTCCATAGAAGTAATCAGCGTTTTTAGTTTTAGGGTCAAGCACGAGTTCTACTTCTATCAAGATACGAGGCAAGGTTTTAACGCTTGGATTGGCTTCAAATGCTTTAACCATTTGGGCATTGAATAAATCTCTCAATACAGATTTGTCAGCAAGACGATATTGCTGATTTAATACCGTTTTGATAGCGTCCAGTATAGTGCTTTTCCCTGCCTCGTTCTCGCCAACAAGAATATTCATGTGTTCATTAAATTCTACATCCAAGGTTTGAAACTTCTTAAAACCTTCAATATGCAAAGATTTAATATAATTCACTCAATCACCGCCTCAAAAACAGCTACTTATTGTCTGTAGATTTATTGTATTCAACATTGCATCATATAAAGAGGAGGATTGCAAGTATGGATATTGTAAGAGTTTTTGGAACAAATGTGAAGTGCTATCGACAGGCGTTAGGTATATCACAAGAAGCCTTTGCCGAGAAGTGCGGGCTTCATAGAACATATATCAGTGCAATCGAGTGCTATCGCAGGAGTATTTCGCTTGAAAATATTCAGCGCATAGCTGATGCACTTGAAATTGAAACATATAAATTGTTTTTGGAGGTTCACGATGAGCGAAAAGATTAAGGATATTTTGATGGAACACCGTGGTAGAAAAAATGCTATCGCAGCTAAACGTATAAGTGAAGCTATGGGGTTTCCTATGGAGGATACGCAGTCGGTCAGTAGACAAGCTATATGGGATACTGCGGAAGAGTATGGATTGCCATTGATTTCTTGTAACAAGGGTTATTTTATTGCTCAAACAGACGAAGAAATGGATGACTATAACGCTAATTATGAAAAACGAATCAGCGGCATGAGAAAAACGCAAAAAATGGCTAACGATAATTACGCGAGGTGGAACAAATGAAGTACACACTAAAAAACGAAAACATAGAAAGCTACAACGAAAGCGATACTTTCAGGTTTCCAAAATACACTTCTCAGTTAATCAACTGGGCAAATCAAAATGCACAGGGCACTCGTCCTGTTGTTGTCGGTCAGATGTCCGAGTTGTTTCCGGAATTTATGTCTTCCGGCGAAGAAATCACCATTGAGAACTGGCATGATTGGTATGTAGAAAGATATCCCGATGCCTTTGAAAAAGCAACTGATAAGATTTATGCACAGGTGCAGAATCTCCGTGATGCTATTCCGCTCATTGATCGTGAAATGGTTAAACATTGGGTTGAAGATCTCGTCATTTATAAGACATTCAACGGTATGTATGTTCAGAAGGCGATTTTAGCTTCTTTGGCAGAACGCAACGGCACAACTTATCGTCTTGCTACGCCAGAAGAAGAATCTGTTGGTATTGATGGCTATGTCGGAAATGTTCCATATTCGGTAAAGCCCGATACATACAAAACTATGGGACGTTTGTCCGAGACTATCGCTGTAAAGATGATCTATTACACCAAAACCAAAACAGGGTTGACCATTGAAGTTGAAAAATAAAGGGAGAACAGTATATGCCAATAGCAAACAAAGAATTTATTCTTAATTATACGACCAGTCGTTGGGGGTTGAACAAGAAGGTGAATGTCGGCTCTACCTCTGATTCTATTCGCTTGTGTTCCCCTAATAGTTTGCAAGAATGGGAAGATTACTATTACTCCAATGTTAGAACAAGGGAGCAAATTGTAAATATAGGGCTTAGACTATACGATAAAGTTCATAATGTTCTTCCAGGGGAAAACAGATTTTTCCCAGCGTTAATAGAGTCTATTACTCGGGACGATTGTATAGATTTTATACACAATTTAGTGATTGACAGACAATATGAGGGATATCTTAAGGAGCACGGCAGATGATGAAACCGGCACTGACTATTGGAGGCATTCCATTTTACGATGCCCCAAGCGAAGTAGAAGGATCGCCTTATTGGGTTGACCTTTGGACAGATGTAAACGGCTATAAAATAGGATTACAAGTTAAACCATCCACATATAAGTCTGCTAATTTGTCGATATATATGGGTAAAGCACGTTCTTCAGAAGAAGCTGGACACAAAGCTTTTATGCGTGATTTTGGAGGCAAAGTTTTTATTGTTATGCCAGTAAACGGAGAGGTGTCAAAAGACATCGAAAATAAGATACTGGCAGAGCATGATTTACTACTACAAATGAGGCCAAAATAAGTTTCAAGGAAGGAATTGTGAATTTGACTCCTTCCTTTTTACTTTGATGTTACTTAGGAAGTGAATCCATAAATTTCTTCTTACAGGTATAGTCAAACGATGTATCAACATCAACATATCCCGTTCTTACCAAGTGGTTGTTTACAAAGGTTTTATTATCAAGATACACATAGCACATCAGATTGTTTTCTGCATCGTATTTTATAGTGTCATACTTTAAGAAAACCTTTCGCTTATGGAATTTCTCTTGTAAAAAACTGATAGCTTGTCCTTGATATAGTGGGTTAGGTTTGATACCCAGCAGACGAACGACAAGTCCATTGCTAAGTTCAATTTTATCAGAGGCAATTACTTGCTTTACACCAAAAAGTTCATCGCGTTTTGCTTCAGACTGATCAATCTTTGAACCGAATTGGAGTTTCTTTACATCAACCTTTTTGTCCATCCGATGTGGATCACTGAAAATGTAAGGGAGCTGATCAAAAGAAGAAATGTTTCCGATTTCGTCTTCTGCAAAAAGCACCTTTGTATCATCACTTAATTTGAGCTGATCTGATCCTAATTTCTCACGAATGATGGGTTCAAAATCTTTGTTGATTTCATAACCAATAGAATTTCGACCAAGATTCTTTGCAGCGAGCAATGTCGTACCACTCCCCGCAAACGGATCAAACACCGTTTCTCCCGCAAAGGAAAACATTTTAATCAGTCGTTTAGGAAGTTCTTCCGGGAACATAGCGATATGCCCCATCTGCTTAACACCATTGAAATTCCAATGAGAAGAAAAATACTGTCCCCATTCTTCTTTGGTCATTGCAGATTGTTCTTTTTGCTGTTGCGTGGGCTTAGGAGCATTACCTAATTTTTTGAAAAGTAGAATAAACTCATAATCCATTTTAAGGATGCCATTGCGAGGATAAGGGAAACTACCCATAATGGCACCGCCGCCAGAAGTATTCATCGTGGTGGTCTTCTGCCAAATAATAGCTCCCATATAATCCATACCAAGGGATTCACAAAAACGAATTATCTCTGTTCTAATCGGAATAACCTTGTATCTGCCATAATATACGGAACGAGCAAATTGATCTCCAATATTGATGCACAATCTGCACCCATCAGAAAGAACACGGTTGCACTCTTTCCATACTAAATTCAAATTGTTTATGTATTCTTCGTAGCTGTCATTGAAACCAATCTGATCTTCTGTGCCATAATCTTTTAACTGCCAATAAGGGGGCGAGGTTATGATTAACTGTACAGATTTATCTTTAATTTGGTTGAGCGAACGACTATCGCCAAATATGATTTTATGTTCAGTCATAGTAAAGCCCTTTCTTACTTGATGAGTTCGCCGTTGCCCAAAACAAAGTATTGTTCGTAT
>CALWAP010000012.1 GCA_944375715.1 uncultured Clostridia bacterium | reverse complement strand
CCTTTTCATTGGGCATTCATAAAAAATGAATAAAAAGGTCAGTTATACATACCAATACTTATCTCGGACAGAGACTTATATTAAGTGGCCTGTATGTCACCATAAGGCCGTCGCCTTCGGTTTTCTCGGCCGATATCAGCTTGAGGGCTATGGGAGGGGTCCTGTCATTTTCCGTTTTTTTAAACAGGGTGTGTGACTCGCCTCCGTCGACGCAGGGCAGGTACATGGTCGTTATCTCGTCTATAAGCCCGTGGGAAAGGAAGGTCCAATCGGCGTATGCCCCGCCCGAAAGTATCGCCTTTTTGATCCCGAAGATTTCATACAGCTTGCAAAGCAGCACTTCCGGGTCAAACTCCTTTTCGCCGCAAAAGACATAGGATATTCCCTTTTCACGCAAATAGGCGATATAGCTGTCCGGGGCGTTTTTGGTCAGAGCGTGTATGACGCCGTGAGGCCCCCTGCCCTTTTTGTCGATGGTATTGCTTTCATAGGCAAGGCCGCCCCTTGTGTTAATGGCGACATAATACCGCCTGAAATCGCCGGGCGCTTTGAAATCCTCTCTTTTAAAATGCTCTTTCGCCTCGGGCAAAGGATCTTTAAGCCTGCCGCCCGAAAAAAGGGCCATGGTGGAGCTGCCATAGATAACGGCATCGGGCTCCATATCAAGCCATCTTTGGCGGAACACGGCTGTTGCTTTTTCCGAGGCTTCGGCTTTCATGAACTCCCCGTCAATATGTCCCTCGGCGCTGACATTGAGGTAGCATGTTACATGCGGCCTTTTCATAAAGACCCCTCCTGTTTTTGTTTTAATTGTAAAGCCCCGCTTTTTCCATGTCAAATACTTATGTTTAATGGTTTTTTATAATAAATAATTATATGTGCTGGCATTAAAAAACTCCCCCGGGGGGGAGCTTTTTTGATATTTCCCAATGGTTTATTCCCGGCCGTCAAGCATATACTCAAACACCATCTCGTGCTTTAAGGGTATGCCGTCTATTCCCGCAAGGGGTACGGAAGGTTTTATGCGCCGCACAAGTATCTCGCACCGCCCGTCCTCTATCAGGTAAAGGATATATCCTTTCAGCCTGCCCTGCGCACAGGCCACGAACCCCTCGGCTTTGGAGGAGTCCTTGGCTTTCCCCTTGGTAACGACTATGGGTCCGGCCCACTCGGAGGCGACAAGCCGGTTTACCTTCGGCCGAAAACATTCGTTTAAAGGTATTATTTCTATTGCCTTATTCACCGCTTCCTGCTCCATTTCTGCTTCTTCGCCGCACAAAGGTCATTATTAAATCCAAAAGGCAGCCCGCCGTCACCAGCGCGAAAACGGGGATATACTTCTCTGTGTTTATCGGGCCTTTATAGCCCAGGCTGTCCTCGACGCCCGTCATCATGGCAAAGCATCCTATAAGCACCACAACCCACGAAAAAAATATGACCCTTCGCTCCTCTTTGATGCTGAAATACACCTCGTAAAAATCAGAGGGTATCCTGAACTTCATGGCGACAGGTTCCCTGAAGGCAAGCCACAAAAGGTTTTTCTTCTTTCTTCTGGTCGTTTCCTCGTAAAGGTCAAAATCCTCATCAACCCGCTTTACATTCATGGCGCCCTCAATGACGCACCAAAGCAAAATGCAGCCGATAAGGGACAAAAGCCCCCCACCCATAAAGGCGCAGTAGGCCGCCATGCCCAAAAGGAATGCGCCGCTTAATATCATATTAAAGGGGTTGGCTACGATCCTTTTTTTCATAAAGGCACCCCTTTCAAAGCCCGCTTCTTTTCTTCCCACGGAAGGAAGAACCCGCAAGGTCCAGCGCAAAACCCAGGAATATAAGGGCGAACAGGAAACCGTACTTCCCTATATCCACCGACCTGGCGTTGCCCAGGCTGTCCTCAATGAGTATCGCCATAAGAAGCCCTGCGCCCAAAACCACCGCCCAGGAAGCGGGAATAAGCTTGCGTCTTTCCTCCAGCCTGACATCTGTCGTGCCTGCAAAAGCGCCCATACTCCATGCGTGCCCCAGGCTGGCCCCGGCACCCATGACCGAATCGTTCATGGTCCTGCTTAAAGCCTTTTCCCTGTTTTGGCTTATCCTGCGCCCTAACTGTTCATCGCCGCTTAAGCTGACGACATTCATGACCCATTCTATAACACACCAGATCAAAGCGCAGCCGATAAGGGACGAAAGCCCTGCGCCCATAAGGGCGCAGTAGGCCGCCATGCCCAAAAGGAAGGCGCCGCTTAATATCATATTAAAGGGGTTTGCCACAATCCTCTTTTTCATAAAACCCGCCCCTTTCAAAAGATAAGGTTATTATACTATGCGTTCTCCTTTTTCCTCTTTTTAGCCATCCATACATCCCATGCAAGCCCCAGGGCCATAAGGGCGAAAATGGGCATATAGCCCGAAAAACGCATGGGGCCGATATAATCCAGCTTATCCTCGGCCGTGATTATGACCGGCCAATAAATGACAAATGCCGTCAGCCATGTGGCGGGTATCAGCCTGCGGCTTTCCTCCAGCTTGATGTTGGAAACGGGAGGCATCGTAAGGCCGGAGGACAGCCTGCCGCCCACAAAGCCCTTGGGGTTTGTGTAAAGGTCGTTTACCATTTTTTCCTTTTCGTCCTTTTGGCTCGATATGTCGTTGTCAGGTACAAGGTTGAGGGACCACTGCTCAAAAAGGATTGCTATTAAACCCAACAATGGGAACACTACCGAAACCCCTTTGTAAATAGCCAGCGCCAAAGCGCCCAGGGTAAAGACAAGGGTCAAGATGGCGTTTAACGGGTTGGTCAGCTTCTTGTTTTTCATAATATATCCTCCTTTTGGCAAACAAAAAAGCGCACGGCACGCCGTGCGCTCTTACCATCCGCTTGCAGATCACCGCCTGAAGGGACGGCTCAAAATAAACACGGCGGGCATATTCCCCGGGATAAAAACATACATTTCAACCGCCCCTCCTTTCTTTGGATAACTGACATTTTTGCATTATTATTATACCATGGCCGGAACATTTATGTCAATATAACAATAAAAACCCCCTTTTAAAAGGGGGCCTTTTGTAATCATTTACTTGGCTATGGCCTTTCTGACATTTTCATCGCAGAGGAAATCCAAAGCGGTGGCCGCCATGGCCTTTACGGCCAGAAGATTCCTGCCGTAAGCTGTTTCGGAATTGACATGGCTCAGGAAGGCTTCCTCATGGCAGTTAGTGCCGTCGGTGTTGCCCGCATTGAGAGAAAGGTAGCATGTGGGGCATACCCTGGCCACATTACCCAGGTCGGAGCTGCCCGAAGGCACGGCTTCCTCAGTGGTAAAATCGTCATATCCCAGGTCCTTAAGGTTCTTGGCCATCAGGTCGATAAGGACGGGGTTGCACCTTAAATCGTCAAAGGAGTTTTCAAAATACCTCCAGCTCATCTTGGCGCCCGTCATAAGCTCGGCGCCCTTTGCGCAGTTTATGACCTTCCGGGTAAGCTCGGTCAGGTAATCCCTGTCGGCCGCCCTGACAAAGAACTTGCAGACGCAGTGGCTGGGGACTATATTGGGAGCGACGCCGCCCTCCTCGATAATGCCGTGGACCCTGGCGTCGGGGGTCATGTGCTGCCTTAAGGCGTTTATGCCTGTAAATGTCAGGTAGGAGGCGTCCAGGGCGTTTACGCCCTTCCAGGGGTTGCCGGCGGCATGGGCCGCCACGCCCTCGAAGGTGAACTCCACCGAATCAATGGCCAGGGTGCGGCTGTTGAGCTGGGTTTTCCCGCCCGTCAGATGGGCCTGGAAAACAGCGTCAATATCGTCAAAGCACCCGGCGTTTACAAGGTCGACCTTGCCGCCCGTGCCCTCTTCGGCGGGTGTGCCGATAAAGACGACGGTGCCGTCAAAATGCTCGCTTATCCTTCTCAAGACATCGGCCGCGCCGAAGGTACATGCGGCTATCCAATTATGGCCGCAGGCATGGCCGTTCTGGTCGTTGTTCGGGCCATAACCCGGCAGGGCGTCATACTCGGCCAAAAAGGCCACCTTGGGGCTGCCGCTTCCTATCTCGCACCTGAAGGCCGTTTCCAGCCCGCCATAGGGGTACTGCACCCTGAAGCCAAGCTTTTCCATCTCGGAGGTAAGGAAGGCCGAGGAGTAATGCTCCCTGTTGCCCAGCTCGGGATGGGTGAATATCTCGTTGCAGACATTGTTGTAAAGGCCGATATTTTCCTCGGCCGCCTTATAAGCAAGTTCCTTTAAAGCATTAAGATCCATTGTTTTCTCCTTTCACCTAAAAGCCGATGGCCACCGCGATACATACGAACAAAACCTGGAAACAGAACATTATGCCGAAGAGGGGCGCCACGAACTTGAACCACTTGTTGGCCGGCACGTTCATAAGTCCCGAAATAAGGAATATGCCGCTGGGCCAGAACATGTTGGAATAGCCGTCGCCGAATTGGAAGGCCAGAACGGCCACCTGGCGGGACACGCCGACTATATCGGACAGAGGGGCCATTATGGGCATGACGGCGCTGGCCTGGCCGGAACCCGAGCCTATGAAGCAGTTGATTATATTCTGGACTATCAGCATCCCGACAGCCGCTATATACTCGGACAAAGCCCCCAGGGTATGCCCCATGTGCTCCAGGGGCAGCGACAGGCCGTATACTATCGTATCTATGACGCCGCCGTTGGTCAGCACGACGACAATGCCGCGGGAAAGGCCGATTATCATGGTGCCGAACATCATGTCCTTGGCGGCCTGTACAAAGGACCTGGCTATATCATTGGGGGACATGCCGCCGACAAAGCCGGAAATTATCATCATGATGATAAAAAGGGCCGACAGCTCGTTTATGTACCAGCCAAGCTGGGTGGTGCCGTAGACCATAAGGCCCATGGCCACCATAAAAAGCAGGCCGCACAGCTTGTGGCGGGTGTTGGCATAGGTATTCATCAGCTCGTCGCGGGAGGCCATCCGGGGCAGCTCCAGCTTGGTGCCGTAAAGCAGCGACTTTGTGGGGTCCTTATAGACCTTCCTGGCGTACCGCCAGACATAGATTATGGCGACTATCTCGAATGTCACCAGCACGATCGAGCGGAACAGGACGCCGTAAGGATATTCCACCCCGGCAATGCCCATGGCGACGCCGATGGTGAAAGGGTTCAGCGTAGCTGAGGCAAAGCCCGTAGCGACGCCGATATAAACCATCGCTCCGCCGACTATGGCGTCATATCCCAGCGCCACGGCCAGGCTGACAAACACGGGCACCAGGCCGTATGTCTCCTCGCTTATGCCTATGGTCGAGCCCAAAATCCCAAAAAACATCATCAGAACGGGGATAAGCAGCTCGACCTTTGTCCCCAGCTTTCGTATGACGCCTCCTATCATGGCATTGAAGGTGCCGTTTACGATAAGCACGTTTACCCAGCCGAAGGCGAATACGACAAAGAATATCATATTGGCCACTTCATTGAAGCCCTGGGCCACCGCCTCGAATATGCCGAAAGGCGACACCGGCGTCTGCTCGTTATATTCAAACGAGCCTTCGACTACGACCTCCCTGCCGTCATCGTTGATCTCCCTCTGGTAAGAACCTGCCGGCACGATGTATGTCAGAAGCGTCGCCAGCAGTATTATGCAGAAGACGATGACATAGTTGTGGGGCATTGTAAAGCCCTTTTTCTTTTTCTCCATTTTACTTCCCTCCGGGTGATATTTACCTAACCCCGGGTCTTTTTTGTAATAAAAAAAGTCCATGCGTTAAGGATAAACGCATGGACAGATAAAGCTTGCGCCCAAAAACGGTTATACCTGTAACACAAATTACCCTGGGATAGCTCTCCTTCAAAAGGCGGTAAACTCTTTTGAAGACAGTCTTATGCTTATTGAGCATAAGCCCAACCGCGCTTTCGACACGCGATTTCGGCGTCGGCTCCTTTCCCAGAGGATCAAAGGCTTCCGGCCTCCCCAAAGGTACTGATAGCAAACGCAACCTCTACCTCATAGTAAATGTGAGGTATGGGCAGATAATAGCACACTTTTCGCCTTCTGTCAACCGCACCCAACCCCATTTTTCGCCCCAAACGGCCCAAAAAGCGCGGCGGCCTTGCAAACAAGGCGCAAATCGACTACAATTACATTAAAGTGCAAAAGGTATAAGCAAATAAAAAAAGAAAGAGGTGCAGACATGTTAAGACAAAATACCCGCATATTCCTCGAGCATATAAACGGCCACAGGGCCTTCCAGACGGTGGCGGAAATATCCACCTTCCACCGCATCCAGGCCTCGACGGGCTACCGCCAAGCGGCACACCACTGCAAGGAAAAGCTCAGGCGCTGGGGGATAAATACAGCCGATGTCCTGTCTTTCCCTGCCCGCGACGACAAGGTCTTTCTTACATACCCGTCCTTTAAAGAATGGGACTGCCGTTCGGCCGTGTGCGAGCTTGTCACCCCCGAACGCAGGCTTTTGTGCGACTTTGACGCCTGCCCCATGTCGGTCATACAAAAAAGCGCCCCCTGCGACCATTGGGATGAGCCTTTGGAAGTCATAATGCTGGACAAGGGCGCCGACGAAAGCATGTATGATGGCGTCGATTTTGAAAATAAGATGGTTTTTGTCCGCGACGATATAAACAAGGTCTTTGATTGGGTCGTCGGCAAACGCAAGGCCGCCGGGCTCATAACCGACTTTGTTTTGCAGGACAAATATGTAAGGGAGCGCCATGATCAGTCGGACACCCTGCGCTACACCTCCTTCTGGTGGCGTTTAAACCAGACGCCGGCCTTCGGATTTGTCCTTTCCCCCCGCGAGGGCGACCGCCTGGCCGGGGAATGTGAAGAACTTGCCAAAAAGGGCCTGCGCCCCACCGTCAGGTGCAAAATAGATTCTTCCCTTTATGACGGGAATATTGAGGATGTTTTCGCCTCCCTTCCCGGCGAAAGCGACGATGTCATACTTCTGGTCGGCCACCTGTGCCACCCCTGCGCCTCGGCCAACGACAATGCCAGCGGCTCGGCCTGTGTCATGGAGGCTGTCAAGACCATCAAGACCCTGACAGAGCAGGGCGACCTGCCTCCCCTCAAGCGCACCATATGGATGCTCCTTGTCCCCGAGTTCACGGGCACATACGCATTTTTAGAGCGCCTGGGCAAGGATGTTTCCAGAATAAAGGCCGCCTTCAACCTTGATATGGTCGGCGCCAGGCAGGACCGCGGCTACGGCCCCATAACTATAACCGACCTTCCGATGGAGACCCCCTCCTTTGTTTCCGACGCCGCGGCCACCGTTTTGGACGAGATCAAAAAGCAGGTCGTCGGCATGATGCCCGAATCCTACTGCCCCATGTTCAACAGCCATATGACCGAATACAGCGGCGGCAGCGACCATGTGGTTTTAAGCGATCCTATGACCAATGTCCCCTGCCTTATGCTGGGACAGTGGCCCGACAAGTTCTATCACACAAGCTCCGACACCCTTGAGGTGGTCGACCCCTATATCCTCTCCCGCTCGGCCTGCCTTGCGGCCTCTTACGCTTACAGCCTTGCCAACCTCGAGGAAGGCGATATGGAGGATATCTTCAACACCTCCCTCCAGCGCACGGGGGTCTATCTTACCGACCTTCAGACAAAGGTCGCGCGCGGCCTGCTCTGCCCCGAGCTTCTGTCCGGCAGGATAGCCCACTACACCTCCTGGCGCCTTAAATCGATAGATACATACGAAAGCTGGCTGGGAACCGGCGTAAAGCCCCTGGCTGAAAAATGCAAAGGGCAGCTTCTGGCGCTGGTCAGGGCCATAACCGGCATTGAGGATCCCCTGTCCCCCAATTCCCCCGTCACACCGGAGGACAAGGAGAAATACACCCTGAAGGTAAAAAGGCTCATGCCGGTGCCCGTCATGCTCTCCAAGCTTTCGGGCATGTGCGGCGAGGAAAACGACAGGCTGATAGATGAGTTTACCGCCCTTTACATGAAGGACCTGGGCCACAGCCTTTCCTCGGCCATCGACTATTTCATCGACGGCCAAAGCCCCGCGTGGAAAATAGCCGAAGGCCTGGCCTTTGAGTTCGGCAAGTACCTGCCCCAGGCCGTCGACGCCTATTTAATGCTGCTTGTTAAGCTCGGTTATGCCGAGGAGGTAAAATAGTGGACGCCTTTGAAAATGTCAGGCGGCAGTTCCC
This sequence comes from uncultured Clostridia bacterium, assembly GCA_944375715.1. Taxonomy (GTDB): domain Bacteria; phylum Bacillota; class Clostridia; order Oscillospirales; family Butyricicoccaceae; genus RGIG1902. The sequence continues at coordinate 40,615 of CALWAP010000012.1, read as the reverse complement.
CGTCTGCCAAAGCTCCACCTATCTTGACTGCGCTTACGATTGCGGAGGCTCGCTTTTTTCGCGGGCCTCCGCAGAGGAGTATTATAACGATTGGCACAAAGCCGCCGCAAAAGGGCTAAAGGGCGGCCCCGGCAGGCAGCCCTTTTTCGACAGGGCCGAGGCCTTAAGGCAGAAAATATGCACCCTTACAGGCGGCCAAAGCCCCAGGGAGGTCTGCTTTACCCGCAACACCAACGAAGGCATAAACCATATCCTTTTGGGCTTCCAGGGGTTCGGGCCGGGCTCGGCGGTCATGACATCTTCGATAGAGCATCCATCGGTCCTCATGCCCTGTATAAATGCCTCACACATGCGCGGCTTTGAGTGTATCGTGCTGGAACCCGAAAATAGCGAATACCCGACGGCCCAAATGTATATGAAGGCCTGGACTCCCCGCGTAAAAATGATAGTTTTAAGCCATGTGCAGTCGTCAAACGGCTATAAGACCGATCTTGAGGCCCTGGGGGCCTTCTGCCGCGAAAAGGGGGTATGGCTGGTGGTCGACGCCATACAAAGCCTGGGCTTTGGACCTTTCGACGCCTCAAAATGGGGTGTTTCGGCGGTGTCGGCCGCGGGCTACAAGGGCCTTATGGCCTGTGAAAGCACGGGATTTCTGTGGTGCCGCCGGGACCTTTTGGAAATGACCGCCCCCACCTACACGGCGGCGGGCTTCGTCATGGGCTCCCAAAGGGGGGAAAAGGGCTGGGAGATAACCTGCCGGGATAAAAAGGACGCCCGCAAGTTTGAAAACAGCTCTTTAGACGCCCCGGGCATATATTCCCTTGACGCCGGCATAAGCTGTGTGCTCGGCCTTGGGGTAAATAACATATCGGAACATATAAGGGGACTTTATGACGTCCTTTACAACGGGCTTTTGGATCTGGGCATTACGCCCGTAACGCCCCTTTCGCCGTGCGAAAGCTGCGCGTCCATCGCTTTTGATACGCCAAAACGCCCGCAGCTTCAGGAAATATTTGAAAAACGAAACATAAGCTGCTCATTTTCACGCCTGATAAGGCTGTCTTTGGGCGCATTCAATAACGAAGAAGATATAAAGGCCGTGCTTTCGGCCGTTAAGGAGGTTTTGGAGGAATGATAACCGATTTTATAAAGGCCCTGCTGGCAGGGGGCATGATCTCGATAGGCGGCTCGGTCTTTCTTTCGCTTTCGGGCGAAAACCGCATAGCCGGTGCGCTGCTCTTTGCCGTGGGGCTGATGATGATATGTGTTTTCAAACTCAACCTGTTCACAGGCAAGGCGGGCTATCTGGCCCGGTGCAAAACGGGTGAAGGCGGCAAATACCTTGTTTTTCTTGCCGTCGTTTACATAGGCAACCTGCTGGGCACCCTTATTTCGGCCCTTCTTATAAACATGACCCGCCTTACCATTTCGGAAACGGCCGCCTCCTTAAGCCAGACCAAGCTTTCCGACAGCTATATAAGCCTTTTCGTGCTGGCCATATTCTGCGGCATGCTGATGTTTTTGGCTGTTGAAAGCTATGCCAAAATCCAGGACGGGGCGGGCAAATACCTTGCCATAATGCTCTGTGTGTCGGTTTTTATCCTGGCAGGCTTCGAGCACTGCATAGCCGATATGTTCTATTTTGCCCTGTGCTCCCGCCTGCTTACGGCCAGGGGCCTTATTTCCTGCCTTCTGATGGGGTGTGGGAATATGCTGGGTTCCCTTGTCATAAGCCTTCCTTACTTTAAACTCTTTTCAAAGGAATAACCAATGCCGGAAAACAGGTACAGCTTCATCAGGAAAGCCTCACGGCAGGACCTTTCCAGGATAGCCGAGATTTATGTGTTAAACTGCAGGGTCAATTACCTGCCTATATTCGGCGATGAAAGGTATGCCTTCAACAAGTTGCAGGTCTTATCCGTGATCGACAGCCATTTCGGGAAAGAGGAAGTCCTTGACAGGCTTTATGTATATGACGACGGCATCGTCAGGGGTTTTATCGAGGTATCCGGCAATGAGATAGAAAAGCTCTTTGTCGATACCTTTTTCCAGGGAAAGGGCATAGGGGCCGGGCTTCTGGCCTTTGCGAGCGATAATTTGGGCGCTTCTTTCCTGTGGGCATTGGAAAAAAACCAAAGGGCTGTTTCATTCTATCATAGAAACGGCTTCAAGCTGACGGGAAAAAGGAAGCCCGAGGAAGGCACAAACGAGTATATAGTCGAGCTGCGGCGGTAAAGCCCCTTTTTTGCGCAGATCAAAACCCGGATATACAGGTGCGAACCGTAAAAACCCGGCTTTTCACGCCTTCATCTCAACCCATAAAAAACAAATATAAAAGGCGGCTTTGCCGCCTTTTTGTTTTGTCCTTATCATCCCATACTCTATCCTCGCATACAGCTTCGGAAATTCCCCCAACCTTGCCCGCTCTCTTAAACGCACGCCCTCCGTTCCTCCAAATCGGGCAACCCTGGAAACATCTGAAACCTTGCGCACTCCCTTACCATTCTCCCTTCATGCTTCCAAACGGGTTAACCCCGGAAACACCCGCAACCCTTATACACTCCCTTAAACGCTCCCTCCGTGCTTCCAAAAGGGTCAACTCCCGAAACTCCCGCAACCCTTATGCACTCCCTTAAACGCTCCCTCCACACTTCCAAGCGGGTCAACTCCCGAAACTCCCGCAACCTTGCCTACCCTCTTAACTGCTCTCCCCCGTTCTTCCAAGCGGGTCAACTCCCGCAACCCTTATGCACTCCCTTAAACGCTCCCTCCATGCTTCCAAACGGGTTAACCCCGGAAACACCCGCAACCTTGCCTACCCTCTTAACTGCTCTCCCCCGTTCTTCCAAGCGGGTCAACTCCCGAAACTCCCGCAACCTTGCGCACTCCCTTACCATTCTCCCTCCATACTTTCAAGCGGGTCAACTCCTGAAACTCCCGCAACCCTTATGCACTCCCTTAAACGCTCCCTCCACACTTCCAAGCGGGTCAACTCCCGAAACTCCCGCAACCCTTATGCACTCCCTCCGTGCTTCCAAACGGGTTAACCCCGGAAACACCCGAAACAATCATCACATACTGCTTGTCGTCCACCGGCACACTCAAAGCTGCCTCAGGCATGCAAAACCGATTACACCCGCCCCACAGGCCGCTCTTTTTACTTTTCCGAACAAGAGCAGAAAGACCCATTTTATTATTTTCAGGCAAAAAAACAAGACGCCTCCGCGTCTTTCCATTTTCTTATTATCAACAACCTGTTCCCTGCCTTTTACGGGACATTTTAAAAATGGGCATAAAAAAAGAGATGACACTTGAAAGTTTCTTTACACTATCAAGTGTCATCTCAGGTGGTTCTTGTTATCTAACATCATTTTTTGTACCTCTCTTTCTTAGATTTGCCTGGCATAAGACTCTGTCTGGGACTTTTGTCCTTTTAACCGATACACGGGATCCAATCAAATTTGTTAACCGGTATTTTCATGGTATTTGCTAAAAGGGTTTTGCTGTTTGGTTACTCTCATTTACTTTGTCTTCACGGAGTTAGGTCTTTTCCCGGTACCTGTCTTAAATGCCATTCTTCAGATGCCGCAAAATCTAATTACCATTCGCCTTTGTTCTTCGATCTCTATTTAAAAAATTCCTTTGTCCCATCTGTCGTCGATGGGCTTTCCTCAAAGAGTGAGGCCTCTCATTGATCGGTAACGACGCCGTCAGTAGATGTTATTGCGACCGGAAGGATTTTACCTGTACATTGGACTCATCCTTTCTTTTCTGTGTCTATAATATACCATACCTTAGGGCCTTTGTCAACCCCCTATTGTTAAAACTGCAAAAAATATTTTTTGAATTACCATAGCAGTATACTAAAGTCATATTGCACAATCGACCTCTTGACCCTTTGTGCGCATTGGCCGAGAAAATGGTTTGCCCTCTGCCAAAAATCCCGTTTTCGCGGTTTGAAGCGCGGGAAATCCCAAAACCATCCAAAAAAAATTTTTAAAAAGCCCGGAAATTTTAAAATAAAAAGGCAGGCCGCAGCCTGCCTTTTTGATCCTGCTATTTAACGGATATCGCTTTTTACCATGCTGAGGCTCAGCGAGAACAAAGCGCCGATAAACGCGCATATCCACTTGTTGCTGTAAAAAAGGGTGTACGCCACCTTCCAAAGGCTGCCCGGCAGGCCGCCAAAAAGGCCGGCCAGCGAGATAAGGACCATTGCGGCGGCAAGCAGGGCCGACATGATAAACAAAACCTTTGCGGCATCTTTTAAACCCTTCATTCTCCCTGCATTCAAGAACCCTGCTATAAATGCGGCGGCGCCGAAATAAAGCAGCGGCGTTGCCAGATAGACCATGATATTTCCGGGCCAGGACACAAAATTCAAAACGGCGTACTCGGAAAGGCGAATATTGTATAAGAGCATATACCCGCCTCCCAGAAGGGCCAAAATAGCGTAAACCGGCATGAGCGTCTTTTTGTACCTTACCATAAAATCACTCCTTAAACATCTTGTCGGAAATATCGGTTATGTGCTGCTGACAGGCAGGGCTTTTGCATCTTTTCACCAATATACTATCACAATTATCAAAAACTGTAAATATCCACCCGAATAACAAAAAAGGCAGGCTTTCGCCTGCCTTTTTAAATATGCTATTTTTCCTCCCAGCGGAAGGCCGCCTCAGCCGTCCTTGCCGTACCGTGGAACAGGCGGCCCAGCCTTATATGCCCTTTTCCATTTCATAGTGTGGTATGCCCAGGCGCAGCTCTTCTGGCCCCGAGGTGCGGTAACCCAGGGAAAGGTAAAACTCCAGCGCCACCTTCCTTGCCTCCAGCACTATTTTGGAAAAGCCTTTTTCCCTCATAAGGCTTTCCCCGAAAAGCACCATTTTACGCCCTATGCCCCTCCGGCGCATGCCTTCGCATACGGCCACCTGGCGCATCTGGCAGACCCCTTCGCCCCTGTCGATGAAAAGCAGGGTGCCCACAAGCCTTTCGTTTTCAAAGGCCCCTATATGGAAATAGGGCTTCTCCTGCCCCAGATCCTCGTCATAAATGCTCAGGCCCAAAGGCTTCCTCAAAATCTCGTTTCTCATCTCAAGCTCGGCCTTGTAATCCTCCGAGCCGTACTCTATCAGCCTTACCTTGATCTCATCCATCATTCCGCCTCCTTTGGTTTGTCAAAGCCATAATACAGCAAAACGCGCAAAAAATAAAGAAAAAGCGCCCTCAAAGCCTGAGGGCGCTTTAAAAAACCTATTTAAGGTTAAAGAAGGCTTCCCTGCCGGGGAAATATGCCACATCGTCCAGCTCTTCCTCGATACGGAGCAGCTGGTTGTACTTGGCGACGCGGTCGGTACGGCTGGGGGCGCCCGTCTTGATCTGGCCGGCATTAAGAGCGACCGACAGGTCGGCGATCGTGGTGTCCTCAGTCTCGCCGCTGCGGTGGGAAATTACGGCGGTATAGCCGGCCCTGTTTGCCATCTTAATGGCGTCAAGGGTCTCGGTCAGCGTGCCTATCTGGTTGACCTTAATGAGTATCGAGTTGGCAACGCCCAGCTCTATGCCCTTTTTGAGCCTCTGGGTGTTGGTGACGAACAGGTCGTCGCCCACCAGCTGGATCTTGCCGCCCAGAGCATCGGTCAGCATCTTCCAGCCTTCCCAATCCTCCTCGGCCATGCCATCCTCCAGGGAGATGATGGGGTACTTCTCCGCAAAGCCCTTCCACATCCTTACCAGCTGCTGCCTGGTCATCTTCTTGCCGCTCTTGGGCTGGACATAGCACTGCTCCTCGTCGTTCCACCACTCGGAGGAAGCGGCGTCAATGGCGATCATGAAGTCCTCGCCGGGGGTATAGCCGGCGCTCTCGATGGCCTTGACTATGACCTTCAGAGCGTCCTCGTCCTTCTTGAGGTTGGGGGCATAGCCGCCCTCGTCGCCGACGCCGGCGGCGGGAGTCCCGTTTTCCTTAAGGACATTCTTAAGGGTGTGGAACACCTCGGCGCACATCCTAAGGCCTTCCTTGAAGGAGGGGGCGCCGACAGGCATGACCATGAACTCCTGGATCTCGACATTGTTGGTGGCATGAGCGCCGCCATTCAGGATGTTCATCATGGGAACGGGCATCGTAAAGGCGTTGCAGCCGCCTACATAGCTGTAAAGGGGCAGCCCCAAGGCTTCGCTTGCCGCCCTGGCGCAGGCCAGGGAAGCGCCCAGGATGGCGTTTGCGCCCAGACGGGTCTTGTTATCAGTGCCGTCCAGCTCGCAAAGGGCCTTGTCTATCTCCCTCTGGTCAATGACATTAAGGCCGATAAGGCAGTCGGCTATTTCGGTGTTGACAGCCTCGACAGCCTTTGTGACGCCCTTGCCCATATAGCGGGCCTTGTCGCCGTCACGCAGCTCGCAGGCCTCAAAAATGCCGGTGGAAGCGCCCGAAGGCACGGCGGCCCTGCCGCAATAGGTGTTAATTCCGTCGTCGACATAAACCTCGACCTCAACGGTGGGGTTGCCGCGGCTGTCCATTATCTCTCTGCCCAGCACATCGACGATCTCGATCATTTTCTTCATAGGTAATTCTCCTTATATAAAGTGATGGTTATTTATTTAAAAGAAGGCTCTCGCCGCTCATTTCCGCGGGTTTCTCCAGCCCCAGAAGCTCCAGCATGGTGGGCGCTATGTCGCACAGCCTGCCGTCGCGCAGGCTTTTCCCGTTTTCTCCCACCAGCACCATGGGCACCAGGGAGGTGGTGTGGGCCGTAAAGGGCTGGCCGTTTTCGTCCAGCATCTTTTCGGCGTTGCCGTGGTCGGCCGTGATAATGGCCTTCCCTCCCGCCTTGCATACGGCCGAAACCAGCCTGCCGACGCATGTATCCACCGTCTCGACGGCCTTGACGGCCGCTTCAAACACGCCGGTATGCCCCACCATGTCGCAGTTGGCAAGGTTGAGTATCACAACGTCGTACTTCCCGCTTTCAATGGCCTCAGTGCACCTGTCGGTCACCTCAAAGGCGCTCATCTCAGGCTGCAGGTCATATGTGGCCACTTTGGGGGAAGGTACCAGGATCCTGTCCTCGCCCTCAAACTGCCTCTCCTCGCCGCCGTTAAAAAAGAAGGTCACATGGGCATACTTTTCGGTCTCGGCTATCCTCAGCTGGGTAAGGCCCTTTTTCGATATATATTCCCCGAATATATTGTCCAGGGTCTGGGGCTTAAAGGCTATATGCACATTGGGCATCGATGCGTCATACTGCGTAAAGCAGACGTAATATGGCAGAACAGCCCCGCCCTCACGCTCAAAGCCGTCAAAATTCTCATCACAAAAAGCCCTTGTTATCTCCCTGGCCCTGTCGGGACGGAAATTAAAGAATATGACGCTGTCGCGGCTTTCTATCTTCCCCCGGGGATCTATGACGCAGGGCTCCATGAACTCGTCGGTCACGCCCTTTTCATAAGAAGCCTCTATGGCCTTGCGCGCGCTTTCAAACCGCGGGCCTTTGCCCAAGGCAAGCGCTTCGTAAGCGGGTTTGAGCCTCTCCCAGCGCTTGTCTCTGTCCATGGCGTAATACCTGCCTGAAAGGGTGGCTATGCTGACGCAGGTGCCCTTTATATGCTCCTCCAACATGTCCGCAAAGCCCAGGGCCGAAGAAGGCGGCACATCCCTGCCGTCCAGAAAGCAGTGGACATATGCCTTTATCCCGGCCTTTTTGCACATATCGCACAGGGCCAGAAGATGGGTTATATGGCTGTGTACCCCGCCATCGGACAGAAGGCCGTAAAGGTGTACCCTGCCGCCCTTTTCCGCGGCGCTTTCCAAAGCCGCCTTAAGCTCCTCATTTTCCTCAAAGGTGCCCTCCCTGACGGCCTTGCTGATTCTTGTAAGCTCCTGATAAACTATCCTGCCGGCCCCGATGTTGGTATGGCCGACCTCACTGTTGCCCATCTGGCCTTCGGGCAGGCCGACGGCCTCGCCCGAGCACTCAAGGCTGCAGGAGGGCATTTCCTTAAGCAGCCTGTCCATGTTTGGCGTAGAGGCGGCGTGTATGGCGTCGCCCTTTCCCCCATCCCCGCGGCCGTAGCCGTCAAGTATCATGAGAACAAGGGGTTTCTTTTTCATTTTAAGACTTCCTTTCGGCTTTATTGGTCAGCCGCGTCGATTATGCTGATAAGGCTTGCTGCCTCCAGCGAGGCGCCCCCTATCAGGCCTCCGTCAACATCGGGCATGGAGAACATACCGCCCGCTGTGCTTTCATTCAAAGAGCCGCCATAGAGTATCGACACTCCCCTGGCCGCCCTGGCTCCGTAAAGGGCCCTTAAAGTATCCCTTATGGCCTCGCCGGCCTCGTCAGCCTGCTGGGGCGTGGCTATCTTACCCGTCCCGATGGCCCATACCGGCTCATAAGCTATGACTATCTTCCGAAGCTGCTGTACCGTTATATCCTTCAAAGCCGCCTTCAGCTGGCACCTTATAAAGTCCAGCGCGGCTCCTGTTTCCTTTACCTCCAGCTTTTCACCGAGGCAGACTATTGGCCTTAAGCCCTCTTCCAAAGCGGCGTGGAGCTTGCGGTTTACATCGGTATCGGTCTCGCCGAAATACTGCCTGCGCTCAGAGTGGCCTATTATGACGTATTTTACCCCCAGCTCGGACAGCATACGGCAGGAAACCTCCCCCGTAAAGGCCCCGTTCTGGGCATAATGGCAGTTCTGGGCGCCTATGGCTATCCTGGTGCCCCTGGCTGCCTTGACGGCCGAAGCTATATGGGTAAAGGGCACGCATAAAACCACATCGCACCACTTGGCTTCTGCCGCTTTGTCTTTAAGCTGCTGGATGAAGGGCTTACATTCCCCCGGCAGCTTGTTCATCTTCCAATTCGCCGCGATTACGGTTTTTCTGTATCTCCTGTTCATCTTTCGCCTCTATTTGTCCAAAAGGCATGCTATGCCCGGCAGCTCCAGGCCCTCGAGGAACTCGATGGCAGCCCCGCCGCCCGTGGAAACATGGGTTACCTTGTTTTCAAGTCCCAGCTTTTCTATGGCTGCTGCCGAATCGCCGCCGCCTATTATCGAAACAGCCTCGCTTTCGGCCACTGCCCTGGCTATGCCCTCGGTGCCGCGGGAGAAATTGGGCATCTCAAAAACGCCTGCCGGGCCGTTCCAGACTATAGTTTTGGCGCTTTTTATTATCTCGCCGTATTTTTCCACGGTTTTGGGCCCGATATCCATGCCCATAAAGGTGCCGGGCACATGGCCGGCCTCCACCGTCTCAAAGTTGCCGTCATTACTGAAGGTGTCTGAAACTACGGTATCAAGCGGCAGGTATATTTTTGTACCCTTTTCCTCTGCGTGGGCCATCAGGTCCTTTACCAGCTCCAGGCTCTTGTCGTCGCATATGGAGCTGCCTATGCTCCCGCCCATGGCCTTGAAGAAGGTGTAGGCCATGCCGCCCACTATAAGTATGGCATCGCACTTGCCGATAAAGCTGCCGATAAGCCCCAGCTTGTCGGATACCTTGGCGCCGCCCATTATGGCTATAAAGGGATGCTCGGGGTTTTCCATGGCGCCGCCCATGACCCTCAGCTCCTTTTCGATAAGCAGGCCGCTGACGGCAGGCAGATATTCGGCCACACCGACAATGGAAGCGTGGGCCCTGTGGGCCGCGCCGAAGGCGTCATTTACATATATGTCGGCAAAGGAAGAAAGCTTTTTGGAAAATTCGCTGTCGCATTTCTCCTCCCCCGGATCGAACCTTAAGTTCTCCAGCATAACGACCTGCCCCGGCTTAATCTCCGAGCAGAGTCTCAAAGCATCAGGCCCCGTTATGTCAAAGGACATGCTGACCTCCCTGCCCAAAAGTTCGGACAGGTGCTTTGCGACGGGGGTCAGGGTGTATTTCATCTTTCTTTCACCCTTGGGCCTTCCGAGATGGGAACAGACTATGACAGCCGCCCCTTCATCCAGAAGATAGCGCAGGGTGGGCAGGGCCTCCCTGATACGCTTGTCGTCGGTTATATTTCCATCTGCGTCCTGAGGCACATTGAAATCACACCTCAAAAGGACCTTTTTACCCTTTACATCTACATCTTTGACAGACTTCTTCATGTAATCCATAAAAAATCCCGCTCCCGATATATATTGTTGTAATTGTGGGGCGCAGCACCCCCGCCGCGGCTTTCAGTCGGACGCGCTGTTACGGGCAGGCGCCGCCGCAGACACCTACATTATAAATTATACCTTCGGCCTTTTCAAGGACAAAAGCGCCCTTTTAAGGTAAAAAAGCCCCAAAAAACGCCTTATTTCAGTCTTTTCTGCCGGTAAGATTCCCCTCGGTCCATAGCCCTGGATAAGAAAGCTGTCTTAATGCCTCATATATCACAACGGCTACCGAGTTTGAAAGGTTTAAGGATCTGGCATCCTTTATCATAGGTATACGCAAACACATGTCATAATTCCTCTCAAGCAGACTTTCGGGAAGACCCCTGCTCTCCTTGCCGAACATTATGTAATCGCCGTCTTTGAACAGGGCTTCGGAATGCACCCTTTTCGCCTTGGTCGAGGCATAATGTATCCTGGCCCCCGGATTTCTTTCAAAAAAGTCCTCGAGGTTTTCATACTCTGTTATGTCAAGGAAGTGCCAATAATCAAGCCCCGCCCTTTTAAGGTGCCTGTCGGTTATCTCAAAGCCGTAGGGCTTTATCAAATGCAATCTCGCGCCGGTGCAGGCGCAGGTGCGGGCTATGTTGCCCGTATTGTAATGTATCTCCGGCTCATGCAGGACTATGTTAAGCATACTAAAGCCCCTTTGCCCGGCTTAAGACCTCCGCAGCCCAGGCCTTGGCCTCAGCGATATCCTTTTCATCGGGATGTGAAAGGCCGTCTTTGTAAAGTTCCAGGCCCTGGAGGCTGCGGGTATCCCCGGGGTCCTTTTCCAAAGCCTGCCTGTATCTTTCACCGATAGCCTCCGGCATTTTGCCCTGGCAGACAAACCCGCCCAAAAAAGTGCAGCCTTCAGGCAGCTCCTTTCTGGCCCTTTCCACCAGCATATCATAATATTTTTCCGAGCTTTCGGCCCCGCCGTAGCCGCAGGTCGCGAAATAGGCCGCCTTTTTTCCCGTAAGGCCCTTTAAAAACCCTTTTATTTCATCACAGCAAACGCCCTTGTCGGTCCAGGAGCCCACAAGGTAAAGCTCGCAGTCGGGGGCTCCTTCGGCCCCTCCCAGGTATACGCACTCATCACCCAGGGCCGCGGCTATGGCATTGGCTATCATTTTGGTGTTCCCCGTAACGCTTTTGTAGACTACCGCCGTTTTCATACCTTTGTCCTCCTGTTTTACCTTTCATTTTTGCCGCAGCATTTTTTGTATTTAAGCCCGCTTCCGCAGGGGCAGGGGTCGTTCCTGCCTATCTTCTTTTTCCTGACGGGGCCCTTCTTTACGCTGCCGTCAGACGCGCCCGCGGCCATCTGCTCCTTGGCCACATGCTCCCTTTGAGGCTCGGCGCCCCTGACCCTTGCCAGGAACATCAGCCTTGCCGTGTCGCGGCGCACATTCTCTATCATTTCCTCAAACATGTCAAAGCCCTGGCGCTTATATTCGTCGACAGGGTTGACCTGGGCATAGGCGTTAAGCCCGATGCCCCGCCGCAGCTCCTGCATGGCGTCGATATGATCCATCCAATGCCTGTCGACCGTCTTTAAAAGGACCACCCTTTCCAGCTCCCGCATGACGGGGGCGGTAAGCTCCTGCTCCTTCTTTTCATAGACCTCCAAAGCCCTCTTTTTCATCAGCTCGGCAAATTCGGCCGTAGTGCCGGCCGGCTTATCGGAAGGGGTCATAAAGCTCTCGCCCGGGAAGAGGAACAATCCCGTAAAGCGCTTGACTATCTCCCTCGTCTTTTCATGGCTCAGGCTCTGGTCGCCTTCGGCTATGGAGTTTATGACCGAATCTATATAATCATTTATCATCTGGAGGATCTTGGGCTTAAGCTCGGCGCCGCTTAAGACCTCCTCGCGCTGGGAGTATATTATCTCCCTTTGGCGGTTCATGACATTGTCGTATTCCAGAACGCTCTTTCGTGCCTGGAAATTGCGTCCCTCGACCTTCTTCTGGGCACTTTCGATGGCCCCCGAAAGCATCTTGTGCTCAATGGGCTCGTCTTCCCCAACGCCCAGGGTATCCATAATTCCCATGACCCTTTCGGAACCGAAAAGGCGCATGAGGTCATCCTCAAGCGAAAGGTAGAAAGTGCTTTCCCCGGGGTCGCCCTGTCTGCCGGCGCGGCCTCTCAGCTGATTATCTATCCTTCGGCTCTCATGCCTTTCGGTGCCCAGGATATAAAGCCCGCCGCTTTCTTTTACCTTTTCGCCCTCGAGCCTGCACTCTTCCCTGTGCTTTTCCAGCTCCCTGCGGTATATCGCCCTGGCTTCCTCGGCCTCTTGGCTCTGGCACTCGTTATAGCCCGTGGCCTCGACTATCGTCTCCTCGTCATATCCCGCCTTTGTCAGCACGGCCCTGGCCATAAAGTCGGGGTTTCCGCCCAGCATGATGTCGGTGCCGCGGCCCGCCATGTTGGTGGCGATGGTGACGGCCCCGAACCTTCCGGCCTGGGCCACAATGGCCGCTTCCTTTTCGTGATGCTTGGCGTTAAGGACCTGATGCTCGATGCCCTGCCGCTTCAAAAGCCCTGAAAGGTGTTCGCTCTTTTCAATCGATACGGTACCCACCAGAACAGGCTGTCCCTTTTGGTGGCACTCCTTTATCTTTTCTATAACGGCCGAGTATTTGCCCCTTTCGGTCTTAAAGACCTGGTCGGGGTGGTCTATCCTTATCATCGGCTTGTTGGTCGGCACCTCGATTACATCCAGGCTGTAAATATGCCTGAACTCCTCCTCCTCGGTCAAAGCGGTGCCCGTCATGCCCGACAGCTTGTGGTAAAGCCTGAAATAATTCTGGAAGGTTATGGTGGCCAGGGTGCGGCTCTCCCTTAAAACGCTGACCTTCTCCTTGGCCTCGATGGCCTGGTGCAGGCCGTCGGAATAACGCCTGCCCATCATCAGCCTGCCCGTAAACTCGTCGACAATGATTATCTCGCCGTCCTTGACGACATAATCGGTATCCCGCTTCATGCAGCCCCTGGCCTTGATAGCCTGGTTTATATGGTGGAGCAAAGTGGCGTTTTCGGGGTCCATAAGGTTTTCGACCTTGAAGAAGGCCTCTGCCTTGGTGACGCCCCGGGGGGTGATGGTGGCCGTATGGCGTTTTTCATCGACGATATAGTCGGCCTCGATGTCATCCTGGCTTTCCTTATCATCTATCTCCACCACCGTGATATGGCTCAACGTGGCGGCAAAATCGTCGGCCCTTCTGTAAAGGTCGGTGCTCTTGTCCCCCTGGCCCGAAATTATAAGGGGTGTGCGGGCCTCGTCTATCAGTATCGAGTCGACCTCGTCGACAATGGCGAAATTATGTCCCCTCTGGACCTGCTCGGCCCTGTATACCGCCATATTGTCCCTGAGGTAGTCAAAGCCTATTTCGTTGTTGGTGCCGTAGGTTATGTCGCAGGCATATGCCGCGCGCCTTTCCTGGGGGGTCAGCCCGTGGACTATCACCCCGCATGTAAGGCCCATGAAGCGGTAGACCTTTCCCATCAGCTCGCCCTGGTATTTGGCCAGGTAATCGTTGACCGTGACAATATGGACGCCTTTTCCCGAAAGGGCGTTTAAGTAGGCAGGCAGCGTGGCCGTAAGGGTCTTGCCCTCGCCGGTTTTCATCTCGGCTATCCTGCCCTGGTGCAGCACTATGCCGCCCATCAGCTGGACATAGAAGGGGTATTGCCCCAAAACCCTCAGGCACGCCTCCCTGAAAGCCGCAAAAGCATCGGGCAGTATGTCGTCCAATGTCTCATCCTTGTCAAGCCTTTCCTTAAAAAGGCGGGTCTGGTCTTTAAGGGTCTGGTCGTCCATATCCCTGTATTTGGGCCCCAGGGCCTCGATAGCCTTGAGCTGCGGCTCTATTTTCTTAAGCTCCCTTTGTGAAGAATCGCCGAACAGCTTTTTCAAAAATCCCGACATTTATATCAAGCTCCTTCTGCTATTATTATATTTAAGGGGGGCGCAAAGCCCCTGAAGATTATATTATTATACCATATAATTCAAAAAAACAATGTCTTTTTGATGAATTAATGGCTCCCTCTTTACACATAGGGCGCTTTTAAGTATAATAAATGAGAAAGACTTTAAAAGAGAGTGCTTAAGATGATCCAATATGAAGAGATAAAATCGGCCCTTTCCTCCCTTAAGCCCGAGCTGGAGGGCCTCAAAACCTCCCTTGACTTAAACGGGGCCCGGGACGAAATAGCAAAGCTCCAGCACGAGGCCCAGAAGCCCGATTTCTGGGATGATCCCGACAAGGGCCAGAAGGTGCTGCAAAAGATAAAGCAGCTCCAGGCCAAAGTCGACAGCTATAACGGGCTGGAAGGCCTTTTTGATGACACCATGACCCTTATCGAAATGGCTGACGAGGCCGGCGACGCTTCCCTTCTGCCCGACATCAACCGGGATTACAAGGACTTCTGCCAGAAGCTGGAGGAACAGAAGCTCCGCACCCTGCTTTCGGGCGAATACGACCGCAGCAACGCCATCATGTCATTCCATGCCGGCGCGGGGGGCACCGAGGCCCAGGATTGGACCCAGATGCTTTTCCGCATGTATACCCATTGGGCCGACTCCAAGGGCTTCAAATGGAAGGTTCTGGACTATATCGACGGCGAAGAGGCGGGGCTTAAAAGCGCCGACCTTCTTATCGAGGGGGAAAACGCCTTCGGCTATCTCAAAAGCGAGATGGGGGTCCACCGCCTTGTCAGGGTTTCCCCCTTCGACTCCTCGGGCAGGCGGCACACCAGCTTTTCGGCCATAGAGGTCATGCCCGAAATGCCGGAAGACATGGATATCGAGATAAACCCCGACGACCTTAAAATCGACACCTACCGTTCGGGCGGCGCCGGCGGCCAGCATGTCAACAAGACCGAATCGGCCATCAGGATAACCCACATCCCCTCGGGCGTCATCGTAGCCTGCCAGAACGAACGCTCCCAGCATCAGAACCGCGAGGTGGCCATGCGCATGCTCAAGTCAAAGCTCCTTGAGATAAAGGAAAGGGAGCACCTTGACAAGATAGAGGATATAAAGGGCGAGCAGAAGAAGATAGAATGGGGCAGCCAGATCCGCTCCTATGTGTTCATGCCCTATACCCTTGTAAAAGACCACCGCACGGGCTGCGAAAACGGAAATATCCAGGCCGTCATGGACGGCGACATCGACTCCTTCATAAACGCCTATTTAACGGCCTCGGCCACAGGCAAGTGGGAAAAACAGCAGTAGCTCCAAAAAATAAAAAGGCATGCCAAGGCATGCCTTTTTCTTATTCCCTGCTTTTGGGCTTAAAGAGGAAGGCGGCTATCAGCGAAAAAAATACTGCCGCCGACACCCCGGCCGCCGCGGCCGAAAGGCCCCCTGACAAAGCTCCCAGAAGCCCCTGCTCGGAAACGGCCTTCTTTACCCCCTCGGCCATGGCATAGCCAAAACCGAAAAGTGGCGTCGTGGCCCCGCAGCCTCCCCATTTTACAACCGGCTGGTATATCCCCAAAGCCGTCAGCAGTACGCCCAGCACGACATAGCTTGTCAAAATCCTCGCCGGCGTAAGCCTTGTGCGGTCGATAAGCACCTGGGAAAAGGCGCATATAAGCCCGCCGCACAAAAATGCTCTCAAATATTCCATTAAAGCGCCTCCAGACATACAAGATGGCATATACCGGGTATGCTTTCGCCCTGGCTTGTGATAACAGGGCTTAAAAGGGCGCCCGTGCCGCAGAAAAGCACCCTTTTGTAAAGGCCCTTTTCCAGCCCCGGCAGGATATGGCCGCACAGGACGGCGGCCGAACACCCGCAGCCCGAGCCTCCGGCGTGGACGTCCTGCCTGTCCCGGTCATAAAGCATGATGCCGCAGTCCTCGTAAACGCCCGAAAGCTCCAGCCCCTGCTCGCCTGCCATGCTCAGAACGATATCCCTGCCCACCTGTGCCAGGTCGCCCGTGACGATAAGGTCGTAATCCCTCGGCTTTTCGCCTGTGTCCATAAAATACCCGCTTATGGTCTCATATGCAGCCAAAGCCATGGCTGCCCCCATATTGGCGCTGTCGGTGACGCCGGGATCGTATATCCTTCCTGCCATGGCCCTGGTGACGGCCGCCTTGCCTCCCTTTTCGGAAAGCAGCACCGAGCCGGAAGCCGTCGCCGTCCACTGAGCCGTCGGGGTGCGCTGGCCTCCGTATTCCAGCGGGTAACGGTACTGCCTTTCGGCCGAACAGAAATGTGAAGAGGCCGTGCATATGACCTTGCTCTCAAGCCCTCCGTTTATAAGGGAAGCACCCAGGATAAGGCTTTCGGCCATGGTGGAGCAGGCGCCGTAAAGCCCCAGGAACCGCACCCCCATCTCCCTTACGGCATAGCTTGTGGAAACGCACTGATTCAAAAGGTCGCCGCCAAGAAGGCAGCCTATGTCGCCCATTTCAAGTCCTGCCTTGCTGACAGCCCCGTGTACCGAGGTCATCACCATGGCGCTTTCGGCCTTTTCCCAGGTTTCCTCTCCGAATCGATCGTCCTCGCCCACTATGTCAAAGCAGTCACCCAAAGGCCCTTCACCCTCTTTTTTGCCGACGCAGGAGGAATAAGAGCGCACCCTCGGGGCATTTTCAAAATAATAAACGCTTCCTTTTCTCAAAAAAGAACCTTCCTTTCGGCTTTTTTGAAAGTATTCCACAGGAAGGGGTACTTATACTAAAAAAAGGCGGGCATAGCCCGCCTTTTTATTATCTCACCGCCATTTTCCGCCTTTTTTCGGCATACATGGCCTTGTCCATACGGCTTAAAAAACTGTCGGCCGTATCCTTACCGCTGCCGTAAATTGCATACCCCATGGAAAAGGATATGCTGTACGGCCTTTGCGCCTCGCTGTTAAAACTCATGGTCCTTTCCCTGATCCTGTCCATAAAGGCCAGCATCTCTATCTCGCCGCTTACCTCCAGCAGAATGACGAACTCGTCGCCGGCATATCTTGCGGCAAAAGCCGCGCTTCCGGATGTTTCCCTCAAAAGCCTGCCCACATCCTGCAGCGCCCTGTCGCCTACCGTATGTCCCAATGTATCATTTATCTGTTTGAAAAGATCGATGTCCAGCATTATGCCGCCCAGGACTCCGTTACGCTGCCTCTCCGACCGCTGGGCCAGATATTTTTTAAGATACTGACGGCTGTAAAGGCCGGTCAAAGCGTCAATAGCCGCCGCCTCGTTCTGGAGGTTTATGTAAAGAGCCACCACCCCTACGGCCACCGATACCCATGTCAGCGACACCCCGTAGAAAAAATACTGAAACAGGCTGCCTATAAATATCGGAACCATGAAAAGAACTATCGGCATGAAAAGATACTTTCGTATCCTCTTTCTGCAGAGATAAACCAGCATCACACTGTAAAACATATAGCAATATGTAACCGCGTATGCCAGGCCCACCGCCTGAGTCCTTGAATACACATTGCTGTCCGACACGGTAAAAAATATGTCGAACTTCAGGTTCAGAAAACTCAGCACGCACATAACGGCCGCAGGTACCGACAGTTTGGTATAAATCCGCCTTAGCCTCTCAGAGCTTTCAAACAGCTTGTAATCAACATAAGCCGTCCACAAAAAGGCAAAGGCAGCATTTGAAGCAAAAAGGAAACTGTTAAGCAGGCGGTTTACAAAGATATCCATAAAAAATCGACGGCCGTCAACTACAAAAGACAGTGTCTCCACCGTACACAGAAGAAAGGTCATGACAGCCATGAAATAAAAAAGCTTCTCATCAAAAAACAGGTGTCTTGAAGATGTTCTGTTGCTTATGAGAAGCATTATCATAAGACCTGCGCCTATAATATTGGCTGTAACGATAGCCTGGAGATTAAGCACCATATCATCCTTCCCCGGCATCTTGTCTCAGGTAAATTTTACAAATAAATTATATCATATCTACCCCTTTTATTCAACCGCATATTACCAAAGGTACGTTCCAAAGCGGGCAAAGGGCCGCCCTGGGGCGGCCCTTAAAGGAGGAAGTAAAGAATAAGTCCGTAAAGGACGCTTGCGGAGATCCCGAAAACCAGAACAGGCCCCGCTATCGTGAACATCTTGACGCATGTCCCCGTAATAAAGCCTTCGCTTTTGAATTCCAGCGCTGCCGAAGATATGGAGTTGGCAAACCCCGTTATCGGCACCAGCGTGCCGGCGCCTGCCACCCTTGCTATCTTGCCGAAAAGCCCCAACGCCGTCAGAAGGACGCCCAAGCCGATCATGCTGACCGAAGTCATGGCCGAAGCCGCCGTCTCCTCCAATCCTGTACCCAGCCAGAGGTTTTTGATTAGCTGGGCCAAAGCACACAGCCCGCCGCCTGTTAAAAAGGCAAAGGGTATGTTCTTATATCCCGGGCTTCCGGGCGACAGCCCCTCATACAGCTTTTTATATTCGTCGTTTGACATCAAAGCTCAATTCACCTCAGGCACATTATGCCCCTTCCGCCATAAAAATATTCGCGCTTTTCAAACCCTTTTGTTTTCTGGTATAATAGCCGAAAAAAGGAGGATCACCTATGAACGATATTTCGGCCATTTTGGATTCAGCCGCGGGATCTCTGGGCAAGCTTTCATTAAACGCCCTTTTATATTCCTTCTGCACCCTTGTCATATGCCTTGTTTTCAAAAAGCTTTTTTTGAAGCTGCTTTCAAGAGGCCTTTCCCGCACAAAGCTTGAAACCCGCCTTTCCTCACTGATACAAAAGGGGGCCAACGCCCTTTTGTGGTGTGTTATAGTTTTGGCCGTCGGCGACAGCCTGGGCATAAACCTCAGCTCCCTTCTGGCCCTGTTCAGCGTTCTGGGCCTGGCATTTTCCCTGGCCATACAGGGCTCACTTTCCAACCTTGCCTCGGGCATAACGATACTGACAAACCGCCCCTTCAAGGTGGGCGACTATATCGAAGCCTCGGGCAGGGAGGGCACGGTCTGGGCCGTCGGCATATTCTATACCCAGCTCCAGACGGCCGACAACAAGATAATCTACCTGCCCAACAGCCTGATAAGCTCGGGCCAGGTGACCAACTACTCGGCCATGCCCCGGCGCAGGCTGGAGGTAAATATCCAGGCCTCCTATGACGACGGCTGCCAAAAGGTCATAGACACCATGCTCAAAGCCGCCCAGAGCGACCCGCTGGTGCTGAGTGACCCCGCCCCCATGGCCTTCCTTGCAAGCTGCGGCGACAGCGGCATAAACTATACCCTCAGGGCCTGGGCCAGAAGCTCCGACTTTTTTACGGTCAGCACCCGCATGACCCAGGCCGTTTACGAGGCCTTCCTCAGGGAAAACATAACCGTCCCCTATAACCGCCTGGAGGTCACTCTCAAAAACAATGTGCAGTAACCCCGTTCTGTATACAGCCTGTGGATAAACCTCTGGATAATGTGGAAAACTCCCCGGCTTGACTTGAAAAATATTAGACTCAATGTAATATAAGCATTTTATATTACATTGAGTTTTTGTTTTTTCCTATATATAGCCCTATGTTTTCTTTTATCCACAAGAGGGGGTGTGAATAGTTTTCCCCCCCACCTGTGGACAAACACCCCGAAAGCTGTTGCCTGCTTGGCGCATCGGTGCTATAATTTTACATATATAAGGCAAAGAATGGCGGCTTTGCTGCCGCCTCACCATGAAATTATTATATAAAGGGAGTGCTTTTTTATGAAGAAGATCACAATGTTTTCCAGCGCCCATTGACCCGGCTGCGCTCCGGTGAAAGAGGCTCTTTCCCAGGCTGGCGTTGAATTTACCTATATGGACATATCTTCGGGCATGCTGCCCCTAAAGCGGTTTTTGAAATACCGCGACACCCGCCCCGAGTTTGACCCCATGAAAGAAAAGGGCAGGGCCGGGCTTCCCTGCCTCGTCATTTCGGAAGACGGGCATGAGGAAATAGTATTCCCCACGCTCGAGGATGTAAAGAACATCAAAAACTAAAAATAAAAGGCGGGAAAAACTCCCGCCTTTTTATTATGCCTTAATGATCTTACTCTTTTTCTTTGCCGCCTAACAGCCCGCAGCTTAAAAGGAACCCCGCCAAAATGTCCCACATCATGCCGAACTCCGAGGACTCGCCCGAGTATATCCAATACCCGAACACCCCCGCCGCCGCCAGAATGCAAAGCAGCAAAATCAAAGCGCCGGCTGCCACAAAGGCCTTTTTAAGCCTTGCGGGTATATCGGCCAGAAGCCCCAGCCCTGCGCCGCCCAAAATATACAGCAGGTGATGTAAAAGCACATTGGCAAACATCCCAAACTTTATATTTCCGGCAAAGAGCAACTCCTCATAAACGGTTCCGGCCAGGGCATAGTGATATATGAAGCACAGGGCCAATATCCCTATGCCGGCATATCTTTTATTCAGTGTTTTCATAAGACCACCTTTCCTCTGCACGATATACCGCCGAATTACGGTGTAACTGCCTTTTTCTCACCTATATGATATCATGCCGCCGGATTTCCTGTCAATCTTTATAACTCTTGTCCTCTTTCTTTCGGCAAACTTATACATATTCCCCATATTATTTCGTTAAACTGTACCAAATCATATAGTTTTTATCTATTATTTAAAGTAAATACTCAAATAAAAGGCGGGATAACCCGCCTTTTTATTATGCCTTAATAATCTTTTACTCTTTTTCCTTCCCGCCGAACAGGCCGTACGCCGTGAGAAAGGAGAACACCGTGTAAAGGACCGTGCACATAGAATTTCCCATCTGTGATAATGAATTTAAAAGCCCTAAAAAATCATATCTTTGCAAAGCCAACGGGTCGCTGCTCATTATGATCGCCGTAATATTGAGCGCAGCGCAATAGAGAAAGAAGACCCCGCCGCAAATAAGCTCCGGCTTTCTTATCCTGACCTTCAAAGGGCCGTCACAGGCGATAAGGGCAAGTCCGATGCCGATAAAGGAGTAGCAGGCAAAAAACAGCACATATACAAGCCAATCCATTTCCTCCATCATCGGGCGCATAGAGAGTAGATACTCGGAAAGGGCCGCATTCCGGAAGACAAAATAGGGCAGCGCCGCCATGGCCGCGCCTATGATTTTATGTATGCTGCGCTTCATAATACCACCTAACCTATGATTCTACCAATCAAGAAATGTTCAAAGTAATATTCTCTCCCATTAAATACAGGGCTATAACTTACTGCCGAAGTAGAATTATACCCCGCATTTGTCGATACCCATATCATTGATGTAGTAGGGAAATTTGTCATTACCAACTGACTTGTGATAAAAGTATTTTCGGCAAAATCATTAAATAACCCATCTATAGATAGATAGTGAACTTCCATATCTGAAAAGCTATATCCACTTGCGGGTTCCAATTCATAACTTATACTGTCCATTCTCTTCTGATTAATTGTCAAGCCTTGTTCTTGTATTGACCTGGAATAGTATTTAATCCTACTGAACAAATACCCCCATGTCTGTGTTGTATCCTCTTCATTTACAAGCAAATTAGAACTTAAAGCATAAATGTATCCCTCTGCCTGTTGCCCCGGTTCCAAAGGGGTTTCATCATTTGTATAATCGGTAGGGTATCCTGTAACTATCAAAGTAGAACCATCAGGCATTTCCTGTTCCTCATAGTAAACAGGAGAGATACCCCCGGGTCATCTGCGCTGTATCTCGCCGGAGACACGGAATAATTGGCCTGTGCTTCCAAAAAAACTTCTTTCAAAGTCATTTGCCCTTCTGTTGCCGAAACGGAAAGCGAAAAGCTTAAAACAAGGGCCAGGGAAAGAACCAAGGTTGTCTTTCTTATAATTGCCTTTTTCATACTTTTTCTCCTTTCCTTTCAGTTGCGTAATTCCAATGGATCCATTGCAATATTATTATACTATGGAAGTTTTTTCTTCGTCAAGATATATATACATGCCATCTTAATTTTCGGCAAAACTATACATATATCCCATATTGTTTAGGTAAACTGTACCAAACCATATAGTTTTTATCTATCGCCTAAAGCAAATACTTAAATAAAAAGGCGGGAAAACTCCCGCCTTTATTTGCCCTGATAAAGGCCATAAAAAAACGGACGGCAAAAGCCGTCCGTTTTGTATTAAGCTTTCGATTAAAGGCCCATTTCCTTCTTGACTTCGGCAAAGCACTTGACGGCAAAGTCGAGGTCTTCCTTGGTGTGGCCGGCCGAAACCTGGGTGCGGATCCTGTCCTTGCCCTTGGGGACGACAGGATAGCAGAAGCTGACGACGTAAACGCCCTTCTCCAGCATACGGCTTGCGAACTCGCCGGCAACCTTGGGATCATAGAGCATGATGGGGACGATAGCCGAGTCGCCCTGAAGGACATCAAAGCCCAGCTTGCCCAGCTCCTTGCGGAAGTACTCGACATTCTCGTGTACCTTGTCCTGCAGCTCGGTGGAGGCAGAGAGGATCTCAAAGACCTTCAGCGAAGCGGCGCAGATGGCCGGGGACAGGGTGTTGGAGAACAGATAGGGCCTGGAGCGCTGGCGCAGGATGTCGATAATCTCCTTACGGCCGCTGGTGAAGCCGCCCGAAGCGCCGCCGCAGGCCTTGCCGAGGGTGGAGGTGATTATATCGACCCTGCCCATGACGCCGCAGTACTCCTGGGTGCCCTTACCGTGAGCGCCGATGAAGCCGGTGGCATGGCTGTCGTCGACCATGACCAGAGCGCCGTACTCGTCGGCCAGGTCGCAGATACCCTGGAGGTTGGCGATATAGCCGTCCATGGAGAAGACACCGTCGGTGGCGATCAGCTTGATGCGGCAGTCCTTGGCCTCCTCAAGCTTGGCCCTTAAGTCTTCCATATTGTTGTTTTTATACCTGAGCCTCTTGGCCTTGCAGAGACGGATACCGTCGATTATCGAGGCATGGTTCAGTTCGTCGGAGATAATGGCGTCCTCGGGGCCGAGAAGGGTCTCAAACAGGCCGCCGTTTGCATCAAAGCAGGAGGAATAAAGGATGGTGTCCTCAGTCTCCAAAAACTCGGAGATCTTGTGCTCCAGCTCCTTGTGGATCTCCTGGGTGCCGCAGATAAAGCGGACCGAGGAAAGGCCGAAGCCCCACTTGTCATAGCTCTCCTTGGCGGCGGCGATCAGCCTGGGATCGTCGGCCAGGCCCAGGTAGTTGTTGGCGCACATATTGACAACGCCCTTGGCAACGGTGGTGTCTATACGGCCGCCCTGGGGGGTGGTGATGATTCTTTCGTCATGGTATGTGCCGGCTTCCTTAATGCCTTCCACTTCGGAATGATAAAAGCTTAAAGCTTCCTTTGCATTCATTGGAAAAAACCTCTTTTCGTTATTTTAATAGGATTTATTTCTTGGTGGTCCAATCAAGAACGACCTTGCCCGAATTGCCCGAAATCATGGCCTCAAAGCCCTTCTCGAACTCGGTATAGTGGAACCTGTGGGTGATCATGGGCTCCAGATCCAGACCGCCCTGGACCATGGCCTTCATCTGATACCAGGTCTCGAACATCTTGCGGCCGTAAATGCCCTGGATCCTCAGGCCCTTCATGATGATCTGGTTCCAATCGGTATCCATGTTGTGGCCCTGCAGGCCCAGAAGGGAGATCTTGCCGCCGCAGATCATGGCGTCAAGCATCTGCCTGAAAGCCGACTGAGCGCCCGACATCTCAAGGCCGATATCAAAGCCCTCGGTTATGCCTTCCTCTTCCATGACCTTCTTAAGGTCCTCCTTGCCGATGTTGACGACCCTGGTGGCGCCCATCTTCTTGGCAAGGTCAAGGCGGTACTCGTTAAGGTCGGTGACAACAACGCTCCTGGCGCCGGCGAACTTGGCGATGGCGGCAGCCATGATGCCTATGGGGCCGGCTCCGGTGACCAGAACGTTCTTGGCCGTCAGATCCCACATAAGAGCAGTATGGGTGGCGTTGCCGAAAGCGTCAAAGAAGGAAACGAAATCATCAGGCAGGTCATCTTCAATCGTGATGACATTGGTGGCGGGAATGCAGATATACTCGGCAAAAGCGCCGTCACGGTTGACGCCGACGCCCTTGGTATGCACGCACCACTGACCGTTGCCGGTACGGCAGTTATAGCACTGCCCGCATACGATATGGCCCTCGCCGGAAACGCGCTGGCCTACTTTGAGGTTGGTGACGCCCTCGCCCAGCTCGGCTACCTCGCCTATGTACTCATGGCCGACGGTAAGAGGGGGATTGAGGTTCTGCTGTGCCCACTCGTTCCACTCGTAAATGTGCACATCGGTGCCGCAGATGGCCGTCTTGCGAATCTTGATAAGGACTTCGCCGGGGCCGGGGGTGGGTACGGGGACCTGGGTCAGGACAAGGCCCTTGACCTTGCCGGGCTTTACCAAAGCATCCATCATTTTTGCCATTTTAACATCTCCTGTAAACTGTATTTTTTAATTTAGCTAACCGTTCATTGATAATTTTATCACTATCCCGGGCCTATGGCAACCCATCTATCTTAATGAAGTGATATATTTTTATGTACAGAAGGTAAAATCAGTCGGCGCAGTTGAAATTGGTGTCTTTGTACTCCATCAGCTTGTCGGCCATTTCCTTGCCGTACTCCTTCTCAAAATCCTCCAGAACGCCCTGGGTTATCTTTCTGCCCTCGGCTCCGAAAATGGCTTCGGTCACTTCGGTATAGGACCAATAAGAATGGGCGCAATGGTATTCAAAAGGCTTTAAGTATTCGGGCTTCTTTGCATACTTCTTGCCCTCCTGCACGCCGGCGTCCTTTATGCAGTGGATGCAGTATTCGCTCTTGTGCAAAGTCTGGGGGACAAGGTATGTGATATAGGGGTTGAATCCGCGGCAGATGGAGTTGTCCAGGTGCTTGCAGTACTCATGACCGGCATCCGAAAGGCCCATTTCCTTAAACTGCGTATACCAGGGACACTGATGGATATGGATGGTGTAATCGGGAGAATATTCCTTTATCTCCGAACGGTTAGCGCAGCCTTCGTTTATGATCTCCTCGGTATTGACCCACTCGCCGTACTGAAGGTATGTCTCATAGTTGAGCTCATAACCATCCCTTATGGCCCTCTGGGCCATGCGGCGGCCGCGCTGTTCGGCATAATACTGCGTACCGTGGACAAAAGCCTTGCGGCCCCTTTCGCCAAAGGCCTCTGTCAGCCTGACATAGAACCTGGCCGCTATAAAGGCATGTACCTTTTCATTGAATCCCATAATAAAGCGCTCCTTTCAAAGTAAGAAAATATTTTACTGCCTGCATTCTAATGATAACTCATTTGCGCGTTTTCGTCCACAGCATTTTGCACGCAAAGGGACGCCCCCTTCCACAAACGCGCAAAAAACCCCGCGGATCTGTCCCGCGGGGCTTCTGTTATTCGACCGAAATAATATAGGAATATACGGGCTGGCCGCCGAAAACAATATTTATCTCGGCGTTCTTTGCCTCCTTCTGGAAGGTATCGGCCACCGCCTGGGCCTGCTCCTCATCGGCGCCTTCGCCGTAAATAATAGTTATGAAAGCGGTATTTTTGGAGCACATATTTTTGGCAAGCTTCTTTATCGTGTCGTCAAACTTTCTGGAGGTATAGACCAGCTTGCCGTCCGAAAGGGCCATAAAGTCCCCTTCCTTTATGGAGCGTCCGTCAAACTCGCTGTTGCGGGCGGCATAGGTGACCTGGCCCGACTTTACATTCTCCACGGCCCTTTTCATATTGTCCTCGTTGACCTGCAAATCGACATCGGGATCAAAGGCCAGCATGGCGCACAGGCCCTGAGGGATGGTCTTTGTGGGCAGTACCACCACCTGCTTTTCCGAAAGGGGGGCCGCCTGCTCGGCCGCCATGATGATATTCTTGTTGTTGGGCAGGACAAAGACCACCTCGGCCGGCGTCTTGTCGATGGCCGAAAGTATATCCTCGGTGGAGGGGTTCATGGTCTGCCCTCCCTCGACCATATTGTCGACCCCCAGGTCGGCGAAAACCGAGCGCAGGCCCTCGCCGGCGGCCACCGCCACAAAGCCGTAGCGGTTTTCGGGGGCGGCTATCTGCCTCTCGCCCAGGTTTTCCTGCATGTTCTCCTGCAGAAGGCGCTCATGCTGCTCCTTCATGTTCTCGATCTTTATGCTCATAAGGGGGCCGTATTTAAGCCCCTCGGCCAGCGCCTTGTCGGGGGTGTCGGTATGGACATGGATCTTGATTATATCGTCGTCGTCGACCACCACGACGCAGTCGCCTATTCCCTCCAAAAACTCCCTGAGCTTCTGGGGGCTGCGTTTTTTGTCCTCGCGCTCGGCTATAAACTCGGTGCAGTAGGCAAATGTTATCTCACCCGTGTCAAACTGCGAGAAATCGGCCATGGCCACCGAGCTTTCTTCCTTGGGCTTTTTCAGCGAAGGGGCAAAGACCGACCTTAACCCCGTCTTGCCCGTCAAAGCGGTGTACATGCCCTCCAGAAGGATTATATAGCCGAAGCCTCCGGCATCGACCACCCCGGCCTTTTTAAGGACGGGATTCTGCTCGGTCGTCTCAGCCAAAGCCTCTTTTGCAGCCTCAATGGCGGCCAGAAGCACCTTTTCACAGTCGCGGTCCTCCTTGGCGGCCCTGACGGCCGCTTCGGCTGACATCCTCGAAACGGTAAGTATCGTTCCTTCGGCCGGCTTCAAAACGGCCTTGTAGGCCGCCGCCACTCCCTCGGTCAGCCCGTTTGCCAGGTTGCCGCCATCGGCCTGGGATATATCCTTCATGCCCTTTGAAAAGCCCCTGAACAAAAGGGAGGTGATAACGCCCGAGTTGCCCCTGGCGCCCCTTAAGACAGAAGACGCCGTCACCTCCAGCGCCTTTCCCAGCGTGGGGGCGTTCATTTTCGAAAGCTCCTTTGCAGCGGCGTTTAAAGTCAGCGACATGTTAATGCCGGTGTCGCCGTCGGGGACGGGGAAGACATTAAGGTCGTTTATCTCCTCCTTGCGGGCGTCGACCGCGGCCGCCCCCTCGATCATCATGTTTTTGAATATTTCGCCGTCGATTATCTTAGCCAAACTTACTTCCTCCATTCAAAGGGGCCGGGCCCCTCCGTCTTTCAAAACCTCGCCCCAGAAGGGCTTAAAATCCCTTTTGGGGATTATTCTGCCCAACATTGTAACACATTTTTTGCCATGTTGCACTAAAAATTTTGATTGACTAAATATTTTTAATATTTATACCTTTTTAAGCATTATCATGCCGGCATGCACGCCCCTGGACTCTTTCTGCCTGCGGTGCGACCAGAAAAGTCCTTCCTCCCCGCAGCAGGTGCACATATTGGACATGTCTATGTTATAGGGCTGCACCCCCAGCCTTATAAACGACGAATATGTCAGCATTTTAAGGTCGATATGCCACTTGTTGCCCTCTTTATAAAAATAATCGGGCACCTGATCTTCGTATATCTCAAAAAGTATCTCTTTTACATCGTCGTCGGTCTCAAAGCACCTGCGGCATATGGAGGGGCCGACGGCGGCTATGATGTTTTTGGGCTGGGTGCCGTATTCCTGCCCCATCCTTTCCACAGTTTTTGCAAGGATCCTGTTTGCCACCCCGCGCCAGCCGGAATGCACGGCAGCTATGGCATGGTGCTTTTCATCGTAAAGCAAAATAAGCTGGCAGTCGGCGTAAAAGCCGGCCAGGACCACACCGGGTACGTTGGTTATAAGGGCATCGCAGCCCCCGGGGACGCCAACCTGGCGGTATTCCCCCTTATCCTCGGTAATGACTTCTATTATATCGGTGTGCTTCTGGCAGGTGCGGACTATGTGGTCAAAACCGCCGCCTATCTGCTCGGCCGCCCTTTTGAAGTTCTGTTCCACCAGGGCCTTGTCATCGCTTCCCGTATAACGGAAGTTAAGGCTTTCGTATATCCCCTTGGAAACTCCGCCTTCCCTTGTAAAAAAGCCGTGGCCTACATGGGGGCACATTTCAAGCTGGGGCGATACGAAATACCGGCCCCCCTTTTCAAACCTTTTTTCAATAAGCTCAGACATGATCTATTACTTCCCTTTTATTTTATAATGATTTCCCCCGAAGGGCCGGGATATATGTCCAGCGCGCGGGCGCTTAGGCATATCCCCTTTTCGTCCAGCTCGAAAAGGGCGCACTGCATCACAGGGTCCTTTTCGGAATAATCGTATCTCACATAAGGCTCGCCCAGAAACATGGCAATAGATTTTTCCGGCTTTACTCCCAGAACCGAAAGTGAGCCGCCGCTCATGCCGATATCGGTAATATATCCCGTGCCCTTGGGCAGGATACATATATCCCTGGTGGGCACATGGGTATGGGTGCCGTAAACCACCGACGCCCTGCCGTCCAGATAAAAGCCCAGGGCCTTTTTCTCGCTGGTGGCCTCGGCGTGAAAGTCAAAAATGTATATGTCGGCCCTGCACTCCTTAAAAACCTGGTCGGCTGCCTTGAAGGGGTCGGAATAACGGAAATCCATCTCTACCCTGCCGGCCAGCGAACAGACGCACACGCGGCTTTTGCCCAGGTCCAAAACCGAGTACCCTGTGCCCGGAGATCTGGGCGGCGCGTTAAAGGGCCTTGCGACAGTATCGTTTTCGTCCAGGAAATCGTATATCCTCCTGTCGTTGAAAGCGTGGTTACCCAGGGTTATTATATCAGCCCCGGCGTAAAAAAAATCCATTGCCGTGTCGGGTGAAATGCCTCTGCCGTTATCATTGGCGTTTTCCCCCTGGACAATTACCAGGTCGGCCTCAAGCCGGTCCCTGGCTTTCGAAAGGCATGTCCTGACAAGCCGCCTTCCTGCGGCGGCGCATATATCCCCTACCGCGAGTATCCTCAAGTCCCCGCCTCCCGATAAAAAATTAGTGTTGACAAAAAACCTTTTTAAGGGTATCATAAACAATGCAATTTGCATATGCGCCCGTAGCTCAGCAGGATAGAGCGACCGCCTCCTAAGCGGTAGGTCGGAGGTTCGAATCCTCTCGGGCGTGCCATGGGGATCCTTTGGGTCCCCTTTTTCTTTGCCTTTGATACCTTTGTATTATATTACAAACCTTACGCTGCTACAAGAAGTTTTTGTAAAGCCGCCTTTTTTGCAAAAAGGCGGCTTTTTCCGTCCCCGCTGCCATCCCGACTCCAACTAAAGATTTATCTCTCTCATTCCTCTGACTCCTTACTCTTTCATTGTTGCAAAAGGAGAGAATGTATGATATAATCAAAAAAAAGAGCTTTGCTTCCGCGGCCCTTATGAAAATTGCACATATTCTAAAAGGGCCTTTACGGCCCTTTTTGTTTTGCCTTTGAAAGGAGGCCCCTTTATGAAAAACTACCTTCTTTACCTTAAAGAGCGGCTCAGCCTCCGCTCCAATGTGCCCCCTTTGTTTCTTGCGGCTTTGTTTATTGCCTTTATAAGGCTGTGCGCAAGCGCAAGCCTGCTTACCTTTTCCCTTTTCTTCATCACCCTTATCTACTGCGTTGACCTTATACGGCTTAACCGGTTTCTTTTTGTGAATTACAGCCCCTTCATAAGGGGATTTACGGCCCTTCTGCTGATAACTTTGTTTCTTGCCGCCCCCCTTAGATCCACGGCCTTTCTTGTTTTGGCCGTCGCCGCCTTTATCTGGTTTGCATCAGGCGGCCCGGAAAGCGAGGCCCCGGCCTCCGTTCTGCGCCTGTGCTCGGCGCTGCTCACGATCTTTATTGCCCTGTGCATTATGGAAATATTCGGCATAGGCCTTCTGCCCGAAAGCCTGTGGCCCGATCTTTTTAGATTTGGAGGCGTATCAAAATGAAAGACCTCATGAAAAAGCCCTTATTCCTTCTGGCTCTTGCGTTGTCTCTTGCAGCTGTTATATTGGCCCTTGCGTCAAATAACCTTCTGATATCCGGCCTTGCCGTTTTGATAATGCTGCTTTACTTTACGGGCGGGAAAATCGCCTTCCGCAGCAAATACCGCATGGCCGTTCTGGCGGCCAATATAATAGCGGGCGGGCTTTCCCTTGTTTCCGAGCACCTGGAGCTTTTAGCCACCACCGTCATAATCTCCGGCCTTTTCCTGTGGCTCATGGAATTTGACGGCAGCGGAAAGCGCCCCCTTTGGGTAAAGCTTGCATGCACAGCCCTGGCCCTGCTGCTTTTAGCCGCCGTAGGCCTTGCCCTTTACCGCACCGTAGGGCCCGAGGACAGCGGCTACCGGGATTTTAAAAAATACACCGGCCTGCGCTCCAAAGATGTCCTGTCGGCCGAGGCCGACATCGGCGGCCAAAGCCTCTCCCTGACGGGCGAAAAGGCACAGGCCCTATGCGACTATATTCTAAGCATTTCGGTGCTGGAAGAAGACCGCACATATATGTACGACCTGCCCGAAAACAGCATAACCTTCCGCCTGGAAGACGGCGGGAGCATCAGGGTCTATATAAGCGACCATGTGATTTATTATGACTCAGACTACTATGTCTCCGAAGGCTATGACCTCCTAAAGGGTCTCGAGTTTCTCCTGAACTAAAAAAGGCGCCTTTCGGCGCCTTTTTGTTTACTTTACTTTATCCAATTATCTCAAGGCAGGCTTCCAAAGCGTCATCTTCGGTATAAACATCGGGCTCCACCCCGTAAACCTGGCCGCAGGACCCGTCGGACATGACACTGTAAGACAGGCGGATCATAAATGGCAGCCTGCTGTTTGGCAGGGTGAACCAAACGGGAGTGATACCAAACCCGCCGCCGTCAGCATTTGCAGGCTTTCCTACTATGGTGGCAAAGCCCGATATTTTGCAGAAGTAGGCAAAATCTGCCGCCGCCGAACCTGTGCCACCATCGGTCAAAAGGTATATCTTGCCTTCATATCCCAGGCAGTTTTCCTCGTCCTTAGGCCACATGGTTGTGCTCTTGTAAAGCAGGGCTTCGTCCAAAACAGGGCCGGGCTCAAACCCGGGCAGGGAATATACCATTTCCCTTTCTTCCGTGCTCGCCTTTTCCCTAATATCTTCCATAAATGCACAGTTTGGGTCTTCGGGGAAATCCGATATAAACCCATACGACGTATTCATGACGTCCTCATTCAAAAGGTATGCAAGAATATTGCTATACCAATACATGCCGTTTCCTCCGCCGTTGCCCCTTATGTCAAGGATAATGGCCTCATCGTTTATGTGCTCTTTAAGCCATGAGGCAATATCGTCATGGTCCCTTTCTATATAGGAGTTTGCAAAGGAGGGCAGCTTTATATAGGATATTTTCCCGTCGATATGCTCAAACTCGGGGTACACCTCCCCGCCGCCGGTGCCGCCCTTCGTTCCCATGTATGTTTCCTCATACCAATAGGCCGATTCCCTGACCCTTTCGTCGGAAAACATTTCGCTGTAATCGGGAGTGCCCATATTTATACGCTCTTCAAAGGGCACCATAAAAGTCCCTTCCCCTTCGTCATAAAGGTCACCTGATATCAGCTGCAGATGCCCCATATAGGAAAGCTCCCGGCGCACCTTTAAAATCGCTTCTGTAAGGGCTTCCGCGGTGCTGCTGCCGGGGTATGGGTTTTCAATATCCTGCCTGTACTCTGCCTCGATTTCCTCAATTTCCTCCGGGGAATGGGTGGCCATAATTGATGTATGGTATTTTTTTATGCAGCTCCAGAAATAGTCGTAATCCTCCAGAGCCTCCTGCTTTGTAAGGTCCTCAAGATGCTCCGGCATATCGGCTGTTTTTACGATATGCGGCATATATGCTGCCAAAAGAAACGGTAAAATAAAAACAAGCACTAATATTACCTTGACTTTTTTACCGAGCATAAAATCCCTCCCTTTCTCTAAGCATAGTTTTTGTTAAATATTTATATATTTATGTTATAATATATAACTGTTATCGTCAATATTTTTTTATATCTTCTGAATATATTCAAAAAAAAAGACGCCTTCCGGCGTCTTTTGATTTTGATATTTACATTATGCTTTGCAGAAAGGGCTGCGCAAGCGCCGCTATGGGCGCGGTAGCAAGGGACAAAAGGGTGGTGGCAAAGACGGTTTTCGAGGCAAAAACCTCGTCCTGGCCATAGCTTTCGGCCAAAATGGCCGTGGTGGCCCCGGCAGGCATGGCCGTCATGACCATCAGAACGCCGACGGCCGCCGGTGCCAAAGACACGCCCAGGCCGCTTGCCCACAAAAAAGCCATCAGGCAAAGGGGCAGCGCGATAAGCTTGCAGAAGCAGGTATAAAGCACGCTTTTGTCAAAGATATCGCCCAGCCTGCATTCGCCCAGAATAGTGCCCACCAGGATTATGCCCATGGGTGAGGTTATGCCGCCCAAAGCCCTGATTACCGTTTCGGCCGTATACGGCAGGGATATATTAAACAGCATTCTTGCCATACCCAGGGTGACACCTATTATTCCGGGGTTAAGAAGCACCTTTTTAACAAGGGCGGCGCCCTTTTCTCCCGGGGAAAGGAAGGCTATGCCCACCGACCAATTAAAAGCGACATTTGATATAAGGTAAAAAGAGCCGTAAAACGACCCCTGTTCGCCATAGACCTGGGCCACCAAAGGCATGCCGACAAAGCCTATATTGCCCACTAAAAGTGCAAACTTCATGATGCTGCGCTTACGGCTTTCGGCCTTTCGGAAAATAAAAATACCCGCTATCCAGGCGAAAATGCAGACCCCCGAGGAAATAAAGAGCACCGACGCCCCCTCTTTAAGCATATCGCCCGTCATTTCGCCCATAAAAGAGCTGAACACCATGCAGGGCAGTGTCACCTTGATGACAAAATCGGTAAAAGCCCCGCGGCTTTTATAGGTTATCATACCCTTTTTTGAAAGCAGCACGCCTATCAGTATATAAACTATAATGACGCTCTGTGCCTTCAAAAGGGTTATAAAGCTGCCCATATAAATCCCTCCCCTCCGATTTTAACAGCAAGATATCAAATGTTCAACAGCAAAGCGGCTTTTTGTTGCTAAAGCAAATAATTCATGATATACTGTCCATCGTATTGACTTTATATTATATGAGGTGACGTATGTCAAGGCTTTCCAACATGTTCGCGGCGAAGGATATGACACAGGGCACCCCCTGGAAACAGATCGCGCTGTTCGCCGCACCCCTTTTGGCGGGCAACATAGCCCAGCAGTTTTACAACACGGCTGACTCGGTCATCGTCGGTAAATATGTCGGCGATAACGCCCTTGCCGCTGTCGGGGGCAGTGGGCCAATTATAAACCTGCTCATCGTGCTGTTCGTCGGCATAGCCACGGGCGCGGGGATAATGGTAGCGCAGTATTTCGGCGCGCGGCGGTATGAGGACCTGTCCCATGCCGTAGGCACCTGCCTGACGCTGACCTTCATATCCTCCCTTATAATGACGGCCCTGGGCATACTTATTTCCGAGCCGCTGCTCCGGATAATGGATACCCCGCCCGAAATATTCGATATGTGCCTTGCCTACCTGAGGATAATATTCGCCGGGATAATCGGCTCGGCCTTCTACAATATCCTGGCCGGCATATTGAGAGGCCTGGGCGACTCCTTCAGCGCTTTGAAGTTCCTCCTGCTGGCCACTGTTTTAAACGTATTCCTGGACCTGCTTTTCGTAACCAAGTTCAATATGGCCGTCGAGGGCGTCGCCATCGCCACCATTATGGCGCAGTTTATCTCGGCTGTAATGAGCCTGCGCAAGCTCCTGTCCCTTAAGGATATAATACATATGGAAAAACGCCATTTTGCCCTTTCCCCGCAATATGTCAAAAGGCTTGTCTCCCTGGGCATGCCCTCGGGCCTGGCCCAGGCCGTCATGTCCTGCTCGTCCCTGGTCGTGCAGTCCCTGACCAACTCCTTCGGCGCGGCTTTTGTCGCCTGCAACACCATAGTCATGAGGGTCGACGCCTTCGTCATGATGCCCAACTTCACCTTCGGCAACTCGATGACGACCTACACGGGCCAGAATATCGGCGCCGGCAAGATAGACAGGGTAGAGGAAGGCATCCGCTCCGGACTTAAAATGGCAGTATCGACGGCCTGTTTCCTGGTTCTGTGCATACTGCTTTTCGGCAGGCTTCTGATAAGCTTCTTTACCGATACCCCCTATATAATCGACATGAGTGTCACGATGCTCCGCATAATCGCCCCTGGGTATATCGCCTTTGCCGTAACACAGTGCCTTTCGGGCGTCATGCGCGGCGCAGGCGACGCCACCACCCCCATGTGGATATCCTTCTTTACGACGATAGTCATAAGGGTACCTCTGGCCTATCTCCTGGCTTACCTGACCCGCAGCGCCGAAAACCCCAACGGCATGCCCGAAAGCGTCTTTATCTCTCTTCTGTGCTCCTGGATAATGGGCGCCGTAATAAACGCCGTCGCCTTCAAAAATGGCAGATGGCGCAAAAAGGCAAAAGCCGGTATCGGTACAAAAAAGGAAGACTGATATTTTCCACGCCGCTTTGCCTTTTAAAACCTATTTCAGCAGATCCAAAGGCCGCCTTTTCCGAAAAGCCAAAGGCGGCCTTTCTGTGTTTGACGCGCTTTGCAGCACATGATAAAATTAGAATGGGGGGGAAACACCATGAAAAACTCTTTAAAACTTCTTCCGGCAGGGCTTATACCGTTTGCCTTGGGCTATGCCTTTAATTACCTTATTCTGCGCTTCCCGCTTTTCGTCCGCTTTATTTTCCCGTTGTCGCTGCTCTGCACGGTTTTGTGGGGAAGGCTTTCATACACCCTTTCAAACCCCCGGGAAAGCCCCTTTCCCCAGGCCCTTTTAATGTGTTCCCCGGGACTTTTTGTGCTGGCCCTTCTTCTTTTCCAGGCCCTTGTTTTAAAAAGCTATTGGATGAACGCCATCGGCTCCTGGAGCCAGCTATATTTCCTCCCGTTTTTAAATATCTCGTCCTCCCTTCTAAGCCCGCCTCTTTCGGCTTTATGGGGGACTGCTTCCCTTTCTGCTCTTTATGCCGGTTCATGGCTTGCCATGTTTTCATCATGCCTTACAGGCATTCTTTTAAAAAGAGGCCATACAGGCCTTTTAAGGTTCAGATAAACAAAAAAGGAAGGCGGCTTTTGCCGCCTTCCTTTTCATTAAGGAGAAACAGTTATTCTATGGCAATCCTGTGGGGGTTTCCCTCGATCTGGGGGGCCTCCTTGGGGATATTAAGGCTCAGAACACCCTTTTCAAACCTGCCGCTAACCTGCTCGGGCTTTACATTGCCGACATAAAAGCTGCGGGTGCAGCTGCCCATGTAACGCTCCCTGCGGATATAGCGGCCGTCTTCCTTCTGCTCGTCGTTGTCCTTGCTCTGGGAAGCCGTGACGGTCAGATAACCGTCCTTAAGCTCGACATTCACATCTTCCTTGTTGAAGCCCGGAAGGTCGATGTCTATCAAATATCCGTTTTCGCTTTCCTTGACATCGGTCTTCATAAGCTGGTTTTGGCTGCCGTAAAGGCCCTTGCCGAAGAAGTTCTTCTCAAAATCCCTTCCGAAGAAGTCATCAAAAAGGTTCTCACTGAAAATGCTGGGTAACATATATATTCCTCCGTTCTTTGGATTAGATTACTTTTTTCCCGGGGCCCCTTGGGGCCCTTTCTTTATTACGGCTTTAATATACACCCGATTTTTAGCACTGTCAAGGGGTGAGTGCTAATGTTCACAAAAAGATAATAATTGCCTTTCCTTTGCCTATCAAAAAAAGCGGCCCTTAAGGGCCGCTTTTTATCACTCAAAATATTCAAGTGCCAATTAATCGATATTTTCGACAAATCTTCCGTATTTTTTCATATACCCGTCATATGTGTCTGTGCCCTTTTTCAAATCAAGCTGATACATCCTGAAGGTGACGGGGATATTTTTCGGCTGCCACAGCTCGTTGTATGAATAGCGGTAGCTCATGCCCAGGGCCTTCATGACCCTGCCGCTTCTGACATTCCCGATATCATGGGTTGCCGTCACAAAATCCATCCCGTCCTGCCTGAGCCTTTCAATAAGGGCCTTTCCTGCCTTTCTCATTATCCCTTTGCCCCACATATCCTGCCGCAGGCCGTAACCCAGGTCATGGGCGCCCTCGGTTTCTGCGTTTATGTAACCTATCGGTATATTGTCCGATTTAAGGCATACGGCATAAAAATAACCGCTTTTTTCCCCATACCTCAGTTC
This sequence comes from uncultured Clostridia bacterium, assembly GCA_944375715.1. Lineage (GTDB taxonomy): Bacteria > Bacillota > Clostridia > Oscillospirales > Butyricicoccaceae > RGIG1902. The sequence goes on along the minus strand of CALWAP010000012.1, from coordinate 4,377 downwards.
ATACCTCTTCCTTAAAAACTCCCCTGCCTCCATAAGGTTTTTGGTCGGGTACCAGGGCAGGAACCTGTTTACCCCGGCGTCTTTGAGTATTTCATGCAAAGCAGGGATATCCCTTGGCGCGAACCTGCGCAGGATAAGGTCGGGTGTCTCGATATACGGCGAGTTGGAAACCTTTTTTTCGGCCTTGAAAAGGTAGTGGGGCGCCTTGCCGGAGGTATAATCCTTTGAAAACTCCTCCGATACCTCAAGCCCGGCCCTTTTAGCGACATTTATCGAAGCCAGGTTGTCCTGCTTGATAATGGCGTAAACCCTTTCATGCCCCAAAATGTCAAAGGCGTAATCCCGCAGCGCCTTTGCCGCTTCGGCGGCGTAGCCCATATGCCAAAAACGCCTTTTAAGGTGATATCCTATCTCCAAAACCTCGCCCCCGCCATAGGGCTGCATGGTAAGGCCGGCCTCCCCCACCACCTGCATGTCGGATTTTCTTACCGACAAAAGCAGGCCGAAACCGTACTTTTGATACCTTTCCATCTGCCTTTTAAGCCATTTTTCGGTTTCATCGTCTCCGAAGGTATGGTCATAGGCATACATGACCTTCTGGTCCTCCAGCATTTCGGCCAGGTCGCCTATGTCCCCCATATCCATCTGCCGGAGGATAAGCCTTTCGGTCTCAAGATACATAATTTTTTATTTTCCTCCCGCCTTGCGGCATATATCCAAAAGCCACTGTCCGCTGCTTTCGAATATCCCGGGGCATGGGATATCGCCCTTCCCCTCTTCCAGTGCGTTGACCGTCAGGTCGGCCTGCATCAGAATGTCCATTATTATTCCTCCTCGGCTGTCATAACCGTGGTGATTCAATGCCAGGTAAGTAACGGGTGCGATACAATCCCCGCGGTATCCCGCTTTTTCCATAAACCGCCTTATCAGCCGGGGCAGCTCCCTTTTCTGGTTTTCAAGGCATGCGTCGCCGTATTTTTCCTTGCATGTCTTTATGGCTATATCGTGCAGAATGGCTGCCGCCGAAAGCAGCCTTTTTTGGTCTTCGGGCAGACTATGCCTGAAGCCCAGCAGCTGTGACAGGGCGTAAACCGCCAGAATATGCTCGGTCCTTCGGCGGTGGCCTTCCTCGTACTCCAGAACGGCGGACATCAATCGCGCTTCGTTATCTGTCATGTCTATTCCTTTCCCGCCCTGACAAGCAGCATCATGGGCCTGCGCATCTCGTCTTTCATAAACTCCATGTCCTTTTCCGAGGGCCGCGCCTCCTTTATGTCCAAAAGCTCAAATCCCGCGCTTAAAAGCCCGCCCAGGATCTGCTCCAGCGTGTGGTGCTGCTTTAATACCCTGCACCCGAGGAAATTCGTCTCCCTCTCCCCCGGGTAAAAGTAACCGTCTATCGGCCAATAAAGGGCCTTGCCGTTTTCATCGTATATCCAATCCTCATTTATCCCTGCGGTAAAGCAGGGATGCTCTATATTGAAAACAAACTCCCCGCCCTTTTTCAGCGTGCGGAAAACAAGGCGGTAAACACTTTCTATATCCTTTATGTAATGCAGTGCCAAGTTGGAAAGCACGCAGTCCCAGGCGTTTTCGGGATATTCGTAATCCTCTATGGAGCAAAGGCGGAACCTGCCTCCCGGCACAAGCGTCCCGGCTTTTTCAAGCATTTTACGGCTTATATCTATCCCCAAAGCCCTCCCGGCCCCCTGCTTTAAGGCGTAATCCACATGCCAGCCGTAGCCGCAGCCCAGGTCAAGAAAGGCCTTGTTTTTAAGGCAGGGCAGCATATGCTCAAGCATATACCATTCCCCCGCGCCCTGAAGGCCCCTTTTGCTCCTTTCCATCTGGGCGTACTTTTCAAAAAATACCTCGTTGTCGTACTCGTTCACCTTATCACCCCGCCTTTTAAGCATACCACCTCTTATTTCCCAAGGCAACATAATAAAAGCGGGGCTTTTGCCCCGCTTCACTATTTGTCGGTTCTTGCTTCACCGCTTTTTAGTTCATCGATGCTGGCCTTAATATTATCTGCCGATTCGCATAGTGATATGACTGCCGTTGCAGCTGCCAGCAAAACCTTAAGCACAGACGATACCTTCACCCTATTTTCCCTCCTCCCTTACAGTCGACAAGCTCTTTTGCCCCGTGGCCTCCGCACCGCTGCCGTCAAAAACCCGGACGTCATAACCCGGGTACTGCGGCCTGAACCTCTTTGCTTTCCATTCGCCCACCGTCCATGTGGAAGAGGCGGCGTTGCCGTATGGGTACTGAGGTATGCCCTCCTTATCCCCGCGCACATCTTTACCGGCCTGGGTAAATGTCACCTTGAAGCCTTCCACCAGCAAAATTTTCTTTTCCACATCTTTCAGCCTGGCCATATCCTGCCCCCTTTATTTTTAAGATAACATATTTCGTTATCTTATAACATATTCTAACACAGGCATCAATGCTTTACAATAACAAAAATGAGGTGATACAGCGTAATGGAAAAGCAGCAGCTGGTTGAGATAGGCTGCCGCCTTAGGAAAAGGCGGCAGGAATTGGGCCTTACACGGGAGCGAATGTCGGAGCTGGCCGATATAGGGTCAGGCTATTACGGCCAGCTGGAGGTCGGCACCTCCCAGATGTCGATAGATACCCTTATAAAGCTGTCGCATTCCATGCGCCTGCCGATTGAATATATCCTGTTCGGGACGGGCTATGAGCCTTCCGACCCCTCTGCCGTTATTGACATTCTTTGCCGATGCTCCAAAAGGGAGCTTAAACTTGCGGAGGAAATGCTCAAATTATTTTTGCTGAAAAACGATTAAAAAGCGGGGCAAAAGCCCCGCTTTTTATCTTTCACCACAATGCCCTGTCAAAAATATCCTGCTTCATTTCATAGGCCCCGCACGCGCAGCCCGATACTCATATTTGCCCCCATGGCCTGCTCCTCTCGGTCACCGCAAGCCTTCAGAAAACAAACACCCTAAAATAAAACGCATAATCTCCCCCGTCATACAAAACCGCTCTACTGCTCCACAAGTTCAATGATATCGTCAAACGCTATGGGACACCCGCTTTCACAGATAAAGATTTTTTCGGTTTCCCGGACCCCGCAGACAAACGAAAAGCTTTTATCCGACAAAATATAGATTTTTGTTTCGGCAGCCGTGCCGCCGGCAAGAATGGCGATTATCTCATCGGATGTCCATATATCTTTGGCTGTGGCCGCTTTGTATCTGATTTTGCCCCTGTCGAAATAATCAAACAGCCTGCCGGCCTGCTCCAAAGGATCATCGGCCGATATAAACGAGTAGTCGTCAATATACCTTCTCAAGGTTATCCGTTTGACATGTTCGTCTGTGATTTTCAGCCGGCTGTATAAAAAATCCGAAAACTTTGCCTCGTCGCCTTGCCTCTCTGTCCAAAACACAAAAATCAGGACGGCAGCAAGCATAATTGCGGCAATTACAATTCCTTTTTTGATATGCCCCACCTTAAATCATTTATATTTGGGTTTGACCTTTTCGCAAAATACTTTTTTAATAATTAAGGAGGTGTGATTTCTTTACTCAAATATTATATCATAAAAAGCAGGGCCAAAGCCCTGCTTTCGGCACCCTATTTTTTATCGCTGAGCCTGAGGATATAATCAACGCTGACGCCGTAAAAACCCGCCAGCTTCAAAAGAGCCGAAGCGGGGATATCCCTTTCTCCCGTTTCATACTTTAAATACCCTGCCTGAGACATATCCAAAAGCGCCGCGGCCCTGCCCGCCGTCAGTCCCATGCCCTCACGCAGTTCCTTTATTCGGGTTTTGACGCCATCCTTTTCCCTGCCCAGAATATAATCCACGCTGACCCCGTAAAAATCGGCAAGGGCGCAAAGCACCCTCGGCGGCGCCATCCGCTGGCCGCTTTCATAATAGGCGTATGTCCTCTGGGGCAGGTTTACGGCCCTTCCAACCTGGGCCTGGCTCAGGTCGCCGTCCTCTCTCAGCTCCCTTATCCTCGGGTATTTCTCCATACCTATCACCGAAATCAGTATATCCGAGAACAAATTGTTCTATTGATTTTAAGAACATATTGTTCTAAAATATGTTGATATGAGGTGATATTATGAAAAACTGCGACGAAAAATATTTCGACCCTCTTAATACCTTCCAAAAGCTGCTCTGCGACCTTGTTTCAGCCAGGAAGGAATATGAAAAGGCATATCTTCAGTTCCTGTCTGACAAGCTTGCCAATGACCTTTTAAAAACAAAAGACATAAACTGACCGCCGCAGCTTAGATTTACGCAGCAAAAAAGACACGCCAAAGCGTGTCTTTTTCTGGCGGAGCGGGTGGGATTCGAACCCACGGTCCCGATTAAGGGATTACTCGATTTCGAGT
>CALWAP010000011.1 GCA_944375715.1 uncultured Clostridia bacterium | reverse complement strand
AGCTGGAGGAACTGCTGGCCGGTATTGGAGCCTTTAACGCAAAAAGCAGAGCTGCCGAGATTGCAGCTCTACTGGATCAGTATATCCCGGCTGTGGAGCAGATGCACAGCACCATGAAGAAGTATCAGGTCGCATTTACGGAAACCACCGTGGAGAACAAAAAGCTGAAACAGGAGAACGCTCAGCTAGAGCAATCCCTAGAGAAAGCAACCCAAGAGAGCACTTTGAAGCAGCTGGCCGATGCCAAGCTGCGGCGGGACTATGCTGACGCTGTTGCTGTACTGGATCGAATTCCCAAAGAAGTTTTTGATGTGTATGCCCGTGATAGCCACGGGAGAAAGGAGCGGCCTATTGAGCAAAATCTATGATGATCCGAAATATAATGCGGCTTTTGACCGCTGCATTGATGTAATGACAAAGTTGATGCTGAAATATGGAAAACAGGTTTTGGAGCAGCACCAGACGGCTGCTCCTGTTTCTTTGCAAAAACAGCCAGATACGAAGCAAAGCAGTTCTTTTGCTGACGCTGCTTAAAAGTTTACAATTTACACGTTGCGTAATTGTTGGGCCGATGCTATAATAATTACGCAACGTGTGTTTTTTATTTATGGAGATGATGCGATGGACTGCAAAACCAAAATAAAAGAACTGCGGGAAATGACAGGTATGAACCGTAAGGACTTTTGCAAATTTTTTAATATCCCCTATCGGACAGTAACAGAATGGGAACTGGATAACCGCCATGCGCCAGAATATGTCCTGCGTCTTTTGGAGTATTACATCCGCAATGAGGGATTGATAAAATCACCGGCTGAACAGAAACACGCCGGAGAAAGGAGTTCCAGCCATGAAAAGACGGACTAAGTGCTATATTTACACAAGAGTTTCCACCTCCATGCAGGTGGATGGATACAGTCTGGACGCCCAGAAGGATAAGCTGCGGAAGTATGCCGAGTATGAAGATATGACCATTGTCGGAGAGTATTCTGACGAGGGCTTCTCCGGCAAGAACATCCAGGGACGGCTGGAGTTCCAGAGGATGCTGAGTGACATCCAACAGGGCAAGGACGATATCTCGTTTGTACTGGTGTTCAAACTGTCTCGCTTTGGTAGAAATGCGGCGGATGTTCTCAACTCCTTACAGCTGATGCAGGACTTTGGTGTCAACTTGATTTGTGTGGAGGATGGCATTGATTCCTCGAAGGATTCCGGCAAGCTGATGATCTCCGTCCTTTCTGCTGTGGCGGAAATTGAACGTGAAAACATTCGGACGCAGACAATGGCAGGTCGTGAGCAGAAAGCCCGTGAGGGAAAATGGAACGGCGGATTTGCCCCGTATGGCTACAAATTAGTGGATGGCAAATTGGAAATTGCCGAAGATGAAGTGGAAGTGGTACGGCTTATTTACGACAGATATATCCATACCAACGATGGGATCAACGGTGTAGCAAAGTATTTGAATGACCACGGATACAAAAAGAAAATCCGTCAGAATGGTACTATCCCTGGTTTTTCTTCCAATTTTGTGAAAGATATTCTGGACAATCCTGTTTACATGGGGAAGATCGCCTACGGCAGACGCAGAACGGAAAAGAAGCTGGGAACAAGAAACGAGATGCACGTGGTCGAGCAAGACGAGTTCCCAATCTACGATGGCCAGCATGAGGCAATTATTTCGGAAGAAGATTGGAACCTGGCACAGGATAAACGGAAGGCCAACGCCTTTAGGAGAGAAAAAGTAATTGACCCGGAACACGCACATATCCTGTCCGGTATTTTGAAATGTCCCTGCTGTGGCAAAAGCCTTTATGGAAATATAGCCAAGGCACACAGTAAGGATAAGAAAACCCGCTATTACTATTACTGCAAAAATACGTTGGGCGCAACCGGGCACAAATGCACCTTCCGTGTGAACATTGAGCAGACGGAGATGAACCGCATGGTTGCGGCAATCATTTCGGCTATGGTCAATGACCCGCAATTTTCAAAGGCAATCAAAGAGAAAATAGGGACATCCGTTGATACCGAGGATTTGGAAAAGCAGCTTTCTACACTCCAGGCACAGCTTCGTCAGACCTTGGGCATTAAAGCAAGGCTGGAGCGTCAGATGGACACGCTGGATATTAACGATCCCTATTTCGACAGAAAAATTTTGGATTTGCAGCGGCGATATGATGAACAGTATGGTAGAATAGAAGAAATCGAGATACAGATAGATGAAGTAAAGAGCCAGATTCAGAGTATCCGGCAGGAAAAAATCTCTGGCGACAATATTTACCAACTTCTGCTGGCCTTCGATGAAGTATACGGTGCTGCCACGGAAATCGAGCAAAAAGAGTTTATGAGAGCGTTCATTGAACGAATTGACCTGTATCCAGAAAAACAGAAGGATGGAAACTGGATCAGGAACATGGTGTTCAATTTTCCGGTTCCTGTGAATGGGCAGGAAGTAACAGAACTGCCCTTGGAATCCGGGACAATGCTCGAGACGGCAGCCCTTTTGGAAAGGTAAAGCTCTTATAGTATGCCGGAAAAAAAGAAAAGCATGGCGAGTTTCCTCTGCGCAAAAGGAAAACCGGAGAGAAGGTCAGTTTGCCTTCTTCACGGCGCCAAAACCGATTGAAAACAAAAAAGCGCCCCTATGGGCGCTTTTTGTTTTATTGTCTTTTATTTTATAGATAGTCCCAGCTCATAGGCTTTGTCAAGTTCGGGCTTGCCGTTTATATCGCCTATGTCCATATTGCCGCCTGCCAGCACATGGCCCAGATCGTTCCATTTGAGGTGGCGTGCAAGATTTGTATAGTAAGTAAGGGCGTCTTCAAAGCCACTGCCCTCGGCCGCCATCAAAAGGACCGATGATTTGCCGCCCCTTAAAAAGTTTCCGTCCTTTTCTTCCAGGGCGAAAAGGCGGTCTACTGCGGTTTTCAGCTGTCCGCTGACCGTCCAATAATAAAGGGGACTTGCCAGAACGACGATATCGCACTGCCTGACGGCGGGATATATTTTGTCCATGTCGTCATGCCTTGCGCAGGGACATTCCTTTGAGCTGTGGCCGCCAAAGCAGCCCATACAGCCGTGTATGTCCATATCTCCCAGGAAAAACTCGGTCACGGTGCAGCCCGCCTTCTCGGCCCCGCGGGAAAATGCCTGTGTAAGGGCCGAGGTATTGCCCTTTTTGCGGGGACTGCCGTTGAGAATGACTATTTTTTTGCCCATGATATGCCTCCTATTGCTTTTTCATGAGTTCGGAGCCGCTGTTCCAGGCTTTGCCGACCTGTTCACCGATGGCGTAATAGCCGTGATTTATCTGGTCAAAGGCAAAGGCGCCTATTTTGGCGCAATCAATCTTCCCTTTTTCGTTGAGGATCTTTTCGTCGGCTATTACATTTACTATCCTGCCCAAAACCCTCAGGCCGTAGGGCTGCTCCTGCATCTCGATGACTTCACATTCCAGCGTCAGGGGATATTCGGTTATAACGGGGGCATTGACCCTGCTGCTTTTGACTGCATGCAGCCCGCTGCGCTCAAACTTGTCTTTTACCCTGTTGGCCGAGGCAATACCGAAGAAATCCGACTGCTCAATGGTATCAATCCCGGGAACGGCCAGGGTGAAGGCCTTTTTTTCTTTGAGGTTTGCCACCGTCTTGTGATCTTCTTCCAGATTGAGGGCCACCATGTCTTCGGCACAGATGCCGCCCCAGGCCATCATCATTACATCGACCGTGTCATCTTCATTATATGTGCCTATCATATAGGTGGGCATGGGGAACAAATAGGGTTTTACTCCGAAATCTTTTGTCATAATTACCGCTCCTTTTTCGTTTCGGTTATCGGAATTGACTTTTTCTTCCGATTTCAATATAATAATAGCAAGAACTAAAATAAAAACAAGTACGCACATCAAAGTGCGATACTTACATTAAATTAATATACTTACTTTTAGGAGAGCGTAAAATGAGTCTTGAGTGCATAAGCGACGCCGATCTGGAAAAGACGGGATTTAATTACACCATGTCCCTTATACAGGGGAAATACAAGATGTTCATTCTGTATGCACTTATGGAATACAAGGTGGTTCGGTTCAACGAGCTGAAGAAATATATAAAGACAATATCGTATAAAACTCTCAGCACGACACTAAAGGAGCTGGAGCGGGATGGTCTTGTTTTAAGACGGGAATATCCTCAGATTCCGCCCAAGGTGGAATACAGCCTGACCGAGAGAGGAAAATCCCTTATTCCAATCCTGGACAGTATGTGCGATTGGGGAGATAAAAACCGGATATAGGCGCGGAATCACTGCCGTTTTTCGCCGTTTGGGTGTATCGGACTTGACATTTGTCCTGCGCGTGCTATCATAATCCGTGGCTTAAAACGGGAAACGGGGGATTGTGCCGATGGGAGGAATCAAAAAATTTGCAAAGCGCGAGCCTGTGCTTATCGCGGCTTTTGCGGCCATGCTTGTTTCCATGGCCGCCGTGCCGCCCGGCCCCGAGTATTTGGGATATATCGACCTGCGGGTACTGTGCCTGCTTTTCTGCCTTATGGCGGTAATAGCCGGGCTTCAGTTCTGCAACCTGTTTTTCATCCTGGCCCAGCGCCTGCTGACAGGCCGCAGGCGGATCCGCACCGTGGCAGCGCTTTTGGCGCTTCTGCCCTTTTTCACTTCCATGGTGGTTACAAACGATGTGGCCCTTATCACCTTTGTGCCCTTTGCCATTTTGGTCATGTCAACCATCGGACGCGGGGATCTTCTTATATGGGTCATCGTCATGCAGACGGTGGCGGCCAACCTGGGGAGCATGGCGACGCCGGTGGGCAACCCGCAGAACCTGTTCCTTTACGCCCATTACGGGCTGTCGGCGGGCGAGTTCTTCGGCACTGCCCTGCCTTTGACAATTATGAGCTTTGTGCTGGTGGTGCTTATGAGCCTGAGGGTGCCGAAAACGGGGATAGAGGTCAGGTTCCCCTCGGAATACCGTGTGGAAAGCCCCAAAAGGCTGGCCCTTTACGGGCTGCTTTTCGCGCTGTGCCTTTTGTCGGTATTCAGGGTGCTGCATTATGGGATACTGACGGCTGTGGTGCTGGCTTCGGTGTTTGTTTCCGACCGCAGGCTGCTTTCAAAGGTGGATTACGGCCTGCTTCTGACCTTTGTCTGCTTTTTTGTCTTTGCGGGGAATATCGGGGTCATATCGCAGGTAAGGCAGCTTTTGGGCGGATGGCTTAAGGAAAACGCACTTCTTACGGCCGTTGCTTCCAGCCAGGTCATAAGCAATGTGCCTGCGTCTGTGCTCCTTTCGGGCTTTACGGAAAATTGGAAATGCCTTCTGGCCGGGACCAACCTTGGCGGGCTGGGGACCCTTATTGCTTCCCTTGCAAGCCTGATATCATTTAAGTTTTATATCCGTGTGCCCGGGGCAAAACCCCTGCGGTATCTGGGTGTTTTTACCCTTTTAAATATATTGGGGCTTTTGGTGCTGGTGCCGCCGGCCTTTCTGATCGTATAAAAAACCGCCCTGCTATGCAGGGCGGCCTTTTTATTTTTCGGAAACCCACAGCTTGAAAGGTTCGGCTGTGACATTGTATTTTACATTCTTCATCTCGGGGATATATATGCCCGTAAGCTCTACCGTTTCACCCTGGGAGACCCCCTCCAAAGGCAGGTTGAGATAGGCTATGCCCTCCTTTTTGCTGTTTAGGCTGAAGGCGGCGGCAATGGTGCCGTCAATAAAGGTCTTGCCCTTTATCCCTTCTATCGGGAAGGACTTGTTGCCCGTTACCGTAAGGCTTACGGTAATGCTGCCCGTTTCCTTGGAAACCGAACAGAAGGGCTTGCTTACGGTCATGGATTCAAAGAGCCTGTCGGGGCTGCGGCTGTCGTCAAACAGCTTGGTCTTTGCCGCAAGTATCTTCTTTTCCATGGCTTTCTGGCTTGATAAAAGCCTGCCCTTGCCGGCATAGCCCGAGCTTATATCGCTGCTGAAAGATTTGTTTATGGCCTGCTTCCTGGCCTCGTTCCTGGCCCTTATCTCGCGGTTTTCGTTTTCCAGGCGTGAGGCCGTGGCAATGCCGGCCCCCAGCCCGCCGATACCCGTGGCCGTACCGGCTAAAAAGGCCGTGTCCTTCTCCTTTTCCATCGAGGCGGTGGTTATGGCCGCGCCTGCCAGCATGGCGGCGCTCAGGGCGTTATCCATGGAGTTTATCTGGGACTGTATCGCGGAAAGCTCGTTTTCCAGCATGGATACGCGCTTGCTCATCGGCCCCTTTTCGGCAAGGCTTTTCTGGCGCTCGAAGGACTGCTTATCAAGGAACATGCGCTGATCATACTCGTTTTTCTTTTTCTGCGCTTCCTCCCGGGCCTTTTTAAGGGCAAGGGGCTTATATACCGAGTTGAACATTTCAACATAGATGTTTTCCATGTTGTCAAAATTTATTTCCTTGGTGGCTTGGGCCAGCTGCAAGGCCCTCCTGCGGTTTACATCTGAGTCGAGGTCCTTTATGCCGGCCTGGACGCAGTAATCGTAAAACTTTTGGGCCATTTCGGCGGTATATCCCTTCTGGGCGATCTCGGCCGAGTCGGCCCTGGCCTTCCTTTTGCGCTGGCGCTTGCCCTCAAAGGCGAACCATATGCCGGCGGCCAGCAAAACGGGGCCCAGGCCGGTAACGAAAAGTATTGCCCGCTGCCCGCCTGGGGTGCGGGCGTATTTTTTTATCTGCTTTCTGAAAAGTTCGGTCCCCTCGTCGCTGTGCTCCGAGCAGAAATAGGCTGAAAAACCGAATTTAGGGCCGCCGTCTATCGTAAAGGGCAGGCCGTCGCTTATGGTGTCTTCCGCATCAGCGGGGAAATCCATGCCAAAATCAAGGTCATCATCTACCGAGACGATGGCGGGCTCTTCACAGTCCTCGTAGTTGCATGTGCGGTCCAAATATACTCCGTATGAAACATCTATGTCGGCCGTCGGCCTGTTGGGCAGCACGACAAAAAAGAGAAGTATCGATAATATCACACCGAAAGAGATCAGCCATCCCGCCAAAGATACGCGGTTTTTGCTTTGATTCATTTTGGACCCTCCCTTAAAGCTTTGCTTATGTTCCCTATTATACCAGCCCTTTTAGCCCCCTTCAATAGTGATGGCTTTGGCGGCTTGCAAAGATTTTGCCAAAAGGGCGGCGCATATGCGGGGAATGATAATTCTTGGGTGGTGAGCGGTGAGAATAACATATTGACAAATATCAATATGTTATATATAATAATGCCCGCGGAAGCAGCCGCACAATATTAAGGAGGGGTCGCTGTGACTTCGGTTTTAGGATTTATTCAAAATGAGGTTTTAGGCATGAAATGGCTTGACAGGGCCGTCGGGCAGGGCCTGGAGCTTTTTGGCCTTGATACGCAGGGCCTTTTATACCGGAGCCTAAGGTTTTTCATTTATGATACGATAAAGATAATGGTTCTGTTGGCTGTTTTGATATTCGTTATTTCATATATCCAGAGCTATTTCCCGCCCGAGAGGACGAGGGATATTTTGGGGCGGTTCAGGGGCATGACGGCCAGGATATTGGCCGCGCTGCTGGGCACCGTGACGCCGTTTTGTTCCTGTTCCTCGATCCCTCTTTTCATCGGGTTTACAGGCGCGGGGCTGCCTTTGGGGGTGACCTTTTCCTTCCTTATTTCCTCGCCGATGGTCGACCTTGGGTCTTTGGTGCTTTTAAGCGGCGTATTCGGCTTCAAAGCGGCGCTTATATATGTCGTTTTGGGGCTTTTGGTGGCCGTTTTGGGCGGCTGGGCCATCGAAAAGGCCCATATGGAAAATGAGGTCGAGGAATATATAAGGGCGGCGTCCTTTGCCGGGAAATACGAGGGGCAGGATATCGGGAAAAAGGAAAGGGCCGAATATGCTTTTTCGCAGGTGCGGGAAACGGCCAGGAAGGTTTTTCCCTATGTACTTATAGGGGTGGCCGTAGGCTCGGTTATCCATAATGCCATACCCGAAAGGTTTATAGTGGCCCTTTTGGGAAAAAACAATCCTTTCGGAGTCATTATAGCCGTGCTGGCCGGCGCGCCGTTGTATGCCGATATTTTCGGCACGATACCGATAGCCGAGGCCCTTTTGGCCAAAGGCGCGCTGCTGGGCGTGGTGCTCTCCTTCATGATGGCGGTCACTACCCTTTCCCTGCCTTCGCTTATAATGCTCAGAAAGGCGGTAAAGCCCAGGCTCCTTGCCCTGTTTATCGCCATATGCATTATCGGCATAACCCTTTCGGGCTATATATTCAATTTCCTGCAGGGGTATCTTATATAAAATAAAAAAGCGGGAAATGCGGTATTAAATATTTATTATTGTGTTTATTTGCATTTTGGAATACAATGTTGTTCATACAATCCGGGGGTGTAAATATGGATTATATGTCAGCTAAAGAGGCCGCTGAAAAGTGGGGAGTTTCACAACAGCAGGTTGTTTCTCTCTGCATGGAGGGTAAAATTGATAACCTGAAAAAAGTAGGTAATGTGTGGTTAATCCCGGCTGACGCCGAAAACCCGGTAAATTCAAAATGCATATGCCAACGGGATAAAAGTAAAAATAAAATAAAGCCATTTTTAAAATGGGCTGGCGGCAAGGGACAGCTGCTTGGTGAAATTGAAAAATATTATCCATTTAAAAATGGTAAAATTAACAAATATGCAGAGCCTTTTGTTGGAGGCGGGGCAGTCCTTTTTGATATATTAAGTAAATATGATCTTGAGTCTGCATATATCAGCGATATAAATGCAGAACTCATAAATACTTATCGTGTTATCAGGGATAATATTGATGAATTAATTGAAACACTGATAATTATGCAAAGTGAATTTACTTCTATGGACAAGGAACGGCGCAAAGCCTATTATTTGTTAAAGCGTGAACGCTTTAACAATTTAAAGGTAAACAGTGATGAAAATACAAATGCTGAAAAAGCTGCCCTTGTGATATTTCTTAACAGAACTTGTTTCAATGGATTATACCGAGTCAATAAGAAAGGTTTATTTAATGTTCCTATGGGCTCTTATGAGAATCCTATGATATGCGATGAGAGAAATCTTCGGGCCGTTGCTGAAAGATTGAAAAATGTAATCATTGTCTGCGGCGATTACAAGGAATCAGCCGATTTCATTGATGAGCGTACTTTCGTTTATTTTGATCCACCGTATCGGCCTATAACCGATACGGCAAGTTTTACTGCATATACAGAAAATGTGTTTGATGATGCAAAACAGGTTGAACTTGCGAATTTTATTGAAAAATTAGCGAAGAAGGCGCAAGGGTTGCAGTTGGTAACTTGAATTAGCGTTTGCATAGAAAGGAAAGTATGTCAGATGGCAAGAAAGTATAATGTAGTTATCGAGGAAGTTGTATCAGAAAATTTTACGATTGAAGCTGATAATATACATGAAGCTTTAAAAATCGCAGAACAAGGATATAAAAATGGTAAATTTGTTTTGTGTCCAGGTCATGTAATCGCAAAACAAATATCGGCAAATGATGAGAAAGGTAATTATGTAGAATGGTATGAATTTTAATTTGAATACCGAGTTGGTTGCTGATTTTACAAGTAATTCTCAAAAAATAAGAATTATGAGCGAGCATTGGGTTGCACATAATATTTTTTGCCCATCATGCGGAAATATGCATATTTCAAGTCTTGGTAATAATATGCCTGTTGCTGACTTTAAATGCGAGAATTGTGGTGAGATTTATGAACTAAAAAGTAAAAACAAAAGAATAGGGAAAAAAATTACTGATGGAGCGTATTCAACTATGATAGAAAGGATTACAAGTATAAGTAATCCTGATTTATTTGTGATGCAATATTCGGATAATTTGCAAGTTATTAATCTTACACTTATACCAAAGTTTTTCTTTGTGCCGTCAGTTATAGAAAAAAGGAAGCCACTTTCAGAAACTGCTCGTAGGGCGGGATGGGTAGGTTGTAATATTTTATATTCGCAGATACCTGAACAAGCTAAAATAACAATAATAAGTAATCAAAAATTTGCCGACAGAAAATTAGTAGTGGATAAATATGCAAAATTAAAAAAATTGCAGACGAATAATATAGAAAATCGTAGTTGGCTTTTAGATATTTTATGTTGTATTAATGCTATTTCAAATAATGATTTTTCACTCAAAGATATGTATAATTTTAAAGACGAACTACAATTAAAACACATTGATAATCATAATGTAGAAGCAAAAATAAGGCAACAATTACAAGTTTTACGTGATAAGAGCGTCATTGAATTTTTGGGAAATGGATATTATCGAAAATTATTGTAATTAAAATGGTAAAAAACAAATTTTAATGATGAACTTGCCAAAGGAAAAGTATATATAATAAGTAATGCAAGAAAGCTTGTTTTTATTTCTGATGAAAGCATTGATCTTATATGCACACACCCTCCGTATGCCAATATCATTAAATACAGCGAGGATATAGAGGAAGATTTATCGCGCTTGAAGGTTAAGGCTTTTCTTAAGGAAATGGAAGCTGTTGCTGACGAATGCTTTCGTGTGCTGAAAAAAGGTAAGTTTTGTGCCGTGCTGATGGGAGATACCCGACAGAAAGGATTTATGGTTCCTATGTCTTTTGAGGTTATGCGGATTTTTGAAGATGTAGGATTTAAACTTAAAGAATTAATCATTAAGGAGCAACATAATTGCAGGGCGACGGGATATTGGAAAACCAGCAGTGTTAAATATAATTTTCTATTGATTGCTCATGAATATCTTTTTGTATTTAAAAAGTAAAAAAGCAGGTGCGGTTTAAACTATGTCTGCACAGTAAGCAAGCAAAATGCCGATCCCTACAAAAAAAGCGGCGGGTAACCGCCGCTTTTATTTACCTGTTGTCCACCCTTTCGGGGTTCATGTCGTGGAGCCTTAAACGCTCCCAGGCGGCCTGTTCCCACCTGGTGCCGGGCTTGCCGTAATTGCAGTAGGGGTCTATCGAAATGCCGCCCCTGGGGGTAAACCTGCCCCAGACCTCGATATATTTGGGGTCCATCAGCTTTATGAGGTCCTTCATTATTATGTTCATGCAGTCCTCGTGAAAATCGCCGTGGTTGCGGAAGCTGAAAAGATAGAGCTTGAGCGACTTGCTTTCGACCATGATTTTATCGGGCACATAGGAGATATAGACCGAAGCGAAGTCGGGCTGGCCCGTTAAGGGGCAGAGGCTTGTGAACTCGGGGCAGTTGAACTTGACGAAATAATCGTTCATCGGGTGCTTGTTGGGAAATGTCTCCAGGACCGAAGGGTCGTAATCGGAGGGGTATCTGGTGTGTCCGCTGCCAAGGGCCGAAACGCTGCCCAATTCTTCTTTTTTCCTGCCTGTGCTTTCCATTTAAAAACTCTCCTTTCCTTTGAAAGACCTTTCGGCCAAAGCGGCCAGCGCGGGGCCGCATAAGGCGGGGACAGCCTGGCCGATTGTGACACTTAAGGCCAGCGGGCCGTAGGGTACGCCAAGGATACGGGATATCCATGTGGGAGCGCCCAGCCCGGGGATAAACAGTATCGGAAGTGCAATGAATGCCCGGGGCAAACGGCCCCTTTTGAAAAGGTTGATTGTCAGGGGGGTCATGATGCCAATCAGGAACCCGCCGGCTATGTCAAGTATGCCCATGCCGCCGAACAGAAGGTTTGACAGCATGTTTGCCAAAGCCAGAGGCAGCGCCAGGAAGGGGAAGGGCCAGCTTAAGGCATAAAGGGCGGTGGCTATGCGTATTTGATAGGCGCCGAAAGATATGCTTTGGGTCAGGTACATAAGCACCACATAAACGGCGATGGTCATTCCCGAAAAGGCAAGCTTTCTTACTTTTTGATCCTTCATTTTTTTGTCCTCCTTTGATTTGGAGGGACTTTTCCCCAAGGCGCAAAAAAAGCGCGCCTAAGGGCACGCTTAAAAAGGCAGGCGGAGCCTGCAAAGTCCCTTAGTTTTGTTTAAAGACAGGATGGTTACGAACTGTCTGTTATTTTGGCCCGAAGGCCTTGTAAATGGCATTATACCAGCAATCCTTTTCTTATGCAACAGAAAAATTTAAAAGCCGCCTTAATGCAAGGCGGCTTTTTCAAATGGTTTTTTTAATTAAGGAAGGCCTCAAAACGCTCATCCATGGCGTTCTGGCAGACGATTCCGACGACGCCGGGACCCGTATGAGCGCCGATGGCGCAGCCTATTTCGCCTATGATAACATCACGGCAGCCGTAAAGCTCGATAAGTTTTTTCTTTATTTCCTCGGCCGTTTCAAGGCAGTCGCCGTGGGCCACTGCTATTACCTGTTTTTCCAGATGGCAGCCTACCTCACCCGTGCGCTCAATGATCCTGTCCAGGGAGGCCTTGCGTCCCCTGACCTTCTCGACAGCCGACAAAGCGCCGTTCTGGTCGACGATTATAATGGGCTTGATGCCCAATATGCTGCCAAAGGTAGCCGCCGTCTTGCTTATCCTGCCGCCCTTCAAAAGATATTCAAGGGTTTCGACCGTGACCGAGTGTTCCATATGGGCGCAGAAGAACTCGGCCGCTTCGTAAATAAGCTCTTTCGGAGCACCGTTTTCCAGCATCTTGAGGAGCTTGTAACAAACAAGCCCATATCCTACAGAAGCACATTTTGTATCAATAATGGTCAGCTTGAAATCAGGATATGTTTCCAAAAGGTCGCTTTTGGCCATATTGGCCGCGCCGAATGTGCCGGCTATACCTGTCGAGAAGCAAAGGTAAAGCACCTCGTCTCCTGCCTTGGCAAAGGGCTCAAAGGCCTCGCGGAACATGTGGGCGTTGATATGATAGGTCTTGATGTCGACTCCCGAACGCAAAACATCATAAAACCTGTCGGGAAAAATATCCTTGCGGTCAAAATGATCCTCGCCGTTTATGACTACGGGAGTGGGTATCATCAAAAGGCCATACTTGTCGATTATCCACTGCGGAGTGTCGGAGGCGGAATCGGTTATTATTTTAAAAGCCATTCTTTTCACCTTTCCCGGCCCTTTTTTTTGTGCGGGCCGTATATATGGATTATATACCGAAAGTGTGCATCCGCGCAATAGCATAAGCTTTAAGACGACATTAAATCTCCGGGCGCGGCTTGCCTTTTAAGCCGCCATACAATAAAATAAAGCCGAGGTGGTTTTGATGGATACCCTTGAACGGGCACGCATGGATATAGACGAGATAGATAAGAAAATGGCCGCGCTTTTTGAGGCGCGCATGGATACGGCCCGGGAGATAGCCGCATATAAGCGCCGGGTGGGCATGGAGATATTTGACCCCTCTCGCGAAAAAACCGTTTTGGAAAAGGGCATGAAAAGGCTTGAAAACCCGGAATATTCGGAATATTACCTGGAGTTTATGAAGGCCGTTATGGATATTTCAAAAGAATACCAGAATGACCTTATAAAGGGGGGAAAGATATGACGGGCACCTTCGGCAGGAATATAAGGATAAGCCTTTTTGGCGTCTCCCATGGGGAATATATCGGCATTACGGCCGACGGGCTGCCGGCAGGCATGGCTTACGACCAGAATGCCGTAGAGCGCATGATGGAAAGGCGAAGGGCCAGGGGGGATATTTCCACCTCAAGGCACGAAGGCGATAAAGCCGGGGTCATATCGGGGCTTTATAACGGTTATACCGACGGGACGCCCCTTACTATAATAATAAAAAACACCGACGCCAGGCACAAGGATTATCCCGAAAGGGTGTTAAGGCCCTCCCACGCCGATTATACCTCATATATAAAGCTGGCAGGCTACGGCGATTTCCGCGGCGGGGGCAGCTTTTCGGGCCGCATGACGGCGCCGCTTACGGCTTTGGGCGGTTTTTTAAAGTCAGCCCTTGAGAAAAAGGGCATACTGATAGCCTCCCACCTTTCGTCGGTGGGCGAGATAAGGGACGACGATTTTGAGGAAGCCGACGAGGGTATTTTGAAAGAGCAGTTTGCCGCGCTTTCCGCTGCGCCTTTCCCCGTCATAAACGGCGAAAGGGGCGATGAGATGAAAAATGCCGTAAGGGAAGCTGCGGCCGAGGGAAACTCCCTGGGCGGTACGGTGGAAACGGCCGTTGCCGGCCTGCCAAAAGGGGTGGGCTCGCCCTTTTTCGATTCGCTGGAAAGCGTCATTTCCCACCTTGCCTTTTCGGTGCCCGCCGTTAAAGGCATAGAGTTCGGCATGGGTTTTGGCCTTGCCTATTTAAGCGGCATCGAGGCAAACGATCAGCTTGCCTTTGATGGTGGGGTCAAGACGATAAGCAATTTAAGCGGCGGCATAAACGGCGGGATATCAAACGGCATGCCGCTCATTTACAGGGTGGTTTTCCGTCCCACCCCCTCCATCGCCAAAAGGCAGCAGACGGTGGACCTTTTAACAAAAGAGGAAAAGCCTTTGGAGCTTAAAGGCAGGCATGACCCCTGCATAGCCCACAGGGCGGTGCCCGTCATGGAGGCTGTGACGGCCATAGGGCTTTTTGATCTGCTTTTGGACAAAGGAAGGGATTTATGGAAGGCAGGATTTTAAGGGAAAAGCCCTCGCTGCTTTTTATCGGTATGCCCTGCGCCGGCAAAACGACGATAGGCAGGGAGGTATCAAAACTTTTGGGATACGACTTCATTGATTTTGACGCCGTTATCGAAAGGCGCTTTGGAATGCCGGTGGGTCAGATCTTTGAAAAAATGGGTGAAAGATACTTCCGCAGGCTGGAGCGGGAGCTGGCGCTGGAATACTCATTTCGCGGGGGGCTTGTCCTGTCCCCGGGCGGGGGATTTGTCGAAAACGGATTCTGTCCCGAGGTTTTAAGCCGAAGGGCGCTTGTAGTCCATATCATAAGGACGCCCGATAAAAAGAGCTTTGAAACAAGGCCCCTTTTGAGAAAGGAGGGGGCCTATGACGCGCTGAAGGCCCGCAGGTGGCCCCTTTACCTCAAATACCGGGATTTTGAACTGCTGAACGAAGGAAGCATAATTGAGGGTGCCGAAAATGCCGCCCGGATATATTGGGAGAATGTAAGATGAATATAAAGGTTTATCCGGGCACGGCCCGGGGGAGAGTAAGGCCGCCAAGCTCCAAGAGCATGGCCCACAGGGCGATAATATGCGCCTCTGCCGCCTGCGGCGAAAGCCGCATCGGCAATATCGTCATGTCAGATGACATTTCCGCCACCATAGGAGCCGTGCGCGCCATGGGCGCCGAGGTAAATGAGGCAGAGGGATGCCTTGAGATAAAGGGCAGGGACATGTCCACAGGGGAGCCTTTCGGTGTTCGCTGCGGCCTTTCCGGCTCTACACTCAGGTTTATACTGCCATTTGCCCTTTTGAGAAGCGGAGTTTCCTCATTGGAGGGGCAAAAGGGCCTTTTAAGGCGCCCCATGGGGGCATACAGGGATTTCTGCGAAAGGCAGGGCCTTTTTTATGAACAGCTTCCCGGGCTTATAAAGGCTGGAGGCGGGCTTAAAGCAGGGGAGTATTCCCTTCGGGATATAGAGTCCTCGCAGTTCGTGTCGGGGCTTATGATGGCCCTGGCCTGCCTTGAAAGGCCATCGGGACTGCTTTTTGACCGCAGGCCGCCGTCGCTGCCTTACGCCATGATGACGGCCCATGTCATGGGGCTTTTCGGGTCCGAGGCAAATATCAGCCGCAAGGGTGCTTATATAAACGGAGGCGGCTACCGGCCTTTGGATCTTGAGATAGAGGGCGATTGGTCCCAGGCTGCCTTCTGGGCCGTTCTGGGCGCCGCCGGCGGGGATGTGGCTCTGGAGGGGTTAAATGAAGAAAGCGTCCAGGGTGATATCATGATAAGATACGCTTTGAATGACATGGGCGCCCTTTCGGGCGGACTGAGATTTACCGAGGGCAGCACTTTCAGGGGGTTTTCATTGGACTTTACCGATTTTCCCGACATAGCCCTGCCCATGGCGGCAGCGGCCACATGCGCCGATTCCCCCTCGGCCCTTTACGGCACCCAAAGGCTGAGGGCCAAGGAAAGCGACAGGGAAAGCGGGATAGTGGGGCTTATAAACAAAATGGGGGGCAGGGCCGAGCTGCACCCTTCCCATATAATGATATACCCCTGCCGCCCCAGGGGCGGGACCACGGTGTCATCAGGGGGCGACCACCGTATAGCCATGACGGCCGGTATTCTGGCCTGCCTTGCAAAGGAGCCAACCGTCATCGAGGGGGCCGAGTGCGTTTCAAAATCATATCCCGGCTTCTGGCGCGACCTTGAAAGCCTGGGAATAAAAACAGAGATAACAGGGGAAAACTGATATGGCAAGGAAAAAGAAAAAATCATTCAGGCTCCTTTCGGGTTTTGCGGCCGCGGCGGCTGTGCTGGCTGCCGCATTTTTTGGCCTTGGCGGCCCGCAGGAGGGGCTTTACGCCGCCTTTTTGGATGTGGGGCAGGCCGACTGCGCCATAATCAAATGCGGTGAAAGCGCTCTTTTGATAGACGCAGGCGACCTGGGGCAAAGCGGTATTATAGAAGAAAAGGCGGAAGCGATGGGCTTAACCCGTTTTGATTTTGCCGTCGCTTCCCACCCCCACGCCGACCATATAGGCTCGCTGCCCGGGATATTGGAGGATATGGGTGCCGATACCCTTTATATGTCTCCCTATGTCCACACCTCGGATGTGTATATGAGGGTTTTGGAAAGCGCAGGGGAAAATGACGTAAATGTGGTTTTGCCCAAGGCGGGGGACAGCTTCATGCTGGGGCAGGCCGAGTGCGTCTTTTTGAATGACGGCAGCGGTTTTGACGATATAAACAACAGTTCCCTTGCGCTTAAAATAACCTACGGGGATATATCACTTTTGTTTACGGGGGACGGCGAAGCGGAATATGAAAGCCGCCTTTTGGAAAGCGGGGCCGACCTTTCCTGCGATATCCTCAAAGCTCCCCACCACGGCAGCGATACCTCCCTAAGCGACGCATTTTTAAGCGCGTGTTCCCCCGATATCGTCGTCATTTCGGTGGGCGAGGGCAACAGCTACGGCCACCCCTCGGCCGCTACACTTGAAAAGCTCAAAGGCAGGGAGGTTTACCGCACAGATGAGCAGGGTGATATAGTTTTTTACACCGATGGCAGCGAGATATATCCCTCGTCTTTGACGGAGGCCGGGGGCGGGGGCACAGGCGGGCTCTTTTCACAGGCTGTGGATTTTTTGAGAAAGGGCGGTTTTTAAATGGAAAGTTATGTCTTTGACCGAAGAGAGGGGGACTTTGCCCTTCTGCAAAGGGAGGGGGATGTGAAAAGGGTCCCCTTTTCCCTTATGCCTGAAAATATAAAGGAGGGTGATGTGCTGGCCTTTGACGGGGAATGTTACAGCCCGGACATATGCGAAACCGAAAGGCGCAGGCAGCGGGGGGAAGAGCTTTTGAAGCGGCTTTTGCAAAGGAACTGAAAACCGAAGGATTTTTCAAAAAAGTCATTGACAAAAATAATCATGTCTGCTACAATAATCAAGCGTCGTAGGTGACACATGCTGGTGTAGCTCAGCAGGTAGAGCAGCTGATTTGTAATCAGCAGGTCGGGGGTTCGAATCCGTCCACCAGCTCCACCAAAACAAAGCTTGATATGGGAGAATTCCCGAGTGGCCAAAGGGGGCAGACTGTAAATCTGTTGTCAGTGACTTCGGTGGTTCGAATCCACCTTCTCCCACCAAATATTGAAAACCCTTGCCCTCAGGCAGGGGTTTTTGTTTTGTCATCATCAGGAGGGAAAACCATGGGAATAACGGGCGTACTTTTTAAGCAGATAGCGATAATGTTTT
The DNA here is from genome assembly GCA_944375715.1 of uncultured Clostridia bacterium. GTDB lineage: Bacteria > Bacillota > Clostridia > Oscillospirales > Butyricicoccaceae > RGIG1902. The sequence continues at coordinate 34,232 of CALWAP010000011.1, read as the reverse complement.
TGCTGATGTTCGTCGGGGCCTGGCTTTACAAAACCAAAAGGGTCAGCCCGGAGGGTACCAAAAGCCTGGGCAACATACTTATATATGTAATAATGCCGTCGGTCGTCATAAACGCCTTTCTGACCGAATACAGCCCCGAAAAGCTCATGGGTTTCGGCATAGCCTTCCTTTTCTCGCTGCTGGGGCTTTTGCTGGCCATGGGTGTGTCGGCCCTTCTTTTCAAAAAACATCCCATCGAAAATTTCGGCACTTCCTTTTCAAACGCAGGCTTTCTGGGTGTGCCGATAGTGTCGGTCATCTTTGGCACCGAAGCGGTTTTTTACGCCTCGTCCTTTGTCGCTCTTCTAAATATCCTTCAGTGGACCTACGGCGTTTTTGTCATAACGGGGGACAAGAGGCAGATATCCTTTAAGAAGATTGCCACCAACCCCGTGGTTTTGAGCCTTGCGGCGGGGTTTATCATATTTCTCCTGCCCTTTGAAATGCCGGAGATAATAAGCGGTACCATCGGCTATATGGCCGGCATGAACGCCCCTGTGGCCATGTTCAGCCTGGGCACATATCTTGCCCAGGTAAGCCTTTCGGATCTTCTCAGGGACAAGACGGCATACCTGAGCGCCGCCGTCAGGCTGGTTGTTGTCCCCGTGCTGACAGCCCTTCTTCTGTGCCTTGTGCCAGATGGTTATGAAATGCTGGCCACGGCCCTTATAATCGTCGCCGCCACGCCCGTTGGGTCTAATGTTGCCATTTTCGCCCAGATACACAACAAAAATTACAAGCAGGCCGTCAAAAGTGTGTGCCTCAGCACCGTTCTGAGCATAGTTACCATGCCTTTGGTGGTGTCGTTTGCTCAGTGGCTCTGGCAGGCTTTGTAAAATATCTCCCGAACGGTCCCCGTTCGGGATTTTTGGCTTTGGGTGTGAAAAAAACTTCATATATTTTTTTTAAATATGTCTTTTAAAATGTACGATTTCAGTGTATAATAAACCCGAAAACAAAGGCTGCGGCCTTTTTGAAATAAAGGAACCCAAGGGGCTCAGCCCCGGAAAGAGGTGGAGCGTATGCTTACGCTTAAAAATATAAAATGGACGGCGCCGGAAGGCACCCAGGTCCTCAAGGGCATCGACCTTGAGATCCCCGACAATAAAATAGTTGTCATAACCGGCCCCAACGGCGGCGGCAAAACGACGCTGGCCAAAATAATAGCGGGGCTGGAAAAGCCCCAGGAAGGCAGCATAATATACAAGGGCAACGACATTACCAACCTTGACATAACACAAAGGGCACGCCTGGGCATCAGCTATGCCTTCCAGCAGCCCGTCAGGTTCAAGGGGCTTACGGTTCTGGACCTTCTGCAGCTGGCTTCGGGCAGGGATATGTCCGAGGGCGAAGCCTGCGACTATCTTGTAAGGGTCGGACTGTGTGCCCGCGAGTATATCAAAAGGGAAGTCAACTCGACCCTTTCGGGCGGAGAAATCAAGAGGATAGAGCTGGCCACCGTCCTGGCCCGCCATACAGACCTTACGGTCTTTGACGAGCCCGAGGCCGGCATTGATCTTTGGAGCTTCAACAATCTTATAGATGTGTTCCAGGAATTAAGGGACAGGCGCAGCGGCACGATGGTCATAATCTCCCACCAGGAGAGGATACTCTCGATAGCCGATACCATAGCCGTCATAGCCGACGGATCTGTTCAGAGCATCGGGGATGCCAAAGAGATCCTGCCCGAGCTTTTAAGCGGCGGGCCGGGGTGCGTTCAGTGCCCCAAAAAAGAGGTACATTACTACGGAGGTATAAGCCGATGAACAGCATCAGAAAGCCCATGGACGAAATGACGAAGCAGCTTTTGAAGGCCGTTTCGGATTATGACGATACGCTGGGATATACCGACGCTTACAGCATAAGGGAGAACGGCGTCTGCGTGCAGCGCAAGTCGACCGAGCATATAAAGATAGAGGACAAAAAGGACGCCCCCGGCATGGAGATCCATGTGCTGCCCGGCACCAGGGGCGAAAGGGTATCCATTCCCGCCTGTGTCACCCACGGCAAGATAGACGACCTTGTATATAATGATTTTTACATTGGTGAAAACTGCGATGTCTTTATAATGGCCGGCTGCGGCGTGCATGTGTCCACCGGCGAGCCTGCAAGGCACAACGGCATCCATCGCTTTTTTGTCGGGGAGAACTCCCATGTCATATATCAGGAAAAGCATGTTGGCACGGGCAGCCCCTTTTCGATAAAGTCAATAGACCCTGTGACCGAGATCCACCTGGGCAGGGGGGCAAGTCTCGAGATGGATTCTTTGCAGCTGGGCGGGGTCGACAAAACGGTCAGGGAGACTTCGGCCTTCCTGGATGAGGAAGCTTCCCTTATAATCAGGGAAAGAATACTGACCGACGGCAGCCAGACGGCAAAGACCGATTTTGTTGTGGAGATGAATGGCAAAAATTCATCGGTAAACCTGATATCCCGCTCGGTGGCCAGGGACGATTCTTTCCAGAGCTACACCTCCAAGATAATCGGCAACGCCCCCTGCGCCGGCCATTCCGAATGTGACGCCATTATAGCCGGCAACGGCAGGGTATCGGCTTCACCGACCCTGGACGCCAACGACGGCGACGCCCAGCTTATCCACGAGGCGGCCATCGGCAAGATAGCCGGCGAGCAGATAATGAAGCTGCGCACATTGGGCCTGACCGAGGAGGAGGCCGAGGCCAGGATAGTGGCCGGATTTTTGAAGTAAAACATACCCGCCCGAAGTTTCGGGCGGGTTTTGAGTTTTTTTAAAGCGGATTTGAAAAAAGCCATATACCTTGCGCAACCCCGGCGGCCGGCACAGAGTGAGTTTTGGCGATTTTGCCGTTGACCCCGGTGGTAAAAAGTGATATAAGTATGAAGTTACCTGATATGGTAAACCGTTTAACATTTGGACAGGAAGGGGTAAAGGCTGTGGCAGCTGTCATATTGGGGCTTGTTTCCGGACTTTTGCAGCTGTGGCTGCTTATGGTCGGCGTCGGCTTTTCCAAAAAGGGAGGCATCAGGCCTTTGTTTTTGGTGCTGCAGTTTTTCTGCCCGATGGCGGGGTTGGGGCTTTGTGCCCTTGTGGACAAAAACGGTCTTGCCTCCTGTGGCTGCGTGATGGCTTTTGTGCTCATCTGCGGCGCGGCGGCAAGATTTATTTTTGAGCGTATGAGAAAGAAGGAGTGATAATTTGCTTGAAATGCTGCTTAATTACGGCATACTTGCCCTTGGCGTACTGATGCTTGGTGCAGGGCTCCTTTTAAGGAAGGGAGCCGCAGGCAAAAAGAAGGCCTGGGCCAATATCTTGACGGCGGCGGGCGCGTGGTGCCTGGCCGAAAAGATACTCCAGCTGGTCTTTGGCAGTGTGCCGTCGGAGGAATTTGAGGTCAGCATATGGGCCGAGAGGGTCAGTATCGGCGGGTTTGAGCTGAGCTATACCGTCATAACGACATGGTGCGTCATGGCTGTCATAACGGTCCTGGCCCTGATGATAAGGCTCTTTGTGGTGCCCAGGCTCAGCAACGAGCCCAGGGGTATACAGAATGTGCTGGAAATAATAATCGAGAATATATGCGCCTTTACCAAAAGCGGGGTCGGCGACCTGGGGAAGGGGCTTCCCGCCTACATATTCTCGGTGGCCGTTTTGATGGTCGGCTGCGCCGCCGTGGAGCTTTTGGGCGTCAGGGCGCCTACGGCCGACATAACCATGACCTTCGCCATGGCCCTTGTCACCTTCCTGCTTATCAATTTCTACGGCATAAGGGAAAAGGGCGTCGGGGGCAGGATAAGTTCCATGGCACGTCCCACGCCTGTGGTTTTTCCCATCAAGGTGGTATCCGACCTGGCCGTGCCCGTGTCGCTGGCCTGCAGGCTTTTCGGCAATATGCTGGGCGGCATGATAGTCATGGACCTGCTCTATACCGCCCTGGGAAACGCCGCCATAGGCTTCCCAAGCGTTCTTGGCCTTTACTTTAACCTGTTCCATCCCCTTATACAGACATATATTTTTGTAACACTGACACTTACATTTATCGGCGAAGCCGTTGAATAACCCAAAAATAACGGAGGTAAAAAACATGAACATCACATCTTTAGCCGTTGCACTCGCACTTCTGCCCTGCTCGATGGCGGGCCTTGCCATGGGTCTGGCCACGGGAAAGGCTGCCGACGCCACAGCCCGTCAACCTGAGGCTTCGGGCAAAATAAGCTCGACTCTGCTTTTGGGCCTTGCCCTGACCGAGTCCTGCGCCATTTATGGATTTGTCACCGCTCTGATAATCGCCTTTACGATGGCGTAAGGGGGAGAATATGGAAATATATCCCATAGATATCGCGATACATCTTGTCAATATCGCGATACTTTACATAATACTCAGGGTGCTGGTCTGGAACCCCGTCAGCTCCTTTATGAAGCAGCGTTCAGACAGGGTAAAGGGAGAGCAGCAGAAGGCCGAGGGCCTGATGGCCGAGGCCGAAAAGAAGAACAAGGAATATGACGAGCTTTTGAAAAATGCCCGCACCGAGGGTGAAAGGCTGGCCGAGGACATAAGGAAGAAGGCCATGGAAGAAAGCGAAGTAAGGCTGGAAAGCGCCAAAAAGCAGTCCCAGCAGGAGCTTGAAAGGGCCCGCAAGGAGGCACAGGAGGAGAAGAAGCACATTATCGACACTGCCGGCGCCGACCTTTTGGAGCTGGGCTGCGAGATGGCCAAAAGGGTCCTGAGCTTTGACGAGGAGGTCAGGAAGAACCTTATGTCCAATACCTCTCCCCTGCCCGAGGGCAAGGCTGAAAAGTGCACTGTCACGACAGCCGAGCCCTGCCCGGCCGACGAGCTTGAGCGTATAAGGTCCGGCCTGGAGGGAATCTGCGGAGTAAGGCTGCTGGTCGAAAACAGGGTAAATCCCGAAATAGTCGGCGGCTTTATAGCCTATGTCGGCGGAAAGGTATATGACTTCAGCTATTCCTCCCGTCTTGCCGACATGAAAATGCGCATAAGCTGACGGAGGCAGGTCTATGGTTTTGGATTTTAATAACGGCTCGATAGGCGGCTTTTTGAAAGAAAAGCTGGAAAGTTATACCCCTGAGGTCATAAGCTATGAATACGGCACGGTCAAAAGCTGCGCCGACGGCATAGTCAGGGTTTCGGGCCTGGGAACGGCCAAATACGGTGAGCTTCTGCAGTTCGGGGATGATGTGTACGGCATGGCGCTGGACATGGACCTCAAGGGGGTAAGCGCCGCCCTTCTGGGTAAGGGTGACAGCGTCAGTCCCGGGCTGATAGTAAGGGGCACCGGCAGGGTGGCCGATGTCTGCGTTGGCAAGGAGCTTCTGGGCAGGGTAATAGATCCCCTGGGCAGGCCGCTGGACGGCCAGGAGCTCAGGTGCCGCTCCTACCGCCCTGTGGAAATGCCGGCCCCGGCCATAATGGACCGTTCGCCTGTCGATACCCCGATGGAAACGGGGATATTGGCTGTCGATTCGATGATACCCATCGGCCGCGGCCAGCGTGAACTTATAATAGGCGACCGCCAGACGGGCAAGACATCGATAGCCACGGCCGCCATGATGAACCAGAAGACCAGCGGAGTCATATGTGTTTACTGCGCCATCGGCCAGAAGGCGTCTTCGGTAGCCTCCCTTGTAAGGACTTTGGAGGAAAGCGGAACGCTTGAGCATTCGGTCATAGTGGTGTCCACGGCTTCCGACAGCGCTGCCATGCAGTATCTGGCTCCTTACGCCGCATGCTCGGTGGCTGAGTATTTCATGTATAACGGGAAGGACGCTTTGGTAATTTACGACGACCTTTCAAAGCATGCCGTAGCCTACCGCTCCATGTCCCTTCTGCTCCACCGCCCTTCGGGCAGGGAGGCATATCCGGGCGACGTATTTTACCTGCATTCAAGGCTTTTGGAAAGGGCCGCCAGGCTGTCGCCCGAAAAGGGGGGCGGCTCCATGACCGCTTTGCCTATTGTCGAGACCATGGCAGGGGATATTTCGGCATACATACCGACCAATGTCATTTCGATAACCGACGGGCAGATATATCTTGAAAGCGAGCTGTTTCACGCCGGTGTCCGCCCGGCCGTCAATGTCGGACTTTCGGTTTCACGTGTCGGCCGCGCGGCCCAGCACAGTGCCATGAAGAAGGTTTCGGGCAGCCTGAGGCTGGAAGTGGCGCAGTACAGGGATATGGCCGTATTTGCACAGTTCGGCGCCGATGTCGATGAGACAACCAAAAGGCTCCTGCAAAGGGGTGAGCGCATGACCGAGCTTTTAAAGCAGCCGGCCGACAGGATATATTCCCTTTCGGAGCAGACGGCGCTCCTTATTGCCTTCAAGGAGGATGTCCTTTCACCCGTGGGGCTCAAGGAGGTCTCTGATTTTAAAAACCGCCTTCTGGAAAGGCTCCATGCCGAAAGAAGCTCGGTCATGAAGACAATAGATGAAAGCGGCGAGCTTTCGGATGAAAGCAGGGAAAGCCTCAGCGGGTGCATAAAGGACTTTGCTGCCGAATGGGAGGCCGAGAAGAATGCAGAGCGTCAGTGAGATACGCCACCACATAACGGCTGTCGAGCAGACGAGGAAGATAACAGGGGCCATGCAGATGGTGGCCTCGGCCCGCATGAAGAAGTTCGCCGGGCATATACCCTATAACAACTTGTATTTTTCCCGCCTGCAGTCGACGATGAAGGATATCCTTCAGTCCAGCAAGGGCATAGACCACCGTTATTTCCGCGATCACCCGGGCAAAAAGCCTACATATATAGTCATTGCCGGCGATAAGGAAATGGCCGGCAGCTACAATAACAACGTTTTGAACGCCGCTTACGAGGAGATAAAGCAGCACCCGGGCTGTTATGTCGTCACGGTCGGCATGATAGCCACGCGCTTTTTCCGCAAAAGGGGCATAGAGCCTGAGTATGAGGCCCCGGGCGTCGCCCAGGACCCATCGCTTTATAATGCAAGGCAGCTGGCTTACCCCGTCATGGAGTTTTTTGATCTGGACCAGACCGATGAGGTATATCTGTTTTTCACCCTTTACAGCGGCGAAAACGGCAAGATGATAAACAAGCCCCAAAAAAGGCGCATACTGCCCATAAGGCTGGAAGACTTTGAAAAGGTCCAAAGCTCGGAGGACCTGGGCGAGGTCATATACAACCCCTCGCCTCAGGAGGTTTTTGACCAGCTGGCGCCGCAGTTTGTCATTTCAAGGATATTTGACGCGCTGGTGCAGTCCTATGCCGCCGAGCACTATGCCAGGATGAATGCCATGCAGAGCGCTACAAAGAATGCCGACGAGCTGATGAAGACATTGAGTCTTCGGCTCAATATGGCCAGGCAGACCCAGATCACAAATGAGATCGCTGAAATAAGCGGCAGCGGCGCTTCTCAGAAGGCCTTTAGCGAAAATGAAGAAGAGGAGGAGAAGCCTTCGATGGATGAGAATACCTCTCAGGCCGTTATATCGGGGATAAGCGGGCCTGTCCTTACGGTAAAATACCCCGAAAATGAGGAATACAAGCTCCATGACCTTCTGGTCACCGAAACGGGAGTCCATCTGGAGGTGGCCTCCCATGACAAGCCGGGCGAATGCCGCTGCATAGCGCTGGAATCGACCTACGGCTTAAGCTGCGGCATGAAGGTCACAAACACCGGCTCCTGCATAAAGGTGCCCGTGGGAGAGCAGACCCTCGGAAGGGTCGTCGATGTTCTGGGCAACCCGATAGACGGAGGCAAGCCCATTGAGGGCGAAAAATGGGGGATATACCGTCCTTCGCCGTCCTTTGAGGACCTCAGTTCCAAAACCGAGTTTTTTGAAACCGGCATAAAGGTCATTGACCTTCTTACCCCCTATGCCAAGGGCGGAAAGATAGGTCTGTTCGGCGGCGCCGGCGTCGGCAAGACGGTCCTTATAATGGAGCTTATTTACAACATAGCCAAGAATCACGGCGGATATTCGGTATTTACGGGCGTCGGTGAGCGCAGCAGGGAGGGTAACGACCTTATCCATGACATGACCGATTCTGGCGCCATTGAAAAGACGGCCATGGCCTTCGGCCAGATGAACGAACCCCCCGGGTCCCGTATGAGGGTCGCCATGACCGGCCTTACGATGGCCGAGTATTTCCGCGATGTTTCCAAAAGGGATGTCCTTTTGTTCATCGACAACATATTCCGTTATGTCCAGGCGGGCAACGAGGTCTCGGCCATGCTGGGCAGGATGCCCTCGGCCGTCGGATACCAGCCTACCCTGGCTGAGGAGCTGGGCGAGCTGGAGGAGAGGATAACCTCCACCCGCGACGGCTCGATAACCTCGGTCCAGGCCATATATGTCCCGGCCGATGACCTGACCGACCCGGCCCCGGCCACCATATTCTCCCATCTGGACGCCACGACGGTTTTGTCCAGGAGCATTGCCGAAATGGGTATATATCCCGCCGTCAGCCCGCTGGAGTCCAGCTCGAGGATACTGTCCCCCGATATAGTGGGCCAGGAGCATTACGAGGTGGCAAGGCTGGTGCAGGAATGCCTTCAGAGGTACAGCGAGCTTAAGGACATAATCGCCATACTCGGCATGGATGAGCTTAGCGAAGAGGACCGCAAGATAGTTTACAGGGCCAGGAAAATACAGCAGTTTTTGTCCCAGCCCATGAATGTGGCCGAACAGTTTACAGGCCAGCCCGGCAGGTTTGTGCCCCTTAAGGACACAATACGCTCCTTCCGAATGATAGTCGACGGCAAGGTCGACGACCTGCCCGAGGCCGCATTCTCGATGGTGGGCGACATAGACGAGGCCATAGCCAAAGCTGAAAGGATGAAAGCGTAATGGCCGAAAGCACCTTTTCCTTTGAGATACTGACGCCCGAGCACAGCTTTTTTTCGGGTGAGATAGAGGCATTGACCTTTACCTCTACCGACGGCGAGTGGACAGTGCTTAAGGATCACGCGCCCATGATAGTCGTATTGAGCCCCGGGGTCGTCAAGATAAAGCAGAACGGCGTATGGAAAAGCGCTGTCAATTCGGAGGGGTATATGGAAGTAGGTCCCCACAGGACCATACTCTTTGCCCAGACCTGCGAGTGGCCCGAGGATGTCGACCGCTCACGGGCCGAAAGGGCCGAGCGCAGGGCCAGGGAGGCTTTGAGGCAGAGCCACAGCCAGGCCGAGTTCAGGGCCAACCAGGCCATGCTTGCAAGGGCCATGGCAAGGCTTCGCAACAGCCGTCAGAGATAAAAGCAAAATAAAAAGGCAGGCTTTGAAGCCTGCCTTTTTTATTTTAAAATGTTCTGATTAGATCGGCCAGCGCCGAAAGGCGGCATTGGCTTATTTTGATGGGATACTTTTCCGTATCGTGAAGCTCCGAGCTTATAAGCAGGGTCTGCATGCCGCAGGAATCGGCCGGTATCAGGTCTTCTTCGATATCGTTGCCGGCCATCAGGCAAAAACGGGGTTCTACGCCAATTTTTTCGGCGATATCCGCGTAATAGCCGGGATTCGGTTTGCTGAAACGGCAGTTGTCATATGTGGTTATCAGCTCGAAAAGGCTTTCATCTACCCCTGCCCATTTAAGCCGCTCGGAAATGGCGGCCCGGGGGAAAAGGGGATTGGTGGCCAAAACTATCCTTAAGCCCTTGTCTGTGGCGGCCCTTACGGCTCTCTGGGCGTCCTCGGGATTGGGGGAGGCCGCCTTTTTGCATTTCGCAAAGCCTTCGCCTCTGTAAAAGGCGTCAAAAAGCGGCACATCCTTAAGCACCTGTTCATAGCTCCTGCCGGGTATAAAGCCGGCGAAGGTCTGCCAGAACACTTCCATGCATGTGCGGCTGCCATCGTTTTTGACCATGGCCTTCGTGCCCTGCAACAGGCCCGCCGAGGCCTCCCTTTTGGGATAGCCCAGCGGCTCGGAGAAGGCCGTTATGGCCGCAAAGTATTCGCTGATGAAAGCGTCATTATCCAAGGGCAGCAGCGTGCCGTCCAGATCGAAAAGTATTGCTTTTATATCGCTCAAAAAAGATCCTCCTTTACTGTGCCGTGTCGGCTGTCAGGGTGTATGTGCAGAAGCTTCCGTTTTCGGCCGTCACCTTTATCTCGGCCGAAAGGCTGCCGCTTAATACTTCCAGCTCGTATTCACCGCCCGCGGGCATTTCCTGCCCGTTGATTTCGATTTTGGAGCGGCTGTCCTTAGGGATAGCCTTGATATATACCCTGCCGTTCAGCGGTACAAGGGCGCCTGTTATCCTGGCCTCGGCTGCACTGCCCGAGGGCTTGCCTAAAGCCGCCGTGTAGCTGCCCGAACTGTCCCTTACAAGGAGGGATGAAAGGCTGCAGTCGGTGGAGACGCTGTCGGTTGCAAAGCTTATGCTGCGGCTTATGCTCTTGCCCGAGCCATATGTCAGGGTGACCGTTACAGTATAGTCCTGTCCCGATGAAAGGCCGCTTAAAGCCTGGGTGAAACTGCCGGAGCCTTTTGAGGGGGTAAAGCCCTCGCGCAGGGGCTGGGAAAGGCCGCTGCGGGTTATCTTGAAGGTGCCGTCGCCGCCTTTAAGATCGTATTTGACGGTTATCTCGGCGCTTTCCTTATTATGGCTTTCGGAAAGCTCCAATGTGGGCGCAGCTGTTTCAAAGGTATAGCTCAAAGAAGGCGAGGAAAGCCCCGACGCCGTTTTGAATATCCCCGAAGAGGCTTTTACATAATATTTGGTCCCGCTTTTAAGGGGCTGGGAGGGCTTTAAGGTGACGGTTTTGGAGGAAAGAGAGGCCGTAAAGGGCACGCTGGCGCCCGTTGATGAGCCTTCCCTTATCTCAAAGCTTTTTTGCAGGTAATCCCCCGTCACCGACGCCCCCGATGAGGTGTAGAAGCTTTCGGAGTATACAAGCCTTATATCGCTTATATCGGCCGAGAGGCCGCTTGAACCGTTGGAGGGCGACATGGTGGGGGCGGACATGGAGCTTTGGGATTTGGTGGTGAAATAGGAGCTTATGGTGTCGCTGCCTGTGCCCGAGGAATTATAGAATGTATTTTTGGGGGCGTAGATATAATATTTGGTCCCGCTTTTGAGATATTCGTTCAGGGTCAGGGTCACTACCTTGCCCGTAGAGGACACCGAGGGGGTAAAGGAAATATTCCTGGCGGAGGTGGAATTGCTGCCCTCCCTTATTTCCAGCTTATCCTCAATATGGGATACGGTCATCGACGAGCCTGAAGAGCTGCGGTAGACCTTTGATGGGAAGGAAAGGGTTATCTTTGTGTTAGTCTCGACACCCGTTTTCCCCGATGAGGGGGAGATAGTGGGCACGGGACCTTCCTCACCCACTTCAAATGAGAATATATATTCTCCGAAGCTTTCGCCGTCTCCGTTGGTCAGCGCACCGTCATTCAAGATGACATAATACTTGTACCCTTCGCTTAAGGCGCTGTCGGGATAAAGGATTATGACCTTGTCCGTTGAACTGATGCTGGCCGAAAAAGAGACCCTTGTGCCCGAAGTTGAGCCGCGGCGTATCTCAAAAGCATCTTCGGCATAGGAGGAGGTAAGGCTCTTTCCCTCGTCGCTATAGACCCTTTCGTCAAAACCTATCTCAATGGCTGTCAGGCGGCTTACGCCCGTGTCTCCGTTTTCGGGATATGTCTCGGAAGGCTCAAGAGAGTTTCCTTCGCAGGTAAAGCTGAAGGTGTATTTTCCGCACCCTTCGCCCGAAAGGTTGGTAAAGGCGCCCTCATTGACCGTGACATAGTATTTCTGGCCCGGCGACAGGCGGCTGTCAGGGCTGAGCATGACCGATTTGCCCGTTGAGCTTACGCCGGCTGTGAAGGAGACCTTTGTGCCGGAGGAAGAGCCCCTGCGGATGCTTATGGCCTCTCTTTCGATATAGGAGGCCGTAACGGACGAGCCGTCCTCGTCATAAAGCTTATAGTCATAGCTCAGCGTGACGGTGGCCTTTTCCGAAACATTCCTCTCCCCGTTTTCGGGATCGGTGGAAACGGGGTCAAGTCCCGAATGGGAGGAAGAGGCGCTGCCTTCGGTCCTGAAATAATAGGTTATCGGGGGAACATAGTCATAGGTCCTGCCCATAAGGCTTTCTTCGGCTATTTCCAGGTAATAGGAAGTGTCCTCGTCAAGGTCTTTTGAAGGGGTGACGGTTATCGTCATGTCATCCGAGCTTATGTCGCAGCTTACCGATACCTTGCTGCCCAAACGGGAGCCGCGGCGGAGGGTTATGACCTCGTCCTCAAGGTAAGAGGAGGTAAGGGAGGCCCCGTTTGCCTTGAGCAGCCTTTCGTCAAAGGTCAGCTCAAAGGAAGTATCGCAGGCTATGTCCTCCGAGTTCTGGGAGGGGCTTACCATGGGCACCATGTATTTGTATTCCGAGGTGGTAAAGTAGGTCCTGACCTCCGCCGTGCCCTTGCCGTTCTTGTCCTCGGCCGAGCCCTCTTCTACCGTTACATAATATTTTGTGCCGGCTGAAAGCTCGCTTTCGGGGGTTATGGTTATGACCGAGCGGTCGGAGGAAAGGGATACCGAAAAATCTATGGGCGCGCCGCTCAGGGAGCCTTTGCGCAGGCTTATCATGTCGGATATGACATAGGAGGAGGTTATGTTTCCGCCGTCCTTTTTATAAAGCGAAACGCCGAAATCCAGCTTTATGCTGCCCCAGGTGGGGAAATCCTCGGCAGAGTCTGCGGGATAGACCGAAGGCTCTATCAGCGTACCCGAACTGCCCGTTGAGAAATGCACCGTCTGTGAGACGTTCAAAGCTCCCGAGGAGTTTTTGAACATCCCCTTGTTTATTACCAGGTAGTAATCTTCATCTTTTGAAAGCTCGCTTGTGGGATAAAGGGTTATGGTCTTGCCCGATATTTCAGGCAGGAACATGACCTTTGTGCCGCTTTCCGAGCCGCGTCTGAGCTCAATGGCTTTGCTCTGGAGGTAAAGAGAGCTGACAGAGCTGCCGTCGGCACAGGTAAAGGACAGGGAGGACGAGATAGCGACGGCCGTATCGGTCTTGACCCCGCTTTGACCGTTTGAGGGGCTTGATGAAAACAGGAAGGAACCCGTTTCCGAGCCGGCGGTAATAAGGCTTTCGGGCTTTTTCTCATAGCTTACGCCCGAAACGCTTTCAGTGGCCTTTTTGATGGTGCCCTCGCCCTTAAAGGAGCAGGCGGCGCTTATATAGGCGTTTTGGACAACCGAGCTTTTGTCCAGGTTTATGACGGCGTTTTTGCCCTGGGCGTTTACCGTCAGGCTGCTTATATCGGCCGAAACGGCCTTCAAGCCGGCAGGGGCCGAAAGGGTGACGTTTTCAAAAGAGCCCGTCAGGCTTATGTCGCCGTTGTAGGTGCCGCTGCCTATGGTGACCGACTTAAAGCCCTGCCCCGGGCTTTCGATCCCGCCCTCGGCCAGGCTGCAGGGGGCCGATATGTAGGTCGAATTGACGGTAGAGGCGCCGGCGCAGGCAATGCCGGGGGAGGTCTTGCTGTCAGCCGTTATGCTGGAAACTCCCGTGTCGTAAAGTCTTATGCCAGAGCTGCCCCCACCGTTTATCAAAAGGGTGCCCAAAATGCGGCAGCCGGAGAAGGTGACGCTGCCCGAGCCTATCTTATCGGAGATAATAACGCTTCCCACATATATCTTGTCGGCATATACCTGGCCGGAGGTTGACACCGTCAGGTTGTCCTTGACTATCGTTTCTTTGGAAAGCAGGGTTTCCAGGATCTTGACGGCCTCGGCCCTTGTCAGGTTTCCCTGAGGATTGAACATCTTGAGGTTGTCGCCCGTCATATATCCCTTGGCGTAAACATGCTTTACACCCGAAAGGGCCCAGGAGGCTATCTTGGAGCTGTCTTTAAGGGCCGAGATGTCCTTTGAAAGGGAGGGGTCTGAAGTTATCCTTGAAAGAACAACGGCGGCTTCCTGCCTGGTGATGCTGCTGTCGCCCTTGAAGGTGTTGTCCTCATATCCCGCGATATACCCCGCGGCCACGGCCTTCTGAATATCGGAGTAATACCATTTGCCTGAGCTTATATCGGTAAAGGCCAGGGTGGTCTGGGCCTTTAGCCCCAGCGCCGAGTTTATCATTTTGCAGAACTCGGCCCTTGTTATTGCCTTTGAGGGGGCGAAGGTATTGTCGCCGTAGCCGTTTACATAGCCATGCTTTACGGCATCGTTGATATAGCTTTCGGCCCAATGGCCCTTTGTGTCGGAAAATCCCGCCGCGGACGCCGCCGGGGCGCAAAGCGCCAGCGTCAGGCAGGCGAGAATGGCGCACATTATCCTTTTGGGAAGTTTCATAAAAGCTCCTCCTTACTTTAATAGCTGACTTCATTATACATGAAAGCCTGTCTCATAGCCATACCGTTTTGACACGCCTGCTTGTTTTTGGTTCCGAAAAAATACTTGACAAAGGGGAAAAAGGATGATAACATACATTCGTATTTTGAATATACGCAAAGGCGTTGACGAAGAGAGTAGTCAGACCCGAAAAGGCGAAGAGAGCTTCCGGCTGGTGTAAGGGAGCGCGAGTAGGGAATGATGAAGTACACTTCCGAGCCGCGGCCTGAAAGGTCCTTGTACCCGGTAGGCGCCGACGGAGCTCCACCGTTATCGGGAGGGACATTTGATGGAATGTCGTGCGTAACAGGTGGTTTTTGATGGTTTTGTCCTTTTACGGGCAAAACCTTTTTTTATTCCCCGAAGGCGGTTCACTTGTAGACACGGCAGCAAAGAAAAAGGGGGCGTTTGGCCGTGGCTATGGCCGTAATGTATTGCAAGAATGAATGCAAAGCTTGGAAAAACAGTAAATCGAGGGAGTAAAAATGAAAAATAAGAGCAAAAAGAATAAGATAATCGCCCTGGCGCTGGCGGTACTGAGCGCCGCCATGATATTCACAGCCTGTGCAAAGGCAAACGCCGAAGAGCCCGCAGACGGCGAAAACGTGCAGGATGTAAACGAAAAAAGAGACAGCATAGTGATAGCCGTCGAAAGCGAACCGACGACCCTCAACCCCTATGACCACGCGGCGGTTGTTTCGGGCTACATGAACCAGCTTACCTACAACAAGCTTTTCAGGATAGACATAGATACCCTTGAGCCTGTGCCCGACCTGGTTGAAAGCTATGAGAACCTGGACGACAGCACATGGGTGTTCCACTTAAAGCAGGGTGTCATGTTCCATAACGGCGAAGAAATGACGGCCGAGGATGTAAAGGCGTCGATGGAGTACGCCAGGAACTTTGTATCCTCCAGCAAGTACACCTCCTTCTGGATGGGAATAGAGGTTGTCGATACCTACACCGTGAAAATAACGACCGACGGGGCCTATGCCCTTATCCTCAATGACCTTGCAGCCAACGGCAACACGATAGTCCCCAAGTCGCTGATAGACGCAGGCAACGACTTTAACGAAAACCCCATAGGCACGGGCCCGTACATCTTCAAGGAGTGGGTCCTGGGAGACAGCCTGACATTTGTAAAGAACGAAAATTACTTTGACAAAGACCATATGCCCACAATCACCGACATGACCTGGAGGGTCATACCCGAAGGCTCCTCCCGTACGATAGCCCTGGAGACCGGCGAGGTCGATCTTATAATGGATGTTGACTCGACCGACGCCCAGCGCCTTTCCGAGACCGAGGGCATAGTGCTTGACAGCACGCCGGGAACCAGGATGAACTTCATGGCCCTCAATAACGAAAAAGAGGTTTTCTCCAATGTACTTGTCAGGCGCGCCATCAACTGCCTTATCGACAAGCAGGCCGTCATAGAGGTTTCGGCCAACGGCCAGGGCGAGGTATCGGTCGCCATGAACCCCGATGTCTATGACGGGATAAGCGACGAAGGGGCCGGCAGCTTTGATGTGGGCCTTGCCATGGAACTGTTTGAGCAGGCCGGCGTGGATCCCACCGGGATAAGCTTCTCCTGCATGTGCTACACCGACGCCACCCGCAGGGCCGCCGAGGTCATCCAGGGCTGCCTTTCGGAGGTCGGCATAACGATGGAGATAGAGACGCTGGATTTCGCCGCCTTCCTTTCCAAGCTGCTTGAGGGCGATTTCGAAGCCGGTATCGCGGGTTACACCTCCTCCGACGTTCTGACATACATGCGCGGGCTGTGGCATACAAGCTCGATAAACGCCACCAACAGCGCCAGGATAAGCAGCGCCGAGATAGATTCCCTTATCGACGAGGCCATGGCGACCCTTGATGTGGCTGCGCGCACCGAGCTGGTTTCCAGGATAAACCTGCTGGTAAACGAGGCCTGCCCTATAGTGCCCCTTTACACCTCGACATACCTCAGGGCCTATGACGCAGATCTCGGCGGGGTAAACGTCAGCGCCTCGGGCAACATGATATTCTCCGACCTTTGCTGGAATTAATCCTTGACAAGGGAAAAATAATGGTGTAATATTTATTCAGTTTCTGATATTGGCAAAGACGATGACGAAGAGAGTAGGCTCATCCGAAAGGCGAAGAGAGCTTCCGGCCGGTGTAAGGAAGCGCGAGTAGGAAAGGCTGAAGTTCACTTCCGAGTTTCGGTCTCAAAGGGCTTTTGCCCCGGTAGGCGCCGACGGGTTTCCCCCGTTAACGGGAAGGGCATTTGATGGAATGCCGCGTAACAGGTGGTTTAACGATTGCACAGCGCTTTCGTCCTTTTACGGACGAAAGCGCTTTTTTATTACTCCGAAGGAAGGTGTTAAGGCTTATGAAAAAAGCCGGTCTTTTTATCCTCTCTCTGTAAGGCATAAAAATTACGGCAGAGAGGAAAAGAAAAATGAAAAATAAGAGCAAAAAGAATAGGATAATCGCCCTGGCGCTGGCGGTACTGAGCGCCGCCATGATATTCACAGCCTGTGCAAAGGCAAACGCCGAAGAGCCCGCAGACGGCGAAAACGTGCAGGATGTAAACGAAAAAAGAGACAGCATAGTGATAGCCGTCGAAAGCGAACCGACGACCCTCAACCCCTATGACCACGCGGCGGTTGTTTCGGGCTACATGAACCAGCTTACCTACAACAAGCTTTTCAGGATAGACATAGATACCCTTGAGCCTGTGCCCGACCTGGTTGAAAGCTATGAGAACCTGGACGACAGCACATGGGTGTTCCACTTAAAGCAGGGTGTCATGTTCCATAACGGCGAAGAAATGACGGCCGAGGATGTAAAGGCGTCGATGGAGTACGCCAGGAACTTTGTATCCTCCAGCAAGTACACCTCCTTCTGGATGGGAATAGAGGTTGTCGATACCTACACCGTGAAAATAACGACCGACGGGGCCTATGCCCTTATCCTCAATGACCTTGCAGCCAACGGCAACACGATAGTCCCCAAGTCGCTGATAGACGCAGGCAACGACTTTAACGAAAACCCCATAGGCACGGGCCCGTACATCTTCAAGGAGTGGGTCCTGGGAGACAGCCTGACATTTGTAAAGAACGAAAATTACTTTGACAAAGACCATATGCCCACAATCACCGACATGACCTGGAGGGTCATACCCGAAGGCTCCTCCCGCACGATAGCCCTGGAGACCGGCGAGGTCGATCTGGTTATAGACGTCGAGGCCAACGATTACGAGCGCATATGCGAAAATGAG
The DNA here is from genome assembly GCA_944375715.1 of uncultured Clostridia bacterium. GTDB lineage: Bacteria > Bacillota > Clostridia > Oscillospirales > Butyricicoccaceae > RGIG1902. The sequence continues at coordinate 16,618 of CALWAP010000011.1, read as the reverse complement.
GATCTTGCAGCTGTCGAGATAGCCGGCACCCGCATGAACTTCTTCGGCATAAACACCGAAAAGGCGCCCTTTGACAATATTGATTTCCGCAGGGCTTTGTCTGCCGCCATTGACAGGGAAGCCGTTTTAACGGTGGCCGTCAACGGCAGGGGCGCTGCCACATACTCCCCCAACCCTCAGGTGTTCCCCGGTGCCACCGAAGAGGGCACCGTGCCCTATGACCCGGAGGCCGCCAAGGATTACCTTGAAAAGTCGGGAGTCGACACCGAAAACCTGATAATCACCTGCATAAGCTATACCGACACGACCCGCCGCACGGCCGAGGTCATCCAGGGATACCTTAACGAAATAGGCGTTACGATGGAAATAGAGAGCATGGATTTTGCAGCTTACCTTTCCAACATGCTGGACGGCAATTTCGAGGCCGTCGTCGGCGGCTATACCTCAGGCGATATGCTTTCTTATATGAAGGGCCTGTGGCATTCTTCGTCGATAGGGGCGTCAAATGTGCCAAGGATAAACGACCCCGAGCTTGACAGCCTGATCGACTCAGCCATGGCCCAGCTGGATACAGACGCCCGCACGGCCGCCGTGGAGGAGATATGCCGCAAGGTAAATGAGCAGTGCCTGATGATATCCCTTTACACCTCGTCGGTAACAAGGGCTTATAATGCAGATCTGGGCGGCGTGGCCGTCGGAGCCAACGGCACCATGCTTTATCAGGACCTTTATTGGCAGGAATAGGATTTTTCGATACGGTATGCCCCGATACCGCTTTAAAGGGCAAGGGACATGTGGTATAATATAGAAAGGAAATATTATATCAGGGAGGAATAAAAATGAACGCCGTTATTGAAAACATCCTGACAAGAAGAAGCGTCAGAAGCTATCTTGACAAGCAGGTCGAAAAGGAAAGCGTCGAGCTTATCGTCAAGGCGGGCAGGTACGCCCCCAGCGCCATGAACGGCCAGACCTTCCAAATAACCGTTGTCAGGAACCCCGAGATATTGAAGGATATGTATACCGCCATCCCCAAATATATGGGCACCAGCGGTGAGTATAATTTCTATGGGGCCAAGACCCTTATCCTGGTTTCCGACAAAAAGGATAAGGAAATAGGCCAGATGGACTGCGCATGCGTGGCCGAGAACATGTTCCTGGCAGCCCACAGCCTGGGGATAGGCTCTGTCTGGATCAATCAGTTCAGGGAGACCTCCGACTGCGAGGATGTAAGGGCCGCACTTAACAAGGCCGGCGTACCCGCCGAGCATAAGGTCTGGGTGGCCGTGGCTTTGGGATATCCCGTAAGCAAGCCCGAGGACAAGGAAAAGACAGCCGCCGTGCATTGGTGCGAATAACCGAAAAATAAAAAAAGGCAGCCTTGAAGGCTGCCTTTTTATTTTATCTTATCTTATCTTATCTGGCCGTTTCCATAGCCTATGTATTTATAAGAGCAAAGCTCATTTAGGCCCATGGGGCCTCTGGCGTGGATCTTCTGGGTCGAAATGCCTATCTCGGCGCCGAAACCGTAAACCTCGCCGTCGGTAAAACGGGTAGAGGCGTTTACATAAAGGGCGGCCGAGTCGATAAGGGAACAGAACTTTGCAGCCCTTTCCCGGTTTTCGGTGATTATGGCCTCGCTGTGGTGGGTCGAGTATTTCCTGATGTGGGCGATAGCCCCATCAAGGCTGTCTACCACCCTGACGGCCAGGATATAGTCAAGGAACTCGCAGGCATAATCCTCTTCCGAAGCCGCCTTTATGTTTTCGCCCTCGCCCCCCAAAATCTCAAGGGACAAAGGGCAGCACCTGAGTTTGACATTCTTTTCAAAAAGCGCCTTTTTGACCATGGGCAGGAAAGCGCCTGCTATGTCCTTGTGGACAAGCAGCGTCTCGCAGGCGTTGCACACCGAAACGCGCTGGGCCTTGGCGTTGACGGTAATGCTGACGGCCTTTTGAAGGTCGGCGTATTTGTCCGCATAGACATGGCAGTTGCCGACGCCCGTTTCAATGACGGGCACCTTGGCGTTTTCCACCACCGTGCGGATAAGCCCGGCGCCCCCCCTGGGGATAAGCAGGTCTATGTATTCCCTCAGGCCCATCATCTCCCTGGCCGTTTCGTGGCTCGTGTCGTGAAGCAGGCTCACGCATTCCCTGGGGAAGCATACGCTTTCCAGGGCGTCCTGCATGACCTTTTCCAGCGCCATGTTGGAGTTTATGGTCTCGCTGCCCCCCCTTAAAAAGGCGGCGTTGCCCGATTTGAGGCATAAAACGGCGGCGTCCACCGTTACATTGGGCCTTGATTCGTATATAATGCCGATAACGCCGATAGGCACCGATATTTTGGTCATCTCAATGCCGTTTTCCAGCGTCCATCTGTCAAGGACCCTGCCCGTGGGGTCGTCAAGGCCCTTTACCTTCAAAACGGCCGCCGCTATCGAGGAAAGCCTTTTCTCGTCCAAAGCCAGGCGGTCGATCATCGACTCGGCCATACCCTTGGCCTTAGCATTTTCAATGTCAAGGGCGTTTGCCGAAAGTATTTCCTCCTTGTGGGCAAGAAGGGCTGCGCTTATGGCCTCAAGGGCGCCGTTTTTGCTTTCCGATGAAGCCGAGGAAAGAAATACCGAGGCCTCCCTGGCCTTTTTTCCCTGTTCTTTAAGGGTCATATCAGTTATCTCCTTTCAAAAAGGGTGCCGACCTGCTTGCCCTCCAGGATATCGTAAAGGGTCTCAAAGCGGCTGGAGTTTATAATTGCCATCGAGCAGCCGCAGGAAAAGCATATCTCTGCCGCCGCTATCTTGGTGGCCATGCCGCCTGTGCCGCGGTTGGAACCGGCCCCGCCGGCTATCGAGCGGATATGGTCGTCTATCTCGGTGACAAGGGGGATTATTTTGGCGTCGGGGTTGTCTTTGGGGTTTTCCTCAAAAAGCCCGTCGATGTCGCTTAAAAGTATAAGCCCGTCGGCCTTTGTAAGGGAAGCGACAATGGCGCTTAACGTGTCGTTGTCGCCGAAGCGTATCTCGTCAACGGCTATCGTGTCGTTTTCGTTGACAATGGGGATGGCCCCCAGCTTTAAAAGTGTCTCAAAGGTGTTGACGGCATGGGTGCGCAGCTCGTCCTTTTCGATTATGTCCCGGGTCAGCAGTATCTGGGCCACCTTGTGATGATACTCGAGGAAATGCTTGTCGTAAATATACATCAGCTCGCACTGACCGGCGGCAGCCGCCGCCTGCTTTTCGGGCATGGTGGTGGGTTTGGCGGCCAGGCCCAGCTTGGAAGCCCCGACAGGTATGGCCCCCGATGTGACCAAAATCACCTGCCTGCCCGAGTTTTTTATGTCGGACAGTATCTTGCACAGCTTTTCTATCTGCCTTATATTGACCATGCCGGTATCGTATGTCAGCGAGCTGGAGCCCACCTTTATGACGATACGCCTGGCCTTTTCAAAAACGCTCATTTTTCTTCCTCCCAGGATTTCCAGATATCGGGGGCATAGCCCACCGTGGCCTTTTTGCCGTTTCTGACTATCGGCGTTCTGAAAAGGCCGGGGTTTTCCAAAAGCTTTTCCTCGCGCTCAATGTCGCTGGCGAGATATGGTATAAAGAGCTTTTCATAAAGGGGGCTTTTTTGGTCGATAAGGTTTTCAAGGCCGCCCGCGGCCCTTTTGACCGAATCGTATTCTCCCCGGCTGAGCCCGTATTTTTCAATGTCTACCCGCTGGTATTTTATCCGGCGTTCTTTGAAATACCGCTCGGCCTTTTTTGTGTCAAAGCACTTGTTTTTGCCGAAAATCTGTATGTTCAAGCCTCTTCCTCCTCATAAAGCTCCAAAAGGCTTTCCTCCAAGCCCTCTTTTTCCGCAAGGAGCTCGGATAAAAGCATATAGTCCTCGGGGTTTTGGGCCATCAGGTCCTCTATCTCCGCAAGGCGGGCTTCCTTGTCCCTTATGGCCTTCCTTACCTCCCGCATGCGCTTTTCCCTGGGCTTTCCGCTTTTGGGCTTTTCCTTTTTCGGCGCCTTGTCCTTTTTTTCGGTGGCCGCCGCGGCGCTTTGCAGCCTCAGCCTTTCGCTTTCACGCTTGCGCACAAACTCGTCATAGTTGCCGCTTAAATCGGTTATATGGCCGTTTTCAATCTGCCATATCCTTGTGGCGAAGCGGTTTATGAAGTACCTGTCGTGGGAGACAAAGATCATCGTCTCGGAAAAATCGTCTATCGATTCCTCAAGCCACTCCCTCGAGATTATGTCCAGGTGGTTTGTCGGCTCGTCAAGGAAAAGGGTGTTTACGCTGTCGCTCATGAAAAGGCAGAGCTTGAGCCGGGTCTTTTCGCCGCCCGACAGCACCGAAACCTTTTTGAATACCTCCTCGCCCCTGAAGCCGAAGGAGGCCAGGCGGTCCCTGGCGGCCTGGGTCGTGCATGATGTTTCGTAAAGCAGGGTATCCAGAAGGGTCCGCTCGGGGTTGCTAAAGGAAACAACCTGGGGCAGGTAGCCGGTTTTGACATTGACACCGTCCATGACGACGCCCGAAAGCGGGGCCATCTGGCCCAGAAGGGTCTTTAAAAGGGTGGTCTTGCCGCAGCCGTTGGGCCCTAAAAGGGCGATTCGCTCACCCTTCAGGACCAAAGCCGAAAAATCCTCCACCAGGGGCTTTTCATAGCCCGATGAAAGGGAAACTATGTTGAAAACCTCGTCTCCCGAAGCCTCCGCCTGGGAAAAGCGGTTTGTCATCTTGCGCTGCTTTTTCATGGTCTCTATGCGCTCTATGCGGTTTAGGCGCTTTTCCATGGCAAAGGCCCTTTTCATGACCTTTTTGTTGCCAAGGCCCCAGCCCTTCATGCGCTCGACCGTGAACTCCAGACGGGCTATCTCCTTGTCCTGGCGCTTTTTGGCCTGCTCCAGCTGTTCGCGCATTTCCTCGCGGCGGTCTATATAATAGCTGTAATTGCCGGGGTATGAGGTTATGCGCCCTTCCTCCAACTCCAAAGTGCGGGTGGTGGCGGCGTCGAGGAAATACCTGTCGTGGGATATAATGACGGCCGTACCCTTGAAAGACTTGAGATAGCTTTCAAGCCAGCCTATCGTTTCAAGGTCCAGGTGGTTTGTCGGCTCGTCCAGAAGCAGTATGTCTGTGCCCGAAAGCATTATGCGGCAGAGGTTGACCCTGGTTTTTTCGCCTCCCGAAAGGCTCATGAAGGGCCGCTGCTGCATTTCCTCGGGAATATCCAGCCCCCGGGTCATTATGTTGTAGGAGGTCATGTATTCATACCCTCCCAGGGCCTCGTATTCGGCCGTCAGGGAGGAATATTCGCCCATGACCGCGGGGGACATGTCCTTTTCCAGCTCGTGCAGCCTTTTTTCTATATCAAAAATATGGGTGAAGGCCGACAAAAGAACCTGCTTTACCGTCATGTCGTCAGGATATTCGGGCAGCTGCTCCAAAAGCCCCAGGCGTGAGCGGGGGTTTATATATATGTCGCCCGAGTCGTGCTCCAGCTTGCCCGTCAGTATGCCGAAAAGGGTGGTTTTGCCGCTGCCGTTCTGGCCGATAAGGCCGACGTGCTCGCCGTGATTTACCTCAAAGGTGACATCCTTCAAAACATGGTGCTCACCGAAATATTTGTTTAAACCGTTTACCGAAATATCAGCCATTTGGCCCTCCTTTCTCAGGGCTGTCAGAAGGCCCGTCGGGTGAGATGATATAGGCGTATACCTCCCCGGCCGCCAGCTTGACAACAGCCGCCACGGGCACCGATATCAGCATGCCCAGCGTGCCCCATATCTGGTTGCAGGCCAAAAGGGCAAACATGACGGTTATCGGGTGTATGCCCGCGGCGTCCCCCTGTACCTTGGGGGAAATGATGTTGCCTTCTATCTGCTGGACTATTATAACAAAGACGGTCACAGCCAAAGCCAGCGACACGCTGCCCGTTATAAGGGCGTAAAAGGCCTCGATGACCCCCGCTATGAAGGAACCGAAATAGGGTATGAAGTCCAGCACAAAGGAAATAAGGGCAAAAAGAAGGGCGTATTTTATGCCCATGAGGCGCAGGCCTATAAAAGTGGCCAGGGCCATCCATCCAGATACGACACACCTTGATTTGACATATCTCCATGTCAGAAGATCTGCCTTTTTCAAAAGTGAACGCATTTTCTCATGGGACGAGGCGGGAAGTATGTTTATCATTGAAGCGATAAGCATCGGCCCGTCCAGCATAAAGTATATCATCAGGATAATGACTACGATAAGATCGAATACCTGAAGGGAAAAGCCGACGATGGATGTCAGGATGGAGCCCATGAAGGAAAGGATGTATGTGTCGCTTTCCGACAGAAGGCTGGTCACAAGGCCGATGACCTCCTTTGGCAAGTGGGCGGCGTCCATATATTCTGTGATGGATTTGGCCAGAGAGTCAAGGTTGAAGGCGTAGCGCTGCATTTCCGACAGAAGGTCGGACATCTGATGTATGACAGACGGGGCTGTCACCGAAATAATAAAGGACAGTATAAAGGCAAAAAAGCAGAATACGACAGCCACGGCAACGCCCCTTTTGACATGGGCCCTGCTTGTCACGTAGCTGACTATGGGGCACAGAAGATAGGCCATGACTGCCGATACCAAAAAGGTGGTCAGTATGTCCCAGAAGGTAAGGATGCCTGCCACTATGCAGGCAATGAGAAGGACAAGCATCAGAAGCTTTGTGTTTTTCAAATCCCCGGGCCTCCTCTTGAAAAATAGCGGCAGTATCGGCGGCATGCCCGCCGAAAGCCGAAAGCAGCCTTTGCTGTTATGGCCGAAGCGGCCCATTGCCGCAGTATTAATTATATCCGAAAGCGTATTTTCCTTCAATAGAAAAGAATATAAATTTTTCTTGCATTTTGTTTCCGGGTGTGCTATTATATTTAGGCAGTCAGACAGATATGCGCCAGTAGCTCAGTTGGATAGAGTGTTTGGCTACGAACCAAAAGGTCGGGGGTTCGAATCCCTTCTGGCGTACCAAAAAAGCCATCCGAAAGGATGGCTTTTTTTAGTTCCAAGGATCCGCGTACAAAAAGGATTGCGGGCTGCCGGCTTTGCGTCTGTCTCATTTATTCGTTTTTCGCCTGCGCAACATATTTGGTAAATACAAACGGGATATAAAAACCGCCGTAATCGTAAAGATATATTACTTTTCCATCTTCGCTTTGATAGATCATACACCCGGCATATTTCTCATCAAGATTGACAGAGGTGAAATCCTCGTTTGGGTCGGAAGCTGACATGTGTGAAATGCTGCGGATATAACCTGATTCGGTACTGCCGTCCGGAAGCTCTGTTATATTTTCTCCTTTTTTCGTGTATAAAGCACCGTTAAACGCAATTTTTTCCTGATAGACAAAGCGGTTGAAGATAAAAAAGGCGCAGGATATTGAAGCGACAGCCGCGAAAATTGCGAAGCAAACAATAATGATTTTTTTCTTTTTCCGCCTTAAGGAAATTTCATCCATTGGTCAGCATCTCCGTATGTTCATCGATCTGCGTTTGACCCGGTAAGCCAAAACCTTTCCAAAAAGTTAAGACTGTTTTTTCAAAATGCAGTCCGTCGAACGATCAAAAAACCTTTTTGCAGGTTGCTTTTATTTTATGAAAAACCATACGCTGAAAACTCCTTTTACTGTAGTGACTGATCTTAATTAAAAGTGTTGCAGCTTTTTTAAGAAAACAGGCTTTTTGAAAATCTGCCTTGAGCTTTCCGGCAGTCTTTATTTTATATGTTTCCGACCTTTTTCAAGTGCGATACGGCAATATGAAGAGAGGGGCGTTATCAAACACAGATAACGCCCCTTTTTGTTCGGCTGCAGCCCGTTTGTCAGTCATCCGTAAAAAGGGTGATTTAAGGTTTTGATGTTTTCTTCTCCGGCCGCGGCGCCTTTTTTATTCGGATATCAGGAAAATTTCCGGCAGGCGCAGGCTTCCGTTTATAACGCCGCCCGAGGAGGGGCCCAGGGCTGAAAACAGATTTTGAAGCCCCGGGGAGTAACAGGCAACAGAGTAATTGGCCATTAGCCCCTTTTTGTCCGGGGCGACGGCTATCGCAATGCCGATATCGACCCCTGCGGGGCAGGCGGCTTTGCCGGCCAGGGCCGAAAGGGAGGTTAGGATATTGCGGGGCTGTACAGCAGGGACTTTGTATCCTGTTCTTTCCAAAAGGGCCATAAGGCCGTCGGTCTTTTCACGGCTGGCCTTTATGTCGCAAAGCTTTAAGGCATCGGGGCCGGAACGGGAAAAGCGCTCCTTGCACTCCAAAAGTATCAGGGAGGAGGACGAAGGCTCAAGGGCGATTATATCGACATAGATACGCTTTATCTTCCTGCCGCTGCCTGTCAGTATGCACCTGTCGCCCTGGGCGCCGGGATAACTGACGGCCAGAAGCTCCATGCCCGCCTGCCTGAGGATCATACATGAGGCGTATGTAACAATATCTTCCCCCGCGCCTGCTGTCATGGGTGAAAGGGCAAGGGGGTTCAGGTTACCGCAGGGCAGGGAGGCAAGATAGCGCCCGCCCACGGCGGCGTTCCATCTTATTAGGCATATGGTGTTCCTTTGGCTGTCTGTAAGTTTCATGCAGGAGGCCAGAAAGAATATGGACTTGACAGCCATACCGCAGCCAGAACTTAAAAGGGCCGAAAGCTCATTGTCGCTTATGAAGTATACGCCCGGAGCTGTGTTTGCGGGGTTGAGGCGGGCTTCGATGTGCAGCGCCCGCAGGAATACATGAAGGGCCTGAGCGGGCGTAAAGGTGTTGTTTTGGGTGTCTATTATGTTTTGGACATAATCAAGAAGCTCCTGCTCCCGGGAAAGGCCGTCAAAAAGGGACTTGTATCCGCCGCGGCACGATATGTCCCGGGGTCTGCCTATCTGTATTTCTGCCTCTGTGCCGTCTGTCCCGGCCAGCATATTTACAAAGAACAGGACACCCCTTTCGGGGTCCATGGCATGGCCGAACCTGTTTATCTTGACCGAAACACCTCCCGAGGGAGTAAAGGAAAACCTCAGAGAGGGTTTTATGACCGCTTTGGCGCCGTTTTGTGCCAGCAGATCGGCCTCGGCTTTGTAAAGGGGCCTTAAGGAGTCGGTAAGGCTCAGGGCCATGGAGTCAAGGTCAGGGCTTTTGTCAAAGGCAGAAAGTATGTCTTTTAAGGCCGAAAGTATGCTGCCGGAAAAGGGAATGCATGAAAGCGCCCCGTTTTGTGCCGGCAGCACGCCCATGCCTTTGGGCATATCCCAGCTTATGGGATAAAAGGGGCAGCCGCGGGAAAGGGACAGCGCGGCCTCAAAGCGGCTGGTTATGGAGTCTCCTCCGCCGAAGGCCTTATCCATGCCCTTGGCGTCGGGAGAGATCTTCATTACGGGGATCCTGAAAACGCCGCCCCAGAAATAGACATCCGAGCGCTGCATGCGGTGGTCGTCGGCAGGCACGGCGGTCGAGTATTCGACCATAAGCAAAGGGTATTCCTTCCCGCTGCCCTCAGCCGTTATAAGGACATCTATGTCCTTGAGCCGGCGTATCCTTCTGACCAGGCTGTCGGAGGGGTCAGGGCGCGGAGCCGCCTTTTTGGCGTAGGCTATTGTTATTTCCCCTTTAAAGCCGGCCTTTTCAATGTAGCTTTTGAAATCGAGGCCCTGCTCCAGGACCTGGGCGTATATGCGTATTTTGTCGGCCTTCAAGCTATCCCTCCTTTTTTCTGAAAACCATTATGTGTTCTTTTTTGCCCTTTGTGCGGTAACCCTGGGGGAAGGAGCGGGAGGTGTCGTCCAGCATCGAGTCGGAACACAGCTCAAGGCTCCAGCCCAAGCTATGGCATATCCTTTCGGTGTCGGAAGCGGCGTCGTATAGCTTCCCTCCGACCTTGCCGTCCCCTATGACTATGACGGCGAAGCCCCCGGGGCGCAGCACCCTGTCGCAGGAGGCAAAAACCGCCGCGATGTCGCTGGAAAACTTGGAAACAGGGCGCTTCAGGCTGGAAAATTCCCTGCGGGAACCTATTTCGGAACGCATGGAGAAATTATAGTCATACCCAAGCCAGAACATCCTGTGCTTGTGGTAAAGGTAGTAGTCGTATGTGTTGACATAGGGCGGGGATGTCAGTATAAGGCCCGCCGAGCGCGGGGGCAGAAGCTCGGGAAACAGAAGGGCGTCCTTTAGGAATACCTCCCCCGTGCCGCTCATGGGCAGAGAGAGGAACTCGGAAAAGTTTTCAAGCATATACCGGAATCGTTTTACAAATACCGACAGGCAGTATTCCCTGGTTAGGAAGGGCTTTTCTATGGCGGCGTACCTGGTGTCGCTTTCCTGGTTTGACAGTGTGTTCACGACCGATGACATGACAAGGCGGGCAAAAAGCCTGGGGCCCTGCCCCTCGATAGAACCCGTTTCCTGCCGTATATAGCTTAGTACCAATATAGGGTCGGGGGCAAACCAATGGTTTATCGAGGGGTAGCTGTAAGGGGTGACGCCCTCAAGGCCCAAAAGCCCCTTTTCCTCGATACGCCCGATAAAATCCCACAGGCTGTTGATTTCCCCGCGGCTCAGCGTAAGCAGCTTGAAGCGGGAAATGAGCACGGCGATGTGGTTTATATCGGTGCCCAGCCCACGCCTGCCTGTTATCCTGGCCCCCAGCATCGAGGTGCCCGAGCCGGCAAAGGGGTCGCAGACTATGTCGCCCTTGTCTGAGTATTCCTCTATGTATTTGAGCGCCAGGTCTATCGTGAACTTGGCGGGATAGGGATGGGCCTTGTCTATTCTGCGTATCAGTTCAAGGTTCATCTGGGTTTCCTCATAATGACGATATATGAATGGTTCTGATTGACATAAAACACCGAAGGATATCCCAAAAGCACCAGCTTGCGGTGGGCATTCTGGTCCCAGATTATAAGGTCGTGATATAAAAAGCCGGCCTTTTCGCCTGCCTGCGCTATCTTCGAGTGCAGGTCGATATAGGGGACGCCATGCTTTGTGTCCCTGTAATCCTTGACCACCCAGGCGTTGTAGCCCCCGGGACGCGTGGCTTTGAAAATCAGCTCCATGACCTTTTCCACCTTTTGCATATAGAGGTCAAGGGGCATATTGCCCAGGTCGCGGCTGTCGCTGGAGTAAAGGTTGGTGGTGGAGTTGTTTTCGGTGACAAAGCGGGAGTTTTTATGGGTCTCGGAGCGGTCCTTGACAACTTTGTGTATCAGATCGGCGTAGGGCGGGGATGTAAGGGTCAGCTGCACCGAGGAAGGCGCTGCAAATTTCAGTGCGTCAAGGCAGTCGCCCTTTACAAGCTTGCACCGCGGCTTGTCTCCTTCGGAAAAAAGGTCGAGCTGCCCTTCCTGCAAGACCTCCATCATCCATTTTTCGGCCACGCTGAAGAACCTGTCGGTAAGTTCGATGCCATAAGCCTGTCTTTCGGCCTTCAAGGCGGCGGCCATGGTGGTGCCTGTGCCCAGGAAGGGGTCCAGCACCAGGTCGCCCTTGCGGGAGTACATGGAGATAAGGCGGGCACAGAGTTTCTCGGGGAAGGTGGCGCCATGGTCAAGATGCTTTTTTGAGCGGGTGGAGGACACATCGTTCCAAACGCTGGAGCTTAGTGACGCCCACTCGGTGGCCGTCAGGCCGTTGAAGGTCCTTTTGCGCTGGCTTTCGGCCTTGAGATCGTCTTCCTTATCCATTCCTTTTCCTCCTTTTTTGGCGTATCTTATATTTTATCATAAACTGCCTTTTTTTCAAAGCCTTGCGCCGGGGGAAATAAACCTTTGAAAATTCAGGCGTTATGGTATAATAACATAAAAGGCCGTTAATTGAAAGGAGAAAGTTTTTGATGGAATGTGATAATAATCGCCGCAAGAAGATAAGGCTGGTGGCCACGGGCGGCACGATAGCCTCAAGAGCTGCGGGCAGGGTGGCTACCGAGGGCTACACCCCTTCGGTAATACCGGCGGAGCAGCTGCTTAAAGACCTGCCAGAGCTTTCGGAAAGAATGGATGTTTCCTGCGAGCAGATATTTTTGAAGCCCAGCTCGGCCATAACCGAAAGCGACCTTTTTGACCTTTCCGAAAGGGTCAATGAGCTTCTTATGAGCGATGAGTGCGACGGCATAGTCATAACCCACGGCACCGACACTATGGAGGAGACCGCATATTTCCTCAATCTTACGGTCAAAAGCTCCAAGCCCGTGGTGGTGACAGGCGCCATGAGGCCCCAGGAGGTCATAAGCTCGGACGGGGCGCTTAATCTTTACAACGCCTTCCTGTGCGCCGAAAGCGACCTTTCCCGCGGCATGGGCGTCGTCATTTCCATGAACGACCTGATAATCTCGGCCAGGGACGCCGTCAAGTTTTCGACCTTCAAGACCGATGCCTACCAGGCCCCTCTCTACGGCGTGCTGGGTACCGTAAGGAACGGGCAGGTCGATTACGCCTACCGTCCTTTTAAAAGGCATACCGAAAATTCGGAATTTGCCGGCATGAAAAAGACCGCTCTTAAAAGGGTTGAGATACTTTATATGTATGAGGGCTGCGACGGAATGGCCTTTGAAAGCGCCCTGGAAAGGGGCTGCGGGGGGCTTGTTTCGGCCGGTACGGGCAACGGCGGCGTTATCGGCCATATAATGAAGAAGTATAACGATGCAGGCGAAAAGGAAGCTGCAGACCTTCCCATATTGGTGCGCAGCGCCAGGGTTCCCACGGGCGGGGTCAGCGGCGCTTACCGTAAAGAAACACCGGGAGGGCTCAGGGTCATACCTTCCCATGACCTTAACCCCCAGAAGGCCTACATACTTCTCAAGCTGGCCCTTGCCGTGACAGATGACCCTTCCGAAATAAAGCGGATGTTTGAGCAGTATTAAAAAATAAAAAAGCGCGGCTTCATGCCGCGCTTTTATTTATATACCCGCGAAATGGAATACTATGCCGACCACGGCCGAAGCCGCGATATAGAATACGGGATGGAGGTTTTTGGTCTTTTTGACCTTGTTCGTAAGTATCAGCAGTATGGCCGCAAGGACAATGCTTTTCGGCTCGACCACCGAGGCCCACTCACGGGCCATGAATGCGTCGGTATTGACCAGCGACAAGACTGCCACCGAAACGCCCGCCGCCGCGATAAGGCCGGTGGAGGCCGGGCGCAGCCCGTACATGGCCCCCAGGACATACTTGTTGTCCTTAAAGGATTCTAAGAACTTGGCTATGCACAGAACCAGGATGACGGTGGGTATGACTACGCCCAAAGTGGCTATGACGGCGCCGACTATCCCCTCGACGGTATAACCCGTGTAGGTGGCCATGTTTATGCCTATGGGCCCGGGGGTCGATTCGGATATGGCTATCATATCCAAAAGCTGGGCCTCTGTATACCAGCCGGTCTTTTCCGACAATGCCAGCAGGAAAGGCACGCAGGCCATGCCGCCGCCGACCGTAAAGAGGCCTATTTTCATAAACTCGTAAAACAGTTTTAAAAGGATCATGCCTTCTTAACCCCCAATACCTTTATAAGTATACCGGCTACGGCCGCCGCGATGACAAAGAGTATCGGCGAGATGTCGGTGAACACCGAAGCCAAAAAGACACATGCGAAGATCACAAAGGCCTTGGCGTCGATTATGGCCTTTTTCCACAGCTTCAAAACGGCGTTATAGATAAGTACGCAGACACACACTCTTATGCCGGCGAAGGCGTTTTTAACAGCCGCCATGTCGGCAAACCCGCCGATAAAGGCGGCGATTATGGTTATGATGACCAGCGAGGGGAAAGCCACGCCCAAAGCACAGACAAACCCGCCCATGGTGCCCCTGCGCCTTTCGCCGATAAAGGCGGCGGTGTTTACGGCTATAATTCCGGGCAGGCACTGCCCTATGGCGTAATAATCCATTATTTCCTCGGGCTCGGCCCAATGCTTGCGCTCGACAATCTCCTTCTGGAGCATGGGGAGCATAGCGTATCCCCCTCCGAAGGTCAAAGCGCCTATCCTCGAAAATGTGAGGAACATGTCAAGATATTCGTTCATGACCCTACCTTTCTTCCGTTACGCGGAATGCTTTTTTCGACTTTCATGCCAGACAATCATACTATCGCCCAAAGATTATGTCAAGGGAAGGGATTTTTTTTGAACAAAAGGTATATGGATACGACATTATATATAATGTATTATTGTTATATATTAAGATTTGAATGAAAGGGAGCATATTATGAAAAAGTTTCTTGCCGTTGTCCTTGCGCTGGCTGTCCTTTCTGCCCTTGCGCTGACCGCCTATGCCCACGGCGGGCACAAAGCGGCATGGAGCACAAGCAGCGGCGCGTGCCAGAGCTGCGGCGGCTGCCTTTATGACGGCATATGCCGAAACGAAAGCTGCCCCGGTAGCCAAAACGGCGTTTGCCCCCGCTGCCTCGGCGGTTTGAGCGGCGGCGTTTGGCTGAATGAAAACTGCCCCGGCTGCCAAAACGGCGGCGTATGCCGGAGCGGGTCTTATGCCCATGGCGGGCATCACGCCTGGTAAAAGCATAAAACGGCCTTAAAAAGGGCAGACTTCCCTTAGAAAACATCAAAAGGGAGGTCTGCCTTTTGTCATATTCAAAAAAGGCGAGGTCGGAAAGGGGGGCGGGCTGAGTGGCGGAGCTTTTCAAAGGCCTTTATTTCAGGCTTGTTAAGGGTGATACCGCTTTGGCCTTGATACCCTCGGTGCATTCGGGAAAGGATGGGGACAGCATCATTTTGCAGGCGGTGACGCCCTTTGGGAGCCTGCAGGCCCGGCTTCCGCAGGGAGGGTTTTATGAAGGCGTAGGCTGCCCCGTGCTGGTGTCCGGCAGGAACTATTTTGGGCCCAGAGGTATCGTCATGGATTTTGAAAGTGATATGCTGAGCATAAAGGGCAGGGTAGACTTTGGCGGCCTGCAGCCCCTTTCCTATGACATAATGGGTCCTTTGAAATACCTGCCGCTGCCCTGCCGCCACAGCGTTTACAGCATGGATATGGGGCTTTCGGGAAGCCTTGCGATAAACGGCAGGGAGTTTGATTTTACCGGTGGCAGAGGATATATCGAAGGGGACAGGGGCAGCTCTTTTCCTAAAAAATATATCTGGAGCCAGAGCCATTTTGAAGGCGGAAGCCTTATGATGGCAGCGGCCAGCCTTCCCGCAGGCATACGGGGGGTGACGGCCGCCGTGATGGCGGGAGGAAAGGAGTACCGCCTGGCCTCTTACCTGGGGGCTTCGGCGGCGGTGCTTCCTGATGGGGGGCTGCTTATCAAGCAGGGGGACAGCATACTGTCGTTAAAGCCCCAAAGCGATCCCGCTTATGCCGCTTTGTCGGCTCCGCGGAAAGGGGTCATGGACAGGAGCGTCAGGGAAAGCGTAGCTTTAAAGGCCGATTATGAATTTATCTGGAAGGGCAAAAGGGTATTCGTCTTCCAAAGCCCCTGCGCCGCGTACGAAAATGAATACCCGCTTTTTGATTGACAGCCTGTTGATAAAAGGGACATGGAAAACCGTGTCCTTTTTAGTTCTGTTCAGATATCTGGTATTGTCGATATCTTTTTCCCCGGCGTATGGGCGTTAAGTAAAGCCGTCCTAAATGTCAAAGCCGTTGAGCGCATAGTTTACAAAATCCTTTTCAAGCAGTTCATAATCAACGGAGGACTGAGGGCGGCCTGTTTGATCTGTCCAGGCATCGATATTTGTCCTTACCTTGCGAAATCCCAGGGATTCGTAAACATGCTGCGCCCTGGTGTTTTTTAAGTTGGTATCAAGGACGATTTTGGAATAGCCGTCTTTAAAAAGACAGGCAATAAGGAGGCTCAGGACCTTTTTTCCGATGCCGCGGTTTTGGCAGTCGGTCCTGCATATCTTGATGCCGATTTCGGCAGCGCCGTTTTTTGTGTCACGGTAACTGCATTCGCCGATAAGGCAGCCGTTTTCCTCAATGACCAGGCAGCCACTCCCGAGCTTTCTTATGACCTCCTTTTCGCAGGTGCCGATGCCGTTGGGAAATCCCGCGTGAGCCATTACGGCTCCGTCGTTCCACCAGCAGGCAAGCTGCTTTGCATCGGCGATTTCGGCAGGCCGGATAGTCAGGTTCTCATATTGAAGTTTTTCCATTACAGCTCCTTTGCCAAAGGTTTTTTCTGGATCGAGTATAGCAGTTTTAAATCAAACGCGCAAGGAAGCCTTATTTTCTGGTCTGTACCCGGGAAAAGGGACAGGCATCGTAAAAGCGTAAAATAAAACTTCCGGACGCCAAAGCTTCCGGAAGCAGATATCATTATCACATTAAATGACGAAACCCGTATTACAGCCCAGCACAGGCAGCCGGGCATGAGAAAAAGGGACAAGCAGCCGGCTTTTGCAAAAGAACCGGAGCAAGCGATATAACGCAGAGGTATAGGTACAGCAGCGTCTGGAACTGCACCCAAACCAAAACAAAGCCCGGCGCAGCGGGCCAGATTTGTAAAGGAACCTTGGCGAAGTGGCAATTCATTTGCCCCGGGCATTTCAAATGAAAAAAGACACGCCTAAGCGTGTCTTTCTTTTTGGAACATCGCAACACTATAGATGCCACGGCCTTCGCCCACTCGCAAGCGTCCTGCCGATTATATTTTTACTC
>CALWAP010000010.1 GCA_944375715.1 uncultured Clostridia bacterium | reverse complement strand
CTGCTGGCGGCATTTTTCCCCATTAAGGAATATCGATTTTAACCGTCCCTTCCAAAAAGAAAGACACGCCGCCGGCGTGTCTTTCTTTTTGGGTTCCGCCGCCCAGAGGGCGGCTCCACCCTTTGATTTAAAATGCTCGGGACAAGTGAATTGCCCCTGCGCCAAGGTTTTGGCTTGCGGCCAAAACGCTTGTACGGCGCAAACGCGCCCCGGCCGGAAGGCCGGTCGGGTGGCTCTGTTCCTGCGTATCCGTTTCATAACCCGTATTTCAAAATATCGGTTTTGACCGTCCTTTGCACGTCGGAATGGACTGCGCTTCATTCAAAAAGCCCAGCCGTTTGGCCGGGCTTTTTTCATACCGCTCCGTTATTCCTACTCTTCCCCACGAAATTTTGCTGGCGCAAACTTCCGCGGGTCCCCCGCGGGCCATGGCCGGGGGAGATATCGGTTTTGACCCTCCTTTGCAAACCGGAACCGTGATTTTGGCGCCATGCGTACCAAAGGTCGCGGTTCTTTTCTGCATCCGGCTGCCGAGGCTTGCAAATCAGAGCATGGTGTTTTTTTGGGCTGAAGGGATGATGAAAGGGAGAGCGAATGAAAAAAGCAGGGCGGATGGTTGACGCCCGGAAGGGATGGTGGTAAAATTATGTGCAGTAAGCCGAGACTAACCAATGGTTAGCTTAAGCTTACTATATGAGAATACCGATGGGAGGGATCGGCTTGCTTTTACTTAACAAAACACTTTTACGCATGTCAAAGGGGTTGTGGGGCTGGATTTTGCTGATAGCGGGGCTTAAAATGGCCGTGCTGGCTTTTACCGCCGGATTTGCCCAGGTAATATCGGGTTTTCTGGGAGGGCTGGCGTCGCCTTCAATGGACATGGAAAGCGCCAAAGGAGCCGTATTGTCGGCCCTGGGCCTGGCAGCGGTGCTTTTTGCGGCCGAAATGCTTACGGGCGAGGCCGAGTACAGATGCACAGCCGGCGCCAGGGAATCGCTGAGGCGCAGGATATTCTCAAAAGCTTTGGAGCTGGACGTGGGCAACATCGAGAAGATAGGCCCCGTTTCTGCCATAACGGCCAGCGTGGATGCGGTGGAGGCGATGCAGGTATATTACAGCAAATACCTTCCGGGGCTGATTTATTGCCTGTGCGCCCCGTTTTACCTTTATTTTAGGATGCGGGATTATTCGCCCGGGGCGGCCGGGGTGCTGTTTTTGGTGTCAATAATCATAATGCCCCTAAATAATATATTCAGAAAGAAAATTGAAGGGCTCAAGAGCGCCTATTGGGCCAGCCTTGAGGACCTGACGGGCTACTACCTTGAAAGCGTCAGAGGGCTTACCACCTTCAAGCTGTACGGCCGTGATGGCGACAGGGCATCCGCACTCCGCGACAAGTCTATGGATTTCAATAAAAAGATAATGGATGTCATGAAGGTCAACTTTGCTTCCTTTTTAATGACCGACGGGCTTATTTACGGCTCGGTGGTATTTGCCGCCGTGACGGCCTGCCGGCAGCTGGCCAGCGGGCAGTCTGATCTTTCGGGCGCGCTTATGATACTGCTGCTCAGTTCGGGTTTTTTCACCTCGGTAAGAGCGCTTATGAACGCCACACATTCGGCCTTGGCCGGCGTGGCTGCCGCCGACAAGGTTGAGGGCCTTTTGGATATGGATACCCGAAGGCCTTATGACCCGACCCTGCCACAAAGCCGGGAAGACGGCATAACGCTTGAAAATGCTTCTTACTCTTACGACGGAAAACGAAAGGCAGTGGAGGGGGTATCTTTTGACATTCCAAAAGGAAGCAGGACGGCGCTGGTTGGGCTTTCGGGCTGCGGCAAGAGCACGGTGGCCGGTATGCTTATGAAGTTTTTCGATTTGCAGGAGGGCAGGATATCGATAGAGGGCAGGGATTATCTTTCACTGACGCCCGAGCAGCTGAGGCACAAGGTCATAATGGTGCCGCAGAGCGTCAGCCTTTTCAGCGGTACGGTCAGGGACAACCTGCTCATAGCCGATCCAGAGGCGCAGGATGAGCAGCTTTTGGATGCGCTTGAAAAGGTCAGGCTGGGGGATTGGATAGAAGGGCAGCCCCTGGGGCTTGACACCCAGGTAGGGGATGCCGGAAGCAAGCTTTCGGGCGGACAGCGCCAGAAGATGGGCATTGCCAGGGCGCTTTTATCCGGTGCGGAATATATAATATTCGACGAGGCTACCTCAAGCGTGGATATTGAAAGCGAAAAGGAGATATGGAGCTGCATCGACGAGCTGGCCCAAAGCCGTACGCTTATCATTATATCCCACAGGCTTTCGACGGTGGAGCAGGCCGAAAACATATGCGTTTTTGAAAGGGGAAGGCTTATCGAAAGGGGCTGTCATGAAAGCCTTATGCAAAAGGGCGGCCTTTATTCGACCCTTGTCGGCCAGCAGCGGATATTGGAAAGGCACGGAGAGGAGAATATGCGTTATGTCGGGTAAATACAGGTATTCGCTTTGGGAAATGACGGTCAGGCTGCTTAAAATAGCATCGCCCGTCAAGGGTGCGCTTTTTATTTCCACCATGGCCAGCATAATAGGCAATCTTTCACAGATGGGGCTTATGGCTTTTGGTGCGGGAATGCTGCTGTCGACGGCGGGATTTGACGCCGGGGGCTTCGGCAGGAACGCCGCCGGAATGGGGGCCTGCGCCCTGCTGATAGTTATATGCCGCTATACCGAAGGCGTCGTGTCCCACGCCGGGGCCTACAGCCTTTTGGCGTATATGAGGATACGCCTTTTTGACACGATAAGGCGCATTGCGCCGGCCAGGCTGATGGATAGGGAAAAGGGAGACATTATGAACATTGCCGTTTCCGATATAGAAACGGTGGAGTTCTTTTTTGCCCATACCATAGGCCCGATGTTTACTGTTATAATACTGCCCTGCACCGCTTTGGTCATGGCCTTCATGGTCTCGCCGCTTTACGCGGCGGTCCTTCTGCCCATATATATCCTGATAAGCGTGGTTTTCCCCCTTATAGCCGTCAGGATGGGGCGCGGAGTGGGCAGGGAGTACCGCGAAAGGCTGGGAAAGCTAAAGTCACAGGTTCTTGAGAGTATATACGGCCTTAAGGACATACAGATATTCGGATACGGCCAGAAGCGCCTGGAAACTGTTTTGAACACAAACCGCAGCATTAACAAAGCGGCCCATCTCATGACCCTCCACAGGCAGATGGTCACATCGGCCCCCACTTTTCTTGTATACCTGGCCAGGATAGCGATAGTCGCCTCGGCATCTTACCTGGCGGCCAGGGGGGCGTCCGACCCTGTGGGCACGATAATAGTATCCTTTGCGGCTACGGCGTCCTTTTCCTCAACACAGTCCCTTACCATGGTGGTATCCAGCCTTTTGGAGACATACGCCGCCGCCGAGAGGATATTCATCCTGGAGGATACAGAACCGGCTGTAAAGGAAGCGGCTGACCCCGAAGAGTGCGGGAGCATAGAGCGCATCGAGTTTAAGAATGTGTCCTTCCGCTATGAAGGGGGAGAAAGGGATATCCTCAGCGGTTTCAGCCTGGATATAGGCAGGGGCGAGAAAATAGGCATCGTCGGGCAAAGCGGCATCGGCAAGTCGACGGTGCTAAGGCTCCTCATGCGCTTTTGGGAGCCGGACAGCGGCCAAATCCTTATAAACGGCAAACAGGCAGATAAGCTTAGCCTTAAGGAATTAAGGCGCAGGATAGCTTTTTTGGAGCAGGATACGTTTATTTTCAGCGGCACCGTAGCTGAAAACATAGCCTTGGGCAAGCCGGACGCCACGATGGAAGAAATACAAAAGGCGGCGGAAAGGGCGGGCATACATGACCTTATATCCTCCTTGCCGGACGGGTATGATACGCCCATGGGCAGTATGGGCGGAAGGCTTTCGGGAGGTGAGCGCCAGAGGGTCGGTATTGCCAGGATGATGCTTATGGATCCGGATGTTATAATTATGGACGAACCCACCAGCAGCCTTGACATTCTGAATGAAAAGGGGCTGCTTGTGACCCTTAAAAAAGAGTTTGGCGGAAAAATGATGATCATAGTTTCGCACAGGCCCTCGACTTTGTCGGATTGCACAAGGATAATCGACCTTAAAAAGGGGATGGCATTTGAAAGGCAGGTCGCAGCCTGCTGAAATACAAAAAAGACGCCTTAGGGCGTCTTTTTTTGTATCACGGCCGGGATGTGGGGGAACCTTCTGCTTTGAGAAAGGGGAACAAAAAAGCGCGGCTTTTTTTGCCGCGCTTTTGATTTTACATATGCTCGGGAGCCGAGACGCCCAGGATGGAAAGGGTGTTCTTTACGACCTGGGCGACGCACCTGACAAGATAGATCCTGGCGTCCCTCAGCTCGGGTGTGGCCGCTTCCTTTATGCGGCAGAGGGTGTAGAAGTGGTGGAAGGCCGCAGCCAGGCTTTCGGCATAGCGGTTGAGGCGGGAGGGGTCCCGGGCCTCGGCCGCCAGGCGTATTTCCTCGGGCAGGGATGCCAGCCTGCGGATAAGGTCGGTTTCCGAGGGGTCTTGGAGAAGGGTAAGGTCGGGGCAGGCGGGGTCGTCGTTTATATCGTCCTGCCTTAAAGCCTTGAGGATGCTCATGCAGCGGGCATAGACATACTGAACATAGTAAACGGGGTTCTCGCTGTCCTGCCTGACTGCCAGGTCAAGGTCAAAGGCCAGGTGGGTGTCGGCCGCGCGGGAGTTGAAAAAGTACCTGGCGGCGTCGACCGATATCTCGTCCAGAAGGTCGTTTAAGGCGATAGCCTTGCCCGTGCGCTTGGACATGCGCACGACCTCGCCGTCGCGCATAAGGCGCACCAGCTGCATGAGGACAACCTCAAGCCTGTGCTCGCCGTCCAGCCCAAGGGCGTCCAAAGCGCCTTTGAGCCTTGCCACATGGCCGTGATGGTCGGCGCCCCAGATGTTGATGGCGATGTCGAAATTGCGCTCGCTGAGCTTATTGCGGTGATAGGCGATGTCGGCTGCAAAATAGGTGTAAAATCCGTTTTGGCGGCGCAGGACGTCATCTTTAAGCTCCAGCTTTTCTATCTGCTCGGGCGTCTTGCCCTCCTTTTCCAAAACGGCGGCCAGGATCTCTGAGGTCTTGAGCCATAAAGCCCCGTCCTTTTCATAGGTGTAGCCCCTTTGGGTCAGAAGGTCGACGGTCTCGGCAATATAGCCCTTGTGAAGCTGGCTTTCAAAGAACCAATTATCGTAATGTATGCGGTAGCGCTCCAGCTCGCGCTGCATTTTGGGGATATTGTAGTTTAAGCCGTATTCGGCAAGGGCCCGGCACCTTTCTTCCGAAGGGAGGTCCTTGAGGCCCCGGCCGTGCTCGTCTATATACATCTGGGCCAGCTCTTTTATGTCGTCGCCGTGATAGCCGTCCTCGGGGAAGGGGAAGGCCTCCTCATTTCCCAGGACTATCTGCATATACCGGGCTTCCAGCGAGTGGGCAAACTTGTCTATCTGGTTTCCGGCGTCGTTGACATAAAACTCGCGGCAGACCTCGTGCCCGGCCCTGGAAAGGACCTCGGCCAAGGTGTCGCCCAGAACGCCGCCGCGGGCGTTGCCCATGTGCATGGGGCCTGTCGGGTTGGCCGAAACAAACTCGACCATTATCTTTTTGGGGTCGGGGCTTTTGGTTTTGCCGAAATCGTCGCCCATTTCCCTTATGGTTTTAAGGGATTCGCAGTAAAAACGGGGTGAAAGGCGCAGGTTTATAAAGCCGGGGCCCGCCCATTCGGCCGAGGAGAAAAGGCTGCCCGCAAGCTCCATGTTTTGGCATATGGCCTCGGCCGCTTTGGCGGGGGCCGTCTTGAGGGATTTGGCGCTGCGCATGGCAAAAGAGGAAGCGTAGTCGCCGTTTTTGGGATCCTTGGGGGCTTCTATGACGGGCATGGGAAGTTCGCAAAGGGGCAAAAGCCCCTTCTGCGCGGCCTTCTGGTAGCCTTTGTATATCAATTCGGACGCTTCGCGCATGGCTTGTTCGATATGATTCATGAAAGACACTCTCCTTAATCTATTGGACGGGGGCGGGCCTTACGTCTATGGTCAGGCTGTTGGTGCTGAGATAGGCATGCTGCACCTCGATGTCATAGCTTACCGAAAGGCGTCCGCCGTCGTCGGTCAGGCCATTTTCGATGCAGCGGGTGGAAACGCCCACCATAATGTCGCCGTAGGCCGTCGAGTACATACACATGTGGCGCTTCTGGGGCTCGAACATTATCATGGAAGGATATTTACCGGCCCGGGTGACCGAGACGCCGTCACGGCTTATCTTGACCATGGTGCGGGTGTGCTCGAATCCCGTGACCTCGCTTTCCTCATATGTCAGGTAATAGCTGCCCGAGCGGCGGTAAAAGCGCCCCTCGGTGGTCAGGGTTACCTCGTCGGTTTCGGGGTCGTCCATCTGCTGAAGTCCCTTTATGGAGATTATAACATCCTTTTTCATCGTTGCCGCACCCTCCGAAATCACGCTTGGATAGCTTTAGAGCCCCGGCGGGGCTCTAAAAATTATACCATACCGAAAGCAAAATGTAAAACTATATAAAAAGAGTAAAATACAAAAAAATCTCTTCCGATTTTTAATAAAGTGTGTTATCATGACTAAAAGCGGGTGAAAGTTACGCTTTTGGCATAAAGTATAAAGAAAAAGCCGTTGTTTTGTGATTTAATTTGTTGAAATATAAATCAAATCAATTTTTCGCGAGAAGGAGAGAACTCATGAAAATCAACTTTACCGAAACCGTCCTCAGAGACGGCAATCAGTCGCTCATCGCAACCCGTATGCCTATGAGCGATATCGAGCCGATACTCGATGTGATGGACAAGGCAGGGTATTATTCCATCGAGTGCTGGGGCGGGGCCACATTCGATTCCTGCTTAAGGTATCTGGACGAGGATCCCTGGGAGAGGCTCAGGATCTTCAGGAAGCACTTCAAGAACACAAAGCTCCAGATGCTCTTAAGGGGACAGAACCTTCTGGGATACAAGCATTATCCCGACGATGTGGTAAGGGCGTTTGTCAGGAAGAGCGTTGAAAACGGCATCGACATTATCCGCATATTCGACGCTCTCAACGACCTGAGGAATATCGAGGTAGCCGTCGACGAGGCCATAAAGGCCGGCGCCCATGTCCAGGGCACACTGTGCTATACCACCAGCCCCATACATAACATAGACATGTTCGTCCAGCTGAGCCGCGACCTTGAAAAAATGGGCGTTCACTCCATCTGCATAAAGGACATGGCCGGCATAATGACGCCGAAAAACGCCTATGAGCTGACAAAGGCCATCAAGGAGGCCGTTTCGCTGCCCGTTGTAGTCCATACCCATTCGACGACCGGCGTCGGCGCCATGACGCTGCTCAAGGCCGTCGAGGCCGGGGCCGATACCATTGACTGCGCCATTTCCTGCTTCAGCGGCGGTACCTCCCAGCCTCCCACGGAGTCTATGCACTATACCCTCAAGGAAATGGGATATGACACCGGGCTGGACGAGAAGAAGCTCAAGGAAATAAACGATTACTTCAAGCCCATACAGGCCAAGGATCTGGAAAGCGGCCTTCTCAACCCCATAGTCATGAACACCGAGACCGACGCCCTTGTTTATCAGGTGCCCGGCGGCATGCTCTCTAACCTGGTAGCGCAGCTCAAGGCCCAGAAGGCCCTGGACAGGCTGCCCGAGGTCCTTATGGAGGTGCCCCGGGTCAGGGCCGACCTCGGCTATCCCCCGCTGGTAACACCTTCTTCCCAGATGGTCGGCGTCCAGGCCACCACCAATGTGCTTTTGGGAGAGAGGTACAAGAACGTTTCCAAGGAAATAAAGGCGTACCTCAGGGGCGAGTACGGAAAAGCCCCCGGCCAGGTAAACGAAGAGCTGCGCAGGAAAGTCCTGGGCGACGAGAAGCCTGTAGAGTGCCGCTTTGCCGACCTGTTGGAGCCGGGCCTGGAAAAGGCCAGGGCCGAGATCGGGGAGCTGGCCAGGAGTGAAGAGGACGTGCTTTCCTATGTGGCCTTTCCCCAGATAGCCGAAAAGTTCTTTAAGAACAGGGAAGAAAAGGAAAAGAAAACTGTCCGTTATTCGATAGAAAGGATGTAGGAGGAATAGTCCATGAACATTTCCATCCCTGAAACATTCGGATATTCCGTATTGGGCATGGCGGTGGTTTTCCTTATGCTTATATTGCTGATGGTGATAATAATCGCCATGGGCAAGAGCGCCAAAAACAAAGCCGCCGCAAAGAAGGCGCCTGTGCAGGCCCAGGCCCCTGTCCAGCAGGCTCCCGCAGCCCAGGCCCCTGCCGTTTCAAAGCCGGCTCCCGGCACCTGCGGCACTTTGAACCTCCGCGCAGTAGAGCCCAGAACCGCGGCCCTGATAATGGCTATAGTGGCCGACGAGATGGGCGTGCCGCTGAATGAGCTTCGCTTTATAAGCATTAAAAAGATTTAAGAGGTGTTATCAAATGAGGTATAAAGTTACTTTGAACGGCACGACATACGAGGTCGAGGTCGAAAAGGGCACAGCTATGCTTATGGATGAATACCAGGCCCAGGCCCCTGCCCAGCAGGCTCCCGCGGCCCAGGCCCCTGCCCAGCAGGCTCCCGCGGCCCAGGCCCCTGCCCAGCAGGCTCCCGCGGCCCAGGCCCCTGTCCAGCAGGCTCCCGCGGCCCAGGCCCCTGTCCAGCAGGCTCCCGCGGCCCAGGCCCCTGCCCAGCAGGCTCCCGCGGCCCAGGCCCCTGCCGCAGCCCCGCTGGCAGCAGGCGAGTCGATTGCCGCACCGATGCCCGGCGTCATACTGAGCGTCAACGTCAGCCAGGGCCAGAACGTAAAAAGCGGCCAGATCCTTTGCATTCTTGAGGCCATGAAGATGGAAAACGAGATAGTAGCGCCCAGGGACGGCGTTATAGCCCAGGTAGTCACATCAAAGGGCGCCAATGTGGACACGGGCGCACCCCTCTTTGTGCTGCAGTAAAGAGGAGGCGCGCTACCCGCAATGAATGTCATAGCTGAAACAATGACAAGCATATGGGAAAGCTCCGGCTTTGCCATGATGTTTGACGACCCAAGGCAGCTTATCATGATAATCGCTGCCTGCGCCCTTTTGTACCTGGGGCTTGTCAAGAAGTTTGAGCCGCTGCTGCTGGTCGGCATAGCTTTCGGAATGCTGCTTACCAACCTGCCGGGTTCCAATGTTTACCATCCCGAGCTTTGGGACGGCGTTATGAACCACACCAAGACATATGCCGACGTCTTTGCCGAGGGAGGCCTTTTGGACATCCTCTATATCGGCGTTAAGGCAGGCGTATATCCTTCCCTTATATTCCTGGGAGTGGGCGCCATGACCGACTTCGGCCCCCTTATCGCCAACCCCAAAAGCCTGCTTTTGGGCGCAGCGGCCCAGCTGGGCATATATTGTGCCTTCATACTTGCGATAGTTTTGGGATTCACGGGGCCCCAGGCGGCCTCTATAGGCATTATAGGCGGCGCTGACGGCCCCACGGCCATTCTGCTTACCAGCCGCCTGGCGCCCGAGCTTCTGGGAGCCATAGCCATCGCGGCATATTCCTATATGGCCCTTATCCCCCTCATCCAGCCCCCCCTTATGAGGCTTTGCACCACCAAGAAGGAAAGGGAATGCAAGATGGACCAGCTGAGGACCGTTTCCAAGAAGGAAAAGGTCCTGTTCCCTATCATTGTCACCATCTTTGTCGTACTGCTGCTGCCCGACACGGCCCCCCTTATCGGCTGCCTTATGCTGGGCAACCTGTTTAAGGAATGCGGCATTGTCGACCGCCTGTGCGATACGGCCCAGAACGCCCTTATGAATATCGTCACGATTTTCTTGAGCCTTTCGGTGGGCGCTACCACCGTGGCCGACAGGTTCCTTACGCCTTCGACCATAAAAATAGTCATCCTGGGCCTTTTTGCCTTCAGCTTCTCGACCATAGGCGGCCTGCTGCTGGGCAAGGTTATGTATAAGCTGACGGGCGGCAAGGTCAACCCGCTTATCGGCTCGGCCGGCGTTTCGGCCGTACCCATGGCCGCCAGGGTATCCCAGGTGGAAGGCCAGAAGGCTAACCCCTCAAACTTCCTGCTGATGCACGCCATGGGCCCCAATGTGGCCGGCGTCATCGGTTCGGCTGTTGCCGCAGGATTCCTGCTGACCGTTTTCGGCTAAAACCGGATATTTGCAAAAAGCGCCCCCTCGGGGGCGCTTTTTTTGCCTGAAAGCCGGCTCTGCGCGCTTTCGGTTTTGCGGGCAAGGGTAATTCCCGTTTTCTGCATATAAAAAAATGGGCCGAGAAAAGCTGTGCCGGGAAAGGCGGATAAAGGATGAAGAGGGGCAAAGATGTAAAGGCATGGTTGACGGGAGAAAGGAATATGGGTATACTTTTACCGATATCCTTAACGGAAGGGAAGTGTTCTTTTGTCCATATCATTTATGAAGGCCAGGGCCAGGAGGCTTATGATGGCGGCCTCGCCCATGATATTCGTTATAGCGGCCCTTTATAAGGCTGCGCCCTACCTTTTGTCGGGGGCCTTTTATTCCAATGTCCATTTCCCCACGATAAACATAGGCTACGGCATGGATTATTCCGCCGTGGCCCAGATGTACGCCGATGCGGTGGGTAAGTTCTGGAGGGCTTTGACGGTGCCACAGGTCCTTTATATGGCCATGGCTTCGATACTGATGGAAATAGCCCTTTGTTTCTTTGATTACGGCATACAGTTCTGCTGCCTTAAGGCGTCCAGGGGTGAGAAGGCCGATATTAGGGATTTTTTTGCGGGGTTTGCTTCTCCTGTAAAGATAATCATTGCCGAGCTGATACGCGACATAGTGGTTATGGTGGGCGCTTTGTTCTTTATCGTTCCGGGTATAATCCTGTATTTCGGCACATCGCAGTATATGAGGGTCATGATGGATAACCCCCAGATGTCGCCCATGGAAGCCATAAAGACAAGCATGAAAATAATGCAGGGGGGCAAGATGACCCTGTTTATCCTGCAGCTGTCCTTTATCGGCTGGTACCTTTTGTCGTCCCTGACAAGCGGCATAAGCGAGGTTTACAGCATGCCCTATCTGCTGTGCGCCGAGGCGCTCCTTTATGATGAAATGTCCGACAGATATATGGGAAAAGGTATCCCTGATATGGATTTTTAGGCAATAAAAAAGCCCCCGAAAGGGGGCTTTTTGCTATTCATTTTCAAACAGAAGGCCGTACCCTCCGCCTTCCTTTTCAAGGAAAACACTTTCAAGGTCCTCGCTTGCCATGAGGTTTTGGTCAAAGGGCAGGGAAAAGCGGACGCATACGCCGCAGGACGCGCTAAGCGCCCGGGGCACAGGCATCATTTGGGCCTGCCTGTCCCCCAGCTTTTCAAGCTGCCTTTTGAAGGACATGGCGCCGAAATGGGTGTGGAAGGTGGCGATATACATAAGCGGCCTCCTTTGCCTGCCGATGGTTATTTGCTGATGGTCAATTCGTAATCCTCGCCTACGGCGCGGCTTTCGACCTTGTAACCCTTATTCTGCGCGAAACGGGTTATGTTGTTCAAAGGGGTGACGCCGTCGACCATGACGGTCAGCGGCAGGCCCTTTTCCAGAGCCTTTTTTGTCATGATGACCGGTTCGGGGCAGGAATATCCCCTGGCGTCCAGCGTATTCATTATACCTTCTCCTTTCGCATGTTGGCAAGTCCTATTACTATAACTACGGCAAAACCTATGATGACGGCTATCTTTCCGGCAGAAGTGGGACCGTCGGCCGAGGAGGCAAGGCCAAAGTTGTGGCAGAAGGCCGAGCCGACTATCATGCCCATGACGGTGACGGCCGAGTCGGAGTTGCCCGAGCCGGCCAGAATGAGCTGGCGCAGCGGGCAGCCGCCCAGAAGGGCCGAACCCAGGCCCGTAAGGGCCATGCCCAAAAAGTTCCAAAGACCGTCGTTGAAGGCCACGGGCTGGCCGTCAAAGCCCAGGTTAAAGGAGCCGATGGCCAGGTTGCCTATTAAAGCGGCGATGATTATGGCCACAAAACCGTAAAGCAGATAGAAGTCGCCGAAAAGTACGGCGTCGCGTATGCCGCCCACCATGCAGAGCCTTGTCTTATAGGCCAGGGCGCCGACTATAAGCCCGGCGGCCTGGGCCATCATGACAGGGGCGTGCATCGAGCCCGGGCCGCTTTCGCTGAAAGCCAGAAGGGAGGGGGCGAGCAGAAGCAGGGCCAGGACGCCCAGGGACAGTATCGGCATCCAGGTGCCCTCAAGCCGGCTTAAAGTATATGTCCTTTTGAGGGTAAAGCCGTTTTTAAGGAAGAATATGCCGCCCAATATGCCGCATACAAAGCCGATAAGACCTACAACAGCGTTTAAGTCGCCGCCCGCTATCCTGAGCACCATGCGCAGGGGGCAGCCTAAGAACATCAAAGCGCCGACCATTACAAAAAAGCCTAAAACAAAGCGGGTCATGGGCGAGGAACCGCCCTTGGCCGCAAATTCCTTTCCGGCTACCGACATTATGAAAGCGCCCAGCACCAGGCCGATTATCTCGGGACGGGCATATTGTACAACGGCGGCCTTATGCAGGCCCAAAGCGCCGGCCGTATCCCTTAAAAAGCAGGCGATGCAGAAGCCCATGTTGGCCGGGTTGCCGTTGAGGGTCAGCAGGACCGCCAAAGCGCCGACCACAAGCCCCGTCGCCGCGATCAGAAGGGTTTGTTTGTTTTTCATTTGAGATACTCTCCTTATCTCTGTGTTTTAGGGCATAAAGCCCGCCTTGATTATAGCCTTGTGTAAACAAATTGTTAAATACTTTTTGCTAATAAACTTTTTGATATTTATAGTTTTTTTCTATAAAGATAGCTTTTTGTCGTTTGGTGGCTTATAATTTCTTAATAATCATATAAGCGCCGGTTCCATGTTGAAAGAAGGAAAACGGCGAGGGGGAGAGATCATGGAACGCATTTATTTTGACAACGGGAGCACATCGTTCCCCAAGGCGCCCGGCGTTTCCGACGCTGTAAAGTCACTTTTGGACAACGGGGCCTTCAATATAAACAGAGGGGGTTATGAGGAGGCTTATGCCATCTCCGAGCAGGTTTTGGAAACCAGGGAGATGCTCTGCCGGATGTTTGATTTCGGCAAGCCCAGGAACGTCGTTTTTACCCCCAGCATAACGTATTCCTTAAACTACCTTATAAAGGGGTATCTAAAAGAGGGGGATCATGTACTTTGCAGCTCGATGGAGCACAATGCCGTCACAAGGCCCCTGGTGCAGATGGAGAAAAGGGGCGTTGCCTTTGAAAGCGTGCCATGCTTTGAGGACGGTACCATGGACCCCAAAGAGTTTGAAAAAATGATAAGGCCCGAAACAAAGGCCGTCATTATGTCCTGCGCCTCCAATGTATGCGGCACCATGCTGCCCGTAAAAGAGGTTGGGCGGATATGCCATGAAAGGGGTATCGCATACATAGTAGATACGGCGCAGATAGCCGGGACATTCCCCATAAGCATGAAGGAATGCCATATAGACGGCCTGACCTTCACGGGTCACAAGAGCCTGCTGGGCCCCCAGGGTGTAGGAGGCATGCTGATCTCCGACAGCCTGGCAAAGGAGACCGAGCCCCTTATCGCCGGCGGTACGGGCAGCGTTTCGCACCTGGAGGAGATGCCCGATTTCATGCCCGACAGGTTTGAGTCGGGCACCATGAACCTTCCCGGCATAATCGGCCTCAGGGCGGCTCTCCTTTACCACAAGGGCCTTAAGGAAGGGGAGCTGGCAAGGCACGAGCTGGAGCTGGCCATGAGGTTTTTAAGGGGCGTCGAGGAGATAAAGGGGACAAGGCCGGTGGGGCTCAAGACCCCTGAAAACCGCGCCGCCATTGTCTCGGTGGACTTTGTAAATGATGACAACGCCAGGGTGGCTTTTGAGCTGGAAAGCCGTTATGGCATCATGACAAGGGTCGGCCTGCACTGCGCCCCCAGGGCCCACAAGACGCTGGGCACATATCCCCAGGGCACCGTCAGGTTCTCTTTTGGCGGCGGCAACAGCCTCCGGGAGGTCGACTTCTGCCTTGACGCTTTGAAGAAGATACTTGAAAAATAAAAGGCCTAAACAAAAAGGCCGCGAAAGCGGCCTTTTTGAAATCAGGTTTTTAAAGGGATACCCTTATGGACTTGCCGTCAAACTTTTTGACATAGCCGATTATCTGTCCCTCGTCCCCGCCGTCTTTGAGCCTGCGGCAGAGCTTTTCGGCTTTATCTTCCGGGACGGCTATCAGAAGCCCGCCCGAGGTCTGGGGGTCGTAAAGACAGTCGGAAACCTCTAAAGGCACGTCGGAAGCCATTTCCACATCGTCCCTTATATAGCCCATGTTGTTGTAGGCTCCGCCGGGGATTATGCCCTCCCTTGCAAGCTCCAGGGCCTTGGGGATTATGGGCACCGAGGAGGCAAAAAGCTCTATCGTCATGCCGCTGCCCTTGGCCATCTCACAGGCGTGGCCCATAAGGCCGAAACCCGTTACATCGGTGCAGGAGGAAGGCTCGAAGGGAAGCATGGCCTCGCAGGCGTAGCGGTTTAAGCGGCCCATGGTGGAGGTCATCAGCTCGAAGTTCGGCTTGTCCAGCATGTCGGCCATAGCTGCCGTTGACAATATGCCCGTGCCGATGGGCTTTGTCAGAACGAGGATGTCGCCTTCTCTCGCGCTGGAGTTGGCAAGGACCTTTTGGGGGTGGGCAAAGCCCGTGACGCAAAGTCCGTATTTGGGGACATCATCTTCAATGGTATGGCCGCCGGCTATTATGGCCCCGGCTTCCATGACCTTTTCATAACCGCCCCTGAGTATCTCCTCCATTATGCCGAGATTTAAGCAGGAGGGGAAGCAGATAAGGTTCATGGCGGTTTTGGGTGTGCCGCCCATGGCGTAAACATCGCTCAGCGAGTTGGCGGCCGCTATTTTGCCGAAGGTGTAGGGATCGTCGACAATGGGCGGGAAAAAGTCCACCGTCTGTATGATGGCTATATCGTCGGTTACTTTGTAAACTGCGGCGTCGTCGCTGGTGTCAAAACCGACAATGAGGTTTTTATCGCTGAAGCGGGGCAGTCGGGAAAGTATATCGCTTAGGACACCCGGTCCTATCTTGGCCCCTCAACCACCGCTTTTGGCCATTTTGGTAAGTCTTTGTTCTTCCATAATGAGGTCCTCCTTTCGGGATCTTTCAAGCATATTGTACTTGAACAAAATAAAAATATCAATATTAGAAAAGGGGAGAGAATGTGCATTTAAAACAACTTGAGGTCTTTGTCAATGTGGTCAAGCTCAAAAGCTTTTCCAAAGCGGCCGAGGCCGTATACCTTTCCCAGCCTACGGTCAGTGCACATATAAACGCTTTGGAGGAGGAGCTGGACACAAAGCTGATCGTCCGTTCGACAAAGGAGGTATACCCGTCGGAAGCGGGGAAGATTTTTTATCAGTACGCGCTGGAGATGCTCAACCTGAGGGATACCGCCTTTATGGAGGTTAAAAGCTATTCGACGCAGGTCAAGGGCATTCTGGAGATAGCCGCCTCTACCGTGCCGTCGCAGTATCTGCTGCCCAAGGCCATACCCGGGCTTTTGGAAAAATATCCCCAGCTGTCTTTTTCCATTAAGCAGTACGACAGTGTAGAGGTGGTGCACAGGATAATCGAAATGGAGGCCGAGATAGGGGTGACAGGCGCCATGTTTGAAAAAAGCGGCTGCATTTTTGAACCAATCGCCGATGACCGCCTGGTGATAATAACCCCCAATATCAAGGAGTTTGCCGATTTGAACGGGAAAATGACTCCCGAGCTTATTCGGTCTTCCAAGTTTGTTTCCAGGGAATACGGTTCGGGCACCCGCAAGGAGTCAGAAAACTTCCTTCTGGGCATAGGGATAGACCCCCAGAGCCTTAAAATATCGGTACAGCTGGAAAGCACCGAAAGCGTCATACAGGCCGTAAAAAACAACCTGGGTATTGCCATTGTTTCAAAATATGCCTGTGAGGATTGCCTGGCTGCCGGGAATATCCTGGCCTTCGATTACGAAAGCCCCGATTTAAGCCGCAGCTTTTATGCCGTATACCGTAAGAACCGGCCCCTTTCCCCTGCGGCCGAAGCCTTTGTAAAGGGCCTTAAAGAGACCTTCGGCAGACAGTGAAATAAAGTTTGGGCCCGGGAGGCCCGAGAAAAAAGAGCCATGCGTTTTCTGTTTGCAGTGCAGGCTCTTTTTTTATGCCGGCATTAAGTATCCGTGCAGAATAATAAATTATTTTGACATATATGAATATATATAGTATAATCCAAAATAAATATTTAGCATAGCTAATCAAAATGCCCCGGAAGGGTTCCCAGGGGGCAAAGGAGGCAGCCCAATGGTAAGAATAATGGCCGATACGGCTTCCCTTTTTGATGTAAAAAGCGGACGTGAGCTTGGCATAAGCGTAGTGCCGCTTAATGTCACCATAGCCGGAAAGACGTACAGGGAGCTTGAGGAAATATCCTCCCAGGAGTTTTTGGAGGTCATAAGGCAGGGGCATATACCCACATCTTCCCAGCCTTCGCCCGGGGATATAATGGCTGTTTTTGAAACGGCCAGCGAGAGCCAGCCTGTTTTGTACCTGCCTCTGGCCGACGGGCTTTCCGGAGCGTACAGTACGGCCTGCGGCGTAAGGGAGACCATGCCCAATAAAAAACATATTACGATAATCAATTCAAAGACACTCTGCGGCCCTCTGTGTGCCCTGGTCAAAAAGGCCCAGAAGTTGGCCGTGGCCGGATGTACGGTAGAGGAAATAATCAGGCTTCTGAGGGAAAACATCGAAAGCTCCAAGTCATTTCTTATACCTCAGGATTTCGGATATCTGAGAAGAGGGGGAAGACTTTCGCCGTCGGCCGCCCATGTGGGCGGGCTCCTGCGCCTGGTACCCATAATGACTCAGAATGAGGAAGGCACCCGCCTGGAAAAAGCCGGTATATGCCGCAATTTCAATAAGGCGGTGGAAAAGGCCATTGAGGGCTTTAAGCGCTCGGGTGTAGACGAGAGATATGTCATTACCATCAGCCATGCCGACACATACGAACAGGGCAGCCATGCCTATACCATGATATCTAATGCTTTTCATGGCGCAGCTTTGGAACTTGTTGACCTGACGCCGGCCTTTATCACCCAGGGCGGGCCGAAGTGTGTTGCAATCCAGGCCGTACTTAGAAACTGAAAAGTCCCGAAATAACAAAAGCGTCCCTTTTTAAGGGGCGCTTTTTTGGCGGTAAGGGTCGACAAACCTCCTTTTTTTGTGGTAATATCTGATACGGAAGTTTTTAAGGAGGTGCTTTTTATGGAAGAAGCAAAAGGCCGGCATTTTCATTACGCCTGGGTCATAATGTTCTGCGGATGCGCGATAGTTGGAGTAAACCTTGGGGTTTTGAGCTATACGATAGGGAACTTTTATCTGCCGCTGAGCCTTGAGCTCGGAGTGGGTGTGGGGTCTGTGTCCTTTTACCAGACCATGTGTTCCTTCGCTTCGGCCTTTACCTTCCCGACAGCCAGGAAGCTCATAAGCAAATATGATTTAAGGGCCGTCCTGGCGGCGGCCACATTGTCTGCCTCTTTGGCCTACGCCGCCATGTCGAGGGTACAGAGCCTCTGGCAGGTGTACGCCTGTGCTGTATGGATGGGTGTGTCGATAGCATTTTATGGCGGCGTGACTGTACCGCTTATGATAAATAATTGGTTTAAGCGCAACAACGGCACGGTCTACGGCATATGCCTTGCCACGGCCGGCGTTTTGGGCATAATCGCCAACCCTATTATAAACTCGATAGTAAACGGCATCTCCTGGAGGGCCGGGTATATGGCCATATCGATATTCATGGCGGCGCTGCTGCTGCCCGTTTCCATATTCCTTGTAAGGCTGAGGCCCGAGGATAAGGGCATGAGGCCATATGGCGAAAAAGAGGCCATGGAAATGGATAAGCTGGCCGGAAAGGCTCCCCTACAGGGAGAGAAGAAGGGCGTGCCCGCCGCCGCTGCCTTCAAGTCCAGGGCTTTCATTGCCGTTTTGCTGTGTACGCCCTGCCTGGGTATTATTTTCAGCGTTACGAACCATATAACGACCTATGCCAGCGTCATCGGCATAGGGGCCGGGATGGGCGCCTACCTTACATCCTTTTCCCTGGTGGGCGGCACTCTGGGTAAGCTGACCCTGGGGCGGCTGAGCGACCGCCACGGGGTAAAGTTCTCCCTGGGGCTGGCCGAAGGGTGCGCCGCTTTGGGCATACTTTCGGTCATAGCGGCCTCTAAGGTGGGAACCTGGCTTTTGTTCCCTGCCGTTTTGATCTTTGGCTACGGCGCTTCGACCACCAGCCTTATGGGTGCGCTGATACCCAGGGCGGTTTTCGGGGACAGGGATTATGACAGGATACTGTCCTACACCTCCATGGGAATGTCCATAGGGTCGGGCCTGGTCAATCCCGTTTACGGATATCTTTACGACATGACGGGTTCATATATCCCATCTTTCTGCTTTGCCGTCTGCGTCATTGCCTTCTGTATAACCACGGGTTTTTATGCCATATCCGAGGGCAAAAAGCTTATGGCCAAATACAACTGATGTCATAAAGCGGCTTTTTGCAAAAAATCTTGTGCCGTTATACACTTTTCCTGTCTGTTATGGTATAATGTCAGGAGTATTAAGGACAGGAGGGGCTTCGATGACGGCAAAGGAAATAAGAAGGCTCGGAACAAACGAGGTCGAGGAGGCCGTAAGGCTTGTAATGGAGGTTTTTGCCCAATATGTTGCCCCTCACATGGACCAGGAGGGGATCGACGAGTTCATGAGCTTTATCGATCCTGAGTATCTCTGCATGAAGATGGGCGAGGGAGAGATAAGGCTCTGGGGAGCCTTTGAGGACGGCGAGCTGGCCGGTGTTTTGGGCACTCGGGGATTAAACCATATATGCCTGCTTTTCGTCAAAAGGGAGTTCCAGAGAAGAGGCATTGGGGCAAGCCTTCTTAAAAAGGCGGCTTTGGATATGATGGAGCTGGACCCCGCAGCCGGATATATGACGGTCAACGCCGACAGCGGCGCCATACCTTTTTACAAAGCCATGGGCTTTGAGGAAACGGGGGAGGAAAGGCGTGTAAACGGCATTGCCTATACCCCGATGAAAATAACCGGAAAGGACAGGTAGCAAAGCATGATATCGAGGGATGAGGGCGTAGCCCTGCTTAAAAGATACAACAAAGAGGAGTTCCATATACACCACGGCCTTACCCTGGAGGCCTGCATGAGGTATTTTGCCCAAAAGCTGGGGTATGAGGCCGAAGCGGACTATTGGGCGATGGTGGGGCTTCTGCACGACATAGATTTTGAAATGTGGCCCGAGGAGCACTGTGTAAGGTGCGTTGAGCTTTTGAAGGAAGCCGGTTTTGACGACGGCTTTATACATTCGGTGTGCAGCCACGGCTACGGCATGACGGGCTCGCAGCACAAGCCGGAGCACGAAATGGAAAAGGTGCTTTTTGCCGTCGACGAGCTGACGGGGCTTATCGGCGCCTACGCTTTGATGAGGCCTGACAAAAGCGTTAAGGGCATGGAGGTCAAATCCCTTAAAAAGAAGTTCAAGGACAAGAAGTTCGCCGCCGGCTGCTCCCGTGACGTCATATCCCAGGGGGCCGAGATGCTGGGGGTAAGCCTTGACGACCTGATGGCCGACACCATAAAGGCCATGGAGGGTATGGAATAAAGTCTTGCACGCGATGAGCATTTGTGGTATAATGCAAAAAATTTGCGAAAAAACGGCTCCGTCCCATAAGGGGCGGGGCCTGCAATAAAAGAAAAGGAGAGATACTAAATGGGCAAAAGCCTTTTTACGCTGAGCGATCTGCCGGCAGAGGAAATAGTTTCGATAATAGACAGGGCCATGATGTTCTGTCAGGGCATTGATATTCCCAATTTTAGCGATAAGATCGCCTGTAATCTCTTTTTTGAACCGTCGACCCGAACTCAGTACAGCTTCAATGTAGCGGAAGTAAGGCTGGGTATGCGGGTCATTTCTTTTAATCCGGCGGCATCGTCCTTAAACAAGGCCGAGAGCTTTTACGACACGGTAAAGACCTTTGACTCTTTCGGACCCGACGCCATAGTCATAAGGCACAGCGAAAATGAGTATTACAAGCAGCTTGAGGGCTATATAAACGCCGCCATATTAAACGGCGGGGACGGTACGGGCAACCATCCGACGCAGTCTCTTCTGGACCTGATGACCATAAAGCAGGAGTTCGGACATTTTGAGGGTTTAAAGTGCGTCATAGCAGGCGATATAAGCCACTCCCGCGTCGCCCACACCGATTACGAGGTCATGCGCAGGCTGGGTATGGAGGTCGTGACGGCCGGGCCCGATTTCTTCCTTGAAGATTCCCTCAAGCAGGAGGATTTTGACAGCGCAGTAAAGACATCCGACATAGTCATGATGCTCAGGGTCCAGCATGAGCGCCATGCCTCCCATATGGCCATGACGGCCGAGGAGTACCACAGGGCCTACGGCCTGACGCTGGAGAGGGAAAAGACCATGAAGGACAAGGCAATCATAATGCATCCCGCCCCCGTAAACCGCGGCGTCGAGCTGGCCGACAGCCTTATGGAATGCCCCCGCGCAAGGATATTCAAGCAGATGTCAAACGGGGTTTTCGTACGTATGGCCGTTTTGGAAAGGGGAGTTCTGTAAATGCCAAAACTGCTTTTGAAGGACGGCACGGCGCTTGTTTCCGGCAAGATGGAAAAATGCGATATACTGATATCCGACGGGGTAATAGAAAAAATAGGCACGGGGATCGAGTGCCCCTCGGCCGAGACGGTAGATTGCAGCGGGCTTACGCTTCTGCCCGGGTTTGTGGACATGCATGTCCATTTAAGGCAGCCGGGATTTGAATATAAGGAAACGGTAAAGACGGGCTCTATGGCAGCGGCGGCCGGCGGGTTTACGGCGGTGTGCGCCATGCCTAACTTAAACCCCGTGGCCGATTCTCCCGAACATATAAAGCAGGAGCTTGATATAATCGAAAGGGACGCCGTGATAGACGTCCTGCCTTATGCCGCCATAACGCTGGGCGAAAAGGGGCAGGAGCTTTCCGACATAGAGGCCCTTGCGCCCTTGTGCGTCGGCTTTTCCGATGACGGCAAGGGTGTGCAGAGCGGCGAGATGATGAAAAAGGCCATGGAAAGGGTGAAAAAGGCCGGCTCCTTTATCGCGGCCCACTGCGAGGATGAAAGCCTTCTGGAAGGGGGCAGCGTCCATAAGGGTGAGTTTGCCTCTCATATGGGGATAAAGGGCATTTCTTCAGCGTCAGAATATGTCCAGGTCGAAAGGGATGTGGAGCTTGCCGGGCAGACGGGGGTAAGGTACCATGTCTGCCATATATCCGCAAAGGAGAGCATAGAGGCCGTAAGGCAGGGCAAAAAGAAGGGTTACAGCGTTACCTGCGAGGTGACGCCCCACCATGTGGCCCTGTGCGACATGGATATAAAATCGGACGACGGGAAGTACAAGATGAACCCGCCTTTAAGAGGCGCCGAGGACCGCGAGGCTATTTTCGAGGGCCTTAGGGACGGGACCATCGACTGCATTGCCACCGACCATGCGCCCCATTCGAAGGAAGAAAAGTCCAGGGGGCTGGAAAAGAGCGCCTTTGGCATAGTGGGCAGCGAGACGGCTTTTTCGGTCTGCTATACCGAGCTGGTAAAGGGAGGGGTAATCACCCTTGAGCGCCTTTCCGAGCTTATGAGCGCCAACCCCGCCCGTATCCTGGGAAGGGAGTCGGGCATTGAGGAAGGCAAAAGGGCCGATATTGCCGTAATCGATCTTGAAAAGGAATACATGGTAAAGGGCGAGGAGTTCCTTTCGATGGGAA
The DNA here is from genome assembly GCA_944375715.1 of uncultured Clostridia bacterium. Taxonomy (GTDB): domain Bacteria; phylum Bacillota; class Clostridia; order Oscillospirales; family Butyricicoccaceae; genus RGIG1902. The sequence continues at coordinate 34,230 of CALWAP010000010.1, read as the reverse complement.
AGAGTACGCCTTTTGAAGGAATGAGGCTGCAGGCACAGGTTGAAGCGACGGTGTGCGGCGGTAAAATCGTATACAGGAGGAAGTAAGGGTGAAATACAACAAAAAGCTGGTTTTTGAAAACGGCAGGGAATTTTACGGCTGCGGCTTCGGCGCCGATACCGAGGCCGTGCATGAGGTCGTTTTCAACACCTCGATGGTCGGATATCAGGAGATAATGTCCGATCCCTCGTACTGCGGACAGATGGTCTGCATGACATACCCGCTTATCGGCAATTACGGCCTGGCCGATGAAGACTATGAAACAAAGACGCCTAAGATCGGCGGCTTTATTGTCAGGGAGTATAACGATTCCCCCTCCAACTTCCGCTATACCAAGACCCTTTCCCAGGAGCTGGAGGAAAACGGCATACCCGGCATATGGGGGGTCGACACCAGGCTTATAACCCGTATGATACGCAACGAGGGAAGCATGAGGGCCATCCTGACCGACGCGTCGGTCTGCAAGGGCGAGGCGCAGGAAAGGATATCGAGGGTCTCGATACCCCATGACCATGTGTCCCAGGTTTCCTGCAAAAAGGTGTGGTACAGCCGCACGCCCAATTTCAAATACAATGTGGTGGCCGTCGACTGCGGCATAAAGCACAATATCGTAAGGAGCCTTAACGCATGGGGCTGCAATGTAATAATCGTGCCCTATAATACGCCTTTTGAAAAGGTCATGGCTTTAAGGCCCGACGGCGTATTTTTGTCAAACGGCCCCGGCGACCCTGAGGATGTGCTGCCCGTTATCGAGCTGGTAAGGAAGATACAGGGCAAGGTACCTGTTTTCGGCATATGCCTGGGCCATCAGATGATTGCCCTGGCCAACGGCGCCAGGACATACAAGCTCAAGTTCGGGCACCGCGGCGGCAACCACCCGGTAAAGAACCTCCTTACCGACAAAATTGAAATAACCTCCCAGAACCACTCTTACGCCGTTGATATCGACAGCCTTAAGGGAACGGGCCTGGAGCTTACCCACATAAACCTGCTGGACAACACGGCCGAGGGCATGAGGAACGAAGAGCAGATGATATTCTCGGTGCAGTACCATCCCGAAAGCGCCCCCGGACCCCAGGACAGCGGATATCTTTTCGGCATATTTGTCGACAACATGAAAAAATACAAGGCAAAAAGAGGTGCGGAAAATGCCTAAAAGGGAAGATCTTAAGAAAATACTCGTCATAGGCTCGGGCCCCATCGTCATAGGCCAGGCCGCCGAGTTCGACTATTCGGGTACCCAGGCCTGCCTGGCTTTGAAGGAGCAGGGCTATGAGGTCATTTTGGTAAACTCCAACCCGGCCACCATTATGACCGATACCGACATTGCCGACAAGGTGTATATGGAGCCTCTTACGCTGGAATATGTGGCCAAGATAATAAGGATGGAGCGTCCTGACGCCCTTCTGCCCACCCTGGGCGGCCAGACGGGCCTTAACCTTGCCATGCAGCTTGCCAAAAAGGGCGTTTTGCGCGAGTGCTCCTGCGAGATCCTCGGCACCGGATTCAGCTCTATCGAGCAGGCCGAGGACAGGGAAAAGTTCCGCGAGCTTTGCAAGAGCATAGGCGAGCCGGTCATAGCCTCCGAAATAGCCCACTCGATGGAGGAAATAAAAAAGGCGGCCGAGGATATCGGCTATCCCGTCGTGCTGCGTCCCGCATTTACGCTGGGCGGCACGGGCGGCGGCTTTGCGGACAACGAGGAAGAGCTTATGGAGCTGGGCGAAAACGCGCTTAGGCTTTCGCCCGTTTCCCAGGTGCTGGTTGAAAAGTCGGTCAGGGGATATAAGGAAATAGAATATGAGGTCATGAGGGACAGCAACGACACTGCCATCGCCGTCTGCAACATGGAAAACCTTGACCCTGTCGGCGTCCATACCGGCGACTCTATCGTCGTGTGCCCCTCCCAGACGCTGACAAACAGGGAGTACCATATGCTCAGGGACGCCGCTCTGCGCCTTATAAGGGCCCTTAAGATAGAGGGCGGGTGCAACGTGCAGTTCGCTTTGGACCCCTATTCATTCAAGTATTATGTCATCGAGGTAAACCCCAGGGTGTCCCGCTCGTCGGCTTTGGCCTCCAAGGCCAGCGGCTATCCCATTGCAAGGGTATCGGCCCTTATCGCCACGGGCATGAGGCTTGACGAGATACATCTGGCCAATACCTTGGCTTCCTTTGAACCGGCTTTGGACTATGTCGTGTGCAAGATAGCGCGCTTCCCCTTTGACAAGTTCGGCAGCGCATCGAGAAGGCTGTCGACCCAGATGAAGGCCACGGGCGAGGTCATGGCCGTCGGCAGGACGATGGAAGAAAGCCTTTTGAAGGCCGTCAGGGGCCTTGAGGCCGGCGTCAGCCATATTTATATGGAAAAGTTCGACAGCATGACCGAGCAGGAGCTTCTGGACTTTGTCAGGGAGGCCACCGACGAGCGCCTTTACGCCATAGCCGAGCTTTTAAGGCGCGGCGTCGATCCCATGCTCATATGCGAGGCCACCAAGATAGACTTTTTCTTCATCGACAAGATGAAGCATATAATTGCCTGCGAAAGGCAGCTTAAACAAAACCCCATGGATATCGAGGTCCTCAGGAAGGCCAAGAAGATGGGCATTTCCGACAGGTTCATAGGTAAGCTCTGGGGCAAGAGCGAAAAGGAGATGTTCGAGCTTCGCAAAAAAGAGGGCATTATGCCGGTCTATAAGATGATCGACACCTGCGCCAGCGAGTTTGAAAGCTATGTCCCCTATTTCTACTCGACATACGAGGAGGAAAACGAGTCCAGGGTCACCGATAAAAAGTCGGTCATAGTCCTGGGCGCGGGCCCCATCAGGATAGGCCAGGGAGTTGAGTTTGACTTCTCCACCGTCCACGCCATCTGGGCCATAAAGGAAGCGGGGTACGAGGCCATAATCATAAACAACAACCCCGAGACGGTTTCCACCGATTACACCATGAGCGACAAGCTGTATTTTGAGCCTTTGTGTGTCGAGGACTGCATGAACATAATCGACATGGAAAAGCCCTATGGCGTAATAGTTACCCTGGGCGGGCAGACGGCTATAAACCTGGCCTCCCGCCTGGAGAGCATAGGGGTGCCCATTATCGGCACATCGGTCGAGGCCATTGAAAGGGCCGAAAACCGCGACAGCTTTGAAAAGCTGATGGAAGAGCTTAAGATACCCCAGCCGACAGGCAGGGCCGTCACCAATATCGAGGACGGCGTAAAGACGGCCGAAAGCATAGGCTATCCCGTGCTGGTAAGGCCCTCCTATGTCCTGGGCGGCAGGGCCATGCAGATAGTTACCAACGAGGACGAGCTGAGAAGGTACTTCAAAGAGGCCATCGTGGCCAGCGAGGAAACCCCGGTTCTGGTCGACAAGTATATAAGCGGCAAGGAGCTGGAGGTCGACGCCGTGTGCGACGGCAAGGATGTTTATATCCCCGGCATAATGCAGCATGTTGAGCGCACCGGCGTACACTCGGGCGACTCGATAAGCGTTTATCCCACCTTCTCGGTCAGCCAGAAGGTCAAGGATACCATTGTCGACTACACCGTCAAGCTGGGCCTGGGGGTCGGCATCATGGGGCCCTTCAATATTCAGTTTATCGTCGACAAGAATGAGGATGTCTATGTCATAGAGGTCAATCCCCGTTCCTCACGCACGGTGCCCTTTATCTCCAAGGTCACGGGAGTCAAGCTGGCAAACATAGCCACCAAGGTGGCGCTGGGCCGGAGCCTTAAGGACCAGGGCCTGGGCACGGGGGTCGCCCCCGAAAAAAAGAGATGGTATGTCAAGGCGCCCGTTTTCAGCTTTTCAAAAATAGCCGGCGTCGACGCCTACCTCTCTCCCGAGATGAAGTCGACGGGCGAGGCCATAGGGTATGACGATACCCTTAACAGGGCGCTTTACAAGGCCCTTAAGGCCTCGGGCCTCAGGGTGGAAAATTACGGCACCGTTTTTGTCACGATAGCTGATGAGGACAAGCAGGATGCTCTGGAGCTGGTAAGGCGCTTTTACAACCTGGGCTTCAATATTGAAGCGACGGTCGGTACGGCTGATTTCCTTAAGAAAAACGGCATACGTACCCGCGCCAGGAAAAAGCTGAGCGAGGGCAGCGACGAGATCCTGGAGTCTTTAAAGCAGGGGCATGTGACATATGTCATAAATACGCAGTCCCACAGCGGCAGCGAAAACCCGATGGACGGCATTCTGATAAGGCGTCATGCCGTCGAGCACAATGTGACGATGTTTACCTCCCTTGACACGGTTTCGGTTTTGCTGGATGTGCTTGAGGAAATAACGGTCGGCGTTTCGACAATAGACATGTAAGGAGGGGCCATGACCAAGGGAATGTATGAGGTGCTGTCCAACAAAAGGATAGCCCAGGACACATATGAAATGGAGCTTTCGGGGGACACTTCGTCCCTTGAAAGGCCCGGTCAGTTTATAAACATAAAGATAGAGGGGCTTTATTTAAGGCGTCCCATCAGCGTATGCCACAGCGAAAACGGCAGGCTGACCATCATCTATAAAGTGGTGGGCAAGGGAACAGGGATAATGTCCAAAATGGAAAAAGGCCGGATGCTCGACATACTCTGCGGCCTGGGCAACGGCTTTGACATAAGCAAGGGAAAGGGCAGGCGCTGCGCCGTCATAGGGGGCGGCGTCGGCGTGCCTCCCATGTACGATACGGCAAAGAGCCTCATTGAGCAGGGCAACGAGGTGACGGCGATCCTGGGCTTTGCCACGAAAGATGCGGCCTTTTATATCGACGAGTTTGAAAAGCTGGGCGTAAAGACCATAGTGACGACCGACGACGGCAGCCTGGGGATAAAGGGCTTTGTCACCGACGGGCTTAAAACGACCGATTGCGACTATTATTTTGCCTGCGGCCCCGAGCCTATGCTAAAAAGCCTGCACCGCACGGGCATAAGCGGCCAGCTTTCCTTTGAAGAGCGCATGGGCTGCGGCTTCGGCGTCTGCATGGGCTGCACCTGCGAGACCCTGGTGGGATACAAGAGGATATGCAAGGACGGTCCCGTATTTGAAAGTTCGGAGGTGACATTCGATGTCAAGGCTTGAAACATCCTTAAGCGGAATTAAGCTCAAAAACCCCGTGATACCGGCCAGCGGCACCTTCGGCTTCGGATATGAGATGGCCGATGTCTATGACCTCAATATCCTGGGCGGCATAAGCCTCAAGGGCACGACGCTTGAAGAGCGTTTCGGCAACCCCACCCCCAGGATAGCCGAGTGCGAAAATGGCCTTCTCAATGCCATAGGGCTTCAGAACCCCGGTGTAGAGCATGTCGTAAAGCATGAGCTGCCCAAAATAAGGGCCCTTTATGACGGCGTTTTGATAGCCAACATATCGGGTTTTTCGGTGGACGAGTATGTCAAGGTGGCCTGCGCCTTTGACAATGCCCCCGAGATAGACATACTTGAGATAAATGTCAGCTGCCCAAATGTCCGCCACGGCGGCATGGCATTCGGTACCGACTGCGCAGCCGCAGGCGAGGTGACAAGGGCCGTCAAGGAAAAGACCCACAAGCCGGTATACATGAAGCTGTCCCCCAATGTCACCGATATCGTGCCGATAGCCAGGGCCTGTGAGGAAGCGGGCGCCGACGGCATAACCCTTATAAACACCCTTTTGGGCATGGTGATAGACCCCAAAAGCGGAAGGCCCATTGTCAGCACAAAGATGTCGGGCTTCTCGGGCCCCGCCATAAAGCCGGTGGCCCTGAGGATGGTCTATCAGGTGGCGTCGGCCGTCAGGATACCCATTATCGGCGTGGGCGGCATAAGCTGCGCTGACGATGTTATTGAGTTTATGTCGGCGGGTGCTTCGGCGGTACAGGTGGGCGCCCACAACCTGGTGGAGCCCTTTGCCTGCCCCAATATCATAAACGAGCTGCCTGTTAAAATGGACGAGTACGGCATTGAGAATATAAAAGATATTATCGGAAGGAGCCTTGCCTTATGACAAAAAGAGATGTTATAGTAGCCTGCGATTTTAAGAACAAAGAGGACACCATGGCCTTCCTTGACAATTTCAAGGAGGAAAAGCCCTTTGTCAAAATAGGCATGGAGCTTTTTTACGGCGAAGGCCCCGACATTGTAAAGGCCATAAAGGACAGGGGGCACAATATTTTCCTGGATCTTAAGCTCCATGATATCCCCAACACCGTAAACAAGGCCATGCGCAACCTTGCAAGGCTGGGGGTCGATATGACCAATGTCCATGCCGCCGGCACGATAGACATGATGCGCGCCGCTTTGGAAGGCCTTGCCGAAGGGGCCGATTCTGAAAGGGCGCTGCTTATTGCCGTGACACAGCTTACCTCCACGAGCCAGGAGCGCATGCAGCGCGAGCTGCTTATAAACGCCAGCATCGAGGATACGGTGGCCCATTATGCCAGGAATACCAAGGAGGCCGGGCTGGACGGCGTCGTATGCTCGCCTTTGGAGGCCGCCATCGTCAAGAATGCCTGCGGGAAAGATTTCATAACGGTCACCCCGGGCATACGCTATCCCGACGGCAACATGGGCGATCAGTCGAGGGTCACCACCCCCGCCAAGGCCAGGGAGGCCGGGACCGAGTTCATCGTTGTCGGCAGGCCGATAACCCAGGCTCCCGACCCCGTTGCGGCATACCGCAGGGTTGTAAAGGACTTTTTGGGCTAAAATAAATTATAAAGGAGCAGATAAAAATGGAAAAAAAGGTAGCTAAGCTTCTTATGGACATCAAGGCGGTATTCCTCCGCCCCAACGAGCCCTTCACCTGGGCGAGCGGCATAAAGTCGCCTATTTACTGCGACAACCGCCTGACACTTTCCTATCCCGAAGTAAGGGACGTCATTGAAAACGGCCTTGCCGAGATGATAAAGAAGAATTATCCCGAAGTTGAGGCCATTGCCGGAACTTCGACGGCCGGTATTGCCCACGCCGCTTTGGTGGCCAATATTTTAGGCCTGCCCATGGCCTATGTCAGGGCCTCGGCCAAGGATCACGGCCGCAACAACCAGATCGAGGGCAAAATAGACAAGGGCCAGAAGGTAGTCGTTATCGAGGACCTTATCTCGACAGCCGGCTCGGTCATCGAGGTCGTCAATGTTTTGAGGGAGAACGGCGCCGAGGTGCTGGGCATTGCTTCCATATTCACCTACGGCATGCAGAAGGGCCTTGACCGCATGGCAGAGGCAAAGGTAAAGAATGTTTCCCTTTCCAATTACAACGCCCTTGTTGAGGTGGCCCACGAAACAGGATATATCGCCGAAAGCGACATAAAGAAGCTGGAGGCCTTCCAGAAGAATCCTTCCGACGAAAGCTGGCAGAGCCTTTAAAGGCAGAAAGTAAAACACAGAAAAGGCGGGGCGTTTAAGCGCCCCGCCAAACTTGTTGAGGTAAATGGATATGGAACTTAAAAAGAGCCTGCCGGAAAAGAACAGGCTTTATATTTTTCTCATCCTGATGTTTGCCGGCGGGTATATGGGCGGCTTTACATACACGATAAGGGGCGGCGTTTTCTGCAATGCCCAGACAGGCAACCTTTTGAAGGTGGGCATATTTTTGGGCCAGGGACATTTTGCGGATATTCTGCCATATGTGTGGTCTTTGGCGGCATATATGTCCGGCGCAGTGTTGTCCGAAAGGCTGCTTAAAAAGAAGTGGGCAGGCAGTATAAGCTGGGAGGCTTCCCTTGTCGGCCTGGAAGCATTGTGGTGCGCCGTTTTGGCTTTCCTGCCCGAAAGCGCGCCTTTGGCCGTAACACAGATATCGGTAAATATCATGGCATCCATGCAGTATAACACCTTCCGTCAGGCCGATAATATTTCTATGGCCACTACATTCTGCACAGGGCATGTAAAAAACATGTCGGTGGCATTGCAAAAGTGGGCCTTTGAGAAAAACGCCCAGGCGGGCAAAACGGCATTAAAGCATCTTTCGATGCTCTTTTCCTTTATCATAGGAGCGGCAGCCGCTTCGTATATAAGTCCCAGAGTGATGGGAAAGAGCATTCTTGTGGTTACAGTTATTTTGGCATTGGTTTTTATGGATCTTGTAAAATATGACAGGGCCCACAGAGGAGAATAGCAGCTATCGACATTTTGCCGCAATTTTGCTATACTTATATCAGTTTTGATATTTTCCATTAAGGAGGCTGTAACCGGTGAACGGCAGGTTTGATATAAAATGGTGGGTGATTATACTCGCGCTGATGTTTTTCTGGCCGCTGGGGCTTGTGCTTCTGTTTATCAAGCTGTTTGGCTCGGGCTATAAAAACGGCGAGAGGTACAAAAACAATACAGGCTACCGCAAGGGAGGTTACAGGGTACCCGACGATTATATAGATGTGCCGTACAGCAGCTCCGACGGCGAGATAGGCGCCAAGCTTTCGGGAGACAGGTCGATTTTTTCCCGCAGGAAGGGGAGACTTTTAAAAGGCCTGGGCATAGCTTTGCTGGTGGGCGGGGCGGCCTGCGCCGCTTTGACCTTTTTGGGAAGCATAGCCTCGTATTATTACTTTTACGAAGCGGCGCTGATGTCCAGCATGGTCTTTATCGCCTTCGGCGCTCCAGGCCTTGCCCTGACCCTCTGGGGCAGCAAAATGGCCGACACGGCGGGCAGATATTTGAGGTACTACCATATGATAGGCGACAGCCACGAGATATCTCTGGACAGGCTTTCGGGAGCCATGGGACTGCCTTTTGAGAGGATATGCAAGGATCTTGGGAAGATGCTTGAGTCGGGCTTTTTCGCCGGATATTATGTCGATATGGAGCGCAGGGTATTTACCGACGACCGCCTTTCGGGCAGCGTTTTTCCCTCAAAAGAGGAAAAGGCGGAGCACGAGTCTGCTATGTCCCCTGCCGACAATATAAGGTTTATAAACGGCACGATACTCGAGCCTGAGGTTTCGGAAAAGGTGATGAGGCTGGAGACACTGACACGCAGGATATACAAATATACCGAGGTCTATCCCGAAAAGGAAAGGCTGGCCAAGAGCTTTAAGGAAAAATACCTGCCCAAGACCATAAAGATCCTGGAGGCGTACAGCAGGTTTGAAAACTCGGGCTCCAGCGGGGAGAATGTAAAGGAAGCCATGAAGGATATTGAGGCTGTTTTGGATGTGCTTATTTCCAGCTTTGAAAAGCAGCTGGACATGCTTTACATGGATGAAGCGCTGGACATAACGACCGATATCGAGGTTTTGGAAAAGATGCTCTCGGGCGATGGGCTGGGAGACAGTCCGTTTGCAAAAAGACAGGGCGAATAAGAGAGAAAATCAAAAGCGGGGAGCTTTAAGCTCCCCGCTTTTTTTATGCCTTTTTACAGCATGCTTTTGCTTTGATATATCCGCAGGGCCTTCTCCACCAGCTCCTGGGAAAGGCCGCAGGCCTCGGCTATCCGCCAGGGCTCCCATATGCCTTCCGATAAAAGGCGGGAAAGCCTGTCCGGCGGCAGGAGGTGGCTGACCATCCAGAAATCGGCCCTGTTCTCGTGCTTCTGGCGCAGGTCATAGGGCGAGGAGATATTGTAAAAGCTGCCCGTCAGGCAGTGGCCCAGCTCGTGGGCCAGAAGTTCGGCTTCCTCGCCGTAGCTGTTTATATACATGGGGTCCATGCCGATAAAGCAAGAGCCTTCGCCATCCATAACGGCAAGGCACCGCGCCTTGGGCAGGTCGCAGCTTATGACCTCGATATCCTCTTTTTCGGCAAGCTCGTAAAGCTCATCGAGCATTTTCATTTCTTCTGCTTCTTCCTCTCCCGGGCAAACCTGGCGAAGGCCTTGACCTCCTCCAGGACATCATCGTCAATATCCCTGTCGCCGAAAAGGGCGAACTTTATATCCTCGTCGCTTATGGGTGCGCGGGGAGAGACATTCTCCGCCGGCTCCCCGTTCCCCATCAGGTATTCTACCGATACCCCGAAATAATCGGCCAGCTTTTTGAGCTTTTCCAGCTTGGGCACGCTGCGTCCCCGCTTCCAATCACTTAAAGTCGTCTGTGAAACTCCCGTGTCCTTGGCTACCCGATAGGAGGTGACATTGTGATCCTCCATCAATTTAGCAAAAATTTCATACATGATTTTGTTCACCTTTCACGAAAAAACGTATAATACGGAAAAGTGAAGCAAAAATACTTGACTACTAAAGAAATATTTGGTATAGTTCATAGCGTACTAATGAAAACCTAAGTATTTGCTTCACATAAGCGGAATTGTCAATATCAGTATACAGCATAAGCGAAGCAAAGGTCAATACCTTCGTTTTCATTGTACCAGATCATATGTCCTATATGAAGGACAGAAAGGAGGGGCTGTGGCAGCCTTATGTAAATGGGGCGGGGAATGCACGGGCTGCATGGCCTGCCGCAAGGAAAGGATTTACCGCTGCTGCGTGTGCGGGAGCCGGCTTTATCCTGACGACGGGGTATACGTAACGGCGGAAGGGTTATATGCCGGGTGCGACAAATGCCTTTCAAGGGTCAGCGCCGAGGAATGCGGGGAGGCTGAGGACTATTGAGCCGGGGGGACTTCAAAAGGGAGCTTAAAGCCTGCGATATGCTGGAAAGGGCTGTTTTGGAGGCGCTTAAGGACAAAAATCAGTTCAAAAGGTATGTCGTTTCGGAAAAACGGGGAAGCGACACCGTTACCGAAGAGCGGCTTTTTGAGAAATACGACCTCAAGGCCATGGCCGATATGGTGAAAACGGTCCAGGCAATAGGGGAGCTCAGGAGGTCGGCTTTGGGCCAAGATACCGAAGGCATAGAAGGCCGGGGGCTGGTGGTGCTTCCCGAGGTCGCGGAGGAAACCGAGTGATCTGGCGGCCCCAGCCCAGGCAGGCGGCTTTTATGAAAAGGCCCGAGTTTGAGGCCCTTTACGGAGGGGCGGCCGGCGGGGGGAAAAGCGACGCCCTTCTGGCCGAGGCACTCAGGCAGGCGGGGAAAGGGCAGTACCGCGGGCTTATCCTGCGAAAGACATATCCGCAGCTTTCCCAGCTGGTTGACCGTTCCCACGAGATATACAAAGCGGCCTTTCCCCAAGCCGTTTATAACCAGGCAAGGCATTTCTGGCAGTTTCCCTCGGGGGCCAAAATATATTTTGGGGCCATGCAGCACACGTCCGACAGGATAAACTATCAGGGCAAGAGGTTTGACTATATAGCCTTTGATGAACTGACGCAGTTTTCCTGGGAGGAATACAGCTATATGTTCTCACGCTGCCGCCCCGGCGCGGAGGGCATGAGATGCTACATAAGGGCCAGCGCCAACCCTGGCGGCAGCGGGCATGGGTGGGTCAAGGAGAGGTTCATAACCCCGGCATCGCCCATGACCACCATCTGGCAGGAAAGCTCTTACACCGACCCCCGTGGGCGGGTCGTGACAGGCCGCCAGGGCAGGGTGTTTGTGCCCTCGACGGTTTTCGACAACAGGGTGCTGATGGAAAACGACCCCCTTTACGCCCAGCGCCTGGCCATGCTGCCCGAGGCCGAAAAAAAGGCCCTTTTGTACGGCGATTGGGACAGTTTTTCGGGCCAGGTCTTTACTGAGTGGCGCAATGATCCCGCGTCATACGAAACAAGGCTTTTTACCCATGTCATACCCCCCTTCAAGGTGCCTGACGGCTGGAGCATTTACAGAGGGTTTGATTTCGGCTACACCAGGCCGTTTTCGGTCGGGTGGTACGCCGTCGACCACGACAGGCGGGTCTACCGCATAAGGGAGCTTTACGGCTGTACGGGAACGCCAAACGAAGGGGTGCGATGGGAGCCGGCCAGGATAGCCGACGCCATTTCGGAAATAGAGAGTGACGACCTGAACCTTAAAGGCAGGGCCATATACGGCATAGCCGACCCGTCTATTTTTGATGAAAGCCGGGGGGAGAGCATAGCCTCGATGATGGAGCGCAGGGGGGTATATTTCCAAAAGGGCGACAACAGCCGCCTTGCGGGAAAGATGCAGCTGCATAACCGCCTGGCCTTTGACGGAAAGGGGATGCCGATGCTCTATGTCTTTTCCACCTGCATAAACTTCATAAGGACGGTGCCGGCTTTGGTTTACGACAGCGTCAATGTGGAGGATGTGGATACCTCGGGAGAGGACCATATTTATGACGAATGCCGCTATGTGCTGATGGAGTATCCGATCTCGCCCCCCGAAAGGGCCTTGCAGAAGGCCGAAATATCCTACGGCAGGTACGACATGCCGAAAATGGGAATTTACTGACAAGGAGAGAAAGATGACAAAGGATTTTCCTAAAGAGCGGCTGGAATACGCCATATCATGCCTGCGGGATTACAAAAGGGCAAAGGCCCCGCTGGAAAGCAGGATAAAGGAAGAGGAGCTGTGGTGGCAGCTCAGGCATTGGGAGGTGCTGGGGCCCGAGGAGGGCGAAAAGCCGGTTTCGGCCTGGCTTTTCAGCAACATCACCAACAAGCATGCCGACGCCATGGACAATTTCCCCGAGCCTGCCGTCCTGCCCCGGGAGCCGGGGGACCGCAGGACGGCCCGGCAGCTTTCCCTTATAATCCCGGCCGTAATGGAAAGGTGCGGCTTTGAGCAGACATATTCCGACGCATGGTGGTACAAGCTCAAGCACGGGGCCGCGGCTTACGGCGTTTTCTGGGACAGCGAGGCCGAAAAGGGCCTGGGGGATATAGACATAACCTTTATCGACCTGCTCAACATCTTCTGGGAGCCGGGGATATCGGATATCCAGCAGAGCCGCAACCTCTTTATTGCGGCAAGGTGGGACAGGGATATTTTTGAGAAGGCATACCCCGGGCTTAAGGGCAAGGCAGGGGACATAATCGATGTGATGACATATGTCAAGGCGGCAAACGACGATAAGGTCACGGTTATTGATTGGTATTACAAAAAGGACGGCAGGGTGCATTACTGCAAGTTCGCAGGCGAGCATGTCCTTTATTCAAGCGAGTACGACCCCAAATGCCAAAAGGGCTGGTACAGCCACGGCAAATACCCGGTAGTCATAGACAACCTTTTCCCCATGGAGGGGCAGCCTGTGGGGTTCGGATACATAGCGGTTACGAAAAATCCCCAGGAGTATATTGACAGGCTGGGGAAAAACATCCTGGAAAGCTCGCTGATGGCCTCCCGTCCCCGGTATTTTTCCTCACGCGCGGCAGGCATAAACGAAGAGGAGTTCCTTGATTTTACAAGGCCCCTTGTCCATGTGGAGGGGAGTATCAGCGATGAGAGGATAAGGCCGATAACGCCCTATCCGCTGGGTGACGCCTATATCAAGGTCCAGCAGATGAAGATAGAGGAAATGAAGGAGACGGCCGCCAACAGGGATTTTTCGGCCGGCAGTACCAGCTCGGGCGTTACGGCGGCATCGGCCATTTCCGCTTTGCAGGAGGCGGGCAACAAGACCTCCAGGGACATGATAGCGGCCTCGTACAGGGCCTATGCCGCGGTGGCCTTTATGTGCCTTGAGCTGATATTTCAGTTTTACGGGCCCGGCAGATGTTTCCGCATAGCGGGCAGCGACGGGTTTGTCATATACTCCGGATTTGAGGAAAGGGGGGAGCATCCTTCCTTTGATATCAAGATAACGGCACAGAAGAAGAACCCCTTTGCCAGGGTAAGCCAGAACGAGCTGGCCAAAGAGCTTTATTCCATGGGGTTTTTCAAGCCGGAGCTGGCAAACCAGGCTCTGGGGGCTTTGGAACTGATGGATTTTGAGGGAAAGGACACGGTGAGGTCGTATATTGTTCAAAACAGCCAAAAGGAGGAAAAAACAGGTGAGTAACAGCACAAACGCAGGTATGTCAGGCACTGAGAGGGAAGGCGCGCAGCTTTCCGGCAGCCTGGCCGCGGCCGACGGCAGGGCTGCGCAGTGGCAGGCCCAGCTTCAGCAGATAGAGGTGCTTTATCCCGGCCTGGATATAAGGGCGGGCATAGGCAAGCCCCAGCTCAAGCAGCTTTTAAAGGCGGGGGTCGATTTCAAAACCGCCTTTGAGGCCGCCAATATCGAGGATATCAAGGCCTATGCCGCCATGCAGGCCGAAAAGCGCCTTATAAGCCGCCTTCAGGAAAGGGCCGGCGGGGTAAAGGAAAATGGCATTTCCTCATCCGGCTCGGGCGGGTATCCCGCAGGGGCGTCGGGCCTTTCAAAGGACGACAGGGAGAACATCGTCAGAAGGGTATTAAAGGGCGAGGAAATACGCCTTTAATCAAAAAAGGAGAGAATAAATGAGTCAGAGAATCGTAAACACGACCGCAAGCGACGGGCTTTCGGCCGAAATGAGGGTATTTTACAGCGATTACCTCATCGACAACGCCCAGCCCAAGCTGGTCCACGATCAGTTCGGGCAGAAGCACCCCATACCCAAAAACGGGGGCAAGACCATTCAGTTCAGGCGTTACAGCCCCCTGCCCAAGGCGCTGACGCCTCTTGTGGAAGGGATAACCCCCGACGGACAGAAGCTCAATGTTTCCACCGTCGAGGCCACCGTCAGGCAGTACGGCAGGTACATTGAAATGAGCGACATGCTTATTTTAACGGCCATCGACAACAATATCGTCCAGGCCACAAAGCTCCTGGGCAACCAGGCCGGATCGACCCTTGACACCATCACAAGGGAGGTTTTAAACGGCGGCACAAATGTGCAGTACGGCCAGGGTGAGGTCAGCTCGAGGGATATGCTGACGGGAGGCAATGAAGAGGGCAACAACTACCTGACTGTCGATGCCGTCAGAAGGGCGGCCAGGTACCTCAAGACCCAGAACGCCGAAAGAATCGGGGACAGCTATGTGGCAATAATCCATCCCGATGTTGCCTATGACCTGATGAACGATCCCATGTGGCAGAATGTAAAGACCTATTGCGACCCCAAGGATATGTATGAGGGCGAGATAGGCAAGATAGCCGGGGTCAGGTTTGTTGAGACCACCGAGGCCAAAATATTCAGGGGCGCCGACCTTTCTGAAGGCGCAAGGAACCTGACGGTCAAGACTGCTGCATCCTCGGGCAGCACCAGGGCCGACATAAACGAAGCACTGACCGAGGCCGACGCCGAGGCTTTAAAAGACAGGTTCGTCCTTATAGGGGACGGCAAATACAAGGTGGTTTCGGCCGCAGCCGGGGAGGCCGGTTCGGCCCATATCGAGCTGGACAGGCAGGCCGTCACCTCCCAGGGACAGGTTATTTATCCCGGTGAGGGCGGAGCTATGGGCAGGTCGGTCTATTCCACTTTGATTTTGGGCGAGAATGCCTACGGCGTCACCGAGATAGAGGGCGGAGGTTTGAGGCATATCGTCAAGCAGCTGGGCTCTTCCGGCACGGCCGATCCCCTGGACCAGAGGGGAAGCTGCGGATGGAAGGCCATAAGGACGGCCGAAAGGCTTGTCGAGTCCTTTATGGTCAGGATAGAGACATGCTCCACCTTTGACGGTGAAGCAAATTAAGGAGGCAGTTATGACTCAGGCTGAATATATGGAGGAAAAGGTGCCTGTCAGGCTTTTCAAGGATAATGACAGGTACAAGGACGATGTCTTTGTGGCCGTCAACGGCGAGGGCTGCCTTATCAAAAGAGGGGAGACCGTCATGATAAAGCGCAAGTTTGCCGAGGTGTTGGAGCAGTCCGACAGGCAGGATATGGAAACGGCCAGGCTCATGGATCTGCGCTCGGGCGAGTACGAGAGCCAGAAGGAAAGGCTTTAAAGGTGGCGGGCAGCTTAAAGCTCTTTGGGGGCATGTACGAAAACATGCCCCGCCTGCCCCAAAGGGCCGTGGGATTCTGCACCGATACAAATGAGCTTTATGTAGGCGGGGAAAGCGGGAACATACTGATGGCCTCAAACGATTCGGCCATGGGGAATTTCTCCCGCGTAAAGCTGACGGGACAGGGGAGTTACGAGGAAAACGGAAGCCTTTTTATAAAGGACGGACGGCTGTGTCTTACGCTGGACGGCACAGCGCACGCCCTGCCGTTTAAAGCTGAAGGTGTACCGAAGGTTTCGGAGCAGGCCGATACCCGCCAGCTGGCCCAGGCACTGAACGGCCTTATTGACGCCCTTATCCATAGCGGCGCGATGGAGGAGATCTGATGGAAAGAATAATCGAAGTAAAGATAAACGGGCAGTTTTCAAGCAAAAGCTCGAAGTGTGCAGGGGTGCAGGGAGAGGGAAATGTGACATCCCTGAGGATAACATTTGACCAGAGCTGGCAGGGCTATGGCAAAAGAATAATCTGGCGCAACGCCAAAGGCCTAAACCCCGTGGCCGTCATACTTGATACCCAAAGCCTTATAGATCCCGAAAACTCCCAGCTGGGCTATATAACCTACATACCGCCCGAGCCGCTGGAATTTGCCGGCTGGTGCAGCTTTACGGTGGAAGGGTATTCGGAAGACGAAGGAATAGTGGCGGTGGCATTTTCGGTCATGGACACTTTGGAGGTACGTCCCGGCGGCACGGGCTCGCCTGCCGAGCCCACCGCCTCCCAGGCGCTTCAGCTTCAGTACGAGATAGACGGGCTTTTGGGCCGGGTTAATAATGCGTTAAACGGAGCTTTGGAAGAAGCGTCCTCCTATGCCGGCATGGCCGCACAGTCGGCGGAAGATGCCGCTTCACAGGTCGAGCTGGCCAAGGATGTCCTGGAAAGCTGCGGGCAGGTGCTGGAGGAAAACCGCCTTTCTGCGGAGGAAAGCCAGGGCTATGCCCGGGAGAGCCTGAGCCATGCACAGACCAGCGCAGACTATGCCCAGGAAAGCCAGGGATATGCCGGGCAAAGCGCGGAGTATGCCCAGCAGAGCCTCGGCTATGCAAATGAAAGCTTAAGCTGCGCAGGCCAAAGCGGAAGCCACGCCCTTATCAGCCAAAGCTGGGCTGTGGGCGGCACGGGCGCAAGGCAGGGCGAGGATACCAATAATGCCATGTTCTGGAGCCTTCAGGCACAGGCCGCAGCGGGCGGAGGTGTCATGAGCTTCAACGGGCGAAGCGGGACGGTCCTGCCTCAAAGCGGAGATTATACCGCCCAGATGGTGGGGGCCGACCCCCAGGGCAGCGCCCAGGCCGTGCAGTCCCTGCTGGACAGCCATACGCAAAACAGTTCAAACCCCCACGGCGTGACGGCGGCCCAGACAGGAGCCGTGCCCCAAAGCCGAAAGGTCAACGGCAAGGCGCTTTCCTCCGACATCACCCTTTCGGCTTCCGATATAGGGGCAGCGGCGTCTGCCCATACTCATTCAGCCTCCAAGATATCGGGCGGCACTATAAGCACAGGTTCGCTTTTTGCCAACGCTGCGGCTCAGCAGACTTTGGAACGTGCCCAGGTGAGGAATATCAAAGCGGGTACCGTCGACCTTGAAGCGGGTGTGTCGGCCCTGGAAACAGGGCAGATATATTTTGTGTATGAGGGCTGAGCATGGCTAAGGGAATATATATCGGCGCAGGCGGCAAGGCCTGCAAGGTCAGAAAAATCTATATCGGCGCAGGCGGCAAGGCCCATAAGGTCAAGAAGGGCTATATAGGGGTAAGCGGCGTGGCAAGGCCGTTTTTCTCCGCAGGCATAGAGTATATGGGAAAGGTGGCTGCTTTATCGGTGGCAAGGCACAACCTGGCCGCCGCATTTGCCGGGGAATATGTACTTTTTGGCGGCGGAGGGCTTTATCCCGGATACGGCCCATATGAAGCGGTGGACGCCTTTGACGGCTCTTTTGTCGGTGCAGCCGTATCGCCTTTGGGCCAAAACCGCTGGGGAGGCCGGGCAGCTTCGATAGGGGGATATGCCTTTTTTGCCGGAGGGTTTTATTCTCACGGCCAGCTTAATTCTGATGTCTATGCCTATTCCTCCGACCTTGTGCAGTCCTCTCCCGAAGAGCTTGACCAGGGCAGGGCCTATCTGGCCTCGTCGGTGTCAGACAGCGCCGCCATATTTGCCGGAGGAGCCGGGAGCTACGGCACATATCCGGGAGGATTTAACCGGGTGGATATTTACGACAGCTCTCTTATAAAGCTGTCGGCGCCAAGGCTGAATTTCAGTGCGGCCCACCTTTCGGGAGTTTATACCGGAAAAAGCCATATCTTTGCCGGCGGCATTAAAAGCACGATGAATGACGAGGGCGATTATACGGCCAATACATTTTTGAGCAGCGCTGCGGCCTTCAGCGATGATTTTGTCCAGACAAGCCTTTCTTCATTGTCAAAGGCCAGGGCATATATGACGGCTGCCATGGCCGGAAGCTGCGCTCTTTTCATGGGGGGACAGCCCGGAAGCAGCACCAAATACTGCACCGATGTGGATGTTTATTCCCGGGAAAATGTGCGCCTTACTCCCGTTTCCCTGGCTGTGGGAAGGAGCAAGGCAGGCGGCGGAAGCATAGGCGATACCGCACTTATTGTCGGAGGAACGGGAAACTACACCTATATCCCTTCCTGCGAGATGTTTGACCAGGATCTGGTAAGAAGCGACGGTAAAGCACTGTCGGAAAGCAGCAACGGCGGCGTTTACGGCCCGGCATCGGCATCGTTCGGCGGGACTTTGGTTTTGGGCGGCGGCACGGTAAGCGGCGGGGCTTATACCGACGCCGTATGGGCATATAAGGAGATGTAAGATGAGAGTTTTGGAAAAGTACACGGGGGATAAGACATATATGTTCCCCAACGGGGCCATGGGGACTCCCCAGGTGGTTAAGGAAAAATTCCCTGCTGTTACAGCCTTTACCCATGTGGTGGAGACCGACGAAAGCGGTGAGGTGATGTTCGCCCTTCAGAATCTGTCGGCCATGTGCACCATGCACGGAGTATCTCAGCAGCTTTCGGAAAACGAAAAAATAGCGGCTTTAAGCGAGATATTGAACGCGCCGGACGAGGAGGAAAGCAGCGTTTCGCCTGAGATAAGGCAGGCCGAGGCCCTGGAAGCCATAGCTGAGGGCGCTACGGCTGAAACCACCGAAATAATCGACATACTTTTAGGTGAGGAGGGAAAGGCTTGAGTGACAGGCTGGCAAAGGCAAGGCAGATAAGAAGGGCCATGCAGCTTATGGCTCTGAGTATAAGTGATGAAAGCAAAATGCTGGAAATAGCCGATATCTACCCTGTATGGACGGGGAACAGTCAGGGGTATGCTGAAGGGGATGTGGTCTCCTACGGCAAGGATGAAAACGGGGAAACCAGGCTTTATAAAGTCATAACGGCACATATATCCCAAAGCTCGTGGATGCCCGACGCCGCACCCTCCCTTTTTAAGCGTATAGGCTTCGACCAAAACGGAGTCGCCATATGGATAAGGCCCCTGGGCGATTTTGACGCCTATGCAAAGGGGGACAGGGTTTCGCATAAGGGTATCATATGGGTGTCTGATATCGATTCAAATGTCTGGGATCCCGGCATTTACGGCTGGACGGAGGAGCGGGCATGACCGAGTGGGGAGTGGTAGCGGTGCTGACCGGCCTTCTGGGGTTGCTGGCAACCGTGGCAAAGCCGATGCTGTCTTTGAATTCGACCATAACGAGGCTCAATGTCACGGTTGAAAAGCTGGCCCAGGAGGTATCCCTGGTCATAAGTAAAAACAGCCAGGCCCATTCGAGGCTGTGGGAAAAAAACGAGATGCACGACAGTATGCTGAGAGACCATGAGTGCCGCATAGGCGCTCTGGAGGCTTTGGAGAAAGGAACCGAAGATGATTGAAAATATTATTTCCTATATAGCGGCGGCCATTGCCGCTTTGGCGGCATATGTGGTCATACCCTATGTAAAGGAGCGCATGGGGGAGGTAAGATTCCAGCAGCTTAAAAGCTGGGTCCGTACCGCCGTGCTGGCGGCTGAGCAGGTCTTTTCGGAAAGCGGAATGGGAGAAGAAAAAAAGAGGTATGTAGCGGGGCTGCTTGAAGACAGGTTTGTAAGTCTGAGCCAGGAGGAAAGCGACGCCCTTATTGAATCAGCCGTATACTGCATGAATATGGAAATGTGGGATAAATAAGTTCAGGAAAGGAAGAGGATATGGAAAGGCTTTACTGCACAAAGAAAACGCCGGTATATGATAAAAGCGGCAGGCTTATGGCCCGTCGGTGGATCGACGCAGGCGATGTGTGCCTTGTGGGGGACAGGGGCACGTCAGGACTGACAGCCGTTGAATATCCCGTCAAAAACGGCACATACAGCGCTTTTTTGAAAGACACCCTCAGCTTTGAAAAGGGTTTTAAGGTGTATAACCAGAATGACTACGGGTATGTGCCGTATCCTGCCGCGGGTTATGTAAATGCTACCGTAAAAAGCGGGGGCTGCGGTGTCGTGGCCATGTCGATGGTCATTGAGAACCTTGTTTTGGGCATGCTGGCCCCCGAAGCCTGCGCCGCCGCCGCTTTAAGCTGCGGCGCCAGGGTTTCGGGCGGGACCGATATGTCGGTTTTGGCAAGGGAGATGGCTAAAAGATACCCTTTGACCTTTTATACCTCATACAGTATATCGGAAACTGCCAAGGCTTTGGAAAAGGGCGGCGCGGTGATTGTCAATACGGGCGGCGACAGAGGAGGTTATAAAGGCATATTCAGCAGCGGCGGGCACTACATAACTCTGCTGGAGTATAAGGGGGGCATCTTTACGGCGGCCGACCCCGGGCTTTACGCCGGAAAATACAATGTCAGCTGGCGTCTGGGCGTAAAGGTTGAAAACGGGCTTTTGAAGTGCCGGGGGCAGGACCTGGTTTCGGACAGCTCCAACAGATATCCGCCCTTTTATATTTTCGGGAGGAAATCATGACGATAAACAAGGCCATGGAGCAGGCCGACAGCCTGCGTCCCAACAGCATAAGCGATGTGCTCAAAGGCAGGTGGCTGGCCGATTTTGAAGGGCGGCTTTTGAGGGAAACGAAAGGCGCAGGCCAATGCCCCCGGTATCCCGAGGAGGGGGATGTGCCCCTTTCGGCATACGGGGAGTACGGGGAGATATATGTGCTTTACCTCAGGGCCATGATAGATTTTTACCTGGGCGAGTATGAGTCTTACAATAACTCGGCATCGATGCTCAATACGCTGTGCGACGCTTACAAAAGGGCCCAGCTCAGGGCCGAAACGCCGCCTTTGCAGTCATTTAAGATAAAAGGAGGGAAAAGGGCGTGAGGCTTCCGTATCTCAGGGATATCCGCCGCAGCGCTCTGAGTTTCGGCATTGGAGGGCTGCGCCTTCTGCCTTCGGGCTCTGACGGCGAAATGCTTGCAGGGGAGCATCTGGATTTTGACCAAAGCCCATGCCTGTGCCCCAGGGAGCCTCTGAAGGCCGAGAGCGTTTTTGAAAATCCCATGGGGCTTGTCAGCCATGAAGGCCTTGCCGTTTTCGCAGACGGCAAGGTCATATACGGAGGGCAGGAGATAGGGGAAATATCTTCCGGGGAAAAGCAGACGGCCGTTATCGGCGGCAGGATAGTCATTTTCCCCGACAAGGCCGTTTTGGACTGTAATGAAAAAAAGCTTGTGCCTATGGAAATAACTGAGGAATACGGACCTGTCGCCTTTGAAAGCGGGGCTTTGAAAACGGGCACTTCCGAAACGGCCTTTTCCCCCGGTGACGGGGTGGAAATATCGGGATGCGTAAACCACCTGTCCAATAACAAAAGCCTTGTCATAAGGGCGGTGGAGCAGGACAGGCTGGTTTTTGACAGCGAGGCTTTCGAGGAAGGGGAGGAACAGCTTGTGACGGTCAAGCGCAGGGTACCCGATCTTGAGGTCCTTTGCGAAAGCGGGAACCGCCTTTGGGGATGCCAGGGCAATACCATATACGCTTCCAAGCTGGGCGACCCGATGAACTTCTTTGTCTATGATGGGCTTTCGACCGACTCTTACGCCCTGGAGGTGGGCAGCGGCGGAGGGTTTACCGCGTGCTCCCACTATTCTTCCCATGTGATATTTTTCAAAGAGGATATGGTATATAAGCTCTACGGCACGAAGCCGTCAAATTACCAGCTGATGAGCGCCTTTATACCCGGGGTCAAAAAGGGATGCGAAAAGAGCCTTGTCACCTTCAGCGAGGATATGTACTATCTGGGACGCGACGCTGTTTACCGTTACAGCGGGGGCGTGCCTGAAAATATCTCCCTCAAGCTCGGCAGGCTCTTTTGGGAAAAGGCATCGGCCATTTCTCTCAGAGGCAGGTACTATATCTCGGCCGAAAACGAGGGGGTGTATGTGTTCGACCCCCAAAGTTCGGCGTGGCTGCCTTATGGCGCAGAGGAGGTCTGCGGACTTGCTTCATTTCAGGGACAGGGATATCTGCTGGACAAAGAGGGCTGCCTTTACCGTATGTCAGGCAGTACGCAGGAGGAAGAATGGAGCGCAGAGTTTTGTCCCTTTGCCGATACATCTTTTTCCAACGACTGCTGGGTAAGCCTGGTCCTGGGGGCCGAGATACCGGACGGAGGCTGGATATCGGTGGAGACGAGAAGGGACGAAAACAGCCCGTGGTGCAGGGCTGCGCTGTTTGCAGGCGGCCGAAGCGGGCTGTTTACGGCGTCGATTCCGCCGAACCGGGGCTGCGGACTGCTTTTAAGGCTTAAAGGCGGCGGCCGGTGTGTCATCAGATCCCTTGAAAGGCGGTATTTGAGGGGGAGCGGCAGGTGATATTTTCCAACACTTTGAGAAAGCTGGACTATGATGATGTGAAAAAAAGCCTCATTGTCATGGAAAACCATATAAGAAGCATGCAGGAGCAGCTGGAATACACCCTTTACAACCTGGACAGCGCCAATATCACCAGCCTTAATACCGATATAACCGATATTGTTTCCACCGAAGGGGGCATCAATATTTCGGGTGAGATGGTGTCTTTAAAGGGCAGCCGGGGAGAGACGGTCATCCTGGGCGGTACGGGCGGGGACTTCCGCATAGTGCTGGCCGGCACGGGCGGGTCCCCCGCCATATATATGGGCAGCGACGGCAGGCTGGTTGTCGGTTCGTCCTGCGAGGTGCATCTGGACTGTGGGGAATGGGACTGAAAGGAGAAAAATGGCTTCATACAACAAAGATACCGATTATAAGGCCCTTATAGAAAAAGCGGCCGCCAAAGGCGACTATGTGACGGCCGCCAAGCTGGAGCAGCAGCGAAACAGCAAAATAGAAAACGAGGGCCTGGATTATCAGACGACCTCCGATTATGCAGGATGGCTGGATACAAGGGATTACGGCGAGGAGATAAAAAGCGCCATATCTTCGGGCGGCAGCCGTGAAAAGGTCTATGACCTGCTTTCAAGCAGGGTGCAGAAGGCATCTTCCACCAGGGGGATGGATCAGTGGATAAGGGACGATATTTACGACATGGCCCTTGACTACCTGGTGTCGGGGGACAGTTACGCGCCCTACGAAAGCCCTTACGGCGACAGGATAAGCCAGCTTATAGACAGGATATATCAAAGGGAGCCTTTCAGCTATGATTATGAGAGCGACCCATTATATAAGGCTTACGCCGCAGCCTATCAAAGGGAGGGGAAAAGGGCCGCTGAGGATACTCTGGGCTCGGTGTCGGGCAGTACGGGAGGATATGCTTCCAGCTATGCCGTGACGGCCTCCCAGCAGGCCCGCAATTATTACGGCTCGATGCAGGCCGACAAGGTCCCCGAGCTTTACCGCATGGCTTATGAAATATATCTGGAGGAGGGCCAGGCCGATCTTGACGCATTAAGCGCCCTGGGGCGCATGGAGGAAATGGAGTATCAGAAATACCTCGATTCCCGTGACGCCTATTACGAAAGCAGCAGGCTGGAGCTGGAAAAATACCTGGCAGAGCTGGACGCCGAGGCACAGGCAGCTGAAAGGCAATATGAGGCCGAACGGGACCGTATCGAAGATATGCGTTACGAGCGCGAATGGCAGTATATGCTCGACCGCGACAGGATAGACGACCTGCGTTATGAGCTGGAAAATTCCTCTTCGGCAAAAAGCCCTTCCGGCTCGGGCAGGGCTTCATCGTCAAAGGCCAGGCAGAGCAGTTCCAAAGAAAAGCAGGAAGAAGACGGGGAAGAGATCAGGGTTTACGGCCTTTCGGGCACCTATACCAGACAGGAGGCTGAAGCCATGATCGTTTCCGGTATAGCCGAAAAGGTAAAAAGCGGCAGTAAATGGATATACAAGCTAAAGGCCATAAGCTGAAAAAAGCACCCGTATGGGTGCTTTTTTTATGCTGCCTCAAAGGAAATACATGGCGGCCCCGCATATGCCGCAGCCCAGCATGATGAATATGGGGTTGGGCTTTTTAAGCCTTAAGACCAGAAGGGATATAAGGAAAAGCGCAAGTTTTACGGGGTTGATGGCGCTCAGGGGGCCGGGGGAGGAAGCACCCCACAGTGCCGTAAATATCAGCGAAAGGCCCGCAGATGCAATGAGGGCTGTTATGGCCGGCCTTAAAAAGGAGAGCACGCCCTGCATGACCGAAAGGGTGCGGTATTTGTAATAGACATAGGCTAAAATGGAGGCCACGATGCAGGAGGGGAATATGGCGCCCAAGGTGGCGGTTATGGCCCCGGGCAATCCTGCGACCCTGGTGCCGACAAAGGTGGCGGCATTTAATGTTATGGGACCGGGCGTCATTTCAGATATGGTCAGGAGGTCTGTGAACTGCGACATGGTAAGCCATCCGTTTATTGTGACGGCCTGTTCCTGGACGAGGGGTATGGCGACATACCCGCCGCCGATGCTGAAAAGTCCCACATGGCAGAAACTCCAGAAGAGTTTTATGAGTATAGCCATTTTTTAACCCTCCTTTTTGGCGCTTTTGACAGAGCGCACGGCGCCCAATATGGCGCAGCCTATGATGATAAAGGCGATGTTTATGTCGGTAAGGGTGACGATGGCGAAACATGCACACAGGACCAATATACGCAGGACATCCCTGGATTCAAGGATGGAAAAGGCCATACCCAAAGCGACGTCGGCCACTATGGCCGCAATGCCGGCCTGCATGGCGCCAAATACCTGCGCCACAAAGGGGCTCTGGCTGAATATTGCGTAAAAATGGGAAACCACCGTCAGTATTATCAGCGGAGGCGAAACGGTGCCCAGAAGGGTGACAAAGGCGCCGGGATAGCCTGCTATATGATAGCCGGCTATGAACGATGCATTTACGGCCAGAGCGCCGGGGCAGGCCTGGGCCAGGGCCGTAAGGTCTAGCATTTCGTCATTTTCCAGCCAATGCTTTTTTTCAACAAAATCCTTTTTCATCAGAGACACGATAACATACCCGCCGCCGAAGGTGAAGGCGCTGAGGGTGAAAGTGGCCCTGAACAGTTCCCAAAAGAGCTTTAGGCTTTTTTTCTTCATAGGTCTACTTCCTTTTGATTTAATAACAAAGACAGATTATATACCCCTTGCCGCTTCAAATCAATAAATCCGGCCACCGTTTTTTGCCCCTGTTATCCTAAGGTAAAAGCTAATAGAGAGTCGTTTGACATTTTAGATATGTTTAGATATACTAATTTAATATTAAAAGTCCTATTTTCTGAAAGTTCGCGGGGGGTATCTGCATGAGTGATGTTATACGGACAATACGGGGAAAATACCCGTCCCTGACAAAAAAGCAGAAGGATATTGCGGGGTATATGCTGGAGCATCCCGACGATATGTGCTTCATAACGCTTAAGCAGCTCAGCGCTGATAACCAGGTTTCCGAAATGACGGTTTTGAACCTTTGTTCGGCCCTGGGATATACAAACTTTAACCAGCTCAAAAGCGAGTTCCGCAAGTATTCGGCGCAAAGGCGCATGGATATGGAAAACCCCGCCGGATATGAGGGAGGGGAAGGCGGCGAGGGGATTGTCTCGATGTTCACCCAGCTGTGCCGCCAGCAGGTCGATGGTATAAATGATTTCTGCCGCGTGCTGCGCGCCGAGGACTACCGCAAGGCCGCCATAATGATCTGTAAGGCCGAAAAGGTTATAGTCTGTGGCAGGGGGGTAGGATATATGCTGGCCGAGTATATTTCCACCCGTCTTTCAATGTGCGGAATAGCCAGCATGTCGGTCAACACCGAGCTGGGTGAAAGGGTTGGGTCGGCTCTTAATTTTGTGGGCGGCGGATGCCTTGTGATACCCGTATCATTTCCCGATTACTATTCAGTGACCGTCAAAATGGCTCAGTGCGCCAAAAGTAAGGGAGCCTCTCTTCTGGGCATAACCGACAGCACCCGTGCCGAGATATCCTGTATATGTGACATGTGCCTCTATTGTCCAACTGAAAACCGATTTTTCTTCAATTCCCTGTCGGCACCCGTGCTGGCAGCCGACTTTTTGACGACGGCTGTCAACCTGGAAAAAAGCCGCGGGGACGGCACGGGGGCTTCCGAAAAGCCCGACTTCCTTAAAATATCCGACGGAGGTTTTTGATCCGCCTTTTTCCCGCCCTTTAAGGGGCGGGATTTTCCTTTTCAAGGTCATTGTCTTTTCCGAAGCGCTGTGCTATACTTTTTCAGTTGGAAAAACTATTAAGGAGGGCAAAATATGGAGGAGCGCCAGAAAAAGCCGCGGTTTTTTTACGGCTGGGTAATAGTGGCCGCAGGTATGCTCATAAACGCTTCGGTCATGGGTATCATCTATAACTGCTTCAGCCAATTTATCAAGCCTGTATGTGAAGACCTGGGCTTTACGCGCCAGGCGATGAGTTTCAACCAGACCCTAATTTCGCTGATACAGGTCGGTGTTGCCTTTATTTGGGGCCAGATACTGACAAGGTTCAAACTGAAAAACCTGATGTTTTTCTGGGCGGTAGCAGGACCTGCGTTTTTCTTCTGCTATTCATTTGCCAAAAGCATATGGGTGTTTTACATAATATCGGCGCTGATGAGCGTCACTATGAGCGTCCTTACGGTTTTGCCCTTTTCCTTTATAATTTCAAATTGGTTCAATAAGAAAAGGGGCCTTGCCACCGGCATCTGCTTTATGGGAAGCGGGCTGGGGGGCATGATACTCAACCCTCTTTTGAGCATATGGCTGGAAGGCTATGGCTGGCGCATGTCATTCCGCATACTCGCCGTTATAATGCTGGTGGTGGCAGTGCCATGCGTGCTGCTGCTCAGGATAAGGCCGCAGCACATGGGCCTCCTACCCCTTGGCGGCGATGACATCCATCATCCCGGCGCGGATGAGGAACACGAAGGCTATACTCTGGCCGAGGCAAAAAGAATGCCCAAGTTTTGGATAATTGCCATTTGCGCCATGCTTATAAACATGGGGCTTTCCAGCCTGGTGCAGACACTGTCTCCCCATTTGACGGATAACGGTTACACTGCTTCCTTTGCGGCTGTCATGGTATCGGTATCCATGGGCGCCATGGCCCTGGGCAAAATGGTCCTGGGCCAGCTGTTTGACCTGCTGGGCACGAAAAAGGCCGCCCTGCTTTCGATATTCTGCGGCTTTCTGGGCCTTGTCGGCATGATAACCTGCGCCTTTTCCCCGGCTTTGGGGCTTATCGTCCTGGGCATAGGTTTCGGCTGTTCCTTCGGCACAGTGGGTAACCCCATAATCGTGCAGAATGTATTCGGCAAAAAGGATTACGGCACGCTTATGGGTTTTGTCACGGCCTGTTCCAACATAGGCGGGGCCATATCCCCGACGGTCAACGGCACCGTGTACGATATTTTCAAAAGCTATAACCCGGCTTTTGGGACCTGGGCTTTGATGATGGCCATAGTGCTGGCCTGTTTTACGATATACCTGCCCCCGGCTTCGGCCGAAAGGGCCAAAAACGCCGAAGGAGGGAAATAAATTATGGGTAAAGGAAAGATATATTACGGCTGGTATGTGGTGGCCGCGGCCTGCGCCGTGGTGGCCGTTACCATGGGCATCATAACCAACTGTTTCAGTCAGTTTATAAAGCCGGTCTGCGCCGATATGGGATTTACAAGGCAGCAGATGAGCATGAACCAGACCATGCTTTCGGTGGTGCAGATGGTCATGGCCATGATGTGGGGTTGGCTTTCCAAGCGGATAAACCTGCATAAATGGATGTGCGCTGCCGCCATATTGGTTCCTTTTTTCTACTTTTCCTATTCCTATGCCCGGAACATATACATGTTTTACGGCATAACCCTTCTTTTAAGCATTTCATACTGCATAATTTCGATGATGGTATTTACATATATCGTCGGTAATTGGTTTGTAAAAAACCGCGGCGTCGCCATCGGCATGGCATCGATGGGAAGCGGCATCGGGGCAATGATAATGAATACCGTCATCAGCCAGATGATAATTGCATGGGGCTGGCGCTTTACATACAAGGCAGTGGCCGTTCTGATGTTCCTTGTAGTTGTGCCCTGCATTTTCCTGGTTATAAGGGAGAAGCCCTCCGACAAGGGTCTCGAGCCTTACGGCGCCGATGAGGTTTCGGCGCAGGGCAAGTCCAAAGGCGGCGTGCCTTTTGAGGGCGTTACCATGGCCGAGGCAGCCAAAATGCCGGTATTCTGGGCCGTGGCGCTTACCAGCGTCGGTCTGGTCATGAGCATATCGGTCTTTTACCAGACCCTGGCGCCCCATCTCAGCGACAACGGGTACAGCGTCACCTTTGCCGCCGTTATGACTTCGGTGTCCATGGGCGCTTTGGCCGTAGGCAAGGTCATGCTGGGCAGAATGTTTGACCGCCTGGGCACGAGAAAGGCCGCTGTTATTGCCTGTATATGCACCCTTATAGGGATCATTGGGATGATATACTGCAAGGCTACTGTGTCCCTCTTTGCCATAATTTTCGGCGTCGGGCTGGGCTGCTCCTTTGGCGCCATATGCATGCCCATCATTACCCAGAATGTATTTGGCATGAAGGATTATAACTCTATATACGGCAAGCTGTCGGCCGCAACGGGTCTGGGCGGAGCATTTGCCCCCATAATAAGCGGCAGAACGTATGATATATACGGAAGCTATGTGCCCATTTACGCCGTGGCCGCCGCAATTACAGTGGCCGGCATAATAATTCTGGCAGTGGCTCTTCCCAAAAAGGACAAGGGATAAAATGAATACGGAAAGTAATAAAAGCAAGTTTTTTTACGGATGGGTGATAGTTTTTGCCGGCGCTCTTATAAGCGCCACCTCGATAGGCATAGGGTGGAACAGCTTTGGACAGTTTATAAAGCCGATCTGTGCCGATCTGGGTTTTTCACGCCAGGCTATGAGCACAACGATGACGGTATTGTCGCTGATGCAGATGGTCATAAACTTTTTCTGGGGCTATATTTTTAAGCGTTTTTCCCTCAAAAAAATGCTCAGGCTGGCGGCTGTGGTTTTTCCCACGGCGTATTTCTGCTTTTCACTTTCGCAGAAGATATGGATGTTCTATCTGTGTGCCGTATTCATGGGATTTTCCATGCCGGTTTTGACCACCCTTTCCTTTGCGGTCATAGTATCGAATTGGTTCCATGAGAAAAAGGGCACGGCCATAGGCCTGGCATTTATGGGCACAGGCATCGGAGGTATGATATTCAATCCCGTGGCCGCCGCCCTTATTGAGGGCATTGGCTGGCGATGGGCTATAAGGCTGCTGGCCGGTATCATGTTCTCGGTTATAAATCTGACCCTTTATGCCCTTGTCAGAATAAGGCCGGAGGAAAAGGGGCTTCTGCCGTTGGGTGAAAAGACGGCAGTGCCCGAAGATCCGGACAAGCTGGAGGGCATGCTTTTCAAGGATCTTATAAAGACATGGCGATTCAGGCTGGTGTGCGTCTGCGTCTGCTTTGCCACAACGGCCATAGGGTGCATGACTCAGTGCATGGCCCCTCACCTGACCGATAGTGGTTACAGCGCTGCGTCGGCCGCCCTTATGGTATCGGTCAACATGGCGGCTCTGGCGGCCGGAAAAATGCTTTTGGGCATAATATTTGACAAAGCCGGCTTGAAAAGAGCGTCCCAGCTTTCGGTGTTCTGCGGGGCCTTGGGCCTTTTGGGAATGATACTGTGCAAGAACCCCATGTTCCTGCCCCTTATAGTCATAGGTCAGTGCCTGGGCTCCTCCTTCGGCACGGTGGCCGTGCCGATACTTGCCCAGGGCCTTTTCGGCAAGAAGGATTACAGCACCAATTTCGGCGTCATGTCGGCCTGTTCCAGCGTCGGCAACGCCCTTTCCCCCACGATAAACGGAGGGGTTTACGACCGCATGGGCAGCTATAACCCGGCATTCTGCGGCTGGCTGAGCCTTTTGTGCGTAGCTTTTGTCGTGTTTACGGCGATACTTCCAAAGGAAAAAAAGGAGGGTGCTGAGGCGTGAGGAGCATTCGGCATGAAAAGCCCTTTTACGGCTGGTACATAGTCCTGGCCGGGGCAGTGATAATGGGGGCCGATATTGGCATAATTTCCAACTGCGCAAGTCAGTTCATAAAGCCGGTTTCTCAGGATCTTGGGGTGACCAGAGCAGCGGTCAGCATGAACCAGACTATAATGTCCTTCTGCTATATGCTGACAGCATTCATGGCAGGCAGGATCTTCACAAGAAACGATCTGGGGCGTATACTCAAGATAGACCTTTTTGTTGTTAGCGCCGCTTATTTCAGCTATTCCTTCGCATCTTCGACATTGCAGCTTTACATGATATCGGTGATAGTGGGATTCGGCAACGCCCTTTTGGGTGCTTTGTGCTTTTCGGTGATAATTCCTAATTGGTTCATCGAAAACAGAGGTCGGGCCATCGGCCTTTCCTTTATGGGAAGCGGCGTCGGCGGGATGATATTCAATTACCTTGCAGGTCAGTGGCTTCAGCTTTACGGCTGGCGTATGACTTACAGGATATTGGCCGTGTGCCTTTTTGTATTGATGGCGCCCTTTATACTTTTTGTTTTGAAGGTAAAGCCTTCGGAAAAGGGCCTGGAGCCTTACGGCAGCCATCATGACGCCCGTGCGCTGGACGACGCGCGGGAGCACGAGGGCAAGACCTTCAAGGAGGCCGTAAGCTCCCCGGCCTTTTGGATAATCTGCCTGGGCGGCGCGATACTCAGCGCCTGCACCAACACCAGCATACAGACTATTTCGCCACATTTAAGCGATGTGGGATACAGCGCATCGTTTGCGGCCCTGATGGTGTCGGCGGCCATGGGTTCTCTGGCCATAGGCAAGATGGTTTTGGGGCAGCTTTACGACAGGGTGGGGCCAAAGCTGGCCACACTTATATCCGGGCTTTCGTCTACCCTGGGCCTGGCAGGATTGTTGTTCTGCCGTATAAAGCCGGCCCTGGCGCTTATCATATGGGGCGCGGGCCTGGGGGCAGCATTTGGTTCGGTAGCCGTACCCATAATAACCCAGAGCGTTTTCGGCAGGAAGGAATATACGGCGATATACGGCTTCATATCGGGTATGACAACCATGGTTACCGTGGTTATACCGACTGTAAACAACATGGTTTATGACCGCTTCGGCAGCTATGACCCGGCATATATTGTGACGATGGCGCTGTCGGTGGTGGCGGCATATATATTTACAAGTTTCTTTTCCAGGCTGGAAAAGAAATAAAATCATATTGGGGGGAAATCGATGAAAAAGACAGGCTTTGACAATGACGCGTACATCAAAAGGCAGTCGGAGGAGATCGTCAAGAGGATAGCAAAATTTGGCGGCAAGCTCTATCTGGAGTTTGGCGGCAAACTCTATGATGATTACCACGCCTCCAGGGTACTGCCGGGTTTCAAGCCGGACAGCAAGCTGCAGATGCTCAGGAATATTTCGAGCCACGCCGAAATAATCATAGCAATTTCGGCCGTCGATATCGAAAAAAACAAGGTCAGAAGCGACCTGGGGATAACCTACGATATGGATGTTTTAAGGCTTATAGATGTTTTCCGCAGCTTTGACCTTTATGTCGGCAGCATAGTCATAACCCAATACAGCGGCCAGCCCGCAGCCGAAGCCTTCAAAACCAAGATGGAGCGTCTGGGTGTGCCTGTCTACCTCCATTATCCCATTGAAGGCTATCCCGCCAATGTACAGCTGATCGTCAGCGAGGAAGGCTACGGCAAAAATCAGTATATAAAGACGAGCCGCCCGCTGGTGGTCGTCACGGCCCCCGGTCCCGGCAGCGGCAAGATGGCCACCTGTTTAAGCCAGCTTTACCACGAAAACAAAAGGGGCATACAGGCAGGCTACGCCAAGTTTGAGACCTTCCCCATATGGAATATACCTCTTAAGCACCCTGTAAACCTGGCCTATGAAGCGGCAACGGCCGACCTTAACGATGTCAACATGATAGACCACTATCATCTGGACGCCTATGGCGTGACGACGGTCAACTATAACCGCGATATCGAGATTTTCCCTGTTTTAAGGGCCATATTCAAGGAAATATACGGTGAATGCCCCTATAAGTCCCCCACCGATATGGGGGTCAATATGGCGGGCTACTGCATAATTGACGACGAAGTTGTTTCGGAAGCCTCCTGCCAGGAGATAATCCGCCGCTATTACAAAGCCATGGGCGACATGCGCAAGGGCCTTTGCGGAGAGGAGCCTGTTGCCAAGATACAGCTGCTTTTGCAGGAAAGGGGCATAACTACCGACGCCCGTCCCGTCATAAAGGCGGCTTTGGACAGGGAGAAGGAGGTAGACGGCCCCGCCATGGCCATACAGCTGCATGACGGCAGGATAGTCACCGGCAAGACAACCGAGCTGATGGGCCCGGCTTCGGCCGCCCTTTTGAACGCCGTCAAGGCTTTGGAGAACCTGCCCAAGCCGCTGCACTTCATTTCCCCCGAGGCCATAGCCCCTATCCAGCGCCTTAAGGTCGACCTTCTGGGCGGCAAGAACCCCAGGCTCCATTCCGACGAGATACTGATAGCTTTGAGCATATCGGCCGCCACCGACAAGATGGCCGAAAAGGCCTTTGTCAGGCTGTCCGACCTCAGGGGCTGCGAGGCCCATTCCACCGTGCTTCTGTCCTCGGTTGACGAGGCTATTTACCGCAGGCTGGGCATCAACCTGACCTGCGAGCCGAGATACCAGGTAAACGACAGGCTTTTCCACAGGTAAGGTGAGAGAATGAAAACCCTTCTGCACGTCTGCTGCGCTCCCTGCTCCATTATGTGCATAGAGAGCCTTAAGCAGGCAAATCACGATATAACCGCCTTTTGGTACAATATAAATATCCACCCCTTCACCGAGTACCGCAGCCGCCGCAACGCCGTGCGCGAATATATGAAAAGCATAGGGGTTCCCCTTATCGAGCGTGACGACTACGGGCTTAGGGAGTTTGTCAGGAATGTGGCTTTTGACATTGACAACCGCTGCGATTTCTGCTATTTTTCCCGTATAAATGCCGCGGCCGAGGAAGCGGCCAAAGGGGGCTTTGAGGCCTTTACCACCTCGCTGCTCATAAGCCCCTATCAGAACAGGGACAAGCTTTTGAAGGCCGGATATGAGGCCCAGGAGAAGTATGGGGTGCGCTTTCTGCCCGAGGATTTCCGGCCCTATTTCAAAGAGGGCCAGGAAAGGGCAAGGAGCCTTGAGATATATATGCAGAAATACTGCGGCTGCGTTTTCAGCGAGGAAGAACGCTACCGCAAGAAGAAAAAGCCCAAAAAGGAGGAACAGGCAAATGCAGGAGTTTAAGTTCGATGTGCAGATGCTGATCGAGGGCCAGGGCCTTTCGGAGGACGCCGTAATTGAGTATATAACGGCCAACATGAAGGGCGACTGCCTTCTGGTCGTGGGGGACGAGGAGCTTTTGAAGCTCCATTTCCACACAAACGAGCCTTGGGAGGTCTTAAAATACTGCAACGCCCTGGGCGATATCCATGATATCGTTATCGAGAACATGGTAAGGCAGGAAAAGGGCCTTAAAGGTTAAAAAAGACATAAAAAAGCGGGGGCTTTTCCCCCGCTTTTTTAATGCGCGTTTTATTCTTTTTTGCCGTAAAGGCCCATGGATGCAAGAAACCCCATGGCGGTATAAAGCATATGAAGCCCCAAGTCAAAATAGGGGTTGTGGCCCTTGTCGTAAAAAAGGTTTAATATATCGGCCTTTGAGAGAAGTGACACTGCATTTGAACCTTGCCATACGGCCAGCACATATAAAGCGCCGTAAATAAGTATTATGCCGGCCAATGCCAAATGCAGGGCCTTTATCCGGAAAGAACAGTTGATACTCCCCAAAGAAAGAAGGTAAAGGCCTGCGCCGAAAAGGCCGAAAACCGCAAGGGTCATAAGAGGAGAAAGGAATGCTGTCGGCCTAAACCAGGTATAGGCTTCGGCTATGGCCGTCATGGGGCCTTCCATGCG
>CALWAP010000009.1 GCA_944375715.1 uncultured Clostridia bacterium | reverse complement strand
CAGTGGCTCGAGTCTTCGGGCCTTGTCCCCGCCACCATTACCTTCAGCTGTATCTGCTCGGACGATACCAAGCGCCGCGCCGGCGAGGTTATCCAGGCTGCGCTGAGCGAGATAGGCATCAACATGGAGCTGGAGTCCATGGACCTGGCCACATACCTGTCGGCCGCTGCCGAGGGCAACTTTGAAGCTACCATCGGCGGATGCACATCGGCCAACACCCTTGGCTTTATCGAGTACAAGTTCACATCCTGGCAGATAGGCGGCTCCAACTTCACAAGGACCAACGACGCCCATCTTGACGAGCTGTGGACGACGGCTTCCCAGACTCTGGACGAGACCGAAAGGCTGACCATACTTGAGGAGGCCGCGGCTTACCTCAACGAGATCTGCCCCCATGTACCGATGTACAGCGTCAATGTTGTCAGGGCTTATAACTCGAACCTGCAGGGCTTCGAGGTCAATGCTTCGGGCAACACCTATTGGCAGAACGTTTCCTGGGCCAAGTAAGGCTTTGATTTAAAAGCTAAAGGAAGGCGACACATGTCGCCTTCCTTTTTTATTTTAAAGTTAATAGAAAGTTCAAAAAACATGTGGAAAATGCCGGCCGTATCAAAATGGAGATGTTTCTTTTAAATAGATTTTTAAATCAAATATGATATTTTTAATAAAAATAATCGCCTGAAATGGAGGTATTTGTTGCCTTTTGACAATTTGAGAAAAAAGACTTGCAAAGTGGCATGATATGTATTATTCTTTTTTTCGTTATCAAAAGTTAACAGATATTCCTGTTAAAAAGCAAAAAGGAGAAGAGACATGAAAAAAATGACCAAGCTTCTTGCCATGGTCCTGGCTGTGATGTTTGTCATGGCAGCTTTTGCAGGCTGCGGCAACGACAGCGATGAAAAGGACACTGATGGCAATGAGCAGGACAACAATGAAGCGAGGACCGATGTTATCATAGCGACGGCTAACGAGCCTCCCACGCTCCATCCCTATGACCACAACGCCACCGCGGCCAACTACATGAACGCGCTGACCTATGACACCCTTTACCGCACTAACCTTGACACGCTGGAGCCCGAGCCCAGCCTGGTTACGGGATATGAGCTGGTCAGCGATACCGAGTGGAAGTTCACCCTCAGGGAGGGCGTCAAGTTCCATAACGGCGAGACCATGACGGCCGAGGATGTCAAGGCTTCCATGGAGTACGCAAAGAACGATTACAGCGCCCTTACCAATATATACACGTCCTGGTGGAGCAATATCGAGGTCGTGGACGCACAGACCTTTATCATCACCACCAACGATGTTTACGCCAAGACCCTCAATGACCTTACGCGTATAAAGGTAGTTCCCAAGTCCCTTATCGACAGCGGCAACGACTTTAATCAGAACCCCGTCGGCTCCGGCCCGTACAAGTTCGTGAATTGGACTTTGGGCGACAGCCTGAGCTTTGAGGCTTTTGAAGAGTATTGGGGCGGCGCTCCTGCTATCAAGGAGATGACCTGGAGGATCATACCCGAGGGTTCTTCCCGCACCATTGCCCTTGAGGCCGGCGAGATCGACTTTATTGTCGAGGTCGAGACCAACGACCTTTCCAGGCTGGAGACCACCGAGGGTATCAGCGTTGTAAACCAGACGGGCACCAACTTTACCTTCATGATGATCAATAACGAGGTAGCGCCTTTTGACAACCAGGACTTTCGCCATGCTCTTAACTGCGCGGTCGACAAGGATTCGGTCGTTGAGGTGGCTTTGAACGGTGCCGGCACAGGTATTTTCTGGCAGACGCCTTCGGTTCTGAGCGGCTATTCAGAGGAAAACCTCGATTCCTATGATCTGGAGCTTGCGAAACAGCACCTGGAAGCTTCTGGTATAGATCCTTCAACTGTCACCTTCAGCTGCATCTGCTCGGATGACACCAAGCGCCGTGCCGGAGAAGTAATTCAGGCCTCCCTGCAGGAGCTGGGCATCACCATGGAGCTGGAGTCCATGGACCTGGCCACATACCTGTCGGTCACGGCCGAGGGTGATTACGAAGCCGCTATCGGCGGATACACCTCCTCTGATATGATGAGCTTTATCGAGGGCGTTTTCCACAGCAAGTCGATAAACGGCTCCAACCTGACAAGGACCAACGATCCCGAGATCGACAGCCTTTATGATCTTGCTACGACTCAGCTGGACGCTGCCGAAAGGACGGCCACTTTGGAACAGTGCTCTTCCGCGCTCAATGTCCGCTGCCCCCAGGTGCCCCTTTACCAGACCAATGTCGTCAGGGCCTATAACTCCGACCTTCAGGGCGTGAAGGTCTCGGCCTCCGGCACAATGCGCTGGCAGGATGTTTCCTGGGCCGAGTAATAAACAATAAAAAACGGGACGGTTATCCGTCCCGTTTTTCTTATGTTTCCTTTTAAGCAAAAACCGTGCTGTAAACAAGAAAGAGGGCTACCGCGCCGCAGGCCAGCACGGGCACCATTTTAAGATGCAGCCGGTAAACCTTTGAAGTATCACAGCCCATGTATTTTATGGTCAGCAGCTGGCACATATGGAAGGGCGAGAAGAAATAACCCAGAAAGCTCCAAACAAGAACATAAAAGGCATATACAGTAATAGTCATGACGGGCAGGTCCATCCCGGCAACAAAGGGAAGCAGTATGCCCAAAGGCACCAGGCTGACACCTGTGCTCAGGCCGAAGGCCAGGCCGACTACCGGAATGACAAGCATAAATGTAAAAACCGAGTCGCCTGTCAGCGCGCCTTCCACCGAGGCCATGACAAAGCTCAGGGATTTGACGGTATTCTGTATGTAATAAACCCCTATAAGCATCAGCACGGTGTCGATGCCGATACCCCGCACAGCGCTTTTGAGGTACATGCTTTTATCCTTTCCGATAAGGAAAAAGGTCAGCAGTATGCAGATAAGCAGGGCCTGGTACATCTGAAGGCCGAAGGCAGTGTTGAATACCAGCGCCATGTATATAGGTGACAGATACAAAGCCACCTCCTTCAAAGCCGTGCCCCGGCTGCCATTTGAAGAGGCATTTTTTGAAGGGGCCTTTCGGACATAGAAGAAATAGGCTCCCAGGAGCAAAAAGGCGATAAAGCCCAGATTTAGGCCGATAAGGGTATAGATATTTACCTGGGGCAGCATGTTGGATATGGCCAGGATAGTTGTGTTGTAGGGGAGGACAAACATGGCGAAATGGCGGAAATAAAGGTTGACGACCGATTTGTTCTCGCCGCTCATTTCAAGATCGGAGCCTATCGAATCGACAAAGGGGGCCGACAGGAAGGCGCCGCCCGGCACGGGCAGCAGCCCCATGATGCCCGGGAGTATCATTACAAGGGCCTTTTTTGAGGGGATCAGCCGTTCCAGGGCTGAGACAATGCGCTGGAGTATGCCGTACTGCTTGAGTATGCTGCCCAGAACGCCTATCTCGACGACGACTATAAGGGTCTGGAGGGTGGAGAAGACGGTGAAAATGTCGGTGAAGGCCTTGAGCATCGCCGAAGGGCCGATGCCGCCCACCGTGCCTATGATAAGGCCGGAAAAAAACAGTATGGGGCCCAGCGGCGCTTTGCGCTTAAACAGGATGGGGAAATACTTGATCATGATAGGAAGAAGTACGAATGCTGTCAGAAGCCCGGCGAATTGCCGCATAATTATCCCTCTTTTCTCATTTGTTAATCGTTTTAGTTTATAAAACGATTATACAATGTATATTGAGTGTTTACAAGGTTTGCCGTTTCATTTATCAATAACTTAAATAAAGTCAATTTTTGTTTGACTTAAGGTTTAAGCCATATTATCATATAAATATATGAAGGATGGAGGTAACACCTATGTATAATTTTGATATTGTACCCAACAGGTACGGCACCAACAGTACCAAGTGGGACAATGCCGACAAGCTTTACGGAGGCACCAACCTGCTGCCCATGTGGATAGCCGATATGGACTTTGCCGTGGCGCCCCCTATTATCGAGCATCTTAAAAAGAGGGTGGACCAGGCCGTTTTTGGCTACACTTTTTTATCGGATGATTACTATAATGCCGTTATCCATTGGATGAAGACCAGGCACAAGTTTGATGTAAAGAAAGAGGAAATAGTCTTTACCCCCGGCGTTGTCGCCGGATTGGATTTTGCCATACAGGCCCTTACCCAGCCCGGAGACGATGTGCTGGTGGAGGTTCCCGTTTACGGGCCCTTCTACAAGATGATCGAAAAGAACGGCTGCCATATAGTCGAAACGCCTCTTAAGAACGACAACGAGTATTATACCTTTGACTTTGAGGACCTGGAGAGCAAGATAACCGACAAGACCAAGGTGTTCATGCTCTGCTCTCCCCACAACCCATCGGGCAGGATATGGAAGCGTGAGGAGCTTTTGAAGCTGGCCGATATATGCCAGAAGCATAATCTCTATGTCATTTCCGACGAGATACACAATGACCTTGTCCTTGAAGGCGAGCATATAGTATTTGCCACGCTGAATGAGTGGACGGCAAGCCACACCATTACCTGCACCGCCCCCAGCAAGACCTTCAACCTGGCGAGTGTCATAGCTTCCAATATCATAATCAAGGACGAAGCGATAAGGGAAAAGGTCAGGGCCCTGTGCGCCTCCTGCCACTGTTCTTCGGCCAACTGCTTTGTCGAGCCTATCGTTATCGGCGCGTATATGGAAAGCGCGGGCTGGCTTGACGAGCTTTTGGAGTACATAAAGGCCAACAGGGACTATGTCTGCAAGTTTATAAAGGAGAACATACCCGAGATAACCGTGCACCCCATGGAGGGCACATACCTTGCGTGGCTCAACTGCGAAAAGCTGGGTATGCACGGCGACGAACTTAAGGCATTTATTTCGGAAAAGTGTGGGATTGCCATGAACAACGGCTCCTTCTTCGGGGAAAAGTGGGACGGCTACTGCCGAATGAATCTGGCATGCACCCATGACACTGCGAAAAAGGCCTGCGACATGCTGCTCAAAGGCATATCGACCCTTAGGAAGTAAAACAGAGGGCCGCGGCTTTGCCGCGGCCTTTTTTAATTAAGCATATGGATATAAATATAAGAAAAGGCAATATAAACGACCTTGATGCCCTTAGCCTCATCGAGTGGGAATGTTTCCCCCCCTGAGGAAGCGGCGGGGAAAAAGGCGCTGGAGGGCAGGCTCAGGACTATGCCGGCTGCTTTCTGAATTTTGCCTCATGGCAAAGAGAGAAGGGCGCAGAGGTGTCGTGCTGACATGCAAAGAGGAGCTTCTGGGCTTTTATGGCTCGTTCGGCTTTAAAAATATGGGCGTATCGCCGTCGGTGCACGGCGGTGCGCTGTGGTATGAGATGCGATTGGAGTTTTAATAAAGCGTGAAAGGAAGGTTTTATGAGAGTATTTGAGCTTGTCGGCCCCATTATGTTCGGGCCGTCTTCCTCCCATACGGCGGGGGCCTGCCGTCTGTCGAGGGCCATGTGGCAGATACTTGACTGCCCGATGAAGAAGGCCGCTTTGGGGCTTCACGGCTCTTTCCGCGTGCACGAGGGCGGGACGGTCAACAAGGCGCTGGTGGCCGGGCTTTTGGGTTTCGACACCGACGACGACAGGATCAATAACAGCCATGCGCTGATGGAGCAGTCGGGCATAGATTTTTCCTGGGAGAATGTGACGCTTGAAAACGCCCACAATAACAGCGTCAGGTACGAGATAGAGGGCGACGGCTTTTCCTTCAGTGCCATTGGCGCGTCGGTAGGCGGCGGCATGATAGAGGTAAGCGAGATAAACGGCATAAAATTGTCCCTGACGGGGGATTACAATACCCTGCTGGTGTTTGCCGAAGATCTGGAAAAGGCGGAAAAGGCCTTTTCATCTTTGGGGCTCGAAGGCGGGGAGGTCGAATGCCATCCCGGTAAGGCAGGGGGAGGCATAATACTTTACAAGACATCCCTGCCTTTGGAGCCGGAGCTTTGCCAAAAGCTCGAAAGCCTTGAGGGCGTCGGGCACGCAAGCCGCCATTTGAGATTTGACTGATGGGAAGGAGAATGCAAAATGCCTGAATATAAAACGATAACGGCCGTTATAAAGCCGGCTTTGGAAAGGAAGCTGACATTGGGTGAATCGGTGCTTTTGGATGAATGCGCCGAATCGGGGCTTTCCAGGGAAGCGGTATTCGGCAAAATGAAAAAGCAGTTTGATGTCATGAAAAAGGCGGCTGAGGACGCCTCGGCCCCCGGGGTCGAAGGCCCCCTTTATTTTGGCGATGCCTATAAGATAAAGCAGGGCATAGAAAAGGGAATAATACCCAACGACATGACGGCCAGGGCCGTTCAGATAGCCGTCGCCGTCAACGGCTGGAACAGCCTCAGCGGCAAGGTGGTGGCCACCCCTACGGGAGGCTCCTGCGGCATACTGCCCGGCGTTATCATATCGGCCCAAAAGGAGTGGGGCTATGACGACGACAAAGCCGTCATGGCCATATTCGCCGGGGCCGGCATGGGCATACCCATCGCCTATAACGGCACCCTTTCTGGCTCGGTGGGCGGCTGCCAGGCCGAGTGCGGCAGCGCGGCGGCCATGGCGGCCGCGGCATTGACCGACCTCAGGGGCGGAACGCCGGAGATGTGCGCCCACGCCTTTGCAATAGCCTGCAAGGCCAGCATGGGCCTTATATGCGACCCCATAGGTACGGTGTCCTGCCCCTGTGTCAAGCGCAACGGCATGTTTGCTGCCGTGGCTATATCGGCGGCATATATGGCGTTAAGCGGGGTTGAGTCTATCATACCGCCCGATGAGATGCTGACCGCCTTTTGCAGCGTCAGCCTGGATGTTGCAAAGAAGTTCAATAAGCTGGAATATAAGGTGGGAGTGCAGTGCACGCCTTTTGCATGCTCGCTGGACCCCAAGCTTTTCCGCCATTAAGGGAAGTTGTGCAAAAAGACATGATGTGTTAAAATAAAAGGGGCGCCTGAGCGCCCCTTTATTTAACATGAAAGCGGACTGATATAAATGAAAAAACTTGTATTCGGTATACTCGCCCATGTCGATTCGGGCAAGACAACCCTTTCCGAGGGGCTGCTTTACACCTCGGGCAGCATTCGCAGTATGGGCAGGGTCGACCATGGCGACGCCTTTCTGGACAATTTTGATATCGAGCGCCAAAGGGGGATAACCATATTTTCCAAGCAGGCTGTGCTGGAAACGGAGGAAATGAGCGCCGTGCTGCTGGACACGCCGGGGCATGTGGACTTTTCCACAGAGACCGAAAGGACCCTGGATGTCCTCGATTACGCCATATTGGTTATAAACGGCAGCGACGGCGTCCAGGCCCACACCGAAACGCTGTGGCGCCTGCTTAAGGACCGGGGGATACCGGTATTTCTCTTTATCAATAAAATGGACCTGGCCCCGGGCAGCCAAAGCCGTATCCTTTCACAGCTCAAAGAGAGGTTCGGAGGCGGCTTTGTCAGCTTTTCCCAGGAAAGCTATGCCCGAGACGAGGAGATATCCCTTTTAAGCGACAGCCTTCTGGAGGCCTT
Source organism: uncultured Clostridia bacterium (assembly GCA_944375715.1). GTDB lineage: Bacteria > Bacillota > Clostridia > Oscillospirales > Butyricicoccaceae > RGIG1902. The sequence goes on along the minus strand of CALWAP010000009.1, from coordinate 49,212 downwards.
TTTGGAAAAGGAGAGCCTGGAAAGCCGCGACATAGCCTCCCTGATTTTAAAAAGGTCGCTTTATCCCTGCTTTTTCGGTTCGGCCCTTAAAATGCAGGGTGTGGAGGAGTTTTTAAGGGGCCTGGAAATCTACACCCTGGAGCCGTCATATCCCGATGAATTCGGGGCCAGGATATTTAAGATAGCCAGGGATGACAGGGACGAGCGGCTGACATACATGAAGATAACGGGCGGGGCTTTAAAGGTCCGCGACAGCCTGGATATCGAGGGCGAAAGCCAGAAAGTAAGCGGCATAAGGATATATTCCGGCGCCAGATTCACTGCCGTTCAGCAGTGCTCCAGGGGAGAGGTCTGCGCCGTAACGGGCCTTTCAGACACATATCCGGGCATGGGCCTGGGGTACGAAAAGGAGGGGGTCAGGGCGCAGCTGGAGCCTGTACTTACATACAGGCTGATTTACCCCGAAAACCTGGACCCGCATACCGTCATGGGATACATGAAAAAGCTTATGGAGGAGGATCCGCAGCTGAAAGCCGAGTGGGACAGCCGTCTTTCGGAGATACATGTGAGCCTTATGGGCAGGGTCCAGCAGGAGGTTCTGGCCCAGCTGTGCCGCGACCGTTTTAATATGGAAGTATCCTTTGACAGCGGCAGCATACTTTATAAGGAAACCATAACCGAGCCGGTCGAGGGCATAGGCCATTACGAGCCTTTGAGGCATTATGCAGAGGTGCGCCTTCTTCTTCAGCCGGGAGAAAGGGGGAGCGGGCTTGTTTTTGATTCGTCATGCTCCACGGACAAGCTGGACCTTAATTGGCAGAGGCTTGTTCTGACCCATCTTGCGGAAAAGACCCATCTGGGCGTTCTGACCGGCTCGCCGATAACAGATATGAAAATAACGCTGACAGCCGGCAGGTCGCACCTAAAGCACACCGAGGGTGGAGACTTCCGCCAGGCCACATACCGAGCCGTAAGGCAGGGGCTCAAAAGGGCAAAATCTGTGCTTTTGGAGCCGTGGTATTCCTTTGAGATAGAAACGCCTCAGAACCTTATAGGCAGGGTGATGGCCGATGTGCAGAAGATGAGCGGCACCTTTGACCCGCCTGAGGTTATGGGGGACAAAAGCCGGCTGAGCGGCACAGCTCCCGTTTCCGAAATGAAAGATTATGCCGAAGAGCTGACGGCCTTTACCTCGGGCAGCGGCAGGATAAGCCTGCGTATGGCCGGGTATTTCCCCTGCCATAACGAGCAGGAAGTAATTGACAAAATAGGCTATGACAGCGACCGTGATACCGAAAACCCCTGTGATTCGGTGTTCTGCGACCACGGCGCGGGTTTTGTCGTGCCTTGGTACAAGGTGCCTTCCATGGCCCACACCGAAAGCCCCTTGAAAATACGCCAGAATAAGGTAGACCTGTCGGAGGAAAAACCAAGAGGGGCCGGCACCGTTCTGCGCCCCTTTTCCAGGGAAGAGGAGGAGCTCCTGGCCCAGATATTCAAGCGGACATACGGCGCCAACATAAAGCGGGATACCTTTACACCCGTGCGCAAAAGCACTCCCGAGCCCTCTTTGCCCGGCAAGGATCCAATTTATGTGCCGGCCAGGGGAGACGAGTACCTTTTGGTGGACGGCTATAACATAATATTTGCATGGGATGAGCTTAAGCGCATTGCCGAAAGCGACCTGGACGGGGCCAGGCAGGCCCTTTTGGATATACTTGTAAACTATCGCGGATATAAGGGCATAAACGTCATTTTGGTGTTTGACGCCTATAAGGTCAAGGGCGGGACCGAGAAGGTCGAGCAGATAAACGGAGTGTATGTCGTCTACACAAAGGAAAAGGAAACGGCCGATATGTACATCGAGCGCACGACCTATGACATAGCCCGCCGCCACAGGGTCAGGGTGGCCACCTCGGACAATCTTGAGCAGATGATAATTCTGGGGCACGGCGCCGTCAGGATGCCGGCTTCGGAACTCCTTGCCGAAGTAGGAGAAATAAACGGGCGCATAAGGCAGATACTTGATGATAACCTTGAGCGGACTAAAATAGGGCAAAAGCTGATACTAAACGACAAAAATATATAAAATATTACTTATAGTAATTAAAAATCACGTAAAAAATCCCCACCACTTAAGCGGGGATTTTTTTACCCTTGCATTTCTGAAATCATCTGTTTTTTGAGTTTTTCCTCGTTCTTGCGGACTTCGATTATCAGGGCCGCTATGTCGATGGGCCGCAGGGACTGACCATCCGAAGTGGGGGACAGGTTTTTAAGTATCTTACTGAGGATCTTGTCCAGAAGCTCAAGCTCGTTTTGAGGTATGCCGTCAAACATGTGATTGTAAAGGCCGTTGACCATTTTGCGGTTCTTTTCGCAGCGGTCAATGCCCTTTTCGGTAATGGATAAACGGTTGCACCGCAGGTTGTCGGGATCGGTGGTCTTGGTAAGAAAGCCTGCCTTCTGCAGCCTTTTGGTGGAGGTAGAGATCGACGCCGGCGTGACGCAGAGCTTTTCGGCTATTTCTATCTGGGTGCAGCCATCGTTTTGCCGCACATATTCCAGAATGGGAAGCTGGCCGAAATACAGTTCGATATCAGGCTGGGACTTTTGTACAAATATCCTGCGCAGGAGATGTATTTTCTGAAGTTTTGCCGCGAGCTCGTTGACATCCACGATTTTCAGCTCCTTTTATTTTATATCTCAAAAAAATATCGCGCTTATCTTTGAGGCCAGAGCTGTATATATCCCAGCTCCTGGAGATGGAGTATGGACAGTACGGCCACGGGTATAAAAACCATGCCAAAAAATCCGCCCAGGCGGAAACCGACATAAAGGCTTAAAAGAGTAACAAATGGATTAAGACCTATTTTCTCACCGACGATTTTAGGTTCAAGACTGTTCCTTACGCACAGAACAAGAACATATATGACAATAAGCCACAGTGCCTTTTCAAATGAGCCGGTCAGAAGACAGAAGAAAGACCATGGTATGAGCACAGTGCCGACTCCCAATATGGGCAGGGCGTCGACAATGGATATGGCGGCGGCCAGAGGGAAGGCGTAAGGCTGTTTTAAAAGCATGAAAGCTACCGTCATTTCGGCACAGGTAATGCATATGAGTATCAGCTGCGCCTTTATCCACCTGAAAACCGACTTGTAAAGAAATTCTTTAAGCCTGTCCCACGCCTCAAAGGCCGAGGGCGATATGACGTTCGAAAGGAAAAGCTTTATCTCGTCCCGCTGGGCCGTAAAGAAATAGGTTCCCATGAAAATAAAGACTACAGTAAAAAGTGCCCCGGGTATGGAACCTGCCGCTGAGGAAACGGTGGAAAACAGCCCCATGAAGTCTATCTGGGCAGAACCCTGAGACAGAAGACTGTCCAGCGATATGAAGGGAACGTCTTTAAGCATGGGGAAAATCTCGTGCAGGGCATTATCCAAAGCCGTTTCAAAAAGCCTGAGTCTTTGCTGGATGTCGTCGGCAAGATAAGGCAGATAGTCGATAAAGGATTTGGATCGGTAAAAAATAAATGACGCCAGAAGATAAAGGCACAGGCTGCTTACGCCCAATATGGCCAGGGTGAAAAGGGCGGTGGTCAACCCCCTGGGCAAGGGGGTCTTTTTTGAAATAAAGTTGACCGGCTTTGTTATTATGGCCGAAAAGAGCATCGCGGTCAAAAAAGGCCAGCCAAGGCTCAGCCCATAGCGCGCTGTAAGGCACAGAAGGAGGGTTATCAGAAGAAAATAGCCGAGCTTTAGAAAAAAGCTTATATGTTTGTTTTCGTGAAGCATCTTAACTTAAACCCCGTGTAAACAGTAGGTAATTTTGGTCTGCCCATATATTATACACCATTGTTTCCTGCTTTAACAGTAGAATAAAAAATTTAAGGGAAGAAAATTGATTATTGCCGAAAAATAGGCGGCTTCGGCCGCCTGTATTTCTAAGCTCAGGCATTGAACCGGCTGAAAGTATGGGCGCAGTCGGGACAGAGGGCTCGGCCGCCTGTGATTTTGGCAAAGCCTTCGGCAAAGCTTTCGCCGCAGACGGGGCAAACAATGTTCTGAAATACTGCGGCCTTTTGGGGCAGCTTTATCGAGGTTTCCTTGACATCGAACATTTCCTCGGGGGTGAGGCTGTGGTAATATTCAAAGGCATCTGCCTTGGAAGCAAAGGGGCCAAAGGGCTTAAGCACCAGCCGGAAAGAACGGGAGCTTTCCCGGTCGTAAAAGGAAAAGGCCTGCTTGCCGGTCATGTGAAAAAGCAGGTTTCCCTTTCCCAAAGAGCATCCTAAAAGCACCGATATCGCGTCTATGCCGCAGGCGTCGTTTTCCGATATGCAGACAAGGCGCTCGTCATGGGAAAAGCCTGTCCCCAGAAGTTTTGCGGCCAGAAGTGATGCTTTATAGCCTATGGTCAGGCCGGGGCATTCATGGCCATGGAACTCGGCACATTTTTTCCAAAGGGGGTCGTTTGTCATTTTACTCCTTTCCCGGCGGAAGAAAAAAGGCCGCCCGGGCAATACTGCCCGGGCGGCCTGCGTGACCGCCGTTTTCAAAAGTCAAAAGTCTTATACGCAGGCGCTTCGTGCGCCTATTGAGGAAATTATAACCTTAAAAGCTCTCAAGGTCAACAATAAATGAACATTTAGGAAAAGACGGAACAAAAAGCTCATATTGATGTTTAAAAAAATGTTGGACCGTGTTAAAATAAAATGTGATTACCCGCATATGGCGCGGGCGCGGAGGTGCCTTGTTTGGAAAGAAGAAATCATGGTGACATAAGGTTCGGAAAGGGCCGCAGAAGCGGCGCGGAAAATGCTGGAAGATATATTGATGGAAGCGGCGAACAGGAGCTTACGATAGAAGGAAAAAATGCCGTATGGGAGGCTTTGGAGAGCGGAAGGGAAATAGACAAGATACTTTTTGCCTCGGGTTCTCATAAGACGGTGGGACATATAATCGCAAAAGCCAGGGAAAAAGGCATAACAGCTCAGGAGTGCGACAGGCGCAAGCTGGACAGGCTTTCGCTTACAAGCGCTCATCAGGGCATCATAGCCCTGTGCGCCGCTTCGGAATATTCGAGTGTTGAAGATATCCTGGAGCTGGCGCGCAGCCGGAATGAAAAGCCGCTTATTATAATATGTGACGGCATAACCGATCCCCACAACCTGGGGGCTATAATACGCTCCGCCGAAATCGCCGGGGCCCACGGCGTAATAATACCCAAAAGGCGCAGCGCAGGACTTAACGCTGCCTGTGCCAAGGCAGCTGCCGGGGCCTTGGAGTATCTTCCGGTGGCCAAGTGCCAGAACACCGCCTCGGCCGTCAGGGGGCTTAAAGAGAAGGGAGTTTTCGTCGTGGCGGCTGATATGGGCGGCAGGACAATGTACGACTGCGACATGACCCTGCCTCTGGCAATAGTCATAGGGGCCGAGGGCGAAGGGGTGTCAAGGCAGGTCAGGGAGCTGTGCGACTTTACGGTCAGCGTGCCTCAAAAGGGCAGGATAGAATCTCTGAACGCTTCCAACGCGTCGGCAGTACTGCTTTACGAGGCTTTCAGACAAAGGGATAACAGGTGATTTTTTGAGCGATAAGGAAAAGGGAGGGCATGAAAGCTTTTCCCTTGAGGATATAATAGCCGAGGTCAAGGCCGAAAGGGATGGCAAAGCCATAGAAGGCCCCGATGCCGGCGGAAAGAAAGACGATGCCCGGGAGGAAGAAAAAGCCATGACCCGGGAAAAAGAAGACATGGACGGGAAAAATACCGGGGAAGAAGGGGCGGCGCATTTGGCCGAGGCGCCCGGGAAACACGAGGAAGGCAAAAGGCAGGAAGCAGGCAGGGTGACCTTCTTCAGGCCTGCCGTAAAGGAAAAGAAACATGCGGACGGGGAAGAAATAGAGCCGGAGGCATCTATTTCCGGCGAAGACAACGCCCCCGGCAGACGGGTCATACTTTTTAAGAAAAAACGGCCTGAGGATGATGAAGAACGGGAAGACGGCTTTGCACCTTATCCCGTTAAGGATGATGAGGAATTTTACATAGAGGAAGAAGAGGAGGAAGAGGAACCTCCGGAACCCCTGCTTTACGATTTTCTCAATGTGCCCTTTGACGACCCGACAAAGGCTGTTAAAAAGCTGGGGCGCAAGCTGGTGGGTATGTCTCTGAGGCTGCTGGTCATCGGTTTTTTGTGCCTTGCCTGCATGGTTATCGCTTTCAGGCAGAGCCTTCCCGTGCCGGCCCTTAAAACCGAAGCGGCCGGGGCGCTGCTGCCCGCTTTGTCGGCAGGCTTTGCCGCCTTGGGCACGGTTTTGTGCTGGGAGCCGCTGACGGCAGGAGTATGGCGGCTTTTGAAGCTGCGCCCGACCTGTGACAGTATGACGGCTTTTGCGTGTATTGTGCTGGATGTATACTCGGCCTGCACGGCCTTCGGTCTGTGTTCTGGCGAGCCTATGTCGGCCATATGCCTTTCCATATGCTTCTTTGCCCTTTTGGGCAAGAGGAAAAAGGCCGTTTCATTGCGCAGGACGTATAAATGTATGGAGATATCGGCAGTGCCTACTGCCGTAAAGTCGGTGGGGGGCAAAAAATTCGGCGGAGCTGTAAAAACCGACCAGAATGCCTGGGCCGAGCCGCTGGATGTATGCGAGCGGGATTTTTCGGAAAAATGCGGCATGGCGCTGGCTCCGGCGTCCATCATAGCTGCCGTTGTGCTGGCCGCGGTGGCGGCCTTTGGTCCCGGCAAGGGGGAAGGGTTCCTTCAAAGCCTTGCGGCAATAAGCTGCTGCCTTGGCTCCTGGAGCCTTTGCCTTGCGGGCGCATGGCCATGGGAAAAGGGGACCAAGCGTTTGTTCGCGTCGGGAGCCGCGCTTATTAACCACCGCACGGCCTTAAGGCTTTCCTGGGTAAAAAGGGTGGTACTTTCTGACAGCGACATATTCCCTCTGGGATCGGTGCATATAGCGGGGATGAAGATAACCTCCCAGGCGGTCACGATGGAGCAGGCCCTGGCCGATGCCGCCGCAGTTATGCGCGACATAGGAGGAGGCATAGCAAAAGCCTTTGGTGACCTGGCCAGGGAGCAGTACCTTGTGCCCCGAAAGGCATCGGATGTAAAATATTACGACGGAGGTATACAGGCGACGGTTCATGGCGACAGGGTGCTCATAGGTTCTGCGGCTTTCCTAAGCGGCATGGGAGTGCTTATTCATGAAGGAAGCGACAAGAAAAACGCAGTATTTCTTGCGGTAAACTCCCGCCTGGCGGCCATATTTACCCTTAAATATACAGTGCAGCCCCAACCTTACGCCGCATTCGGGGTGCTGGGCAGATGCGGCGTTATAGCTGACCTGGCCATAAAAGACTTTACCATAAGTGAGCGTATGGTGGAGAACCGCTTTGCCGTGAAAAAGTCGCTTGTAAACATACCTGAAATAAATATGAGGGAGGCCTATTGGCAGGAGGAGATAGGGCGTGAGGAGCCGGTGTGCGCCATACTGACCCGTGACAGCATCCTTGCCTTTGCCGAAACCATAGGTACGGCCAAGGGGCTTGTTTCTTCTGTCAGGCTAAACACCTTCTGCGGCTGCGCCTGCACGGTCCTGGGTATGATAACCATGTACTTCCTGGCGGCTTCGGGCAAGCTGTATCTGGCATCGGTGGGAAATATGATGCTTTATATGCTGGTATGGTGCCTGCCTGTGTGGTTTACCTCGGCTTTCATGACAAACAGATGAAACCTGCATAAAAAATATTGAAAAGCGCCGGAGGTTATTATATAATAAGTACCATCGGTGAGTAAGTTCAATCTACAATAAAGGAGAGAGAAAACACATGGCCTACACATTGGATAAGATCAGGAACGTCTGCCTGCTGGGGCACGGCGGCGACGGCAAGACCTCCCTTCTGGAGAGCATGCTCTTCATGACCGGCGGAATAGACCGCATGGGTAAGGTGGCCGACGGAAATACAGTCAGCGACTTTGACGCCGAGGAGATAAAGCGTCAGTTTTCAATACAGCTTTCGGTAGCGCCCGTCGAATTTAAGGGCAACATTATAAATGTCCTGGATACTCCGGGATACTTTGACTTTGAGGGCGAGGTAGCCCAGGCCATGAGGGTGGCCGACGCCGGTATCATTGTCGTTTCGGCTAAAAACGGCTGCGCCGTCGGCACCGAAAAGGCATGGAAGGCAGTACAGAAGCAGAAGCTGCCCGCCTTTTTCTACATATCCAAGGTCGATGAGGAAAACGCCGACTATGAAAAGGCGTATGAAAGCCTGCGCGATGCCTTCGGCCACAGCGTAACTCCTTTCGTCATTCCTCTGTTTGACGAAAACGGCAAGTCGGAAGGCGTTGTAAACCTGCTTTCGCAGGTGTTCTATAAATCTGAAAACGGCAAGATAACCGAGCATGAGGTACCCGACAGCAAGAAGGAAAAGGTCGAAAGGCTCAGGGGCAACCTTATAGAGAGCGTCGCCGAAAGCTCCGAGGAAATGCTGGAGAAGTATTTCGCCGGCGAAAGTTTCACCACCGAGGAGATCCTGGCCGGCCTGCGTCAGGGCGTACTTAACGGCGATATCGCCCCCGTTATATGCGGTTCGGCTTTCAGCGGCCTGGGCACCATGGACCTTTTGAGAGCCATAATCAATTATGCTCCTTCCCCCAACGAGGTAAGGGTCGAAAAGGGCGTCAATGAGGAAGGCGAGGAAGTCGAACTCAAGTACGACCCCCAGGGCAAGACCGTTTTGTTCGTCTTCAAGACCATTGCCGACCAATACGGCAGGTTCTCCTTCTTCAAGGTAATGAGCGGCGATCTGACCCCTGATATGACCCTTGTCAATTCCCGCACGGGCGCTTCTGAAAAGATGGGGCACATTTACATCGTCAAGGGCAAGAAGAATATCGAGGTCGACAAGATAGGCTGCGGCGACATAGGCGCCGTTTCCAAGCTGACCAACACCGCAACGGGCGACACCCTGTGCGCAAGCGGCATCAATATAAAGCTCCATGGCATAGATTTTGCCGAGCCATGCTACTCCAGGGCTATTGCCCCCAAGGTAAAGGGCGGCGAGGAAAAGATAGCCTCTGGCCTCAACAAGCTGCGTGACGAAGACCCTGCCTTTACCCTTGTCAACAATGCCGAAACAAAGCAGCTCATAATTTCGGGCGCCGGCGACATACATATAGATGTCCTCTGCTCCAAGCTGAAAAACAAGTTCGGCGTCGATGTCGAGCTTTCGGCCCCGAAGGTGCCTTACAGGGAGAAGATCCGCAAAAAGGTCAGCGTCGAAGGCAAGCATAAAAAGCAGTCGGGCGGCCACGGTCAGTACGGCCATGTCAAGATGGACTTCGAGCCCATTTACGACGGCGACGAGGATTTCATCTTTGAAGAGACCATCTTCGGCGGCAGCGTTCCCAAGAACTTCCACCCCGCCGTTGAGAAGGGCATCAGGGAGGCCATGGCCCACGGCGTCCTGGCCGGATATCCCATGGTCGGCTTAAAGGCCACATTGACCGACGGTTCCTACCATGATGTCGACTCCAACGAGCTTTCCTTCAAGATGGCAGCAAGGCTGGCCTACAAGGCCGGCATACCCCAGGCCAACCCCGTCATTTTGGAGCCTGTATGCTCCCTTAAGGTTTATGTCCCCGACAGCTATATGGGCGATGTCATCGGCGACCTCAACAAGCGCCGTGGCCGTATCATGGGCATGACTCCCGTCGAGGGCGGCCTTCAGATGATCGAGGCCGAGGCTCCCATGGCCGAAATAGCCGACTACGCCATTACCCTGCGCTCCATGACCCAGGGCAGGGGCAGCTTCACAAGCAAGTTTGAGCGTTATGAGGAAGCTCCTCCCGCAGTTCAGGAAAAGGTCATCGCCGAGAGCCAGGAAAAGGACGACAGCGACGAGTAGTATTCCAAAACACCAAAGAGGACGCCTTCGGGCGTCCTCTTTTTGAAAACGGAGGTAATTTATGTTAGGTATAGCTTTGGAAGGCGGCGGCGCCAAAGGCGCCTTCCACATGGGCGCCCTTCAGGCCTGTGTCGAGACGGGGAACATTCCTGCCGCCATTGCCGGCACGTCGATAGGTGCCATGAATGCCGCTATGTTTGCCCAGGGGGATTTTGAAAAGGCCATGGAGCTGTGGCAAAGGGTCAGCGGCAGCGACGTTTTTACCCCCGATGACGAAAAACTTATATACGCCGACCTCCAGAAGCTTGATCTCAAAGGCTTTGTCAGCATCCTGGAGGCTGTCCGCCAGGTGTTTTCCGAAGGCGGCATAGACAACACCAACATGAAAAAAATAATTGATGACTATATTGACCCTCAAAAGCTCATGGCAAGCCCTATGGATTTCGGCATAGTGACCTTTGCCCTGCCCGAGCTTAAGCCGGTGGAGATATTCAAAAAGGATATGGGACTTGAGAATATCAAGACATATATTTTAGCCAGCGCGGCCTTTCCCGGTTTCCAGCGGGTCAGCCTTGGCGGGAGCCATTTTGTCGACGGCGGGGTATACGACAACTGTCCTGTAAATATGCTGCTGGAGAGGGGCTGCCGGAAGGTCATAGCCGTCAGGACCAACGCCGTAGGCATAACGAGGTATGACGAGAGCGATCCGCGGGTGATAACGGTAGTTCCGTCGGAGGACCTGGGTTCACTTATGCGCTTTTCCCCCGAGGTGTCGAAGCGGAATATAAAAATGGGGTATTTTGACGCCATGCGCGCCCTCAGAGGGCTTTGGGGGACAAAGTATTATATATTGACCCCGCCTCAAAACCCAAAGGCTTTGCTTATGATGGAGCGGGAGTTTATACTCAAAGCGGCAGAGAGTTTTAAAATAAAGATAAAAGGTGATGTCCAAAGGGTTCTTTTTGAAAAACTGCTGCCTAAAGCTGCGTCACGCCTTAATCTGGATGAAAAGGCCTCCTACGGCGATATTATAACAGCCCTGTCCGAAAAGCGGGCTTCCGCCATGGGTCTGGACCGCTTTGCCTTTTACAGGTTCCCCGAGCTTGTTGAAAAGGTAAGGGATTTTGCCCCCCGGAAGCCCGACGGGTGCGATATTCTTTTTGACGGCTATGTAAAGGCCGCCTTCCCAAAATAAGAAAAAAGCCGCCGTATGGCGGCTTTTTTAATTATTCAAGAGGTATTATGCCCAGGTCCATCTTCCACAAAAGGATGCGCATGACGCTTTCGTCTATGCGGCTTTCGCTTATCGTGCCGTTACTTACGGCTTCAATAACGGCGGGGACCTGAAGCTCAAACTCGGTGCAGCATATAAGGTCGTTGCCGGCCAAAACGGCCGAAACCGCGGCCTGCTGGGGAGTTAATATACCGGTTATTGCCTCCATATAAAGGTCGTCAGTGACGATCACGCCGTCAAAGCCCAGCTCTTCCCTTAAGATACGGTGTACTTCAGGGGAAAGGGATGCGGGGTTTTGGCTGTCCATGGCTGTTACGGTATTATGGCAGACCAGCACGGCGCCGGCCCCTGAGTCAATGCCGGCTTTGAAGGGCAGGAAGTCATTTTGGTAAAACTCTTCAAGGTCCCTTTGGTCCAAAGCCCCGCCCGTATGGGTATCGGCGGCGTTGCCGTAGCCGGGGAAATGCTTAAGCACACAGCCCATACCCTCGCTTTTACAGGTGCTGGCTACTACCGAGGCATAAAGCGAGGTGGTTTCGGCGTCCTGTCTTAGAGAACGGTTATACATAAAGGCCTGGGGGTCGGTGGTTATATCGCAGACGGGGGCCATGTTGACATTTACCCCCAGGGACAGAAGAAGCCTGCACTTTTCAGCCGTATCGTTGATTATAAAATCAAGCCCGCCCTCGGCGTAAAGTTCGGAAGGAGAATGGAAGGGGTTTGAGCGGTATTGCTTGTAGCGGCTGACCCTGTTTACCGTGCCGCCTTCTTCGTCGGTGGCAATTATCATGGGTACTGTGCTTGCGCTTTGGCAGGCGGCAATGCCGGCTTTTGCCTCCTCGGGGGTTTTGTTTTCAAAATCCCTGCCAAAAAGTATATACCCGCCCAAAGCGTACTGCGCACATTTCTCTGCGGCCTGCTGCTCGGGGCACCGTGCCAGAAACATCTGTCCCACCTTCTGCTCGGTTGTCATGCCCGACAGTATTTCAGCGGCTTTTGCCTCCGCTGGGGAAAGTTCTGGGGGATCTTGCTGCATACCTTCTTCATTTTCTTCCGCCTCTTCGGGGATTTCCACCTTGCCGACGGGTGAGCAGGCGCACAAGGATGCCGTCATGGCCGCAATAAGCAGCAGAGAAAAAACCTTTTTCATATCTTTTCCTTTCCCTTGGGTTTTGTTTTGATATATGATAGATTTTAACAGGATAAAAAATAAAGGTCAACTGCAGCCATGCCGATATAAAGGAAAGGAGGCCGTCATGCTCAAAGGGGTGTCGGAGACGCTTTATATCCCTCTTTACGGAAGGGCGTCGGCAAGAAAGTATGGAAATATAATCGAAGACCCTATGGCCGAAAGGATAGTCAGGGAATCGGGGTATGATTTTGACAAAAATACCCGCAGCCGTTTCCTGGACATATATATGGCCATACGGGCAGCCGCGATCGACCGCCTGGTCGCAGGTTTTTTAGAGCGGAATCCCGGAGCTCTTGTCGTGCACATGGGCTGCGGGCTGGACTCCCGGGCGCTGAGGGTCAAGGGAGCTTCTATGTGGGTCGATGTGGACCTGCCAGAGGTTATAAGATCCAGGGCTGCCTTTTATAAGGAAAATGACGGCTACTGCATGCTTTCGGCCGACGTCAGGCAGCTGGGCTAGCTTGACAGGATAATAGCACCTCCAAGCGTGTCCGTAGCAGTCGTGTCCGAGGGTCTGAGCATGTATTTGAGCCATGAGGAAAATATCGCTCTTATGAAGGGGCTCAGGCAGAGGTTCGGCAGATGTGAGTATATATTTGACGCCTATTCCGAAAGCGCCGTAAAATGGTCGAAACTCAAAAACCCCGTAAACAAAATGGGGGCCGTTATAAAGTGGGGGCTTGACGGCCCCGAGGCAATTGAAAGGCAGCTGCCATTTGCCCGCTGTGCCGGCGTATTTTATTTTACGGGCAGGGAGTGGAGCGACAGGCTGTACAAGCCATGCGACAGGGCGCTTTTCAGGCTGTTTTATGGCAACTCATGGGCAAACGGCCTTTACCGTCTTTACCGTTTTGAGCTGGAGGATAAATAAAAAGCGGCAGGTCCGGCCCGCCGCTTTTTGATTACCTGTGCTTTTTCTGGAAATGCCTGAGATCGCCGTAAAGCTCCAAAATCTTTTCGTATTCGTCCTTGTCATAGAAAGAGCATTTGCCGCAGGTGAAGTCCTTGGCCACTTCGACGATGAAGCGGGCGGCTTCCTCCACATCGGTCAGGTGGGTGGCTCCCGTGGCGCAGCCGGCCACCGGAGTCTCGGTGGTGATGGCGATGCCGACGACGGGGGCAGAGGTGGCGACCGAGGGCTGGAGTATGCTGTTCATGTGGTATATGCCGTTGCCGTAGGGGGTTATATCCTGTATCGACAGGGGGAATACATAGGCGGGCTGGCCCGTGACACGGCTCATGATTTCAACCAGATCATCGCTGGCTTTGAGTATGTAGCCCTCCTTGACGGGGCAGGAAATGGCAAAGCCGCGCTTGCAGATTATCTTGTTGCCCTTGGTGGTGTCGGCCGACAGAACGGCGTCGACATCCATTTCGACTTCCAGACGGTTGATGGTCTCCATTTCAACGGGGGAGCCCATGAAGGGAGTGGGGAAATGGGGCGCCGTGGGGGCGTGGGGGCAGACATGGGTGGTGACGATGACGTCGCCGGGCAGACAGTCGCCCTTTTTCTTCATAAGGCAGAGCTTGAGCGCCGCCGAAAGGGCCGTCAAAGCGCCGTCGCCGTCGGAAACAAAGCCTATGAGCTCGGGCCTTGCGCCCAGGCCGCCCAGGCGTCCCGTAACGCCCAGGGTGGGGGCCGTACCGCCGCTTAATTTGCCGTTTGTGCCTTTGATGATTATCCTTACGAAATCGGTGACGCCCTTCTGGCTTTCAAGAGTCTGTACTTCGACGCAGTCGCCGAAGCCGTGCTCTTCAAAGAGCTTTTTTACAGCCTCCCCGCTGGCCTGGGGGTCGTCAAGTATTTCGAAAAGATCCATGACCTGTTTAAGCATGATAAATCTCTCCTGTAATTATAAAGTACCCGTTGGGTCAAGCCAATTCTAACATAGCGCCAAAGCCATTTCAAGGAGGAAGGACAATAAAAGCGCACGGACCTTTGCCCGCGCGCTTTTCAGGTATGAGAAGGGGCACTTTATATGAAAGAGCCTCTCTAATCTTCATGTCCGAAGGAAATGTAATCCTTTACAGAAGAAATATACTTGGCCATCAAAGGCACATAGGTCATGACAAAAATAATAGAAGCCAAAAGGAAAAAGGGGCGGCGCTTTTCTTTCGGAACAAACAGCCCGGCCATAAAGCCCATAGCCGCAAGACAAAATTTCAACAGAGCAAAGTCCCACCATTTTACACGGGCGAGATAGCTGTCAAAAGAATCGAAAAGCAGTTTCATAAAAAATACACCTCCGCTTTTTCATTTTACAATGCTATTATACCATAGCAAAAGCAGTTTGAAAAGAAAAAGATTTGTTTCAATGAGACAATACAATATTGGTAAATTCAGAAAGTTCCTTTATCATATATGTATATCCTGTGCCGTCAAGCCCCAAAGGGTTGTACCAGCAGGTATCTATCCCGCTTTCAAGCCCTCCTTTTATGTCTGAACTCAGGCTGTCGCCCAGGATTAGGCAGGAACGGGCATCACCGTTGCAGGCTTTCAGAGCCGATAAAAAGAATCTTCTGTCGGGTTTTTCATAACCCACTTCAGAGGATATGAAAAGGTACTTGAAAAAAGGTTCCAGCCCACAGGCTTTAAGTCTACTGCGCTGGGTGTCGGAAAAACCATTTGTAACCAGGCAGAGGGTGTTTGTGGCACAGAGGTCCCGGCACAGCTCCAAAGCGCCTTCCTTAAGCACGGCGCTTTCGGCCAGCCCTGCTCTGAAAAGGGCGTTTGCTTCAAGAGGATCGCGTTTTATCCCAAGAGCATGAAAGAATATCTCAAACCGCCTTTTGGAAAGCTCTTCCCTTGTTATTTCCCCTTCCTCGAGCATGCGCCAGCACTTGCTGTTTATTGCCTCAAATTCGTTTATCAGAGAGTGGGAAGGAGGGATGCCCATGCCTTCCAGCAGATTTGAAAGAGAATTGCGTGACGCTGCCTTGAAGTCAAGCAGGGTATCGTCCAGGTCGATAAACAGAGTTTTGTATTTCAATATTGTCACCGCCTTGTAAAAAGATTATAACCCACCGCACAAGGCAAATCAATGAGCCATTGATTTTATTACGGCGATAGGTTAAAATTTACCTATCAAAAAAGAAAGAGGTGCTTATATGAAAATACTCGTGACAGGGTTTGAGCCGTTTGCCGGCGGTGATGTAAACCCTTCATGGATGGCAGTTTCCCACCTGCCTGACGATATAGGCGGTCATACCGTGATAAAGGCACAGCTGCCGGTAGTTTATTTTAAAGCCCTTGATGTGCTGGAGAACCTTATTAAAGAGCATGAGCCCGATATGCTGCTTATGTCGGGCCTTGCCGGAAACTCCGATGCCGTAAGGATAGAGAGGGTGGGAATAAACCTCTGTGAATCACCCATACCCGACAATGACGGAGTGCTTTTAAATGGCGAACCTATAGCTGAAAATGCCCCATGCGCCTATTTCTCCACCTTCCCCTATGAGAAAATGCTGAAAGCTGTCAAGGATGAAGGTATACCCGTAAGGTATTCATATTCGGCCGGAGCCTATCTGTGCAACCACATACTTTATGGCGGACTGCGCCTGGCAAAGGAAAGTTATCCTTTCATCAAATCAGCGGGGTTCATACATGTGCCTCCCGTACCCGAACAGGTAAAGGACAAGCCTCATAGTTTCTCCCTGCCTATCGAAAAAACTGCCAGGGCCATGGAAATATTCGCCGAGGTAATGCTCGGGGTAAAATAAGAAAAAGCGCCTTCGGGCGCTTTTTTTATATCCCTCCATTCCCGAATGTCATTTCCCGATAAAAAAGGGCTGCGGGACATGCTTATAATGGTAAATGTTACCAAAAGTGAGGAGAATGAGCATGTTAAGCCAGGACAGGACATTTGTTAAGGAAAAGGAGCCGCTTTACGAAAGGATAAGGCAGCTGGCCCGAAGGTTCAAAGGGGTGCTGTGCTTCATATGCGGGTTTATACTGTCCGATGCGTCCCTTATGGGCGGCATCAGGCCCTTCGGCGTATGCTATGCCATGTCATTGGAGGAGGAAACAAGGCTCTGGGGCTGTTTGGGGGCCTTTCTTGGCAGCATTGTCATAAGGGGCGGTGACGGAGTGGTTTACGCCGCGATGTGCGTTTTGACCCTGGCCATTGACAGATTCTTTTTTGATGAAGGAAGGTCCAGGGAGCTTTTTATGCCTGCGATTTTGGCGGTGACGATCGGCGTTTTAAAGGGACCTTTTGCCTTTTTTTCGGGTATAGGGGCGCTGGGGCTTTTAGTGCTGGAATGTGCCCTGACAGCAGTATGCTCTTACTGCCTTATGGCCGAAAGCATGGCGGGAGGACTGAGGATAGGAAGGCTGACGGTGGGTATGCTTTTCATAACGGCCTTTGCAGGAGCAGGGATAGTTGGGCTTATAACGCCCTCTGTTATAGCGGCGGTCATATTGACCATGGCGTTTACATACGGCGAAAGCGGGTTTACGGGCGCGGCTTTCGGCCTGGTCATTGGAGCCTTGCTGGACATGGCCCTTTCAAAGACGCCTTTTTATACTTCGGCCTTTGGACTTTCGGCAGTATTCGGGACTTTGTGCGCAAAAAAGGGCAGGATCAGTTTCAGCCTGGCCTTTCTGCTGGCAGGTATAGCCGTTTTGATGTGGGGCTATCCGGATGAGAGGGCTGTCGGGTGCATATATGATTATTTTATAGCGGCATCCATTTTCCTTCTTTTGCCAGACAGAGCGGGAGCTGTTTCGAGAGAGAGTATATCGGCCCCTTACGGGCCAGCCGAGACGGGGTATGGGCTCAAAGCACTTTCAAGGGCCCTTTCGGCTATGGCGCGCACCGCTATGGAAAGGCAGAAGGATCTTGAAACGGGAGACGAGGACATAAGCCGTGTGTTTGACGATGCCTCCTCTGAAATCTGCCGTTCCTGCCCAAAAAGTGATCTGTGCTGGCTTCAGGATTATGTTTCGGTGCAGAGCAGCCTTGGTGACCTTGCGCCTTTGTTTAAGGAAAGGGGATTTATACGCGAAAAGGACCTCCGTCCCCCGCTGGATACCAGGTGTCCCAATAAAGACCGGCTTTGCAGGGCGCTTAACACATCCTATTCGTCGTTTATGCGCCGCAGGAGTGAAAGGGCAAGACAGGCCGAAAGCAGCCGTGTAATAAAGGAGCAGTATGCGGGCATCAAGGAAGCGGCCGACAGCCTGGCCATGAGAGAGGACAGTGGTTTTATGCCCAGGCCGCTGGAGGAAAAGCAGATAGCGGCCATATTGGCGCTGTATGACCCACAGATAAAGGCTGAGGTCTATCTCAGCTGCGGAAGGCTGGTAATGCGCCTTTGGGGTGCGGGAGAAGATTGGGTTAATGAGAGACAGTTTCTGCGTTCGGCCGAGCTGGCTTTGGGAAAAAGATTTTTGCCTGCCGAAAGGGTAGATTATAAGTGGGGCGACGCCCTTATGTATAAGGAGATGGAGGCTTTGGATATCACAGCCGGCAGCTGTGTCAGGAAAAAGGAAGGTGAGGACGCCTGCGGCGACTCTTCACTGTTTTTCAAAACGGGTGACGGCAGGGCCGTGGTGATGCTGGCCGACGGCATGGGCAGCGGTAAAAAGGCCTCGATGCTGTCAAAAAACGCCCTGGAGCTTATCGCTGCTTTTATAAAAAGCGGATGCAGTATGGAGGAAAGCACCCATGCCGTCGTGCCTTTTCTGAAGGCAAGATACTCCTGCGACGGGTTTACCACATTGGATCTTCTGGAGATAGATCTTTTTTCCGGCATATGTCGTATGATCAAATACGGCGCGTCAGACAGCTATGTTATAAAGGAGGATGATATAAGCGTAATTTCAAGGCCGTCGCTGCCGCCCGGAGCCTTTCCCGGCTGCCAGGAACCCGAAACAGCGGTTTTTCTGGTCAGCGGCGGCACGACGGTGGTAATGGCCAGCGACGGAGCGGGACTTTCGGCTCAGACTATCACAGGGGAACTTTCACCTTCCAAACTGATGGAGACCTGCTGCGACGGAAGCGATGATGCGACTGTAATATGCGTCGCTATAAAAAAGGCGGATAAGGATGAGGAAAAAGGGGAATGATAAATCAAAAACAGCCATGAATATCAAAGGAGGCAAACTTAATGGTAAAAGGGACCTCTAAACAGGCCGTCATCGTGAGCCCAGGGGAAAAAAGCGGTTTTGAGCAGGCAATATTTATCCTTTCTCCCCAAAACTCTGCAGCAGCTTCTTCTCCGGGAGAGCTTTTGGAGCTGGCCGGCGATATAGCGTCGGAATATACGGTGGCCTCATTGCCCGCTATTAAAAAGAAAAGGCTGCTGCCATGCGTCTTTTCATTTCTTTTGGGCTGTGCGGTTACGGCTTCGGCCTTCTTTTTTCTGCCATTTTTCGGCATGTAACTTGACATAGGCGGAAGAATGTAGTATTATTGTCATATGTTGTTACCGAATTGTAATTATTAAATACAGTTAAAGAAGGTTCTATATGGCATCACTCAATAAATATAAAAGAAGGACAGGCTTAGGCTGGGTTGCCTCCGCCGCAAGGCGCCGCTGGGTCGTACTGAAGCTGAAGCTTGGGTGGCTTTCGGGCATAGGCAGAGGCCCGGCCGCCGTACATGACATATTTTCCGCGGCGGCTCTTTTGGTTTCTTCGCTGAATATGCTGCTGGGGAAGGCCGGCAGCCTTTTGTGGCAGACCCTGCTCCCCTTTGTACGCAAGGGCATGGAGCTTTCGGAACCCCTGACTGACATGGCGTTGGGGATTTTGGAGAATCTGAAGACAAAAGCGCTGAGCTTTAATCCAGCGCAGCTGCAAAAGTCGAGGCTCATGCCGGTCAGCCTGCTGCTGACGGCCACTATCTGCGTATGTACGGCAAGCTACCTGGGCGTCGGGCTCAAGGTCGAGATAAACGGCAAGGCTATCGGTTATGTCTCCAGCAAAAGTGAGATGGAAGGCATACTTGATGAAGTGGAAGACCGTATTTCCGAATACCTCGGCGCGCCTTACAGCCTGAACCTTGATGTTTCTTATTCGATAGGATTTGACGATGGCAGCGGCAGCCTTGACAGGGATATTGTTTCCGATTATGTCATGGCTGCGTTGGACAATGTTTCGGCTACATATGTACTGACTGTCAACGGCGAGGTTGTCGGGGCCAACCAGAGCAAGACGGCTTTGAAACTTTTGAAGCAGCGCATGCTGGAGGCCAATGCCGTTTCCTATAAAGGCGGCGAACTGTCTTTTGTTCAGGATGTGCAGATCAGGGCCCAGGGCAGCGGCGAGGCCACGATAATGTCGATAGACAGCATAGAGGAAAAGCTTTCGGGCAATACAAAGGAATCGGTGGTCTATACGGTAAACCCGGGAGATACTGTTTCTGAAATAGCCGAAAAATATTCTACATCGGTGGCTTCGATACTTTCCCTCAATCCGGGGCTTCAGACAGACATGATTCATGCGGGCGACAAGATAACCATTTCGGCATCGGTGCCTTATCTGTCGGTACAGGAAACGGTAACTGAAAATTATGTCAAGCTGATTGGTTATGAAACTACCAAGCAGACTACAGACGACCTTTACACGACCCAGAGCAGGGTCATAAAGGAAGGCGTTTACGGCGAGGCCAATGTCGTGGCCGATGTTGTATATGTAAATGGTGAGGAGCAAAGCCGCGTTATCATGGATTGGCAGGTCACAAAAGAGCCTGAAAACGAGGTTATAGAGGTAGGCACCAAGACCCCTCCCGCCAAGTCGGCCACAGGCAATTTCATGAAGCCTTCCAACGGCGTGTTCTCCTCCGGTTACGGTTACCGCAGGAGTTTGGGCGATTTCCATACGGGAGTCGATTTTGCCGGCGCGATAGGTACCTCTATCTATGCTTCTGACGGCGGCAAAGTGACATTCGCAGGCTGGAAGGGCAATTACGGCTATTGCGTGTTTATCGACCATCAAAACGGCTTTGTCACCGTTTACGCCCATTGCAGCAAGCTGCTGGTCAAGGCCGGACAGAGCGTTGCCAAGGGCGAAACGATAGCCAGAGTGGGCAACACGGGGCGCTCCACAGGCCCCCATGTCCATTTCGAGATTCGGTATAACGGCCAGACGGTCAATCCGTTGAACTACATAAATAAATAAAATCGGAAGGCGCGGCCCCTGGCCGCGCCTTTTTTGATGTATATTGTCTTAAAAATAATATACTTTTAGTATAATATATAGTTGATATTACTTTTGCAATTTAGCGTAAAAAACTCGGATAGAAACAAAAAAGGCCCACGCAAAGCGTGGGCCTTAAAATGGCTGCGACACAAGGATTCGAACCCTGACAAACTGATCCAGAGTCAGTCGTGCTACCGTTACACAATGTCGCAACGTGCATTAATTATTATACCTATTATTTGTGCGTTGTCAAGGGTTTTGTTTGATTTTCGATATAAAATAATATATAATATTTGAAGCAGCGTATTTGTGCATCATTTCACAAAAAGGGGTGCTTTTATGAAATTTATGGCCATAGACGGCAACAGCCTTGTAAACAGGGCCTTTTACGGCGTGCGGCCCTTAAGCGCACCCGACGGTACGCCCACAGGCGCCATTTACGGCTTTCTCAATATGTATTTTAAGCTTTTGGAGGAGCTTTCCCCCGACGGCGTATGCGTATGCTTCGATCTTAAGGCCAAGACCTTCCGCCATGAGATGTATGACGGCTACAAGGCCCAGCGCAAGCCCATGCCGGAGGAATTGGCCATTCAGATACCCCTTGTAAAGGAAGCCCTTGACCTTCTGGGTGTAACGCGTTTGGAGAAGGAGGGGTATGAGGCCGATGACCTTTTGGGCACCCTGGCCTTCTGCGGCAGCCAAAAGGGCGACGAGTGGACGATAGTTACGGGCGACCGCGACAGCCTTCAGTATATAGCCTGCGGGGCCAAAGTGGCGCTGGTGACGACAAAACAGGGCCAGACACTGAGCGAGATTTATGATGAGGCCCTTTTTAAGGAAAAGTACGGCGGCCTTGCTCCCCAGAGGCTGGTCGATCTGAAGGCCATAATGGGGGACAAATCTGACAATATCCCCGGCGTCCCCGGCATCGGCGAAAAGGGAGCCATGGACCTTTTAAAGACCTATGGTTCGCTGGAAGGGGTATACAAGGCCCTGGATGAAGGGGGAGAAGGCATGACCCCTTCGGTAAAAAAGAAGCTTGCCGAGGGCAGGGAGTCGGCCTTTTTAAGCTACCGCCTGGCCAAAGGGGTCACCGACGCACCTATTGCCTGCGGTGATGATTTCACAATAAAGGCCAGGGATGAAAGCGGGCTTTACCGTTTCCTTGACCGTCTGGGCCTTAAAAGCATAATAAAAAGGCTTTCACTGACGCCGCCGAAGGAAAGCACGGTTTCGGGCGTAGCCCTGCCCGGATATAAAACGGTTTCCAAAGAAGAGGCACATGGCCTTTTGGAAAAATGCCAAAAGGTTTTCTGCGCCTTTTCGGAGGATATGAAACAGGGGGCCTTTGTGACCGGCGGCGTACTGTGGGCCTGTGAGGACCTTGGCGATGAAGCCGATTTTCTTTTGAAGCGCGGCGGTTATGTCATACATGATGGAAAAAGGTGCGCTTTATACATGTATAAAACAGGCAAAGAGCCTGCGCCTCCCCTTTTTGATACGGCGGTGGCGGCCTATCTCCTGTCGCCCACATCGTCAGGCTTTTCTCTGGAAAACCTGGCATTGTCCGAGCTGGGCTTAAGTCTTGAAAAGGAAAATGACGGTCAGCTTGTGATGGGAGGCATGGAGGAAAAGGGGCTGGAAAGCCTGGCAAAGGCCGCATGGGCGACCTTTGGGCTTTACGGCAGATACTCTTCGGGGATATCTGATAGGGGCATGGATTCCCTTATGTATGATATAGAAATGCCCCTGGTGCCGATACTTGCACATATGCAGCATTTGGGTATGAAGCTGGACACAAAAAGGCTTGATGATTTTGGGTATATGCTGACTATGGAGGCAGAGCGTCTGGAAGGCGAAATTTATGACTGCGCCGGGGAGACCTTCAATATCGGTTCGCCCAGACAGCTGGGCACCGTGCTTTTTGAAAAGCTGGGCCTCAAGGCAGGGAAAAAGACAAAGACAGGGTATTCCACAGATGCCGAAACGCTGGAGAAACTCAGAGACAGCCACAGGATAATTGGCCTTATCCTGGAATACCGCAAGCTTACAAAGCTTATTTCCACATATGTCGAGGGGCTTTTAAAGACAGTGGGCAAAGACGGCAGGGTGCACTCGACCTTCAATCAGACGGTCACGGCTACGGGCAGGCTGTCGTCCACCGATCCCAATATGCAGAACATCCCTGTCAGGCAGCAGCTGGGGACCGAGATACGGCGCTGCTTTATACCCGAGGAGGGGAATATATTCATAGATGCCGATTATTCGCAGATAGAGCTGAGGGTGCTGGCCCATCTGGCCCATGACGAAACCATGATAAAGGCCTTCAACAGCGGCGAGGACATCCACAGGGTCACCGCTTCAC
This sequence comes from uncultured Clostridia bacterium, assembly GCA_944375715.1. Classification (GTDB taxonomy): domain Bacteria; phylum Bacillota; class Clostridia; order Oscillospirales; family Butyricicoccaceae; genus RGIG1902. The sequence continues at coordinate 26,357 of CALWAP010000009.1, read as the reverse complement.
AGGTGTTTGGGGTGCCTTTTGATGAGGTCACGCCCGCCATGCGCTCTGAGGCCAAGGCCGTCAATTTCGGCATAGTGTACGGCATATCCTCCTTTTCCCTGTCCCAGGATATAGGGGTGTCGCCCTACCAGGCAAAAAAATATATGGACGCCTATCTTGAAAAGTATCATGGCGTTCGCCAATATATGGAGAATATAAAAAAGCAGGCCTATGAAAAGGGTTATGTCACTACTGAGTTCGGACGGAGAAGGGATATCCCCGAGCTTAAGTCCCAGAGCTTCAATGTGCGCTCTTTCGGTGAGAGGGTTGCCCTTAACACCCCCGTGCAGGGTACGGCGGCCGATATAATCAAGAAGGCCATGATAAATGTTGAAAGGGCCCTTAAGGAAAGGGGACTTAAGGCCTCGCTGGTGCTCCAGGTGCATGACGAGCTGATACTCGAGTGCCCCGTGGAGGAAAAAGAGGAGGCCGCCAGGATATTGGCCAGGGCCATGGAGAGCGCCGCCGATATGGAAGTGCCCATGAAGGTGGATGTCAGCTTTGGAGAGAATTGGTATGAAGCCAAGGCCTGATGATATCATGATAAGGCATGGGACGGCTGATGATGTGCCGTCCCTGGGCCTTTTGGAAAGGGAGAGCTTTTCCTGCCCATGGAGCGAGGATATGCTCAGGGAGGATATGGAAAGCCCCTATTCCATATGCCTGCTGGCCTTTTCAAAAGACGGGCTTTTGGGATATGTGTGCGGCATGAGCCTTTACGAAAGCTGCGACCTTTCACGCCTGGCGGTTTTTGAAAAGGACAGGCGCCGTGGGGTGGCTTCGGCACTGACCCGGGCCTTTGAAAAGGAAGCCTTGGCCAAGGGTGCCCAAAAGGTACTGCTGGAGGTGCGGGAAGGCAACCTCAGTGCCATAGCCCTTTATGAAAAGCTGGGCTTTAAAAAAATAGGCGTCAGGCGCGGTTATTATGAAAACCCGCGGGAGGACGCCATTATCATGGAGGTGGGATTATGCTGATACTCGGGATCGAAAGTTCCTGCGATGAAACGGCGGCGGCAGTCAGCTTGGACGGCAGGACGATACTTTCAAATACCGTTTATTCACAGATAGACATGCACGCTCTTTACGGCGGGGTAGTGCCCGAAATAGCTTCGAGAAAGCATGTGGAAAAGATAACGGCAGTTGCGTCAGAGGCCATGGACAAGGCTGGGGTGTCGTTCAAGGACCTGGACGCCGTGGCCGCCACCTGCGCCCCCGGGCTTATCGGCGCGCTTTTGGTGGGGGCCAATTTTGCCAAGGCCTGCAGCCTTATGATAGGAAAGCCATTTGTGCCCGTGCACCATATAAGGGGCCATATTGCTGCAAATTATGTGGCATTCCCTGAGCTGGAGCCTCCTTTTATCGCCCTGGTGGCATCAGGCGGTCATACCGTCATAATCGATGTGGAGGATTATACCCGAATGTCTGTCATAGGCACTACCCGCGACGATGCAGCCGGCGAGGCTTTTGATAAAATAGCAAGGGTCCTGTCACTGCCCTATCCCGGAGGGGCCGAGATGGACAGGCTTTCAAAGGGCGGCGATGAGAAAAAATACCGCCTTCCCAGGGCCAGGATAGAGGGGCATCCCTATGATTTTTCTTTTTCAGGGCTTAAGACGGCGGCAGTCAACCTTGTCCATAACGCCAACCAGAAGGGCCAGGAGATAGACAGGCCTTCCCTGGCGGCCGCCGTGGCCGCCGCTGTTTCGGGCGAGATAGTTCCCAGGGTCATAAAGGCCGCCGAGGAAAAAGGAAGAAGAGCCATCGCAGCAGCCGGAGGGGTGGCGGCCAACAGCCGCCTGAGATCAGGCCTTGAAAGGATCTGCGCGCAGAAGGGGATAAAGCTCTATCTTCCGCCGTTGTCCCTCTGCGGCGATAACGGGGCCATGATAGCCTGCCAGGGGTATTACGAGCTTATGGCGGGCAATATCGCAGACAGCTCCCAGAACTGTTATGCCAATATGGCCGTGTCGGACATTCTGGCGGGCAGGTAGGGTCTACGGAAAGTTTAATCAACAAACTGTAATTATTTTCTGTTTTCAGCTCTGCATTCCCATGTGGGTTTTGTTGAAAAGCCCCGGTTTTTGTTCCACAGCCTGTGCAGAGATCCCCTGTAAATGCGGGCTCTGGTTGTGGGAAAAGTGTTTAGGGCTGTGGATAACTCTGTGGATAGTGTTAATAACTCCCCGTAATTAACACGCAGTTAGGGTAATTTACCGAATTAAGGAGGGAAAGCCTATGGAAAAGAAAGTATCACAGGCGGTTATCAGACGCCTGCCCAGATATCACACCCATTTAAGCGAACTCAAGGCAATGGGCGTAACAAAAATATCATCTAAGGAGCTGGGAGAGCGCATGGGGCTGACGGCATCCCAGGTCAGGCAGGATTTCAACTGCTTTGGCGGTTTCGGTCAGCAGGGTTATGGATATCCCGTTGACGGGCTTATAGAATCGATAAGCTTTATTTTGGGCCTTGACAGGGAGAAGACTGCCGTCATAGTCGGAATAGGCAACCTGGGCAGGGCCATAATGAACAACTTCAGCTTTGCCGAAAACGGCTTTAAACTGAAAGCCGCTTTTGATACCGACAAGGCAGTCATAGGCACCACCATTTCAGGGGTTCCCGTTTACGACGCTTCCCGGCTCAGGGAATATTGCCTGGAACACCGCCCCGATGTCGGGGTGCTGACCCTGCCCCAGAAATATGCCCACGAGACGGCATCCATACTTTGTGACTGCGGCATAAAGGGAATATGGAACTTCACAAATACCGACCTGCATCTGGAGTTTGACACCGTGCCTGTGGAAAATGTCCATTTTTCCGAAAGCCTTATGGTGCTTTCGTATAAAATAGGCATGGGTGAGGTGTAAAAAAAGACGGTTATACGCCGTCTTTTTCCCTTGATCTTATTTTCTTGAAAAAATCGGTCAGCAGGCCCGAACACTCCTTTTGAAGCACGCCTTTATATATCCTGGGCTTGTAGCCAAAGGCCTCCTCAAATATGTTCAGAACGCCGCCGCAGGCCCCCATATTGGTGTCGGATGCCCCGTAATAAAGACGGCTTACCCTTGCCATCAGTATGGCGCCGGCACACATGGGGCAGGGTTCCAGCGTGACATACATGTCGCAGCCTTCGAGCCTGCGGGAGCCAAGGGTCAGGCATGCCTTGCCTATGGCGGTTATCTCGGCATGCAGAAGGGCGTTCTTCCTTGCCTCCCGTTCATTGTGGCCCCGGGCTATTATCTCGCCTTTTCGGACTATGACGCAGCCCACGGGCACATCGCCCGCCAAAGCCGCCTTTTCGGCCTCTTTGACGGCTTCATACATGTATGTTTCTTCAGGGGTAGGATTCATTCTGATTTCTCCCTATTTAAAAGGCTGATTTGATTATAAAATAAACTCACTTTTATGTAAAGGAAACCGCAATGATTAAATTTCTGCTGGATGTCGTTTATTATGTGCTGCCGGGAATGGCTTTGGTGTATGTCTACTTTAAACTCAAGCCCCGCTTCGGCTCCAAGGAGCCGGGCAGGTTCAGCCCCCTTTTCCTTATAATAATACTCATGTCGGCGGCGGCGATATTTACTGTAAACGCTTTTATATGGTATACCGCCATATTCTTTATTTTGAGGGGATAGAAGCATGGAAGAACAGACTCGAAAGATAATTGAAAAGCTTGATACCCTGGGGATAACATACGAGCTGCACACCCATGAGCCGGTGGAAAAGGCTCTGGACAGGTATGAAATGGGCCTTGATTTCGGCGCATGTGTCTGTAAGAACCTTTTCCTTACGGTCAGGAACCAAAGCCGGTTTTATGTTATGATGCTCGTAGCTGAGAAAAATGCCGATCTCCGACATATAGCCAGGGCCATAGGCAGTTCCCGTCTTTGTTTTGCCTCCGATGAGAAGCTCTTGGAGCTTATGGGCCAGCATCCCGGTATGGTAAGCCCCCTGGGGGTCATAAGCGATAAGGGAAGGGTCGTCACCGTGCTTTTTGACAGCGATTTAAGGGGCAAAAGGATATGCGTCCATCCCAGCGATAACCGAAAGACTTTGGTAATGGATTTTTCTGACCTTGAAAGGTATGTAAGGGCACTTGGTTCGCAGGTGATTTTCATTGAGGTGTGATAGTTTTCTTAAAAAGGCCGGGAAAAATTAAAAAATGTGTTGACAAAGATAAAAAGCTGTGGTATTCTAACTAAGCAGTCTGAAATGACCGCTTACATGGGGGTATAGCTCAGCTGGGAGAGCGCTTGAATGGCATTCAAGAGGTCAGCGGTTCGATCCCGCTTATCTCCACCAACTCGAGAGAGTGAAAAATGACCTGAAACTTCGGTTTCAGGTCTTTTTTTGTATAAATTGCAGGAAAATGGCAAATTTCCAATTTTGCCGGATTTACCGGAAAAGCGGAATCAAAGTGGAATGGTTTTTTTTCTCACGAAACAGGAGGCACAGCTGTGCCCTGTGTGGAATTAAGATTCCACTTTTTTCAGAAACAGCCCGGTCAGTCATCGTTGCTGACCGGGTATTTTTGTGCCAAATTGAAGACGGTCTTCCCCTGCCGCTGTGCCTTTTCCGCAAACTGAGCTGCGCAGCCCCAACCATGGGTGATGTAGGTCACCACATAATCGGCCTGGCGCAGCATCCACTTGTTGCGCCTGGCTATGGCGAATCGTGGCGGCATAGTTTCCAGACCTTCCGGAAAAATGGTGTCGGAGAAATCCCAGATCGCCTTGTCCCTTGGCCTTGGCAGCCATTCCAACACCACGGCGTAAGAGATGTGGGGGTAGACTTCTGTCAGTTCCCGCAGAACCGCCCGTGCCATGGCGTCAAAGGCCCCCTGGCGTCCCACATAGAACCAATCCACACCGTACCCCACAATTAGTTCCTCCACCATCGCCCGTAGTTTCGGTTTGATAGACGCCGGACAATCCCGGTGGCCGAAGAAGGTACACACAGCCATAGCTCACCCTCCAAATATGGGATATATCGCAATTATAGCAGAGAAAAAGCAAATTTGCGATATGTCCCACGCGATTTATCGTAATATTGGTTACACTGTTTTTACGATACATCGCAGGGAGGGATGCGCAGATGAACACTAAGGAAGCGGTGGCATAACGCATTCTCGACTTATGCGCGGAACGCAATATGGCAATCAACGCCTTGGCTGGCGTATCGGGCGTTTCACCATCCACAATTTACAGTATGCTGAACGAAAAAAGTCAAAATCCAGGCATGGTTTCCCTCAAGAAGCTGTGCGACGGATTGGACATCAGCATCCGGCAGTTTTTTGACTGCGATTTGTTCGACGACTTGGAGCAAGAAATCAAATAAGCACGGATAACCGCCAACGGCGATTGTCCGTGCTTTTTGATTGTTTAGGGTTCTTCTTTAATTTTATTATTCTTAGTTTGACAATTAACTTGTGTTTTATAACAATTTGGTATAGGTAATATTACCTAATTTAATTATTTTATATTTAGTATTATTGTCACTTGTATAAAAATTATAAATAGTATATTATTAAATAAAAAATATGTTTATATATTTGAAATTTTTATTCAATATATATTATTGGATTAGTGTATAAATGTAAAAAAGACATATATTTTGTTAAAAATGTGCTTAACAATAAGTTTTATGGCGATGAGAGATAGCAGTTAAAAAGTAATTTGTTAATTTACATATAAAGTTTGTTAATATGATTTTAGGTGAGTGTATAATGAAACCAATTTATCACTTAAAACTCTACTTGTCTGCCATAGTGGCACTGCTTTGCTTGGTATCATGCGGTAATGAAAATGAGGATCAGCCCGATAAAAATGAGGAAAACCCCTATTATATGGAAGAACTTGTGTACCAAGGAGACCAATACATTATTCCCGGGGTGTATGACGGGAGACTTGCCGTAGTTAATAGGGATTATAAAGTGGCAGATATTGACAGCGGGGAAATAATTGCCAACATCCCCCTGAAACTGATGGAGCAGTATCAGTTGGGAATGTATAGTCATCTGATGACTTTGGACCCAAACGGAAATATCTATATGCTCCATTACGGCGATAACGGCCCTGGGATTATTGTCATTTATGCGGACCCTGCCCAAGGGTATAGTTATATTCCCTTTGCTCAATGGGAAGGGGTTGTATATCCCCAAAGCGGCAATCCGGCGTTTTTAAAGGCCAGGGCTGATGGCGAGTATTATTATCTGAAAAGCCAGCTTGACGATGTCACATCGATTTTGCAGGTATTTTCGTTAAAGGGTGAGTTGGTCAGGACATATAAGAATATATGTGATTTCTCCCTGGGCGGCAATGGTAAGGGAGAAATATATATTACTGATGGGGAAAAGGGGAATATAAGCAAATATGCCCTTTATTCGAATGAGCTTTTATATCAGACTTCCTGCAAACAGGGAGATGATTGGCGCGTATTTGCTATCGGTTATGAGGAGCAGAGCGATAAACTGTATGTCGTAATGAACGAAAATATATACTCTTACAGCGGAAGTGATCTTTCCTTTATCAAAGTTGAGATGGTAAGGGCAGAAAGCATGGAGGATTTGGGGGAGTATGTAACTTTTATCGAAACCGGTGATCAGGGTCAAATATACAGCGGTGAGTATCAAAAAATATACCGCTATACCCTTTCCGAAAAGAAGAATGTGGAAATTACCGATAGGATAACGATAACGGCCCCTTACAGGGAAGAGTATATTGCTAAAATGATAAACATGTATATGAAGGATAACCCTGATAAGGAGGTAATATATGATTATGAGTACAGTAGCTACTCACAGTTTGCGACTAATGTTATCGCTGATAATTATTATGATAAAATAAACCTCAGGCTTTTAAATGGAGAGGTTGGGGATATTTTTATCAGGAGCGATGGAATGCCCTATTTTAGAGACCAGCTCATGAGCGATGTTTTTTTGGATTTGAATGAAAAACTGAAAGACAGTCAGATCACATCGGAGCTTGACAAAATGGCATTGGAAGGAATGGATATAGATGGCCAGCTGAAAGTCATACCGTTGGGGATAAACTATTATTTCGCTTATGTAAATACCTCATTGGCTGAAGAGCTTGGCATAAATATTGATTGGGGAGCAGCCACATGGTCTGATATACTTGACCTACATGACAGGTTGGAAGGCAGTGACTGCGTACTTTTTTCGGTGACTAATAAACAACGCCTTTTATCGCGCATACTGATCAGCAATATGCCTGACATAATAGATTATGAGGACGGGAAAGTCAATTTTGACCAGGATTGGTTTAATGATTTGTTATCGGAAATCGAGGAAGTATGGGATTCTCCAAACTTTGTGAAGGTAGTAGACAGTTCACCGGATGTGATGCTTGATGAAAAAACGCTTATTAATATTGACGGCTTAAGCAATAGCGTTTATATCCATGATGAAATAAGCCGATATTTCAGATATACGGAAGAAGAAGGTGCAGAATGTGAAATCGTACCCCTGTTTGAGGGAGAACAGGCCTCCAATAGGACGGCGGGATCGAGCAGCTGCCTTTCGATAACGTCGTGGTCGGAAAATACCGACGCTGCGTGGGATTTTATCGAATATATCTGCAGCGAAGATGTTATGGAAAGATCAGGCATGAAAGACAGGCAGCTGAATACTGCGGTAAGGGACATGCAGATGAAAGAGGCCTTAAAACATTATCCCGATGAAAAGGCTGAGGAGTTCTCCGAAGATATGCAAGGGGTTTACAGTTTGGTAGACTGCTGCTTTGATATGGGGGATGTGAAACAGACATTGTGCGAGGCGCTTTTTGAGGGGCTTGATAACGATCAGGATCTTTACGAGGTTTTGAAAGAGACCGAAAACGCAATATGGATCAGATTAAATGAATGACAGAAAGAAAATAGGGTCATCTGATTAACGGGAAAATTGAGGTTTGCGCAAGACGGAATGCGTTAACAGAGCAATGGCGTTTTACCCTGTGCGCGTAACGGAAAGCAGTTTAACGGAGAGAGGGTATTTCCCTCTCTCTTTTGGCTTTTAACAGAGGTTGGCTTTTGTGAGACGGCTTTATCGTGGATATGTTATGCAGCTAAGTTGAAGATTATAAAAGTTAAGCAGATTATTTGCAAGATTGATGGCTCAAGGGGGATAAATGAAAAGAAAACAGGCGTGGTTTTGGTATATTGCTCCCTTGATGACAGGAATAATTATATTTTGCATTATTCCGTTTATTGTCAGTGGGAGATATGTATTTGGCAGCGGGACAGTTAGGTTCGAGTTTGCGGGGACAGAAAATATCGTAAGCCTTTTTGAAAATGGCGTCTTTAGGATGGCGCTGAAGAATACGATAAGCTTCATCCTGGCAGCTGTACCTATAACGGTTTTTGCGTCGTTTGTGTCTGCGTTTTATTTGAATAAAAGCAGGCTGGTCCAAAGGATATTACTGCTTCCACTTTTGATGCCTGTGGCGGCGATGGCTCTTGGATGGATCTCGTTATTTGGGGGAGACGGGATCATTTCCGTTATACTGAAATGTTTTGGAAAAGCTGGTACAGATTGCTTTAATGGTCCGTATGCCAGATTGATTTTCCTGCTGATATATTTTGTTAAGAACTTCGGGTACATGACTTTTATTTTTTCCGGGGCAATGGTCAATATCCCGAAGGAATACAGAGAAGCTTTTTTGATAGACAGCAACTCCACCCTTTCTTATATCCGTCATGTGGCGGCTCCGCTGCTGTCGCCCGTTATATTCTTTGTGACCGTTTTTTCGACGGCTAATTGTATGCAGATATTCCGCGAGATATATTCAATCTACGGCGATAACCCGCCCCAGGGACTTTATATGCTGCAAAGCTTTATGAACAACAATTTCCAGAAGCTCAATTATAACCGCTTGTGCACAGCCGCATTCATTGTCGTGCTGTTTTTCTCCTTTATGGTAATGATCTATTTATGGCTTAACAAAAGACGCAAATGGTGAGGCTATGGTTAAAAAAATCTTGTTATTTATATTATTAGCCGTATGTGTTTTCCCGGCGGCCATAATGGTGTATAACTCATTTCTTGATATTGACGGAGGCTTTTCTCTTACCCAATATGGGGCGCTGCTTTGCAATGTCAGATTTTTTAGGGCTTTTTGGAACTCGGTCGGCTACACCTTTGTTATACTTGTTTTTAGCCTGCCGATAAGCCTGACTGCGGCCTATGGATTTTCGAGATTTGATTTCAAAGGGAAAATCGGCATGCTCTTTCTTGTCATATTGACAATGCTGCTCCCATTTCAGGCGACGATGGTCTCTCAGTATATGGTTTTAAAATGGCTGGGACTTATCAATACGCCGGCAGCGGTTATAATGCCGAATATCTTTGGGGGGTTCAGCACATTTTTGTTGACTCAATATATGAGCGGAATTGACCGCGCGATTTATGAAGCCGCCGATATTGAGGGAATAGGCGCGCTTCAGACCTTTTTGAGGATCATCATTCCGCAGTGCAAAAATATGATATGCGGTGTGGCGATACTTTCGCTTGTCAATTATTGGTCTATGATAGAACAGCCTTCGATGTTCTTAAATGAATACTATCGGCAGCCGCTGTCAATTCAGTTGGGAGGCACGGCTTTTAAGAGTTTTGCCAACGCAGGAGGCGTGATATTCTGCATCCTGCCGCTGATGCTTTTGTATTACAATTCCGATGAGCTTATTGAGGGTATCGGATGGGTAGGCGGTCAGGGTTCAATCTTGAAAAAACGCGATAAAAAGGGCCTTAAGCCTTTTGTTGTCTTTTTTGTTTTCATGCTGGCTGCTACACTTATGGCACAAAAGCTGTCATATCTTACAACGCCAAAAGTATCGGTTTATAACCCAAATACTCCGGTCAATGTTTTGAGCGAGTATCAAACCGTTATCCCTGAAGCCTGTTTAAAAAATGGTGCAGTTTATTTTATTGACATCGACAGATACAATAACACATCATATCAGGCCGTGGCTGTCCCTGTTACCCCGATAGTTTTCAAGGACGGCTATGTAGCTTTGGAAGAAACGCTGTCAAATGACAGACAGATAATATTTCACAGCTCTTTGCCATTGCATGACGGAGATGTTGTAGAGGTTTTGGAAGATGCAGCGAAATAATACTGTAATTATTCTGTGCGCCGCGGTCATAGCCATTGGGACGGCGATTCAGCTTTTCTGTGTCAGAAACATTAAGCGGGCGGAGCCTTTTATTGAAGTAAAATTGGATAAAAGAGAGCTGACTATGGCGTTGGAGATCCTGTCAGACTATGGCCCTGTAATAGAGGATGAAGCGCTTATGATATACGGCAAGACCTCTGTATTAGCCTCACTGATGGTATCTCAAAGGCTGGACAGCGCAGGGATACCGGATTTTGAAATAAATGATATGACCCAAAGCCATATCCTTGCCGAGCAGGGAATGACGATATGCTTGTTTTTGGCGTATATACTGATGTTGGTCTTAATTGCCGATATAATAACTGTTGGAATAAAAAAAACATATAAGATGATATCTTTATCTCTGGAAACCGAATATTTTTCCGACTATATAAAAGAGCACAAGAGCATGCTTTTGAAGAAGATCTGCGCCGGCGTTATCTTGATTCTGGGGTCAGGGGTACTCATCGTAAAAATCATAGATTACAAGATAGAGCTGCCCATTGCCATGATCCGGAGGCTATTCTGTGCAGATTATGCCGACGCAAGGATTACAACATCATTAAACAGCACGATTATTTTGGAATATGCCATGGCATTTGTGAATATCTGCTGCTTAATTGTGTTGTGTATATGCTTTATCAGACTTTATAGGTTCAGAAAGGACGGCAAATATGGCTCGAATTGAGATGGAAAGTTTGAATAAAGTATATCCAAATAAGGTACATGCCGTAAAAGATTTTGATTTGATGGTTGAAAACGGTAGTTTTACCACCCTTGTCGGCCCCTCCGGCTGCGGCAAAACCACTTTACTGCGCATGATAGCCGGATTGGAGCGGTCGACAAGCGGCAAAATAAAGTTTGACGGCAAGGAAGTCAGCGCACTTTCGCCTAAACAGCGCAATGTGTCTATGGTATTTCAAAGCAATTCCCTGTTTCCCAATAAAACCATATATGAAAACATGGCCATCGGCCTGCAAATGCGGAAAGTCCCTAAAAGAGATATAGACAGGAAGGTGCGATCGGCTGCGGAAATGCTTAATATCTCCTCGCTGCTTGGGAAAATGCCTAATGAGATATCAGGTGGCGAAAGACAGCGGGGGGCCATCGGGCGCGCCATAGTAAAGGAACCAAATGTCTTTCTTTTTGACGAGCCTTTGTCAAATCTTGATGCCAAACTCAAAGCCCGTATGCGGCATGAACTCAGAGCCTTGCAGAAGCAGCTCAAAGGCACCTTTGTCTATGTCACCCATGACCAGACGGAGGCTATGAGCATGTCAGATAGGTTGGTCGTAATGAACCATGGGGTCTTGGAGCAGGAGGGCGTTCCCTTGGACCTCTATGACCACCCTGTCAGTATTTTTGTAGCGGGATTTCTTGGCGGCAGCGAAATGAACTTTATAGATTGTGTAATTAAAAGAACAGATAAGGGATTGATTGCTTATAACGATGATTTGTCGGTCACATTCCCATATAGCCCGGAGTTGGAAAAATATATTGGGGTTATCGTTGTTATGGGTATACGGCCGGAGCATATAAAGCTTGGTGGGGAGACAGCTTTTGAGGTGATTTCAACCGAAAATCTCGGCAGTGACTCGTATTTGCGCATTAGGCGTGGAGCGCTGGATCTGACAGTCAAAGCGTCCGATGTGTGCAATTCGGTTTTAGTCTTAAATTTTGCATTTCCGCCGGAACATCTGCACTTTTTTGATAAGATTACCGGCAAGGCAATATATTAATGGCGGCGTTTTCTATTTCGGGGCATGCCGCCTACGCGAGGCGGAGGGCTTGCGTTAGCCATTACTGAGGGTGTGGCCCAATGCGCTCTGGCGTCCGCAGACACTACTGCTCATGTCTGGGCGGTGACAACCCTTATGGCAGGTTATGGCTCAGAATGTGGATTGATCCGTCTTTGCGTATTTTAAGCAATCCCAAATGTCACTTTATTGGGAAAACTTTTGCAGTTGCTCTTAAGGGTTTCTGTTGTTCACAGTGTTTTTTAGTACTTCCTCCTGAAGTGTAAATGTCAATGAATTTCTTTATCACTGATACTGAATTTGTTCACCAGTGTTGACAACAAAAAAGTTTACCACTGTGGTAAACTTTGGCACTAAAATAGTTTAATACTATTTTAGTCTACAAATGGATTGCTGGACTGAGCTGCGAATTCTGCCCGGTAGGGTCGGTCAGAGCTCATATTCAGAACAAAGTTACGGTATGTTCGTCGGTCAATCGTAGCCGCTACCATAGTCTGGTTCTCAAACATGATCAGCCATTCTGAAAAAGCCAGATTGGTGAAAACGATGATACTCTTTTTCGCAATGGCATCAGCTATAACCTTCAACACAATTCCGACTGATGCCGGTTAAAGGTAGGTAACTTATCTCGTCAATAACCAGCAGATCACAGCTGGTAATCTGGTTTTCTAGGTTAAAGAGACTGTGTCCATCCAATGTCTCTATTAGTTCGTTGGAAAGATTGGCTATACCGTATAGAATCGTACATTCAGCCTCTGCATCAGGCAATGAGCCTTAGTGTAATGGATAGGTGGCTTTTTTGATTCTTGGATTACCAATCATTACCAGATCCTGTTTGCCCTGTATGAAGTCGCAACTGGCAAGATGGTGGATTTGGGTTTTTGGGGCATTCTCCAGATAAGATACGTCAAACTCTTCCAGAGCTTTTTGAAAGGGGAATTGGGCTAATTGAATATTCGTTTTCGGTTGCTTTCTTGGCGGTTGCCCCATTCCGCTCATATCAATGTAACAAGGAAATCGTCAAATTCTTTATCTCCGTTCATCTGCCGAATCACATCGCCATAATGGTTAAAGGTTGGGATTCGCAGCTGATTGGTACACATGGCGATTGGCTGGCAGTTGAGTTCATTAATCATGTATCCACACCCCATTTATCGTCATAGTAGGCAAGATTGGTCTGGTGAATTGGAATTATATTTTGTAAGCGAATCAGGAAATCACGTTGAGGTTCCCCTAAAAAGTTGCGGATTATATTCGCCGTGGGTGTCATTTAAGTGGGGATATAAGTATTGGCGAATCACCCGGTTCTCTTCGTAGTCAGCACACATCCTGAGAAGTCAAACCATGTCTTTGTTCCTGATGGGCAACTTATTACCGAGTTCAAGCAATTCTTTGTATACCGTTCGGCGAACAGGTTTGGCTTGGAATACGCTCCTCGGTTTCCGCTCCAACAGACCAATGTAAAGACGATAATATTTTGGATATACACATGTTGTAGGTCAGAATGCGAATTATTTTTGCAGTCGGAAAGTCAGCGAGGACCTCTTTATAGTTTAGTTCACCGTTTAGAGAAACAAACCTTCCGCCATTAAATGAAAGTTCCATATAAATTACTCCTTATATACGCCGGTTCACATTCTTCGATTTCAAGCTCTATCAAATTCCCACATGGAATCACGCTTCTCTCTAAAAATGGGCATAAGATAAGCGCTTCCGAAGAGATGCTTTATCTCAATTTATGTTGTTTCCCTTAAATTTGGCGAGTTTCTAAGGGAAAGACGCCTTGTTTGAGAGGATTTACTTCAGACGGTAATAGTAGGTTCCTTTGCCTTTTCCCTCGCGTTTCAGCTCGCCAAGGTCAATCAGTTTTCTCAAAGAGCCTTCAACAGAGCTCACACTCAGGGCCGGACACAGCTCTCGGATATCCTGTTTTGTGAACCTGCCGATTTTGTTCAGCGTTGCCTTCCGTACCATCTCAACGGCAGGCAGCTTTTTTTCCACAATAGAGAATCTGTCTTCAAAATCTCGATATGCTGCAAGAATGGTGCTGAGTAGATACTTGATGAACGGTGTTGCATCCTCGGTTCCTTCCTGCCATCCGTTTTGCGACTGGTACAGGGCGTTATAATACAGATCTTTATGCTTTGCGATTTTTGCTTCAAGTGAGATATACCTTCCCACATAAAAACCATTGCGATACAGAAGCAGCGTCGTGAGCAGGCGGCTCATTCTGCCGTTGCCGTCATTGAACGGATGGATGCAGAGAAAGTCGTGAATGAACACCGGAATCGCAATCAGCGGTTCAAGCTCAAGGTTTCCGATGACACGATTATATTCCTCACAAATTCGATCCAAGGCTTCCGGCGTTTCAAACGGTGCAAGAGGCGTGAACAGCGTCTCTGTGTGTCCGTCAGGATAGGTGGCGCTGATATAGTTCTGCACATTTTTCGTTTGACCGGCCATTGGATTGTTCATGTGGCTGTACAGGATTTTGTGCAGCTGCAGGATGTAGTTCCGTGTGATCGGAATTGCATCAAAGTTCTCGTGGATGATGCTCAGGGCATCTCGGTAACCAGCGATTTCTTGCTCATTGCGGTTTCTCGGCGTCGTCTTTTCTTCCACCAGCTGTTTGATTCTGGTGTTGGTGGTAACGATACCTTCAATGGCATTGGATGCCTCGGTGCTTTGGATTTTCGCAATTTCGACCAGTTTTTCCAGCTCATCCGGGCGCTGCTTCAAATACAGCTCCTGTTTTCCGGCTTCCTTATAGATTGCCGCAATAAGCCCGAGCATCTCGGAATCCCATTTTTGATTCTTGATTTTAGAATAGTTGAAAGGTCTCATTTCCTGAATCGCCTCGCTTTCCCTTAAATAATAGCAAAAATTAAGGTAAAAATCAATAGGCTGTGAGAATATTCCCTTGAATTTGGCGTGGGATAAGGGAAAAGCGTTCCCTTAGATCAATAGTATACCCCTTGCGTCATCCATTGACACACGATTACGATTCCAGCAGCGGATCGCACGGCCGAGGCCCATAATGGTGGCCGCGGGGCTATTGATCAGAGATAGTGTCTTGGTAGCTCCTGCCGATGGCGGCGGTGGGCAGGGGTGCCGTCTTTTGGATCTTTGCTATGACTATTCACATCCCGCTGATCCTGTTTCTTTTCACGATCAGACGATTTCGGGGATGGTGGCTGATTATGGATATTCCCATCGCTCATTTCATCAATCAACTTGGCTGCGCATTTTGAGCGATGCGCTTTTTTGCGTTTCCGCAGACCTATATAGGCACACGAAAATATTACAGGATTTTCCGCACATGGCGCAGGGAAAATCCTGTAAACGGTCATCCCTCAGTTACCCGGATTCTCCCACGTTTTTTTACTCCCTTCGGCGCGCAGAGCCTTGAAACGCAAGGATTTACACGCTGCCCCACTCTCCGGAAGCGGGGGGAATCTTTGCCTGCCATTCTCACCTCCAAAACGGCCCTCGAAAAGTGGAATCCGAGTGGAATTGCCCCAAACTGCCTCTCTGAAAGGGGGTAAAAAACCAGGAAAAACGGGTGGGGGAGAGAATGGCATTCAAGAGGTCAGCGGTTCGATCCCGCTTATCTCCACCAACTCGAGAGAGTGAAAAAAGACCTGAAACTTCGGTTTCAGGTTTTTTTTTGTTCCCCAAAGTGCGAAAATGCGTAATTTCCAATTTTGCCGGTTTTGCCGGAAAAGCGGAATCAAAGTGGAATGGTATTTGTTCTCCCGGAACAGGCGGTACAGCTGTGTTATGCGTGGAACCAAGATTTGCTTTTTAAGATAACGCCCGGTCAGGTGTTATTCCCGTCAGGGCCTTTTTCCGCCAAATTGATAACAGTTTTGCCCTGCCTACGGGCTTTTTCGGCAAACCTGGCAGCACCTCCCCAGCTATGAGTGATATAGGTCACAACGAAATCAGCCTGCTTGAGCATCCACTTGTTGCGCCGGGATACGGCAAAGCGGGGATGCACATTTTCCAATCCTTCGGGGAAAATTGTGTTTGAGTAGTTATGACTGTTAAATTCCTTTTCCTGCCAGGGCAGCCGTTCCAGCACTACGGCAAAGTGAATGTGTGGATATTCATAAGGAAGCTGCTTGAGTATCCTGCGGACGATAGCGTCAAATTCCCCCTGTCGTCCCACAAAGAACAAATCAACGTCGTGATCCTCGACAAGATCCACAAGCGTCGCCAGAAGTTCGGGCGCAACAGCTTTCGGGCAATCGCGATGCCCGAAGAAAGTACATACAGACATTTTCTCATCTCCGCATCAGTTTTACTATTACCCGAATATGGGTAATTTCATTTTAAATTCCTATGCTTCCGCCTGTCAACCCGAATACGGGTAAACGGTCCTTCATTTATTGGTATCATCATATTAACCCAAAAACGGGTAATGATAATGGTGGGGGCCTGCTATGCAGTATTGGGAATTGTATGTAAAAAGAATCCGCAAGTTGTGTCGGGAACGTGGAATTACCATTAATAAACTTGCAACGATGAGCGACGTCAAACAGTCCACTCTGGATAATATTATGCGTGGTCTGACGAAGAATCCCAGAGTAAAGACCCTTCACAAAATTGCATTGGCATTCAATATGACCCTGGCCGAGTTCCTGGATTTCGAGGAACTCAATGAGTATTCCTTTGAGGACGACACAGAAGAATAAGAGCCGGTAGTTTTATTTCGAAAACTACCGGCTCTTTCCACATTCAGGGTTTTGACAGCGTTATATTGAATTGCATATTCCCGTGTTTTATGCCATAATTCAAAAAACGGGAGTTCGCTTGCTTGGCAAAGATCTTGGGGAAAAGAGGATTGAAGATGGAATTTGTTGATCGTGAAAAAAGCAAAATGTCGTGGAAGCGTGTTTGCAAGAATAATAAAGAGAGCTTTTCTTACTTGACAAATACTGAAAGTGTGAAAACATGCACCTGCTGTGGCTCTCAGTTTATTCTGGTTAAAAATGAACGGGAATATGAGTTGATTCATGAACTGAACAGGGAATCGCCTTTGGTGGTTCCATTCGCGTTCATAGCGGGCAATAAATCCGCTGCGTTCAAAAAATTGGCCAACCATGCAGAAGAAATGAATTTGCCCATCAAGTGTTCCTATATCACAACGGAATTTGTGGATCAAAACGCGAAACAATACAAGTTGAGCGGTGAATTTAAGTTTGAACTTGCGGCCAAACAAAAAGGGAAATTACCGTGCCTGAAAGGGATTTGCCCGTACTGCAATCACAAGTATGAAGAATTTGCGGAGGAAAAGATCGACCGGCTGTGCGAGAAGGACTATGACAAGCTGATTCAAAGATACAAATCCAAGGCCCGGGAAAGCGCGGCGGAACCGGATGTGTCCAAGCTGGATGTCAAAGAATATCTGGGCACTTTGATTGAACTATATAAGGAATCCTACATACTGGAGAAACAAATTAAAATCTTCCTGCATAAAAAATATGCATGCAATCACGCAAAAGCCAAGGAAAAAGGCCGGTTTATTGTTGAAATGACGGCCAAAAGTGATGATCCTCAGGAATATCTGGATTCCAAGAGGAAATTACAGGAACTGAATGAGCAGATTTCAAACGGCCTTTCGTTATCTGAGGAAGAAAAGAAGGCCGCCTGGCAAGCGTATATCGAGACGGATGACACCTGGAAAATCTATGGAACCAAGTTGAGAAAACCAACGCCGCCCCACAAACCGGAACTGCCGCAAAAGCCATCGGCGCCTCCGGCATTTTCCTTTGATGAATCCCGTTTAAGAAAGCCGACAGAGCCGGTTTACGGAGTGGGTTCATTCTTCAATAAAAAGAAAGTCGAGAAACAGAATTCCGAGCTGCGGCAAAAATACGAAGAAGATTTGCAGAGATATGAAAATGCCTGCCAAGAATATGAGAGGCTCCAGAGAGAGCAGGCGGAAAAAGAGGCGGCGTATGAGCAGGCCTGTATCGCCTATGAGGAGGAAGTCAAGCATTTTGAAGATGCTCTGGAGCAATATAACGCGCTTGCAGACCGGTATGCCCAGAAGATTCAGGAGTTTGAACTTCAAAAACAGAAAAAGGAGCAGCTGGCTTCCAGCGAGAAGGAAGTTAAGGCCGGAGTCTACGCCAAAGCCTTGGAAGAGAAAAAGGCTGGGCTCTTGAAAGAGAAAGAGGAGATACAACGGTATCTTGCCGATTATGCAGTTCAACAGGAGTCGGTACTTTCAGAAAAAGCGGATCAATTGCCGGCGGTGCAAAAGAGTACAGCCGCAGTGCTGTTTATTGATGACGAAATCAAGTCACTGGCAGCGGATCTGTTTGCCATATACGGGGCCATCGACGAGCTGAATTCTCTAAACGTAATCTATAAAAAATATCAAGATTTTTATGTGTTATGCATCTTATATGAGTATTTTCTATCGGGAAGAGTTACAGAACTTAGTGGGGCAGATGGCGCATACAATTTGTATGAATCTGAATTAAAGACAAACAAGATTCTGAATAAATTGGATCTCATCGATGAAAAACTGGAAACCATCATCAGCAAACTGGATGACATCAAAGAAAACCAGGTCGTTCTGTACGAAGCGATGAAGGAAGCTGATCAGGGAATTCAGAAACTGAACAATTCCATGGAAAAGCTGATCGGTGAATTTTCCGCAGCCCAATATAGCTCCGGTGTTTTGCCGACAGCTGACCTGCCGTCGTATGGCAGCTATTCGACGGTGATCAGCAGTCAACATGATCGGATTGGTACAACGGTTCGCAGAGCCAGTGTAATCAAACGAGGCATTTTGGGAGGAATTATCGCCGGTCCTGCAGGCGCTGTTGTGGGTGCCCTTAGCGCGATAGATAAAAACAGACAGTAAGAAGGTGGGCCAAGACTCCAGAGATGCAATCAGATCCACATTTCGCTTCTCCAAACTTGCAAAGTCCATTTAACCATTGGTTTCTTTTTCGGCCCGTCGGTTGAACCACCGCGCCATTGCTTGGCTCGGCAGCCTCTGTTATGATGGAGATACCAAGAAAGGGGGGATGGAGCATGAAACCCGGAGTGATCATCCGGGAAAAGCGGAAAGAGCAGTCACTGACCCAGGAGCAGCTGGCGAATCTGCTGGGCGTCTCTGCAACAGCGGTACACAAGTGGGAAAAAGGGAACCACATATCCGGATATCACTACCCTGCCAGCCCTGGCCCGGGTGCTGAAAACCGATCTGAACACCTTGCTGTCCTTCCAGGAGGATCTGACCGACGAGGAGATCGCCCGCTTCGTCGGGGAACTGAAGGACATGGTTGAGGCGCAGGGCTACGACGCCGCCTTTCAGAAGGCGATGGAGCAGATTCATCAATATCCAAACTGCGAAAAACTGATCTACTCGTTGGTATTCTACCTGGACGGCGCCCGCGCCATCTATGACGTCCCTGACCCTGACGATTACACCGACCGTCTGATGCCTTTTTACGAGGGATTGTCCCGCAGCGAAACACCGGCGGTGCGGGATGCGGCTTTGTCCATGTGTTGCCAACATGGGCTGCCGTTTCGCGGGGTGTCTGCGAGAATGTGGAGCGGCATGGCGAAAGCCAAAGCAGCTGAGAGATGTGGCTGCTTTGCTGGCACCTGTTGTGGCAGGTTCTTAAATGATGTGTACGGATGGAGGAATGTAGGATGTCAATACTTCTAGGTATTATAATATTCATAGTGATGATACCCGTGCCTTCTCTTGCCGAGGGGACTCAGGAGGACTATGACATTTTCTGGGACGAAGAGAGTAAAATGCTGACCCTTAACGGTCTGGATGCGGTTGCCGACGGATTTGCATTTGGTAAGGCCTTGTTCCTGGCGGACTGTGAAACCATGACGGATGTATACGGTCACGGTTGAAGAGGCCGATAATGGCAGCATAAGTGTCAGTGATACAAGCGCCGAAAAGGGCAGCCAAGTTACGGTCATGGCAAAGCCTGACAAGGGTTTTGTTTTGAATAAGATTACCGTAACTGATAAGAACGGCAGCGAAGCGGAGTTGGTGAGGGAAGATGATAACAGGTATACTTTCAGTATGCCGGCTTCCAGGGTCACCGTTGAAGCAGTTTTCACGGAGCCTTTCGATGATATGCCCTTTACCGACGTAGCAGGAGGTGCCTGGTACCATGGTGCCGTCAAGTATGTCTATGACAGTGGCATAATGAACGCTGTGGAAGAAGATACATTTGGCCCCAATGTCGGGTTGACAAGGGGTATGACTGTGACTATTCTCTACCGTATGGAAGGAGAGCCTGATGCCGGTATTAGTTCCTTTGACGACGTAGACCCGTCGGAGTATTATGCCGATGCCGTCGCGTGGGCATTCGAAAACGGCATTGTCAACGGTTAAAGCGATACGGACTTTGGGCCCGATGATCTCGTTACCCGTGAACAGCTGGCGGCTATTTTGTACCGCTATGCCTCATACAAGGGTTATGATGTCAGCGTGGGCGAGGACACCAATATACTTTCTTATGACGACGCCTTTGAGATTTCCGAATATGCCGTTTCTGCGATGCAGTGAGCCTGTGGCAGCGGCATTATTGAGGGCGTGACCGAGTCCTCCTTGGCGCCTGAAGGCACCGCCACCCGCTCTCAGGCGGCGATGATCTTTATGCGTTTTATCAGGCAGAATACAATTTGATTTGTCTGTATTAAGGTGCAGGCGGCCGAAAGCAATTTGCTTTCGGCCGCCTTTTGCACATTTGTGCCCTTTCAAATTCAAATTTTCGACCAATGAAAAAATTTCCTGCGGTGATCCGTGGCGTTTTGGAAGAACGGCTTCGAAAATGGCTTACCGCGTTTTGGCAATCTGTTGTTTTGAGTGAGCGCAAAACGGTATTTCTCGCTTAAATGCGTAGGAAAAAAGCTGAAAACGCAATCTCCTTTTAAAGTTATGATTTTGATAAAACCTATTTCTTTGCATATTGGATGCGATGAAAGGGGTTGCCGTAAGTGATGCAATATGATAAAATAAATACGATTTTTAAAAAGTGTATTTATTTGGAGGAGGATATGCCAAAAGTCGCCTATAATGAGGAAGAAAAAGTCAGGGTCAGAGAAAAGCTTTTAAGCTCTGCTTTGGAGCTTATGTCCAAACAGGGCATACGCCGCACGACGGTCGAACAGATATACAGGTCGGCTGGTATTTCCCGTACATTTTTTTACTCGTTTTTTCCGACAAAAGAAGATCTGGTGGTAGAGATGTTCTATCTCCAGCAGCCGAGAATAATCTCCTATGCCAAGAGCCTTATGGAGGATAGGAGTCTTACCTGGAAAGAAGGAATAGAGCGTTTTTTGCATGATTGTTGTTACGGCGAGAAAAACGGTATTGCCGTCATGACCATAGATGAGCAGCAGCAGCTGTTCAGGCGGCTTTCAAAACAGAGCTATGAGATTTTCCGTCAAAGGCAGCGTGAGCTTTTCGGCCGGCTGCTGGAGTGTTTTGGCATAGTGCCCGAGCGACGCAGAGTGGAGCTTTTTATAAATGTCAGCCTTTCGGTCATGGTGCTGAGAAAATCGGTCCCGGAAATGATGCCTATGCTGGTGCCAGAAGCGCTGGATGAAACAGTAGATTTCCAGATAAAGGCAATAGTCAGCGGGTTGGAAAAGATGAGGGAATAAAAAGTACTACCTTTGAGAGCGTGGTGCTTTTTTAAGAAAAATAAGTATGATTTTTAAAATTTATATTTATTTTTATACTTAGCCTGATGGGCTTTGAATATAATATTTACGGAGGAAAGATCAATGGGTATTTTCAGTAAGCTGTTCAAGCAGCCCGAGCCGGATATGGAAAAGAGCCGTGCCAATGCGGAGAAGATGAGGCAGCTTTTTGACAGCCGTGTGGAAAACGGAGAGAATTACAGGATAATTTTTGGGTATACCGAGGATGTCAGCCGGTATAATTATGGCTTTGTCCATGGCAGCAAGACAAAAATAGGCAATCTGATAGTAGGGTGGGACGAAAAAAATCTGGCCATAGCCGCAGTGCCTACAGTACCCGATCTTTCGGCTTGCGGCGATGCAGTGTATTACAGGCGCTCGGAAATATTTAAGGCGTATCGAAACAAGTATCCTACGGACGCATTTATTATTTATCCTGACAAGAAAGGGTATATCGGCATCAATGCGTATGATTGGCTGGATGATGAAAAGCTCTATGTTTATGTTTCTCAGGAAGAAGAACTTAAAGACTTTACCGAGTTTTTTGTGAACAGTTTTGCTACAAAATAAGTTTTAATCGTAAAGATTGTATGAACAATGGCGGCGGGGTCTTCTGCCGCCTTGATTTTTAAAATTTGAGTTGATATCATAAAAATGTAAATATGTCTTTCTGCCACATAAGCGATTATTGTTTGAAAGGAGTGATCGTGCATAAGCAATTATCCGCATGAAAACACGAGGCCGATAAGGAGAGTGAAAACGCATGAGTAAAAAGATATTGTCCTTGACTCTGGCTTTGTGCATGGTGATGGCCATGCTGCCCGCGACAGTTTTCGCAGGCAGTACCACCGAATGCCAGGGCGGCGAAGGTTGCCGGCATGAGGCAAAGATTGACACAACACATTATGATACTTTGGCGGAAGCCCTGGAAGAGGCAGCTCCCGGAAACACTGTGACGCTGCTTAAAGAAGTTGCTTCTGCAGATACTTTGACAGTAGACGAAGATATTATCCTTGACCTTGCGGGATATAAGCTGGGCTTTACCGCGGCGGGCAAATATCTTAACTTGACGGCGACTTCGGCCGAAATCAAAAGTACAGGCAGCAAAGGTGAGATAGCCGGCGTCAACAATGCGCTGAGCGTCGGTGCGAATTGCCAGCTTACGATGGATAACTGTGCTGTTACGGCGGCGCCCGTTTCTGAGGCTTCTGTTACCCTTGTAAGCCTTAAGGGTGGTTCAGCCCTTACGGCTCGGGACTGCGATTTCTCCATAGCCCAAAGTGAAAACAGCAAGGGGCCCCATTACGGCTTCAGCGGTTTATCTTCCGATATAACCCTTAAGCTGACGGGCTGCACGGTCGATGTATCGAATAACCCCGGCGTGCAGAGCAATGCCGTAAGTGCATACGCCGGTGAATTTGAGTTTACCGACTGCGTAATGACCAGCAACGGCAGCGCCGTCGTGTGGATCAGGACTCAGGGCAGCGCCGTAATCAATGGTGGTACATATACCAATGAAGCGGGCGGCAACGCTGTTGAGGCGGCCTGGAATTCCGAAAAGCCCATGACCATCAAGGGCGATGTGACGGTAAACGGTATTGTTGCCCTTGCGGGTACAGCCGGGAATTCCACAGCCCAGATAGTCATTGAAAACGGCAAGTTTGATGGCCTTTCCGCCGCCGTGCCTACGAATTTCACGATAACGGGCGGCCTTTATAAGGCCGATGTCAGCTCGTTTGTGACTTCGGGGCAGTGCGTTGCCAATACCGATGAAGCTACCAAGGCCGATTACCCCTTTATGGTGACGGCGCCTCAGGGCAGCTCGGTTGCCTATACGGTAAACGAAGGCGCATACACCTATTACGATACCCTGGAAGATGCCGTTTCGGCCAATGCCGGGACAGTGTATCTTTTCGGTGAAGCCACGATAACTGACCCCGCAGCTCTTTCCGGAGCTGTTATATCGGGCAGCGCTTCGGGAAAAATAACCTTTGCAGGTACGCTTGAGGAGGTCCTTTCCGGCGCTTTGGGAACGCAGTTCAGCGCGGTCAATATGACCTGCGGCTTGTCAGAGTTCAAGAATATAAGCGCGCAGGGCGGCAAGGTAACGGGCGGCACCTTCCACGTAAGCGGCCTTGAGGATTACGCCGGCCTTCTTTCGGAAGGGTATCTCTTTGACGGCGACAAGGCGAGCTCAGGTACTGATACCGAGACTTCGGTAAACCCCGTAAGTTCCTATGGAGCTAAGATAGGCAATTTGGGTTATTCGACTCTTAACGCAGCTATAACAGCTGCCACATATAACGACCAGGGCGCCCGGAGCGTCAATGACGAGATAGTCATGCTGGCCGACAGCGACGGCCCCATCACGGTTGCCATGCCCAATTCCTGCTTTACTCTTGACATGAACGGGCATAAGATAACATCCGCTGAGGATTATGGTCTGGGCATAGTCCCCTCTGATCTGGTCCAGCCCAACAATGCCGATGTTATTATTAAGAACGGAACGATAAATGTTACGGGCGAGGAGACCATAGGCGTTGCCACAAATGGTACTTTAAGCGGCATAAATGTTGAACTTGTCGATGTAAACATAACATCTGACGGCCTGGGTGTTTATCTGCCCGCTGACGGCTGGTACTTTATAGAGGGCGGCAGTGTTAAGGGCGGCAGCACGGCAGTGGAGATCCGCGCCGGCATGCTGGAACTTCGCGGTGCTTCCCTGACGGGTGGTAACGGTGAATATTCCGTATCGCCCAACGGCAGCGGTTCCACCACCAAAAACGCCGCGCTGGCTGTGGCACAGCACACCACAAAGATGCCTGTTCAGGTAAATGTTGAAGACTGTACGCTTACAGCTACCACAGCTTTGAGTCAGGCAGATCCGCAGAATAATGCACAGACCGATGTCGCTGTCAATGTAAATGGCGGCGAGTTTAACGGTGATATGGTAAACACCTCGGCCGGCAGCGCTTCTGTCCAGGGAACCGTTATAACAGGCAGCATTTCCAACAGCGGCAGCGGACATATGAGCATAGTCGGAGGCACTCTGTCAGAAATGCCTGCAGGCAACAATCTGACCATCATTAATACGACGGTCGATGGCGAGAAAATAGAAGACATTTACGGCGAAAGTGTTGTTGCTATTTATAACGGCGTGTCCTACCCCACCTTGAATGAGGCTATTACGGCGGCTTCGAACATGGGCGGAACGGTCATACTTGTCGGCAGTGACAGTTTAAGAATGCCTCTTGATGTTAACCTTGTAATGTACAGTGGCTCTGCTTTGACAGTGGACAATGCCATGTACCTGGCCACAGGCTCCCTTCAGATACAGTCAGGCGCTTCGCTGGTGTTTTCCGGCGAGGAGCTGGTAGGCGGCACAGGAGCAAGGCTCAATCTTACTTCGGGCAGCGCGGAGATGCAGGTAGTTGACATGGTGCCCACAGTCACATTAACCCGCGGCTCTAAGGCCAATATCCCCGAGGGCAAGGAGTTCTTCCTGATGCTGGGCAGCGATGCCGAAACCGCATTAAAGCTTAGGGCTGTCATAGCCGATGGCGCGTATTTGACGGTAAACGGCAAGCTGACGGTTGTTAATGGCTCCGGCCTGACGGTCAACGGTACGCTTAATGTAAACGGGATACTCAGGGTGAATTCGCAGGCTTCCCTTACGAGCGGAGAATCCGGAAAGGTAAACTGCCCGGGAGCCATCGCTCTTATGAAGGGAGGAGAAGAAACCGCATACTTGGGCCAGACGGTCATAACTTTGGAAAAGGGCGGCTGCGTATACAGTCAGTTTGCTCTTGACGACGGTGCGGTCGTGAACTTCCGTCAGTATACGGGTACCTTCACTCATGAGGGAATAGCCAATAGCGGCGAGCAAAGCGAACCCGAGTTCGGCTATAAGTACGAATATTATGTTAAGTCTTCGGGGGGCAGTGTCAGTGCTTATTCGGTCAAGATCGAGAGCGCCAAGCACGGCACAATCTCTGCCGATACAGACCAGGCCAGCGCTACAACGCTTGTCACACTGACGGTTACACCCGATGACGGATATGTTCTGGATGATATAACGGTTACTGACAACAGCGGCAAGAGCATCAAGGTTTCGGGCAAGAGTAACGGCAAGTATACTTTTACGATGCCCGAAGGTTCGGTTACCGTTAAGGCCAAATTCACCTCGGATGACGAGGAGGAATACAGCGGACCCTTTGATGATGTAAGCGAAAACGATTGGTTTTATGAGGCCGTTATGTATGCTTATGACAACGACATCATGCACGGGGTTGACAGTGATGAGTTTGATCCTAACGGCAAGCTTACTCGCGCTATGATGGCCCAGATACTTTACAACATAGAAGGCGGCAAGACAGGATATAAGCAGGCTTTTGATGATGTGAAGGAAGGTGCCTGGTATTATAACGCTGTTAATTGGGCGGCAGAGAAGGGCCTTGTCGGCGGTTATGGCGACGGTATCTTCGGTCCGAACGACAGCATAACCCGCGAGCAGATGGCGGCAATTATGTACCGTTATGCCGATCTTAAGGGTTACGATATGAAGCCCTCGGGCGATCTTGACGATTTCAATGACGGCGGCAATACCTCCGATTGGGCCGTGGAGTCTATGGAATGGGCTATTGGCTCGGGTGTCATAAACGGAAAGGGCAGCGGCATTTTGGATCCTCTGGGTA
>CALWAP010000008.1 GCA_944375715.1 uncultured Clostridia bacterium | reverse complement strand
GCGGCGGCTTTGCCACATTCCACTGCCTTATCGACCATCCCGAAATATATAAGGTCGGCGTTTCGACGGGCGGCAACCATTCCCAGGAAATATACTCGGCCGAGTGGTCGGAAAGGTATATGGGGGCATTTAGAAGGGAGCTTTGGGAAAAGCAGAACGCCGAGTACCATGCCGAGCGGCTTGAGGGCAAGCTGCTTTTGATGCACGGCGAGCTGGACGACAATGTCCATCCCGCATCGACCCTCAGGGTGGTGGACGCCCTTATAAAGGCCGACAAGGATTTTGACCTTCTGATAATGCCGGGCAGGCACCACACCATGCGTGACAGCGACTATTACCGCAGGAGGGTGCTGGAGTATTTTGCAAAGAACCTTTGATGGAGCGGCTGGAATACAAAGTGGCCGCCGAGGACGAGGGCAAAAGCGCAGGGTATCTTTTAAGGACAAGGCTTGATCTTTCGGCCGGGCTTGTAAGGCGGCTCAAGACGCTGCCCGACGGCATAATGCTGGACGGCGAAAGGGTTTTTACAAACGCCCTTCCCAAAAAAGGGCAGGTGCTTTCGGCCCTTAAAGACGGCGGAAGGCAGCAGGACATTTTGCCCGTAAAGGGGCCTTTGGATATAGCTTACGAGGACGGGGACCTGCTTATTGCAAACAAGCAGGCCCCCCTTCCCGTCCATCCCTCCAGGGGGCATTATGACGATACGCTTGCAAATTACCTGGTTTATGAAATGGAAAGGCGGAAAGAGCCCTTTTCCTTCCATGCCGTAAACCGCCTGGACAGCGGCACAAGCGGCCTTATGTGCGTTGCGAAAAACGCCCACTTTGCAAACCGGCTCTCGGAGCTTTTAAGGAATGGGGGCATAACGCGGCTTTACATGGCGGTGTGCCTGGGCGAGATAAAGGAGGATAAGGGCAGGGTAGAGCTGCCGATTTCCAGGAAAGAGGGCTTCGGCATAATGCGCCGGGTTTCGGAAAACGGCGAGTATGCCCTGACAAGGTACAGGGTGCTTGCAAGGGGCCTGGGGCGCAGCCTGGTGCTTTTGAAGCTGGAGACGGGGCGCACCCACCAGATAAGGGTCCATATGGCGGCTTTGGGCCACAGCCTTTACGGCGATTTCATGTACGGGCACGAGGAAGCGGGCTTTCCCAGGACGGCCTTACATTCGTGCCATATAAGCATAAAGGGGGCGGGGAAGGATATATCCCTTTACTGCCCGCCGCCCGATATTTTTTTTGAGCTTGTGGGGCAAAAGCCCTTTAAGCCGGAGGGATTATGAGGAAAAACGGCTTTTTTGCCATGATGGACAGGATGAAGTATATAACGCGGTGGGGCCTTATGCGCAACACCCGGCCGGAAAGCCTTTCGGAGCACTGCTTTGAAACGGCGGTGCTGGCCCACGGGCTGGCCGTCATCGGCCGGGATGTCTTTTTTGACGACATTGACCCGGACAAAGCGGCAAGCTGCGCCCTTTTCCACGACGCTTCCGAAATACTGACGGGGGACATGCCGACCCCTGTCAAGTATGCCGGAAGCTCTATAAAAAAGGCTTACAAGAGCCTTGAAAGGGAGGCCGAAAGGGAGCTTCTGACAATGCTGCCTCCCGAGCTGGAGCCGGAGTACAGAAGTCTTTTTGAGATGGAGGAGTCGGAAAGCGCGGTTTACCGTTATGTAAAGGCGGCCGACAAGCTGTCGGCATATATAAAATGCCTGGAAGAAAGGAAAAGCGGCAGCCGAGAGTTCCTTATCGCCGAAAAGCAGACCCTTAAGGCCGTAAGGGACATGGGCCTGCCGGCCGCCGATTACTTTATCGAAAACCTGCTTTCGGCCTATGAGCTGACGCTGGACGAATTGCGTATAACGGAGGAATAATATGGAAAACGCGGGAATGGTCATATGCTTTATATGCGCCGTGATAATTTTGTGGGAGCTTTCGGCCATATCCTTTACAAACAAGAAGATAAAGGTCGAAGGTTCCCTGCCCGGCCAGAAGCCGGGCATCGGGCTTTTCTGCCTTTTCTGCATAATAATCATCGCCGTAAGGTGGGGCGGAGGGGATGTCTGGAACATTGCCGCCATGGCGGCCGTTGCTTTGGCAGGGCTTTTGAACCTTTTCATGAAAAACGGCCTGAGCGATTACGGGGTATATGTAAACGGATGGAGCACCTCCTATGACAATGTCAAGTATTACGACTTTGAAAGGGAGGAAAAGGGCCTTTCCAGAGTGCGCCTGGCGGCGACAAGAAAGGACATGACGCTGCTTTTCACACCCGAAAATTATCAGAAGGCCCTGGCCTATTTTGAAAAGCACAAGGTTTACGACCTTGAGACCTACAAGGTGCTTAAAAAGCAGTTTAAGGAGCAGGGAAAGAAGAAATAGGTTATTAAAAAGGCGGCCCCGGGCCGCCTTTTTAAAATAACGCCCCATGGAAGGCCGGGCGCTTTCAACGTCAAAAAGAAAAAGCCTTGGCAGGTGAGGCCGCCGAGGCTTTTCCGGAAAAAGGAAAGAGAAGGTGTATGCAGTTTAAAAGCCCCGAAGGGCATACGCGGCAAAGCCGCGGAAATAAGGGTTGCGCGGGGCTGCCCCGCAGATATATATGAAAAAGGCACTTTAAAGCTAAAAAAGACGCAAAAAAAACAGAGACATAGAAAGCGGATATCATTACTGCTTTATGTGCCTCTGTCCATTAACCTGAAAGATTCCCCAAAAGGTTGCCTCGTCGGTGCAGCAAAAGCTGCTTTTCAGAGAGCCGTCGGAACACGGTCCTTTTGCCTGAGAGCTTTTGCTTTCCCCTTCGGCGGCGGCTTCTGCCGCACCTCTCCCGTATTCTTCATCCGGCCTATTCGATTTTCCTTAGATATAATAAACCTAACCAGGGCGCTTGTCAAGCGCTTTTTTTGACGAAAGTTTGAGCACACATATGGTTGACAGCCATGCACTTTAATATTATAATAGCCCTCGGACAAGGGAGTAATCGGCGCGTTTTACGCGCGGCAATGTCGACATGCTAACGGCGGGCGCCGTTCGGTGTTGCCTCAGGATATTTCCGATGATGAGACTTGACCGCATATTAATTTGCGGCCGGGTCTTTTTTTGTGCCCGCCGCGGGGAGGAAAAAGATATGTCAAACACCGAACTTTTTATCCTGGCCGTGGGGCTTTCGATGGATGCCTTTGCCGTTTCTATATGCAAGGGTATGGCTATAAGGAAGGCGAGTGCGGGCAATATGCTTAAGGCAGGAGCCTATTTCGGAGGCTTCCAGGCCCTGATGCCGCTTATTGGCTACTGCCTCGGCTCTTATTTCAGCGCGGCAATAACGGCTGTTGACCATTGGATAGCTTTTGTGCTTTTGGGCCTTATCGGCGGCAACATGGTCAAGGAGTCCTTTTCGGAGGAAAAGGACCAGGACCCCTCGATGGATGTAAAAAGCATGATCCTCCTGGCAATAGCCACCTCGATAGATGCATTGGCTGTGGGCGTTACGCTGGCCTTTTTGAAAGCCAGCATATTCTATTCGGTAGCCTTTATCGGATGTACGACCTTCTTACTGTCAGCTTTCGGAGTGTATCTGGGTGCCGGGGTCGGTTCGGCCGACAAGATAAATGCCGAAAGATGGGGTGGAATCATACTTATCCTGATAGGCACCAAGATCCTCCTGGAACACCTGGGGTTTATCGGATAAAAAGAAAAAGGGCACGGAAATGTTTCCGTGCCCTGCGCTGAAATGTGGCGGGCGTACGTGGGAATCGAACCCACCTAAGAAGCTATTAACCCCTATCACCGGTTTTGAAGACCGGGGGGTACACCAGCACCCATCTACACCCGTGTGCCAACGCTTTAATGATATTACCACGAAATCCCTCGATTTTCAAGTGCTTTTTTTAAAAGAGAGGCAATGAAAAAGGCTTTTTGTATTTAAAGCGTAAAAAGAAAAAATAAAAAAGGCTGTTATAACTTTTTTCAATAAAGTGCCCCGAAGTCTGATGTTCTTGTCAAAAACAGAAAAAAGGGACGGGAAAATTCAATAAAATTTTCATTTTTCGCGGCAAATATGTCTTTACAAATGGCCGCAATATGTTAAAATAAAGACGTAAGCGCATGGGTGAAAATGAGGGCGTTTGCGGAAAAATGAATATTTCGGGATGAAGTTTTCGGGAGAGAGCCACAGGCCGCCGAAGAGGCAAGGCACGCGCAAGGTCACCGCGGAGCCGCAACTTTCAGGCAAAAGGACCGGATACGGACTGCACTCTGAAGAGCTGTAAGCGCACTCATTGCTTAAGCGCCAAAGGAGCAACGGCCTTGGGCCGGAATCTCTCAGGCTGACAAACGGGGAAATGGCTGTTTATTAAAGTTTTTTATTTATCAGCACATATTTCTTATAAAGCACCGAGCCGCTTATTTTTTTTGACCCGCAGCCTTGAGCGGGATATACTTTAAAAAGGCGGTAGTAATGTGGATTTTATAATAATGACCAATAACCCACGCGTCCGCGACGTCTACGGCAGCAAGTACTGCGTCCTTTATCAGGACTGCAGCTTCAATGAACTGCTTTTTGCGGTCAGGGATAAAGTGGATAAGGGTCACAGGCTTTTGACCCACCCTCTTTCGGGCAGCGTCAAACCCAATGAAACACCCTATAAAAGCATAATGATATCGGTCGACAGGGGACCTATCGACTTCGAATCGTCAAGCCTTATATCCAGCGCCATAACTGCGGCCACCGATAAAAAGTTTGAAAAGTATGTCGAGCGTCAGAAGACCTTCAACAAGCGTATTCTGGAGGATTTCCAGCTGGTAGATTATTGCGTGATAACAAGCGCTATCGAGTCGGCCCGGACGGGCCTTTAATGAATGGTTTTCATTAAGTTGAAATACAAAATATAGTGATAGGAGGAAAACATCTTGAAAACACTTGAGCTCGGATATATCCATATCAAAGATATCATCATTGGCTCGGAGTCGAAGGTGGAAAACGGCGTGCTTTATGTTGATGAAGCTGCGCTGAAAGCCCTGGTCCTGGAGGACGAGAACCTTAAGGATGTCAGCTTCGATGTTGCCAAGCCCGGCGAGAGCGTCAGGATCACACCCGTTAAGGATGTCATCGAACCCCGCGCAAAGGTAGAAGGCCCCGGCGGCATATTCCCCGGCATGGTCAATAAGGTAGAGGCTGTCGGCGAAGGCAAGACGGTCGTCCTTAAGGACATGGCTGTTGTCACAGCCGGTAAGATAGTCGGCTTCCAGGAGGGCGTCATCGACATGAGCGGCCCCGGCGCCGAGTACACCCCCTTCTCCAAGACCCTGAACCTCGTTATGGTCTGCACACCTGCCGATCATCTGCTGGCTCAGGATCCCGACGCCACCCTGCCCATCGAGAACGAGAAGAAGCCCGAGTATGAGCAGGCTGTTCGTATGGCCGGCCTGAAGGTTGCGGCTTACCTCGGCGATCTGGGCAAGAACGTCACTCCCGATGAGACCGAGACCTTCTCGACCCCCAACCTTAAGGAAGGCATCGAGATGTATCCCGATCTGCCCAGGGTCGTATATGTCGCCATGCTTCAGACCCAGGGCCTGCTGCACGACACATATGTTTACGGCGTAGACGCCAAGAGGACCCTTTCCACAATGCTGTGGCCTACCGAGATCATGGATGGCGCCATTGTCAGCGGTAACTGCGTTTCTGCCTGCGACAAGAACCCCACCTATATCCATGAGAATAACCCCGTTGTTCACGAGCTGTTCAAGCAGCACGGCAAGACCCTTAACTTCGTCGGCGTCATAATCACCAACGAAAACGTCTACCTGGCTGACAAGCAGCGTTCCTCCGATTGGGCCGCCAAGCTCTGCGAGCTGCTGGGCGTAGACGGCGCCATCGTTACACAGGAAGGCTTCGGCAACCCCGATACCGACCTTATCATGAACACCAAGAAGATCGAGCTTAAGGGCGTCAAGACGACCATCGTCACCGATGAGTACGCCGGACAGGACGGCAAGTCTCAGTCCCTGGCCGACGCCGATCCTCTGGCCGATGCCGTTGTCACCGGCGGCAATGCCAACGAGGTCATCATCCTGCCCAAGATGGACAAGGTCATCGGCATGCTTGACTATGTCGACGTTATAGCCGGCGGCCATGCCGGATCTTTGAGGCCCGACGGAACCATCGAGGCCGAGATCCAGGTCATCACCAGCGCTACCAATGAGATGGGCTTTGGTAAGCTCAGCGCAAGGTAATTAAAGACTGAAGAGAGGAGGACAATATAGAAATGAGTAAAAGAGTTGTACATTATATCAACCAATTCTTCGCCAATATCGGCGGCGAGGAAATGGCTCATATCGAGCCTGAGCTCAGGGAAGGCATCGTCGGCCCCGGTATGGCTCTCAATGCCGCCTGGAAGGGCGAGGCTGAGATAGTC
Organism: uncultured Clostridia bacterium; assembly: GCA_944375715.1. Lineage (GTDB taxonomy): Bacteria > Bacillota > Clostridia > Oscillospirales > Butyricicoccaceae > RGIG1902. The sequence goes on along the minus strand of CALWAP010000008.1, from coordinate 52,110 downwards.
AACACCATCGTCTGCGGCGACTCCTATTTTGCCGAGCATGAGGCCGAGGCCAAGGAAAAGATCCTTAATTGGGTCAAGGAAATCAAGCCTGATTTCTTCATTGCCGGTCCTGCTTTTAACGCCGGACGTTACGGCTATGCCTGCGCCAACATCTGCGTTGCCGTCCAGGAGCTGGGCATCCCTGTCCTGACAGGTATGTACCAGGAGAACCCCGGCGCCGACTATAAGGAGAAGATCCTGATCGTCGCCACCAGGGACAGCGCCGCCGGCATGAGGCAGGCTGCCCCCACCATGGCTAAGCTGGCCCTCAAGATCATGAACGGCGAGAAGCTGGGCGCTTCCTGCGAGGACGGATACATGAACAACGGCATCCGCGTCAACTTCTTCGAAAAAGAGCGCGGCGCAAAGCGTGCTGTCGATATGCTTATCAACAAGCTCAACGGCAAGCCCTTCGTTACCGAGTATCCCATGCCTTCCTTCGACAGGGTTGCTCCCAACCACGCTATCAAGGATCTGTCTAAGGCTACCATCGCCCTTTGCACTTCGGGCGGTATAGTGCCTAAGGGCAACCCCGACCACATCGAGAGCTCCTCGGCCTCCCACTATGGCGAGTATAATATCGCCGGTGTCGACGACCTGACGAGCGAGACATTCGAGACTGCCCACGGCGGCTACGATCCCATTTACGCGAATGAGGATCCTGACCGCGTCCTGCCTGTCGACGTCATGCGCGACCTTGAGAAGGAAGGCAAGATCGGCAAGCTGCACGACTATTATTACGCCACCGTTGGTAACGGTACTGCCGTTGCTTCGGCCAAGAAGTTCGCTGCTGAGTATGCTCAGAAGCTGCTGGCCGCCGGAGTCGACGCCGTTATCATGACCTCCACCTGAGGCACCTGCACACGTTGCGGCGCAACGATGGTTAAAGAGATCGAAAGGGCCGGCATTCCTGTCGTCCATATGTGCACAGTCACACCTATTTCCATGACGGTCGGTGCTAACAGGATAGTTCCCACCATCGCCATTCCTCACCCCCTGGGCAACCCCGCCCTCAGCCCTGAGGAAGAGAAGAAGCTGAGAAGGCATCTGGTTGAAAGGGCTCTGGAGGCTCTGACGACCGAGGTCGAGGATCAGACCATCTTCGAAGTGAAATAAGTTTAAAAGCAAGTGCTTTTAAAGGCGCTGCCTTCGGGAGGAAACTCCCGAAGGCCGGCGCGGTTTTGCCTAATGCCTAAGGGGCACTCAATATGGCCTACCGGGGCCGTGCCAGGCCCGGTGACCGCACATAACAAAGGCAAAAATGCAAATAAAATAAAGAAAGGGCGAATACCAATGAGCAAGATATATGATGTAATCGTTCTGGGCGCGGGCCCTGCCGGCCTTGCCGCCGGACTTTATGCCGGCAGAAGCCGCCTTTCCACCCTTATCATCGAAAAGGGCCAGGACGGCGGACAGATCGCCATCACCAATGAGATAGAGAACTATCCCGGCCAGGTCGAGGGCGATTCCGGTCCTTCCCTTATAGCCCGTATGACCGAGCAGGCCAAGCATTTCGGCGCCGAGCGTGTCAGCGACACGATAAAGAGCGTCGAGCTGGAAGGCGAGGTCAAGACCCTTCACGGCGTCAAGGGCGATTATCAGGCCAAGGCTGTTATAGTTGCCACCGGCGCTTTCCCCAAGCCCATCGGCTGCAAGAACGAGGGTGAGTTTGTCGGCCACGGCATTTCCTTCTGCGCCACCTGCGACGCTTCCTTCTTTGAGGACTTTGAGGTATATGTTGTCGGCGGCGGCGACAGCGCCGTTGAAGAGGCCATGTATCTTACAAAGTTCGCCCGCAAGGTTACAATTATCCATCGCCGCAACGAGCTGAGGGCTGCAAAGTCCATTCAGGAAAAGGCTTTCAAGAATCCCAAGCTGTTCTTCATGTGGGATACGGTCGTAGACAGCGTCGAGGGTGACGGCATGCTTCAGGCCATGACGGTCAAGAACACCAAGACGGGCGAGCTGACAAGGATCGAAGCCGATCCTGACGACGGCATGTTCGGACTGTTCGGATTTATCGGGTATAACCCCAATTCCGCTCTGTTTGAGGGCATCCTTGATCTTGAGAACGGTTACATCAAGACCGACGAGAATATGCACACCAATATCGAGGGCGTTTATGCTGCCGGCGATATCCGTGTCAAGAGCCTGCGCCAGGTTGTAACGGCTGCTGCCGACGGCGCTATCGCCGCTATGCAGGCCGAGCATTTCCTGTCCCATAAATAAGCAATTTTAATTCTGAAAAGGAGAAGATACCAATGCTTGACGTAACAAAAGATACTTTTGAGGCCGAAGTTCTGAAGGCTGAGGGCAAGGTCCTTGTTGACTTCTACGGTGACGGCTGCGTTCCCTGCGCCGCTCTTATGCCCCACATCCATGAGTTTGCCGAGAAGTACGGCGACAAGATGAAGTTTGTTTCGCTCAACACCACCAAGGCCAGGAGGCTTGCCATCGGCCAGAAGGTTATGGGCCTGCCCGTTATCGCCATTTACGAGAATGGCGCCCAGATCGCTTCCTGCGTGAAGGACGACGCTACTCCCGAGAATGTCGAGAATATGATCAAGGCCAACATCTAAGGCCTTAAAACTACCATCGGTAGAAAGCCCTTTGGGGCTGACTATAAAAAATCTAAATAGGAGGAAATGAGCCATGAGCATTCTTAATGGTAAGAAAATTATCATCATCGGCGACAGAGACGGCGTTCCCGGCCCTGCCATCGAAGAATGTGCCAAGAGTGCGGGCGGAGATGTCGTGTTTTCCTCGACGGAGTGCTTCGTCTGAACCGCCGCCGGCGCAATGGACCTGGAAAATCAGAAGCGAGTTCTTGAATTCGCCAATCAGTATGGTGCGGAGAACGTTGTTGTTCTTCTCGGAGCAGCGGAGGGTGAAGCCTCCGGCCTGGCGGCCGAGACAGTTACCAACGGCGACCCCACTTATGCAGGTCCGTTGACAGGAGTCCAGTTGGGACTCACGGTTTATCATGTTTGCGAGCCCGAAGTAAAGGCTGAGTTCGATCCCGATATCTACGAGGATCAGGTAGGCATGATGGAAATGGTGCTTGATGTTGACGATATCGTCAAAGAAATGTCCGCAATCCGCGAGCAGTATTGCAAGTATCTGGGCTAAGACAAGTAAGCGGGGGCTGGGTGCTTTTCCAGCCCCCTTTCCGTATTTACCAAGTTTGCGGAGGAATGCGTAAAAGCATCCCCCAACTGCGGTTAAGGCATGGTTTTATCCATTCCCGCGGCATCAAAAAAATTTATGAAAGGTAAGTGAGCCAAATGAACAGTGTTATCAAGGGAACAGGTTATGCGCTGGTCCACACACCCGATATGGTGCTTCACAACGGCACCACCCAGACCACAGAGATGATCGTCAACCCCGACTCCGAGTACCTCAAGGAGCTGCCTTCCCACATCCGCAGCTATGAGCAGGCCGTTGCTTACTATCCCAACCAGGCTTATATCGGCAACATCACGCCCGATGAGCTGGCCAAGATACCCATGCCCTGGAATGAGCAGGAATGCCCCCTGACGAGCCGTTACGGCAAGTTCGGTCAGATCATGCCTCAGGAAGAGTTCATCCTTCTGATGCAGGCCTGTGACGTATTTGACCTTGTTGAGCTGGATTCCGAGTTCGTCGCCGCCAACCGCGACAAGCTGGCTGCCAACGAGATCATTGACGACAGCATTATGGCCAGGATCAAGGAAGGCGTTTCGGCCGAGAAGGTCAAGGACCTGGTCGAGAACGAGCATGCCGAGGGCCTTTATCACCTGGGCAAGCTGGTAGGCGCCGTCAAGAGGGCCCACGACATCGATGTTAACCTGTCGGCCCATGTTATGCATGAAAATATAGTTTCCAAGGCTTCCAACGTTGTCGGCATACTTCATGCCATTAAAAACGCCGGAATCGCCAAGGAGGATGTCGAGTATGTTATCGACTGCTCCGAAGAGGCCTGCGGCGATATGAACCAGCGCGGCGGCGGCAACTTTGCCAAGTCGGTCGCCGAGATAGCCGGCCTGGTCAACGCTTCCGGCGCCGATATCCGCGGCTTCTGCGCAGCCCCTGCCCATACCATGATCGAGGCAGCTTCCCTGGTCACGGCCGGCGCTTACAAGACGGTCGTCGTTACAGCCGGCGGCTGCACGGCCAAGCTGGGCATGAACGGCAAGGACCATGTCAAGAAGGGCCTGCCCATTCTGGAGGACATGCTGGGCGCCTTTGCCATCGTTCTGGGTGAGAACGACGGCGTAAACCCCGAAATCAACCTGAACCTTCTGGGCCGCCATACCGTCGGTACCAGCTCGGGTCCCCAGGATGTTACAACAGCTCTGGTCTTCAAGCCCCTGGAGAAGGGCGAGCTGAAGGTCACCGACATCGACAAGTATGCCGGCGAGCTGCATAACTCCGATATACTGAAGCCCGCAGGCGGCGGCGATCCCGCACTGCAGTTCTTCAAGGTCGTGGCCGCTACCGCTGTCAAGCGCGGCGAGCTGGAGAAGGCCGATATTCCTTCCTTCCCCGTCAAGCACGGCATGGTAGGCTGGGCTCCGACACAGGGCCATATCCCCTCCGGCGTTCCCTTTGTCGGTTTCGCCCGTGAGGATATCCTGAGCGGCAAGATAAAGAACGCCATGATCGTCGGCAAGGGCTCGCTGTTCCTTGGCCGTATGACCAACCTGTTCGACGGCGTTTCCTTCGTAATCCAGGCCAATACGGGCGCAACAGAGGAGAAGGGCGTCAGCGAGGAAGAGGTCAAGGCTCTTATCGCCAAGTCCCTTAAAGAGTTTGCCGCCGGCCTTCTGGCTGAGTAAGCAGGTGACTGAAATGAGCAATCTTGAAAAAACCATCGCCAAGACCTTCCTGGAAATGGCCGAGGGTCTTGAGACGGGCAGCTTCGGCAAGAAGCCCCGCATAGCCCTTACCGGCATGGGCAGCGAGCACGGCGAGGAAAACGCCATGAAGGCTGCCGTTATGGCCGCCGCAAAGGGCGTCGACGTCGTATACATCGGCAGCCTGGAGCATGAGGGCATTACCACTGTCAAGGTGGCCGACGATGAGGAGGGCCACAAGAAGATGGAGGAAATGGTCGATAACGGCGAGGTAGACGGCGCTGTTACCATGCACTTCCCCTTCCCCATTGGTGTTTCCACCGTCGGCAGGGTCATTACCCCCGCCAAGGGCAAGGAAATGTTCATTGCCACCACGACGGGTACATCTTCGACCGACAGGATCGAAGGCATGATAAAGAACACGATTTACGGCATAATCGCGGCCAAGGCCTCGGGCGTTGAGAACCCGACGGTCGGCATACTCAATGTTGACGGCGCAAGGCAGACCGAGACCTCCCTTAAGCAGCTGGCCGAGGGCGGATATGACCTTCATTGGGCCATCTCGGGCAGGGCCGACGGCGGCAGCGTCATGAGGGGCAACGATGTCCTTCAGGGCACCCCCGACGTTCTGGTTACCGACTCGCTGACCGGCAACGTCCTGGTCAAGATGATGTCTTCCTTCCAGACAGGCGGTTCCTTTGAAGCCACCGGCTACGGCTATGGCCCCGGCATCGGCCAGGGCTATAAGAAGCTCATCATGATAGTTTCCAGGGCTTCGGGCGCTCCCGTTATCGCCGGCGCTATCGAGTACGCCGCCACGCTGGTCCGCAATAAGGTCTTTGATATCGCCCATGACGAGTTCAAGAAGGCCGAAAAGGCCGGCCTTAAGGATATCCTGGAGGCCAGGAAGGCTGCCAGCAAGCCTGCTGCCGCCGAGGAAGAGGTAAAGGCTCCCCCCAAGGAAGTCGTTACCGCCGAAATAGCCGGTATCGAAGTCCTGGATCTGGAGGACGCTGTACGCGCCCTTTGGAAGGCAGGAATCTATGCCGAAAGCGGCATGGGCTGCACCGGTCCTATGGTCATGATTTCCGAGGCCAATGAGGAAAAGGGCAAGGAGATCCTTAAGGCCGCAGGTTACATCGGCTAAATATCGGTATTTTTGAAGGAGAGGACGCGCAGGCGTCCGGGTAAAAATACGGAAACGGCATAGCTTTTGCTATGCCGTTTCTTTATGCTATATTATAATAAGGAAAGTTCCGACAAAGGAAGCCCGGAAAGGGCAGGGAAATGATTGCGCGTAAAAAGTTAGCGTACCTGAAAAGGGTGCATTGTGAAAAACGCCACGGCTTTGCGGCGGGATAAAGGAAAAGGGCCATAAGGATTTTGAAAAGAAACATAAAATGGCGGTGCTGGATGCGCTAAATGCAGAAAGCCCATATGGTGGAAGCAGCCAGAGCAAGTATCAGCGGGCGATGTCAGAAAGCGTTATCAAAAGAAGCTGCGGTGACATGTGTAGCAGGGCTATACGCGGAAAAACCGTGGATCGATGGTGTGCAGGAAGCTGTCAAAGGAATATTATACGGGGCTTCAGTTGTGCAAATCGGCTGAGCGGGTAAAGGACCGCCGGATAAATGGGGTGTGTAAGGGCGTCTGATCGAGTAAAAATCAAAAGGTGCATGTGACGGTGCGTGGATTGATTGAGCGTCATAAGAAAACGCAGGCCGATGGCGTAAAGAAGCTACCCGACCGGTATGAAAAGAACCACAGGGGCGCGGATCGGCTGAATATGGGAAGCAGGCTGCCGGCGTGCGGCGGATGAACAATGCTGAGCTGAACCGATATTATAGACAGCCGGGGAGGTGAGCCCAGGCTGTGTGAAAGGAGTATTTATGAAAAGGCTTGTAAGGCTGGAGACATCAAGGCTGATTTTAAGGCCCATAGAAGAAAGCGACTTTGACTTTCTTTATGAAACAATGAACGGCCCTTCTGTAAGGTCGGTATGGGAGCATGAGTTCGAAAGAAAGGACATAGAGGAATGGATTGAAAGGCGCAGGGCAGGTTACCGGGAGAACGGCTATGACTATATGCTGGCATTGCACAGGGAAACGGGTGAACCCGTCGGCCAGGCCGGGCTTCTTAAAGAACGGCTTATGGATAAGCAGGTCCTGGGGATAGGGTACATCATGTCGGAAAGGCATATGGGCAAAGGTTACGCCACCGAATGCGCCCGGGGCCTTGCTGCCGCTGCTTTTGAGGACCTGGGGCAGAAGGAAATATACTGTGACATAAGGCCGGGAAACCTTCCTTCCATCGCTGTTGCCAAGAAGCTGGGGATGGAGGCTGCGGGCTCCTTTGAAAAACTTTACCATGGAATGGAAATGCTGCATATCGTTTACCGCCTTAAAAAAGAGGGCTTTTTATCCCCTTGTGACATTCGTGTGAAATGGCTGTGAAAAAAGCTGTCAGTTATGTGGAAAACCGCTGAAAATGGTCGGAAAAGAATGGTTTTTCGGCTTTTTGCCGAAAAAAAGAGGTCAAATTGGGTTATTCCTACAAAAAAGTATTGACAAAATAGGCCGTGTCTGATATTCTATAAGGGCGCTGAAAAGCGCGGGGATAGTTATGTCCCCAGCGATGAATCTCAAGATTGCCGGTTTTGCCGGGTAACTTGGGAGGAGTAGTCCGACAATCGGGCGGCAGAGAAACCTAAACTTACTCGCGTATCCGCATATTACCGATGGAACTGCCAGCATTTTGCAGGTAAGCCGCGGGGAGACCAACGAGTGATTTTTGCGCCGGAAGCCCTTTTATAAACTCCGGCTTTACTTATGCAAAAATGGAAATACGCACGGAAGCGTTGCAGGTTCTCGCCGTACCAAATCAAAAAAGAAAAGCGATTTGAGTACGCATAGGAGGAAAAACAGACATGGCAGAAATGCAGAAGATGAGAATCAGGCTCAAAGCTTACGACCACCAGCTTATTGACCAGGCTGCCGAGAGGATAGTCGAGGCCGCCAAGAGGACCGGTGCAAACGTAGCCGGCCCCATACCCCTCCCCACGGAGAAAAAGGTGGTCACCATTCTGAGGGCTGTTCACAAATATAAGGACTCCCGCGAGCAATTTGAAAGGCGCACACATAAGCGTCTGATCGATATCCGCAATCCCGAGCAGAAGACCATCGAGGCCCTTACAAACCTCGACCTTCCCGCCGGCGTCGACGTCGAGATCAAGCTCTAATTCAAATTAAGGTCAACAACCGTTTCCGGATAAGCCGGAAGGGTTATGTTGGGAAATGAAGGAAGACAAAACTTTACTGTTTTCCAACCACTAACTTAAGGAGGAAATAAAATTGCAGTTGCAGAAAGCAATCATCGGCAAGAAGGTCGGCATGACGCAGATCTTCGATGAGACCGGCAAGGTGATCCCCGTTACAGTCATTGAGGCGGGCCCCTGCACGGTAACTCAGAAAAAGACCGTTGAGAAGGACGGTTACGCTTCCATTCAGCTGGGCTATGCCGATATCAGCGAGAAGAAGCTGACAAAGCCCATGAAGGGCCACTTCGCAAAGGCCGGAGTACCCGCCAGGAAGTACCTTAAGGAGTTCAGAATCCAGGACTGCGATCAGTACAATGTGGGCGATACCGTTTCGGCCGACGTTTTCGCCGAGGGGGATAAGGTCGATATAGTCGGCACCAGCAAAGGTAAGGGGTATGCCGGCGTCGTAAAGCGCTGGAATGCCAGGATGCAGGAGCATACCCACGGCGTAGGCCCTGTCCACCGTTCTGTCGGTTCCATGGGCGCCAACACCGACCCCTCCAGGGTCATGCCCGGCAAGAAGATGGCCGGTCATCTGGGCGCCGAGCAGGTCACCGTCCAGAACCTGCAGGTCGTCAAGGTAGACGCCGAGAGCAATATGATAGCCGTTCGCGGTGCTGTCCCCGGCCCCAAGGGCGCTATCGTGTATATCAAGAACACCGTTAAGACAAACCGTGTCAAGAACACGCAGGCCCAGGGTGTAAGCAGCAACCCGCAGAAGGCCTCTGCGAGAAGGTAAGCGGGGAGGAGGAACAACAGTGGCTAAAACCAATCTTTACGATATGGCCGGCAAGGTCGTCGGCGAAATCGAGCTTAACGACAGCGTTTTCGGCATAGAGCCCAACATGGCCGTTGTGCATGAGAACGTCAAGAACCATCTGGCCAACATGCGCCAGGGCACCCAGAGCACGCTGACCAGGGCCGAGGTCCGCGGCGGCGGCAGGAAGCCCTGGAGGCAGAAGGGCAGCGGCAGGGCCCGCCAGGGAAGCATCCGCGCTCCTCAGTGGACCCACGGCGGCATAGCTCTGGGCCCCAAGCCCCGCAGCTACCGTTACACCATCAACAAAAAGAGCCGCAGGCTGGCTATCCGTTCGGCCCTGTCGGCCAAGATGGCCGCGGGCAGCATCATTGTCATCGACAACCTGACGCTCCCCGAGATAAAGACCAAGGCCATGGTCAGCTTCCTTAACAGCGTGGGCGCTTCCGGTTCGGCTTTGGTCGTTACCCCCGCCGTTGAGAAGAATGTGGTCCTCAGCGCCAGGAACATCCCCGGCGTACAGACGACATTCGCTTCGGTCATCAGTGTCTATGACATCCTGAAGGCCGACAAGTTCGTCGCCGACCAGAAGGCTGTTGCCATGATCGAGGAGGTGTACAAACAGTGAAATCTGTATACGATATCATCATAAGGCCCATCATCACCGAGAAGTCGATGGAAAGCGTCGAGATGAAGAAGTATGTCTTCGAAGTCGCCAAGGACGCCACCAAGGTCGACGTCCGCAAGGCCATAGAGAAGATCTTCGGCGTCAAGGTCATGAGCGTCAACACCATCAATGTTGCCGGCAAGGAAAAGCGCATGGGCGTACATGTCGGCAAGACGGCTTCTTTTAAGAAGGCTGTTGTCCGCCTTACTGCCGATTCCAAGCCCATCGAGATCTTCGAGGGCATGGTCTAAGCCCGGGAAATATCCCGCGGCAAGGACCGCGAATGTATACCGCGCAAGCGGTGCGAAACGACAAAACAAGGAGTGAAAAGACATGGCTATAAAGAGCTATAAGCCTACCACCCCCTCCCGCAGACATATGACTGTCACCGATTACAGGGAGCTGAGCAAGGTAGCGCCGGAAAAGAGCCTGCTTCAGAAGCTGAAGAAGACCTCCGGCAGAAACAGCTATGGCAGAATCACCGTCCGTCATCACGGCGGCGGCAACAAGATAAAGTACAGGGTCATCGACTTCAAGCGCGACAAGCTGGATATGCCCGCAGTCGTCAAGACGCTGGAGTACGACCCCAACCGTTCGGCCCATATCGCCCTTCTTCAGTACGAGGACGGCGAGAAGAGGTACATCCTGGCCCCCAACGGCCTTAAGGTCGGCGACACCGTCGTTTCGGGCGCAGGCGCCGACATCAAGCCCGGCAACTGCCTGCCCGTGGCCAACATCCCCCTGGGTACCGTTATTCACAATATCGAGCTGTATCCCGGCCGCGGCGGACAGCTTTGCCGCTCCGCCGGCGTAGCTGCCCAGCTGATGGCCAAGGAAGGCGCCGCCGCTCAGGTAAGGCTGCCCTCCGGCGAAGTCAGGTACATCAAGATGGGCTGCAAGGCCACCATCGGCCAGGTCGGCAACCTTGACCACGAGAACGTCCAGCTGGGCAAGGCCGGCCGCAAGCGTCACCTGGGTGTGCGTCCCAGCGTCCGCGGTTCGGTCATGAACCCGAACGACCACCCCCACGGCGGCGGCGAAGGCAAGTCCCCTGTCGGACGTCCCGGACCTGTTTCTCCCTGGGGCAAGCCGACTCTGGGTTTCAAGACCCGCAAGAAGAATCACCGTACCGACAAGCAGATCGTAAAGCGTCGTAACGGCAAATAAGGAAAGGAGACACTTAAATGGGCAGAAGCATAAAGAAGGGTCCTTTTGTGGCTCCCGAGCTTTTGAAGAGGGTCAGGGCTCTTAACGAAAGCGGCGACAAGAAGGTACTCAAGACATGGTCGAGGGCATCGATGATCCATCCCGATTTCGTCGGACACACGATAGCTGTCCACGACGGCAGGAAGCATGTCCCCGTATATATAACCGAGGATATGGTCGGCCATAAGCTCGGTGAGTTTGCCCCCACCCGCACATTCCGCGGCCATTCGGGCAACAAGAACAAGTAGGAGGAAAATGAGATGGAAGCAAGAGCGTATTTAAAGCATGTTCGCATCTCTCCCCGCAAGGTCCAGATAGCCTGCGACCTTATCCGCGGCAAGGATGTCGATATGGCCGCTGCCATTCTTATGAACACTCCCAAGGCAGCGAGCGAGCATCTGCTGAAGCTGCTCAAAAGCGCCTCGGCCAACGCCGAGAACAATTTTGAGATGGACCCCAAGAAGCTTTACGTTTCTCAGGTCTTTGTCTGCGGCGGCCCCATCATGAAGAGGGTCATGCCCAGAGCTCAGGGCAGAGCGTTCAGGATAAACAAGAGGACTTCGCACATCACCCTTGTCCTCAAAGAGAAAGAATAAGGTCAAGGAGGTAAGTTATGGGCCAGAAAGTAAATCCCCACGGTCTGCGTGTGGGCGTTATAAAAGGATGGGATTCCCGCTGGTATGCCAAAGACGAGCTTTTCGGCGACCTTTTGGTAGAGGACTACAAGATCCGCAAGTATCTTAAGAAGACACTTTACGCAGCAGGCGTGCCTCAGATAGAGATCGAGCGTACAAACGCCAATGTCCGCATAATAATCCACTGCGCCAAGCCCGGCATGATCGTCGGCAAGGGCGGCGCCGATATACAGAAGCTTGAGCAGGACCTTACCGTCATGATAGGCAAGCCCACCAAGGTTTCCATCATCGAGGTCAAGAGCCCCGACCTCAACGCCCAGCTGGTTGCCGAGAACATCGCTTCCCAGCTTGAAAGGCGCATAAGCTTCCGCCGCGCCATGAAGCAGGCTATGGCCAGGGCCATGCGCCTGGGCGCCAAGGGCATCAAGACAACGGTTTCCGGCCGTCTGGGCGGGGCCGAAATAGCCAGGACCGAGCATTATCACGAGGGCACCATTCCCCTTCAGACCCTCAGGGCCGATATCGAATACGGCTTTGCCGAGGCTGATACGACCTACGGCAGGATAGGCGTCAAGGTCTGGATCTACAAGGGCGAGATCCTTACGGGCGGCCCCAGGCAGAGCACCGTCGAGGCCCCCACGAGGCGCAACGACCGCCGCGACCGCAGGAACAGCCCCAGGGGCGATCGCAGAGGTCAGGGTGACCGCAGGAACAGCGATCGTCGCGGCCAGGGCGAGCGCAGGCCTTACAACAATAACAGAGGCGGTAACCGCCCCGCTCCCAAGCAGGAAGGAGGAGCTCAGTAATGCTTTTACCTAAGAGAGTAAAATACAGGAGGGTCCATCGCGGCCGCATGAGGGGCAAAGCTACCCGCGGCAACTTTGTATCCAATGGCGAGTACGGCCTGCAGGCCACAGAGCCCGCCTGGGTGACCTCCAACCAGATTGAGGCGGCCCGTGTCGCCATGACCCGTTACATCCGCCGCGGCGGCCAGGTATGGATCAAGATTTTCCCCGACAAGCCTGTGACCAAGAAGCCTGCCGAGACCCGCATGGGTTCCGGTAAGGGTTCTCCTGAGTTCTGGGTGTCGGTCGTCAAGCCCGGCAGGGTACTTTTCGAAATAGCCGGCGTTCCCGAAGAAACGGCAAGAGAGGCTCTCCGCCTTGCCGGACACAAGCTCCCCCTGAAGACGAAGTTTGTCACAAGGGAGGATACCGCGAAAGAAACAGGTGGTGAAGTATGATGAAGGCAAAAGAGGTACGCGAGCTTTCCACAGAGCAGCTTAATCAGAAGCTGGGCGAGCTGAAAAAGGATCTCTTTAATCTGAGGCTTCAGCACGCTATCAACCAGCTTGAAAACCCGCTGAAGATCGGCGAGGTCAAGCGTGACATCGCCAGAGTCAAGACGATCCTCCGCGAGCGTGAGCTTGCGGGCAGGTCTTAAGCGGCAAGGAGGATAAACAATGAGTGAAAGAGCTTTCCGCAAGACGAGGGTCGGCATTGTCGTTTCCGACAAGATGGATAAGACCATCGTGGTTGCGATTCAGGACAGGGTCCAGCATCCGCTTTACAAGAAGATAGTAAAGTCGACATATAAACTTAAAGCACACGACGAAAACAACGAGTGCGGCATCGGCGACAGGGTAAGGGTCATGGAGACAAGGCCCCTTTCCAAGGACAAGAGATGGCGCCTGGTGGAAATCGTCGAGAAGGCCAAATAAGGAGGGTTTGCCGTGGTACAGCAGGAATCATATCTTCGCGTTGCCGACAATACCGGCGCGAAGGAACTTAAATGCATCCGTGTTCTCGGCGGCTCGACCCGCAGATACGGAAATATCGGCGACGTCGTTGTGGCTTCGGTCCGCAAGGCCGCTCCCGGCGGCCAGGTCAAGAAGGGCGAGGTCGTCAGGGCTGTCATAGTCCGCACCCGTAAGGGCCTGAGGAGGTCCGACGGCTCCTATGTCCGTTTTGACGAGAACGCCGCCGTCATCATCAAGGAAGACAAGACCCCCAGAGGCACTCGTATCTTTGGACCGGTCGCCCGTGAGCTCCGCGATAAGGATTATATGAGGATCCTTTCGCTGGCTCCCGAAGTACTGTAAGGAGGAGGAGCTAAATGAACACTCTTCATGTCAAGACAGGCGACACCGTAGTGGTGCTTTCCGGCAAGGACAAGGGCAAGCAGGGCAAGGTTCTGTCGGCTTCCCCCAAGCATCAGACGGTCATCGTTGAAGGAATAAACATCGCACAGAGGCACACCAAGCCCCGCAGGCAGGGCGAGGAGGGCGGAATCCTTTCCAAGCCCATCCCCATCAGGGCCTGCAAGGTCATGCGTGTCTGCCCCAAGTGCCAGAAGCCCACTCGCCTCGCTCACAAGATCGGGGCCGACGGTAAGAAGATAACCGTCTGCAAAAAGTGCGGCGCCGAAATATAACAAGGGGGTAAAGAGATATGTCTGAAAATTATACGCCCCGCCTCAAGCAGAAGTATATTGACGAGATAGCTCCTGCCCTTATGAAGAAGTTTGGGTATAAGAGCGTCATGCAGATCCCCAAGCTCGACAAGATCACGGTCAATGTCGGCTGCGGCGAGGCCAGGGACAATTCCAAGGTCCTCGACTCGGTCGTAAACGACCTGGCCATCATCACCGGCCAGAAGCCCGTTATCACCAGGGCCCGCAAGTCGATAGCCAACTTCAAGCTTCGTGAGGATATGCCCATCGGCGCCAAGGTAACGCTGAGGCAGGATAAGATGTGGGAGTTCCTTGACAGGTTCTTCAACATCGCCCTTCCCCGCGTCCGTGACTTCAGGGGCATCCAGAACGGCGGCTTTGACGGCAGGGGCAACTTTGCCATGGGTATCAAGGAACAGCTGATATTCCCCGAAATCGAGTATGATAAGATAGACAAGATCCGCGGCATGGACATCGTTTTCACGACGACTGCCGAGACAGACGAAGAAGCCAGAGAGCTGCTTGAGCTCCTGGGCGCTCCGTTCGCAAGATAAGGAGGAGCAGAATGGCAAAGAAAGCAATGGTTTTGAAGCAGCAGAAGGGCAGCAAGTTCTCCACCAGGAACTACAACCGCTGCAAGATCTGCGGCAGGCCCCACGCTTACCTCAGGGACTTCGGCGTATGCCGTATATGCTTCAGGGAGCTGGCTTACAAGGGCCAGATCCCCGGCGTGCGCAAGGCTTCCTGGTAATATAAAGCAAGAGCGCAGAGCGCTGAGAACAGTGGAGGGGGCCGCCGCCTTAAAAGGAGGCATGCCGCCAATCTTAAAGACCGGCAGCATCCCTGTCCTTTTTAAAGGGCGGCAGGAAAAAGCTTCCCTCTAACTTCTTAAGGAGGAAAAGAAAAATGCACATCACAGACCCCATCGCTGATATGCTTACGCGTATCAGAAATGCCGGTTCCGCCAGGCATGCAACCGTAGATGTCCCGGCTTCCGGCATGAAGAAGGCCATTGCCCAGATCCTTCTGGACGAAGGTTACATCAAGGCCTTCGAGGTTGTTGACAACGGCAATCAGGGCGTTATCAAGATCACCCTCAAGTACACAAACAACAAGCAGAAGGCCATTTCCGGCCTGCGCAGGGTCAGCCGTCCCGGCCTCAGGGTTTATGCCGGCGTCGACGAGCTGCCCAAGGTGCTGAGAGGCCTCGGCATCGCCATCATTTCCACATCGAAAGGCATTATGACGGACAAGAAGGCCCGCGAGCTCAATGTAGGCGGCGAGGTCCTGGCTTTTGTCTGGTAAGAAGAGGAGGTAAAAGGTTATGTCCCGCATAGGAAAAATGCCTGTTGCCATCCCCGCCGGCGTCACCGTGGAAGTGGCAAGCGGCAATGTCGTAACGGCAAAAGGCCCCAAGGGTGAACTGACCAAGGTCATGCACCCCGATATGATAATCAAGGTCGAAGGCAGCGAGATAACGGTATCCCGTCCTTCCGACGATAAGCTGCACAGGTCGCTCCACGGCCTGACCCGCACCCTTATCCACAACATGGTCGTAGGCGTCAGCGAAGGCTACCGCAAGGAGCTGGATGTTGTCGGCGTCGGCTACCGTGTGGCTATGGCAGGCACGCAGCTTCAGATGAATATAGGTTATTCCCATCAGGTCCTGGTAGACCCCGTTCCCGGGATCACCATTGAGTCCCCGGCGCCCAACAAGATAATCATCAGCGGCGTCGATAAGCAGCTGGTCGGTCAGTTTGCCGCCGACGTGCGCAAGAAAAGGCCCCCCGAGCCTTACAAGGGCAAGGGCATCAGGTATACCGGTGAGGTCGTGCGCCGCAAGGAAGGCAAGACCGGAGCCAAGAAGAAATAAGGAGGTGCGCATAAATGGTTAAGAAGTATGATTCCAATGCCCAGAGGCTGAAGAGGCATAAGAGAGTGCGCGCCCATATTTCGGGCACGGCCGAAAGGCCCAGGCTCGTGGTCTTCCGCAGCGCAAAGCACATCTATGCCCAGGTCATAGACGACCAGGTCGGCAAGACCCTGGCCGCAGCCGCCACCAACGAGAAGGACTTCGGCGCTTACGGCGGAAACGTCGAGGCTGCAAAGAAGCTGGGCGGCATGATTGCCGAAAGGGCTTTGAAGGCCGGTATTGAAAATGTAGTGTTTGACCGCGGCGGTTATCTCTACCACGGACGCGTTAAGGCACTTGCAGAAGGCGCCCGCGAGGGCGGACTCAAGTTTTAAGGGAGGATCTGTAAATGGCTAAGTTAATAGACGCCTCGGCCCTTGAGCTGACAGAGAAGGTAGTTGCCCTCAATCGCGTATCCAAGACGGTCAAGGGCGGCCGCATCTTCAAGTTCGCGGCTTTGGTCGTAGTCGGCGACGGCAACGGCATAGTGGGCTTCGGCCTCGGCAAGTCCTCCGAAGTTCCCGACGCTATCCGCAAGGGTATAGAGGACGCCAAGAAGAATCTTGTAAAAATTTCTCTCGACGGGACGACGATTCCCCACGAGGTTATAGGTAAGTTCGGCGCCGGCCGCGTTCTGCTCAAGCCGGCTGCCCCCGGTACCGGCGTTATCGCCGGCGGTGCTGTCCGCGCCGTCGTCGAGGTTGCCGGCATAACCGATATCCGTACGAAGTGCCTGCGCTCCAACAATCCCCAGAATGTTGTCGCGGCCACGATGCAGGGACTTATGTCGCTGAGAGACGCCCAGCAGGTGTCGGCTGTCAGGGGCATCCCCGCTGAAGAACTCAGGTAAGGAGGGTAACTTAGAAAAATGGAAACTGTAAAGATTACCCTTGTCAAGAGCCTCAACGGCAGGCACAAGAAGCATATAGCCACAGCCCATTCCCTGGGCCTTACCAAGATAGGCAATGTTACTGTCCAGCCCGCAAATGAGCAGACAAAGGGCAAGATAGCCCAGATAGGCTACCTTGTCAAAGTTGAGAATAACTAAGGAGGGCGCGACATGAAACTGCATGAACTTTCTCCCGCTGCCGGCAGCACCACGGTCGGCAAGCGCAAGGGCAGGGGCATAGGCACCGGCAACGGCAAGACGGCCGGCAGAGGCCACAAGGGTCAGTGGGCCCGAAGCGGCGGCGGCGTCCGTCCCGGCTTCGAGGGCGGCCAGATGCCCCTGACAAGAAGGCTCCCCAAAAGGGGCTTTCACAATGTTTTCGCCAAGCATTACTGCGAAGTCAGCCTTAGCGACCTTGATAAGGCCTTTGAGGAAGGCGCCGAGGTCACGATGCAGGCCCTTATCGAAAAGCGCCTGGCGACAAAGAAAATGGACGGTTACAGGGTCCTGGGCGGCGGCGAGATCAGCAAGAAGCTGACCGTCAAGGCCAACGGTTTTACCGCCTCGGCCAAGGAGAAGATTGAAGCCGCAGGAGGAAGGGCGGAGGTGATCTAAGCATGTTCGAAACCGTAAGGAATGCTTGGAAAATCCCCGAACTCCGTAAAAAACTGATTTTCGTCATTGTGGCAATGGTCGTATTCCGTTTCGGCCATTCCATCTATGTACCCTATGTCGACACAAAGGCCCTGGCGACACAGTTCGCCGCTTTGTCCTCGACGATACTCGGGTACTTCAACATCCTTTCGGGCGGCGGCCTTTCCCAGGCCTCGGTTTTCGCCCTTTCGGTGTACCCCTACATCAACAGCTCCATTATAATGCAGCTTCTGCAGGTGGCTATACCGGCCCTTGAGCGTCTGGCCAGGGAGGGCGGCGAGGAAGGAAGAAAGAAGATCGCCTCCATCACAAGGTATGTCACCATCGGCATTTCCCTGGTTATGGGATACAGCTACTATGTGCTGCTCAAGAGCCAGCATGTACTGACCCGCACCGACCTTTGGAGCGGCATCGTAATCGTGCTGACATTCGTAGCCGGCTCCTCCTTCGTCATGTGGCTGGGAGAGCAGATCACCGATAAGGGCGTCGGCAACGGCGTTTCGCTGATACTTTTTGTCGGTATCGTAAGCCGCGGGCCTTCGGCTGCCTTGAGCCTTGTATACGGCGTCATGGGCGGTACGCTGGCCATCTGGAAGGCTATATTCATTGTGGCTTTGTTTGTGGCCATCATAGCCTTCATAGTCTTTATAACCAATGCTGAGCGCCGCATACCCGTGCAGTACGCCAAGAGGGTCGTCGGAAGGAAGCAGTACGGCGGCCAGAGCACCCACCTGCCGATGAAGGTCAACATGGCCGGCGTCATGCCCGTCATCTTTGCCTCCACCATAGTGACGGTGCCTTCGACCATTGCGGCATTCTTCACACCCGCGGAGGGCAGCTTCTGGGACAGCTTTGTCGGAGCCTTTTCCCAGGGAAGCCCCCTTTATATCATCGTTTATCTTCTGCTGATATTCGGCTTTGCGTATTTCTACGCTGCCATTCAGTTCAATCCCATTGAGATAGCCAACAACTTAAAGAACAATGGCGGATTTATCCCCGGCTTCCGTCCCGGAAGGCCGACCTCTGACTTTATAGCCAAGGTCCTTAACAAGGTCACCCTTATGGGCGCCATGTTCCTTGCGATAGTTGCTGTCCTGCCCCTTATCATAAGCAATATCAAGGGTCTGGAGGGCCTGGCTGTCGGCGGAACATCGGTCATAATCATGGTCGGTGTCGCGCTGGAGACCGTCAAGGCTATCGAAAATCAGATGCTCATGCGTCATTACAGGGGCTTCCTTGAATAAAGCCCTTTATGGAGATGAGGAGTAAATGAGAATTATACTTCTGGGCGCTCCCGGCGCCGGCAAGGGCACACAGGCCGAGTTTATTACAGCAAAGCTCGGCGTGCCCGCGGTGTCGACGGGCAACCTTTTAAGATCGGCCATTTCCGAAGGCACCGAGCTGGGCAAAAAGGCTGCCGAGTATATGAACAAGGGCAGCCTGGTCCCCGATGAGCTGGTCATAGAGCTGGTCAGGGAGAGGGTAAAGGCTCCCGACTGCCAGAAGGGAATGGTGTTCGACGGTTTTCCCAGGACCCTTGCCCAGGCGGAAGCTCTGGACAGGGTCATGGATATCGACATGGTGCTGTTTTTGGATGTCAGCGATGATGCCATTGTCGAAAGGATGAGCGGCAGGCGCACCTGTCCCAAGTGCCAGGCCACCTATCATGTCGTCAGCCATCCACCCAAAAAGGAAGGCATATGCGACAAGTGTGGGACTGCTTTGGGCATCAGGGATGATGACAGGCCTGAGGTGGTAAGGCAGCGCATAGCTGTTTATCACAAACAGACCGAGCCTATCGTCAACCATTATAAAAACAAAGGGCTTCTCAAGGTCGTCAAGGGCCAGGAGAAGCTGGAGGATACGACGGCGCTTGTGGCTGCCGCCATCGGAGTCGAAGTATGATAAAGGTAAAATCAGCGCATGAGATAAAGCTCATGCAGGAAGCCGGCCGCATAGCCGCCGCCGCCAGAAAGGCGGCGGGGCAGGCGGTGGCTCCCGGGATCACGACGAGAGAGCTTGATGAAATAGCCCGCAAGGTCATAGAGGGGTTTGGCGCAAGGCCTTCCTTCCTCGGCTATGCGGGGTTCCCCGGCAGTATCTGCTGCAGCGTCAATAACCAGGTAATACACGGCATACCCGGTGACCGCGTCATAAAAGAAGGGGACATAGTCAAGATAGACGTTGGTGCCGATTATATGGGTTACCACGGCGACTGTGCCGACACATTCCCCGCCGGAAAGGTGTCAGAAGAGGCGCTTAAGCTCATCGAAGTGACCCGGCAGAGCTTCTATGAGGGTATCAGGCTGGCCAGAGTAGGCCAGAGGATATCCGACATCTCCCACGCCGTACAGCAGTATGTGGAGAGCTTCGGCTTTTCCGTCGTGCGGGATTATGTCGGCCACGGAGTAGGTTCCGAGCTTCACGAGGACCCTGAGGTGCCCAATTACGGACATCCGGGCAGAGGCCCGAGGCTTGTTGCCGGAATGACCCTGGCCATAGAGCCGATGGTCAATGCCGGAGTATATCAGATAAAGACACTGAAGGACGGATGGACCGTTGAGACAGCCGACGGAAGGCTGTCGGCCCATTACGAAAACTCGATACTGATAACGCCGGAAGAGCCTTTGATCCTGACATGCTGCCAGGACTGACGGCGACAGGGCGACGATTACTCTGAAGGAGATATTACATGCCAAAAGAAGACATGATAGAAGTTGAAGGTACCGTTATAGAGGCGCTGCCGAACGCGATGTTCCAGGTGGAGATCACCGGCGGGCACAGGGTTCTGGCCCATATATCGGGAAGGCTCCGCAAGAATTTCATAAAGATCCTGCCGGGCGACAAGGTGACGCTTCAGATGTCACCATATGACCTGACAAAGGGCAGGATCACCTGGAGAGCAAAGTAGAGGATAGTTTACAGGAGGATAAAACAATGAAAGTTAAGCCGTCTGTTAAGCCCATTTGCGAAAAGTGCAAGATCATTCGCAGAAAAGGCCGCGTCATGGTCATCTGCGAGAACCCCAAGCATAAGCAGAAACAGGGTTAAGAGAGATTATTTGGAGGTGTAAATATAAATGGCCCGTATTGCCGGTGTTGACCTCCCTCGCGAGAAGAGGGTAGAGATTGGCCTGACCTATATCTACGGTATAGGCCGCAACCTTTCCAACGAGATCCTGGCCAAGACAGGGATTAATCCTGACACCAGAGTCAAGGA
Organism: uncultured Clostridia bacterium; assembly: GCA_944375715.1. Taxonomy (GTDB): domain Bacteria; phylum Bacillota; class Clostridia; order Oscillospirales; family Butyricicoccaceae; genus RGIG1902. Next base: position 31,530 of record CALWAP010000008.1, on the reverse strand, counting down.
TCTGACAGAAGACGAAGCCGCCAAGCTCAGAGAGGCCATCGAGCATGAATACTCGGTGGAAGGCGATCTGAGAAGGGATGTCGGCCTTAACATAAAGCGCCTGGTAGAGATAGGCTCTTACAGGGGCCTGCGTCACCGCAGGGGTCTGCCCGTAAGGGGACAGCGCTCCAAGACCAACGCCAGGACGCGCAAGGGTCCTAAGAAGACCATTGCCAACAAGAAGAAGTAAGGGAGGGGCGAGATAATGGCTAAAGCACAAACCACAAAGAAGGGCGCCACGCGCACCAAGCGCCGCGAGCGCAAGAATATCGAAAGGGGAGCTGTGCATATCCGTTCTTCTTTCAATAATACCCTTGTTACCATAACCGACCTTAAGGGCAATGCCATTTCCTGGGCTTCGGCCGGCGGACTCGGATTCAGGGGCTCGAGAAAGTCAACTCCTTATGCCGCCCAGACCGCTGCCGAGACGGCTGCCAAGGCTGCCATGGAGCACGGCCTCAAGACCGTTGAGGTTTATGTAAAGGGTCCCGGCGCAGGCAGGGAAGCCGCCATCAGGGCTTTGCAGGCTGCCGGCTTGGAGGTCAACATGATTAAGGATGTTACCCCCATTCCCCACAACGGCTGCCGTCCCCCCAAGAGAAGAAGAGTTTAATCGAACAGGAGGTCAAATACAATGGCTAAAAATATGCAGCCTATTGCCAAGCGCTGCAGGGCTCTTGGCATCTCTCCTGCCGTCATGGGTTACGCTAAGAAGAGCACCAACCGCAACCCCGGCAACCAGATGAGAAGGAAGAAGAGTGAATATGCCCTTCAGCTCAACGAGAAGCAGAAGGTCAAGTTCATATACGGCATACTTGAAAAGCAGTTCCGTTCCTATTATGAGGAAGCCTTCAGGATGCAGGGCAAGACGGGTGAGAACCTTCTGTCCCTCATTGAGCGCAGGCTTGACAATGTGGTCTTCAGGGCCGGATTTGCCATGACCCGCCGCGAGGCCAGGCAGCTGGTTTCCCATGCCCACTTTACCGTCAACGGCAAGAAGGTCAACATCCCCTCTTATCTGGTAAAGCCCGGCGATGTTGTCGCCATTTCCGAAAAGAGCATGGGTCTTGCCAAGTTCAAGGCCGTTCTGGAGGCCAACGCCACGATGCCCATAGTCGGCTGGCTCAGTGTTGACAAGGCTCACGGCCAGGCTACCATAGCCACCCTGCCCATCAGGGACGAGATCGACTACGAAGTCGAAGAAAATCTCATCGTCGAGCTGTACTCCAAGTAATTTGCTGTTTGGTTGTGGGCGCACGATAATCGTTTACGGATAACAAGGAGGGTACTGAATGATAGCTATTGAGAAACCGCGTATTGAATGTGTCGAGTCCCTGCCCGACGGTTCCTACGGCAAATATGTCATCGAGCCTTTAGAGCGCGGGTACGGCACCACCCTCGGTAATTCCCTGCGCCGCGTACTGCTTTCCTCGCTGCCCGGCACAGCGGCCACCAGCATTAAGATCGACGGCGTGCAGCATGAGTTCTCTACCATCCCCGGAGTCAAGGAGGATGTCACCGAGATAGTGCTCAATGTCAAGAGCATAATAGCCAAGCTTTATTCCGAAGGCAAGAAGATGGCAATTATCGAGGCAGTCGGCCCCTGTGAGGTGACCGCCGGCGACATCAAATGCGATTCCGAAATGGAGATTCTCAATCCCGATCTGCACATAGCGACTCTGATGGAGGACGCCAAGCTGACAATGGAGCTGACCTTCGATCACGGCCGCGGATATGTGCCCAGCGACAAGAACAAGCAGCCCCAGCAGCCCATCGGAGTTATCCCGGTGGACTCGATATACACACCGATCCATAAGGTCAATTATACGGTGGAAAACACCCGCGTGGGAAATATGACCGATTACGACAAGCTGACGCTGGAGGTCTATACCGATAAGACCATAACGGCGAAGGACGCTTTGTCCCTGTCGGCAAAGATATTGACCGACCACCTCAATCTCTTCGTCGAGCTGAGCGAGGAGATAGGCTCCAAGGCCATAGTGGTCGAAAAGAGCGAATCCACGCAGGATAAGGTCCTGGAAATGACCATCGAGGAGCTGGATCTGTCTGTCCGTTCCTTCAACTGCCTCAAACGCGCGGGCATCAACACAGTGGCCGATCTGGTCAATACGACCGAAGAGGATATGATGAAGGTCAGGAACCTGGGCAGGAAGTCCTATGAGGAAGTCGTCAACAAGCTTTCCGCCATGGGGCTCTATCTGGCAAAAGTGGAAAATCAATAGATAACGGAGCCTTTGTGCCCGCATAAGCGGGCATAAAGGTGAGCTTTAACAAGGAGGTATAAGTCATGCCCGGAACCCGCAAACTCGGCAGACCTACCGACCACCGCCGCGCCATGCTGCGCGCCATGGTCACCTATCTGCTGGAAAACGGTAAAATAGAAACAACTGTCACCAGAGCCAAGGAAGTCCGTCCTTTGGCCGAAAAGATGATAACCCTCGGCAAGAAGGGCGACCTGAACGCCAAGCGCCAGGCCATGACCTTCATCACCAAGGAGGATGTTGTCAAGAAGACTTTTGACGAGCTGGCTCCCAAGTATGCCGGCCGCAACGGCGGTTATACCCGCATAATCCGCACAGGCCCCAGGCGCGGCGACGCTGCCGAGATGGCCATAATCGAGCTTGTCTGATTATAAATGTGCTTAAAGGGATTGTTCCGAGATTGATGCCTCGGAACAATCCCTTTTTTGTTGCTTTGATTTTTGCCTTGTAGTACAATAAAGTAAAATAAAAAAAGGAGGCATCATTATGGATTATCAGGTAAGCGCTAAGACCCAGACCGCCCTTGACGAGGCCCTTAAAATAGCTGAGATAAAAAAGGGTGTAGACTTCATCAAGGACGACAGTCAGAACACACTTAAAGATCAGCTGGAGCTGGTTGTCATACCTGCTCCCACCTTCCAGGAGGAGGAGAGGGCCAAGGCTGTGGCCGAAAAGTTCCGCAAGCTGGGGCTGGAGGATGTGCATATCGACGGCATCGGCAATGCCATCGGACTTTACCGCGGCACGGGCAAGGGCAAGCCTATTGTAGTCGAGGCCCATATGGATACGGTCTATCCCAAGGATACGGTTATCAATCCCGTCATAGGCGACGATGGGTTCGTAAGATGCCCCGGCATTGCGGACAATACCAGCGGCACCGCCGCCCTTATGGGCATCATAAGGGCCTTTAAGGAAACGGGCATAAAACTGAACGGCGACATATTCTTTGTCGGCACCGTCCGCGAGGAGGGCATGGGCGGCTTTGGCGGTATAGAGTATTTCCTGGGAGAGCATAAGGATATCGCAGCCTGCGTGTGCCTTGACGGCGTCCAGGTCGGCAAAATAACATATCAGGCCACCGGCATGACCACCTGCATGGTCAATTTTTATGGTATAGGCGGCCACGCCTACGGCGCTTTCGGCAAGATGGCCAACCCGCTGCACGCCGCGGCCAGGGCTGTCGCCAAGATAGCCGATATCCAGGTGCCTGCCGTGCCTAAGACGACATACTGCGTATCCAACTTCCATGCCGGGAATGATGCCGGCGTCCATGCCATCGTCCCCCAGGCCACCATTAAGATCAATATGCGTTCCAACCAGATGGAGCCTCTGCTTAAAATGAAGGCCGAGATATACAAGGCCATAGAGGACGGCTGCCGAGAGGAGACAGAGCGTTGGGGCAAGGATACCATTACATATGATATCCACGAGTATTTCAATGTGCCTGCGGGCAGCCTGGGGCTTAATGATCCCATAGTTGAGGCGGCATATGCCATAACCAAGTTTTTGGGCAAGGAGCCTTCTTTCAATGAGGGCGGACCTACCGACGCCGCATTCCCCATCTGCAACGGCATCCCCGCGGTGTGCCTTGGCAGCGGAGATGTCGAGACCAACTCCCACAGTGCTGAAAATGAGCGCTTCCCCATAGACGGAATGTGGAGAGGCCCTCAGGCCGCATTCCTGCTGGCAATCCTTTGCAGCGGTATTGATGGTAAGGTAGAATCTATACTTTAAGTAATATTTAATAGCAAAAAGACCAAGAGGATTCCCTCTTGGTCTTTTTGCTATGCCCTTTTTGCAGGGTAAAAAATGACGCGCCCAAAGGCGCGTCAAAGTCTATTTATTCAATGGAATATACTATTTACGGCAACTTGATTAGCAGAATGTGGCGCAGCAGCTCTGAGCCTCGTTCAGCAGGGCCTGGGTCATGGCGTCGCCCTTGCTCATGAGGATCTCGCGGCTTTCGGCGGGGATGTTGGAAAGCAGTTCGGAAACCTCGCCGTCATTGTAGTCGTGGGCCAGCAGGTTGATAAGGTCATTGTAGTGCTTCTGAAGCCTTGTTGCGGTGTTGAATCTTGCAGTGATAGTGCTCATAAAATGATACTCCTTTGTTTTTTTATTGGTGATGTCGGTTTTCTTATTACACCCATATTGTATCCGCCGGAGGGGCTTTTGTCAATCAATGAAACCATCAAAATACATAAAAAACGAAGGTTAAAATTGTGCAAAAAGACGAAAAATCAAATCGAAGTAAATTGTTGAGGTTGGTGCCGTAAATTGGCTCGTAGAGCCGATTTGCGGGTTTTTGACAGTTATATGCAGAGCGGAAATATGGGAGTTTGACAGTGGAGAGATACTAAAAAATACACAGGAGGGCCAAAATGTTGAGCAGGGAGAGAACGTCTGAAAAATGAGTTTATTTATAATAGAATTTAAGGACAAACTGTATATGAAGAAAAGGCAAATGGTGAAGGAAAATGAAAGGGTGTGGAAAGAAATCAGGAAACTGCATGAACACCTGACAAGTGGAAAGAAATCGTGAAACTGCATGAATACCCGACAATGGGGTATCTTGCGAAGTGTATGCGGCAGAGAAAATATAATGCTGGAAGCCAGCTGTTAAGCATAATGGCAGAGTGATGGCCGAAGGTGGGCAGCCTTGTGCGTGTTTTATTGTCGAGTGAGCATGAGAGAAGACGGAAGTGGTTGCAAAGGCGGCGGGACTGCTTTGCGCAGAAATGGCGCAAGGGAAATGTCAGGGGGGAGTGCGCCATCGAGGAGTTTTTTTATTGTGCAGAGGAAGCAGGCGGCGCTTTCAGGACTGCCTGCGCAGGGCGCGGACAAAAAGGGAAAGCAGGAGGGTGAAGCCCTCGGAAAAGGCGAAGGAAAGCCATACACCCGTAAGGCCCCACACCCTTGAAAGTATCAACGCAAAGGCAGTTATGGCCACAAGGCCGCGGGAAAGGGCTATTACAGAGCTTTCACGCCCCCGCCCGACAGCCGAATAAAAGCCGCAGGTAATGATGTTGACGGCGGCAAAGACGAACCCCGTGAAATACATCCTTATACCGGGGCAGGCGTATTCGGCCATGAGACGGGAGCCGCTGCTGTTAAAAATGGCCACAACCCCCTCGGCAAAGAGGAGTACACCGCCCAGAGAGATAAGGGCGACGGCCAGGGCCCATTTCAGAGAGCAGGAATATATAAGGCGCAGGGAAGGTCTGTCGCCCCTGCCTGCGCTCTGGCTGGCCGGAGGCTGTAAGCCCTGGGAGATGCCGCCGAGAAGGGAATTTACCACAATGGCGGCATTGGCCGTTACGCCGTAAGCGGCTACGGCAGTATTGCCTCCCAGGCCTATGAGTATGTAGTTGAAGACCATGGTGGTTATCCCGCCCGATATTTCACCGACAAAGGCTGATATGCCCAAACCGCAGGAATGCAGCAATGTTTTGAATGAGGGGAGGAAGGGGAAAAGGCGCAGGGTGCTTTTCTTAGAAAGCAGGTGGGTAAGGCATATGGACATGCTGACGACGGGAGAAAAGCCGGTAGCCAGCGCGGCCCCTTTCATGCCAAGGTTCAGAGGGAACATGAGGATATAGTCGAAGGCTATGTTGAAAAGGCCGCTTAACAATGTGGCGGCCATGGCCGTTTTGGGAGAGCCGTCATTGCGGACAAAGGCCGTGACCGTTGATCCCAGCATGAACAGGGGTGAAAAAGCCAGGATTATAAAGGTGTACTCATAGCCTACTGTGAGTATATCGCCGTCGGCCCCCAGAGCTTTCATTATGTCTTTGGTAAAAAAAGCTCCGGACAGGGTGAAGACAAGGCCAAAGGCAAGGCACCAGAAAAGGGCATTTGGAAAGTATCCAAGGTTTTTGCCCTTTGTTTCGCGCTCGAGGGAAAAGCGTGTAGCCGAGCCTATGCCTACCATGCCGCCTATGGCGTAAATCAGTCCGTAAAGGGGCAGGGCTATGTTCAAAGCGGCGATGCCTTTTTCCCCGGCCGCCACCGATATGAAAAAAGTGTCGGCCAGGATATAAAGGGAGGTCCCGACTGTGGCGGCAGCAGCCGGCAAAAGATAATTTCTAAGTTCCTTTTTGGTCATGGCATATATCCTTTCTTAAAAAAGCATCCTTATTTGCGACTTCAATGACCTATTGCCGTAAACAAGAATGCTTTTTTGCATTCGCTACCCGGTGGCAGCTTTTTTATATTGTTTTTTAGTTAATGATAATTTTAAAGCTTTAGAATATCGTGAGCTGTTCGGGCTTTTCACAGTAAAGGACCTGGCCGAAAATCAGCATATATGAGAAATAAAAGCCTGAGGTAACACTGAAGAGTATGTGGCCTGCGATTATGAGATATCCTGCGCAGAGTCCAAGAGATAAAAGGCAGGCTATTGGCATAAGGTCGTTTTGAAGCTGCCCGAGGTTTTTGAAAAAGTTTATGACATAGCCCAGCCCCAGCTTAAGATAAAGCCACAGCATGCACAAAGCGCCGAAGGCACCGTAATAGATCACGACTTCAAACAGGTCCATTTCTATAATTGCGCTGCGGGTGCCCCTGCCGACACCAAAGAGATAGGTGTATACTCCTCCCTCAAGGAAGCTTTTGAGTGCGTCCTTGAGCTTGGTCTGGCGGCCCGAAAGCAGTGCTGTGGCGGCACCCTCTTTTTCCATTGTATTGCCCGTACTCATAAAGGATGTCCGTATCTCGGCAAACACCGACTCCGAGGAAAACAGAGCCATTAGTGCGAATATGAACAGCGAGACTGCTAAAAGGACCAGCAGCCTTCTGAAAGGCGCACGGTCGCCCTTGGAAAAGCGCCACAAGGCACAGCATATCATTACAGCAGATGCGCCTATAACTGCGATGAAAGCCGTTTTGGTGCCTATAAGCATAAGGCATATGGCCGTCAGTGAGCCGCTCAGGGCGTAGGAGGCATACCTTTTGCGGGAAGGCGAGGACAGCTGCATGAAGGCACACATGATTACCGGCAGGCCCGCCATCAGTATGGCTGTTATGTCATTGCCCGAATAGAAAAAACCTCTGGTGCCGCGGTAGCCGTAGCGATCGGCATAGGTCGTATAGCCCATGCCGAATATATATGATATGACTATTGTTGACGACAGAAGCAAAAGGGAAAAGCACAGAACATCACAGAGCTTGCGGCACAACTCCTGTTTTGATATCCCCATGCGCCTGAATACCGCCATGTAAACAAGTATGACGGCCAGGTTGTAGCAAAATCTTGCGATATACTGCACATCGGTATAAAGGTTGAAGGAGTAAAAAAAGATCGCCTCACCTATGACCGACATGACCCACGCCAGGCCAACGGGCAGTGCCGCACCTATCGCCTTTTTGTCAAAGGATATCAAAGCCGAAAGCCCAAAGAGCAAAAGTACCGCCATTCTTATCACAAGGCTTGGAGTCATCGGCGTTGAGATGGCATCGAAGCTCTGCTCTGTCACCGTTTCGAGAACCTTTATATATACGCCGCTTATGACATCCAAAAACGGGTTTATCATAAGGAAGGCAAGGAAAAACCTGTCAAGCTTTTTTGTCAGTTGGTTTGCCATTTTGCGCCCCTTTCCAGATATATCTACTTTTGGTCGGATATAATATTTTAACATGTAAGGATATAAAATACAAGATAAAGAAAAAGCCCCCAAAAGGGGGGCTTTTGTCTGAAAATCAGACCCAAAGAGGATTGTCCCAGAGCATCAGCTTCTGGCCGATGCCTTTCTCCAGGGCGTTTTCGTATATCTGGTTGGCTACGGCCACATCGACCGAGCCTATGCCGTAGGTGCAGCAGACGCACAGCTCGTCTTCGCTTTCCCTGCCGGGTTTCTGATGAGCGGCCAGCTGGGGAAGGGTCACGAACATTTCCTCGGTTATCTTGCCTTCTTCGCTGAGCTTGTGAATAAGGGCGCCGGCGCCATGGGAAAGCTGGGCCCAATTGTCAAGGGCCTTCTTGTCGGCCTTGAGCAGGATCTCATCCTCTATTTCATAAGCGCTCATCTGTATGACAGTGGCGTTGCTCTTGACCCATTCGGCTTTGAGGAAGGGCTTGCGGGAGGTAGTCTCGGTGACGATTATGTCTGCCTTCTTGGCGGCCTCTTCGGTATTGGCACAGGGAATGACATTGTATTTGCCTTCGTATTCCTTGGCAATGCCCTGGGCCTTGGCGATGTCAAGGTCGCAGAGATAAATGGTTTCCAGGGAAGGCACGGCTTCCATCATGGCCATTACCATGGTCCTGCCTATGACTCCCGCGCCCACAAGGCAGGCCGTTTTGGAGTTTTTGGAGGCCAGGTATTTGGCGGCTACGCCGGCTGCGGCAGAGGTCCTCATGGCGGTGATTATCGTGCCGTCCATTATGGCCTTGGGATATACCGTCTTGGGGTCGGAAAGCATTACGACATCGACGCCGTAGGGCATGTCGGGCTGACTCATGTTGAAGACCGATTCGGAGGCCCACTTGAAGCCCGCTATATCCACATCGCCGCCTATATAGGAAGGCATCGACATGCAGTAGGATTTCCAATTCTCGTTGTTGGGCATGCCCAGCATGGTCTTGGGCGGGTTGATGACCTGGCCTTCGCCTATCATCTTAAAAGTCTTTTCGGTTATGGCAAGCACCGTTTTCATATCCAGAACGCCGGCTTTGACGACGTCTTCCTGCTTTAAGAAAAGAATTTCGGGTTTATACTCAGACATATTTTTTCGGCTCCTTTACCGTGATGTTTTATTTTTCTGACTGTGGCTATATCATAAACTGTTTTTTTACTGCCGTCAAGTATAAATATGCAAAAATATAAATAAATATTTGTATTTGGTTATACTTTTACAAAGAAAAGACCATAGCCTTGAGGTGTTTTGTCTATATTTAAGGGAATGATAACGCGGGGAAAGTAAAGAGGGAAGAAGCGCCGTTTTACATGGATTTTACATTCCCATGGGCGGGATTTTACACACATTTTATAATATATTGCCGGTAGGTAAAACTATTTAAAAAAGGGTGGAAAAAAATAATGAGTATTTTGAACGTGCTGTCCCTTATGGGCGGCCTGGCGATGTTCCTTTACGGGATGTCGGCCATGGGCGAGGGGCTTGAGAGGAAGGCCGGCGGAAGGCTAAAGGATCTTCTGGAAAAGCTTTCCTCCAACCCATTCAAGGGGTTCCTTTTGGGCCTGGGCGTAACCGCCGTCATACAGAGTTCTTCGGCCACGACGGTCATGGTGGTCGGCTTTGTCAACTCCGGCGTCATGCAGCTCAACCAGGCCATAGGCATAATAATGGGCGCCAATGTCGGCACAACGGTGACAGCCTGGATCCTGAGCCTGTCGGGCATACAGGGCGACAGCCTTTTGATGACCCTGCTCAAGCCCTCCAGCTTTTCTCCTATCCTGGCCGTCATAGGCATTGTCCTTTACATGTTCTCCAAAAGCTCGGGCAAGAAGGATACGGGCACCATTTTGCTGGGCTTTGCCATTTTGATGTTCGGCATGGAGACCATGTCGGCCGCGGTGGAGCCGCTGGCGGACATACCCGAGTTCGGCGAGATACTGCTGCTGTTCTCCAACCCCCTGCTGGGAGTCCTGGCCGGCGCTGTCCTGACAGGGATAATCCAGAGCTCTTCGGCCTCGGTCGGCATACTCCAGGCGTTGTCACTGACGGGCAGTGTGACTTTCGGGACGGCCATACCAATTATCCTCGGCCAGAATATCGGGACCTGCGTTACCGCCCTGCTTTCTTCCATAGGCACGGGCAAAAACGCCAAGAGGGCGGCTATGGTCCATCTTTATTTCAATATAATCGGTTCGACAATATTCCTTACGGGTTATGGCATATTGTCCCTGACGGCGCATCCCGCCTTTATCCATGAGGCCATAGACCCCGCCGGCATAGCGGCCGTGCACACCACATTCAATATAGTGTCCACCGCCATTATGCTGCCCTTTTCCTCGCTTTTGGAAAAGCTGGCTTACAAAACGATCAAGGACGGGCCCGAAAGCGACCAGCCTTTCGAGCTGACGCTCCTGGACGAGCGCATTATGGCCACCCCTTCGGTGGCTGTTGAGCAGTGCCGCAGGGTGGCCAGCATGATGGCCGAGTTTTCCATCGACGCCTGCCGCAAGGCCCTGACCCTGCTGGACCGTTATGACCAGGGGGTATATGATGAGGTATCCGAGCTGGAAAGCAGGGTCGATGTGCTGGAGGACAAGATGGGCACATATCTTCTGAACCTGGGGCGCATGTCCCTGAGCCAGGAGGACTCGGCAGAGGTGGCTTTGCTCCTGCACTCTATCGGCGACCTTGAAAGGATAGGCGACCATGCGCTGGGAATAGCCGGGACGGCCAAGGAGCTGACCGATAAAAAGATTGCCTTTTCACCGCTGGCCCAAAAGGATATAATGGTTCTGAGGGCGGCTTTGACCGAGATAACCGGCATAACGGTAAACGCATTTACCCAGCAGGATGCGGCCCTGGCCCACAAGGTAGAGCCGCTTGAGCAGGTCATCGACATACTGAGATTCCAGATGAAGGAAAGGCATATTGACCGCCTTCAGACGGGGGAATGCACCCAGCAGACGGGCTTTATATTCTCGGATCTGATAACCAACTGTCAAAGGGTATCGGATCATTGCTCCAACCTGGCGGTGTCTCTGATACGCACCGAGGTCGACAAGCTGGATTCCCACGAATATCTCAATGATATAAAATCGGGCAACGATGCCGAATATACAAGGCTGTTTGCCGAATACAGCAAAAAGTATACCCTTGCAAACGACGGAGAGTGATGCAGGTATGATCTACATTGTCGAAGATGACGACAATATCAGGCAGATGGAGGCATATGCTTTGAGAGGAAGCGGCTTTGAGGTGGAGGAGTTCACCTCGGGCAGCGAATTTCTGGCTCAGTGTGAAAGAAAAAAGCCCAAGCTGGCGCTGCTGGACATAATGCTGCCCGGCCTGGACGGACTGACCCTTCTTAAAATGATAAGAGAAAACCCTTCGCTTAAAGATATAGGGGTCATTATGGTGACGGCCAAGAGCACTGAGCTGGATGCCGTCATGGGTCTTGACCGCGGGGCCGACGATTATATCGCCAAACCTTTCGGCATAATGGAGCTTATCTCCAGGGTCAAGGCCCTTATGAGGCGAGTGGAAAATTCCCGCCCGTCGGTCATGGCCCTGGGGGGCATTTCGATAGACGATATGCGCCATGTGGTCACGTCCGACGGGGAAGAGTGTACGCTGACCTTTAAGGAATATGAGCTTTTGAAATACCTGATACTTAATAAAGGGATAGTCCTGACCCGCGACAGGCTGATGGACACGGTATGGGGCACCGACTATGAGGGCGGCAGCCGTACGGTTGATATGCATATCAAGACACTGCGGCAGAAGCTGGGGGAAAACGGCGCCCATATAAAGACGGTCAGGAATGTCGGGTACAAAATAGAATAGAGGCGTATAAAGGTTGGAAACGAAAATAAATTCGCGCCTTTTTTTCATGGGTATGTTCTGCCTTATCCTGGCGGTGGTTCTGTCGCTTTTGGTTTTCAGAGGGGCCTTTTACAAAAGGGCCGAGGAGAATGTCGAGGCAGCAGCGGGGCTTATAGCCTCGGTGTACAATTCCTCGCCCGAGAGCTTTGACCCCGCGGCGCTTGAAATGGGCAGTCTCAGGCTGACGCTTATTTCCGGTGAGGGTCAGGTGCTTTATGAAAACAAGGCGGCGGCCGACGAGATGGATGACCATTCCCAGAGGGAGGAGGTCATAAAGGCTTTGAGCGACGGCTCGGCCAGAGTCACAAGACATTCCTCCACCCTGGGGGCTGACACATACTACTGTGCCATAAGGCTGGAAAACGGTGACATAATAAGGGTGTCCAGCACCACGAGCGACATGTGGGAGCTTTATGACAAGGCAGTCAAGATAGTTGTGCTTTTGGGGTTTGGGATACTTCTGGCCTCGATAGTTTTGTCCGTGGTGCTGACAAAGCAGCTGGTGGCCCCGATTTCGGGACTGACGGCCGATCTGGACGAAATCGAGGATAAGGTGCCTTATCCCGAGCTGAGGCCCTTTGCCATGAGCCTCCGGGAATACAGGCTCAGGGAAAGGCAGAATGAGCAGCAAAGACGGGAGTTCACAGCCAATGTCTCCCATGAGCTTAAAACGCCGCTGACAAGTATTTCGGGGTATGCTGAAATGCTGGAAAACGGCATGTGCCGCCCCGAAGATGTCAAAAGCTTTGGTGAGAGGATACATTCCGAAGCGGCAAGGCTCATAGCTTTGGTGGGCGACATTATCCGCCTTACCCAGATGGACGAGGCAGATGCGCCTCCGACCTTTGAAAAGGTCGACCTTTTTGAGCTGGCCCAGAACACGGCCGACCGTCTGAGTCTCAACGCGGACAGGGCCGATGTTGCCATTGAATGCAGAGGGGTCAGTGTATACGTCATGGGCAACGCCGGGATGCTGGGCGAAATGATATACAACCTGTGCGATAACGCCATAAGGTATAACCGGCCCGGGGGGCATGTGTGGATGACCTGCGGGATAGACGAGGACCGCAGGGCGTATATTGAAGTCCGGGACGACGGCATAGGCATACCGCTGGAGCATCAGTCCAGGGTGTTTGAAAGGTTCTATCGGGTCGACAAAAGCCACGGCCGCGAAACGGGCGGCACAGGCCTGGGCCTTGCCATTGTAAAGCACACGGTATCGCTGCACGGAGGGGGAATAAGCCTTGTGTCCTCCGACGGCAAGGGTACCGCCATTACCGTGACCCTTCCAAGCGCAGACAGCTGAAAGAAGCCTTCGGGCTTCTTTTTTTGCGCTTTGGGGCAAAGCCGAGCAGTATCGGGCAGGGCCGGATGGGACGGTATGAAGGCAGAGAAACCGGTGCCGATTTTATGTTTTCACCATAAAACGGGGATCAATTCTATGCAAATTGCCTGTATTGCAACTTTTGGCCGCTGAGAGTAAAATAAAGTCATAAACTTTTTATAAGGAGAAAACAGCTATGATTTTAATCAAGAACGGCCATGTAAAGACCATGGCCGGCCCCGATATTATCGGCGGCGACGTACTTATCGAAAACGGCAAGATAAAGGCCGTCGGCAAGAACCTTTCGGCCGAAGGCGCCACAGTCATCGATGCCGCCGGCAGGCTTGTCACCCCCGGATTTGTCGAGGCCCACTGCCATATCGGCCTGGACAACGAGGCCATGGGCTGGGAAGGCCATGACTATAACGAGATAGTCGAGCCCTGCACGCCGCAGCTCAGGGCTGTTGATTCGATAAACCCCATTGACGAAGCTTTTATGAACGCCGTAAAGGGCGGTGTCACTACGGCAGTTACAGGCCCCGGCTCGGCCAATGTCATCGGCGGAACTTTTGTAGCTATAAAGCTTTACGGCAAGAGGGTCGACAATATGATAGTCAAGAACCCCGTTGCCATGAAGGTTGCTTTCGGCGAAAACCCCAAGAGATGTTACAGCAACATGAAGAAGTCTCCTTCTACCCGTATGGCCACGGCCGCCCTTCTGAGGGAGATGCTCTTCAAGACCAAGAGATATATGGAAGACAAGGAAGAGGCCGAAAAGAACGGCACCAAGGCTCCCGCCTTTGATATGAAGCTGGAGGCCATGATCCCCGTCCTTAAAAAGGAGATCCCCATCAAGGCCCATGCTCACAGGGCCGATGATATCTTCACCTCGATCCGCATTGCCCGCGAATTCGATATCGGCATTACCCTCGATCACTGCACCGACGGCAGCCTTATTGCCGACGAGCTGGCCAAGGAAGGCCTGCCTGCCTTTGTCGGCCCCTCCCTGGGCAAAAAGAGCAAGATAGAGCTGGCCAACAAGTCCTTTGAAACACCGGGCGTACTTAACAGGGCCGGCGTCAACGTCAGCATAATTACAGATGCTCCCGTCATTCCCCTCCAGCAGCTGCCCCTCTGTGCCGGTCTGGCCGTAAAGTCCGGGCTTGATATAGAAGAAGCGTGGAAGGCTATCACCATCAACCCCGCCAATGCTACCGGTATAGGCGACAGGGTTGGTTCTTTGGAAGTCGGCAAAGATGCCGATGTCGTCATCTTTAACGGCAACCCCATAACCGAGGTCACCTCCTCGGTGGCTACCGCAATTATAGACGGCAAGATAATCTATCAGGAGTAATGAATTAAATTAGAAAGGCCGCGGGATTATTCCCGCGGCCTTTTTTAAACTGACCCAATTTGCTATTTTACCGCTGCGATAACCGATATTTCCACAAGTATCGCGGGGCTGGCCAGCTCGGCCTTTACGCAGGCCCTTACGGGCTCGCATCCGTTTTCGACCCAGGCGTCCCAGATTTCGTTCATGCTTCCGAAATCAGCCATGTCCTTAAGGTAAATGGTGGCTGAAAGAAGGCTGTTTTTGTCCGAGCCGTATGCCTGGAGGATCTCCTCTATCTTGGCTAAAACGGCTTTGGTCTGTTCCTTTACATCGCCGCCGTCACGGCTGGTCTGGCCGCTTAAAAAGAGCATTCCGCCGTATCTTACGGCCTTGCTCATCCTGCCGGTGCCCTCAAATCTTTCTATTGCCATAGTCTGCTCCTTTCACGGCCCGAAGGGCCTTTTAATTGTGTATATTATAATGTAAAGGGCGGGGGACTGTAAAGGATTATCGGCCTTTTGATGTCTTTACAAATGTGGAGCATTATGGTATTATTAGCCTGTAAAACGACGGTAGGGGCAGTGTGCCCTTTTGCAGATAAAAGGAGATATATTTTAATGGAAATAAAAAGAATTTTGGCCCTGGGCCTTTGCCTCTTAATGACATCCGGGCTTTTTGCCTGCTCCGGGCAGGAAGATGAAAACGGCCGGGAGGAAGAGCAGCTTTGGCAGGAGGACATGGACCTGGAGATAGAAGAGGGGCTTGAGGTTCCCCTTTCGGGCGCACCCGTTTCGGCCGGGCTTATGCCCGAGGCCTCAGGCACGACGGTTTATTCCAACAAGACCGCCGCGGTGGATGCTTCCCATCTGGACCAGGGGTATGTCATGGTCAAATATACCGGTACCAGCCAGGCCAAAAAGAAGGTCATTGTGACAGGACCTTCGGGTGTAAAGTATACCTATGATCTCAACAGCAGCGGCGATTATGAGGTGTTTCCCCTGTCGGACGGCAGCGGCAAATATTCGGTGGGCGTATATCAGAATGTTTCGGGAACCAAATATGCCACCCTTTATACGGTTTCGATGGATGTGGCTCTTAAAGATGAGTACGCGCCCTTCCTGCTGCCCAATCAGTATGTAAATTACAATTCCCAGAGCAAGGTTGTCGCCAAGGCCGCCGAGCTGACGGCCGGCAAGGCGACCGTTTTGCAGAAGATAGATGCCGTTTATTCCTATGTCATAAAGAACATAACCTATGACAAGGAAAAGGCTCAGACTGTGCAGAGCGGCTACCTTCCCGATGTTGACGCTATCCTGGCATCGGGCAAGGGCATCTGCTTTGATTATGCCGCCGTTATGACCGCCATGCTCAGAAGCCAGGGGATACCTACCAAGTTGGTAATAGGCTATGCAGGTACGGCATACCATGCCTGGATAAATACCTGGAGTGAGGAAAGCGGCTGGATAGAAGGGGTCATATTCTTTGATGGCACCACATGGAAGCTGATGGACCCGACCTTTGCTTCCAGCGGCAATTCCAGCGACGCCATAATGAAGTATATCGGCGACGGCGCCAATTACTCGGCAAAATACCTTTATTGATATGAGGTCCAAGGGGGGCTGCATGCCCTCCTTTATTTTTGTATATTGAAAGAAAAGTGATTACAATGAGTAAACAAATATGGAATAATAACGATTTGTCATATATTTGCGCCCAAACGGCCCTGGTTTTGCAGTCGGGCGTGTCCCCGAGGGACGGGCTGGAGATGGCGGCCGAGGCTATGCCTGGAAGCAAAAGGGAAAGGCTTGAAAGTTGCGTAAGGGAGCTTGACGAGGGCATGGGCCTGAGCGAGAGCCTGGAAAAGGCGGGTTTCCCGGCGTTTATGACGGCCCTTATGGGGGTTGGAGAGCAGACGGGCAGCCTGCAGGACGTGGCCGAGGGGCTTGCAAAGCATTACGAGAGGCTTGAAAGGGCCCGTTCGGCGCTGGGTTCGGCTGTGCTTTTCCCCACAATGATATTCGCACTTATGCTTGTTGTGCAGGGCGTTCTTTGCGCCCGCGTGCTGCCGGTGATGGAATCGGCCCTGAGATTAAGCGGCGGGGAGCTTCGGGGCCCGGCGCTGGTCTTTGCAGAAATAGGGGCCTTTATAAACTCCCATGCCCTTTTGGCAATGGCCGTGCCCGGGGCGCTGCTGCTGGCGGCTTTGTATTTTATGGCCCGCCCCGAGAGCCTTGTGGCAGTTTTTGTTTCCAAAACGGCTTACGGTTTCCTTGCGTCAAAAGGCGCGTGCCTTTCCTCGGTGTCATTGTCCTTAAAGGCCGGGGCCGATGCCGAAACGGCACTTTCATCGGCCGTGGGGATATCCGACAGGACAGACCCGATGGTCAAAGCCTGCCTTGGGCGCATGGAGTCGGGCCAGGGGTTTGCCGAAGCGGCCCGGGGTTCGGGGCTTTTGGACGCAATGGATTCAAGGCTGCTGGACGCAGGGATAAAAAGCGGCTCTTTGGACAGCGTCATGGAGAAAATAGCCCTGAAGGCCGAGGACAGGGCCTCCGAGAAGCTTGAAAAGACAGTGGCGGCGCTGGAGCCCGCGCTGGTGGCGGTGATGAGCCTTTCGACGGGGTTCATACTGCTTTCGGTAATGTCGCCCCTTTCGTCACTGATAGCGGCGGTGTAGCATGAAAAGGTTTGGTTTGCCTTTGCTGTGGCTCGTGCTGCCCCTTTTGTGCGCATGGCTTTTTATAAAAGGGGCCGTGAGCGTGGGCCGGGCACAAAGCGCTTCGGCCGAAAAGAGCATACGGGAGAGCGTTTACCGCGCCGCCATGACCTGCTATGCCTGCGAGGGGGCATATCCTGAGAGCTTTGAGTATCTCTGCGAAAATTACGGCGTGTCGGTAGACCCGCAGGATTACGCCGTTTATTATGAGGTGTTTGCCTCAAATATAATGCCCGAGATAACGGTGGTGAGCCTCAAATGAAAAGAAATGTTGTGATTTCGATATTCCCCATGCTGCTTTTAAGCCTGGCGGGAGGGGTTTTGATGCTGAGGCTGCTTATTTCGGGGGCATACGCCTACGGCGAGTCACAGCAGGCGCTGAGCGACAGGTATTTTAAATCGGTCACAGTCGATTATGTATCTGCCAAGGCCCTTTCCCCGGGGGACGTCTGGGCCGGGGATTTTCAGGGATTGCCGGCCCTGTTTATTGACGAGGAGATAGACGGCACGCTTTACCGCACGGCCGTTTACTGTCATGACGGCTATCTCAAAGAGCTTTTCGCGGCCGCGGACAGCGGGCTTTCGCCCGAGTCGGGCCTGGAGCTTACACCATGCGGTTCTTTTGAGGCCTGTGAGAGCATGCCGGGGCTGATAAGGATAGATTTTGAGTATGGAGGCCTTTCGGCCTTTGGGTATATCGGAGCATCGCAGGAGGGCTGACAGTGAGAAGAGGACTTGACACTTTTTTGACCGAAAGCCTTATAATGACGGCAGTTTTGGCCATAGCGGCCGCCCTTAGCCTTTCGGTTTTCATGAAGGCCGGGCAGATGCGCAGAAGGGCCGAGGATTTAAGCGCCTGTTCTTCCCTTGTATATTCGGCCGTTCAGTGCTATGACGCCTGCGGCGATATAAAGCAGGTATCCCGCCTTATGGGAGGCGACGGAGGGGAGAATATCGAGCTTGCGCCTTACACCCTTTTGCTTAAGCAGGACGGCGAGGGCATGACAGCAGAGGCTTACAGGGGCGATGAGATGGTATTTTCGGCCGCGGCAAAAGGGGTGATCGGATGAAAAGGAATATCCTGCCGCCCGGCATAATCTCCCTGGCGGTGGTGTTTGTATGCCTGTGCCTTACGGTGCTGAGCCTTTTGTGTTATACCTCGGCAAAAAGCGAGCTGTCGCTGGCCGAGGCTTCGGCCGCCAACAAAAAGAAGGTTCTGGAAGGCTCCTTTATGTGCAGGGGGCTTGCAGATACCGCCATGGCCCTTTACAATGAAGGGTACAGCCCTGAGCAGGCTGCCGAGTCGGCCGGCGGAAGCTGGAACGGCGAAGAAATGGTTTTTGAGTGGGGGATAGACGAAAACAGGGTCATGGTTTTGACGCTGGACCCCCAAAGCGGCAAGAGCGCCGAATATTTAAGATATGTCGGGACATGGACGCCCGACACCGGTCTTGAGGTCTGGGACGGGCAGTAAGGAGGAAAGTTATGCTGGGACTTATGGAGCTTTTGAGGCTGGCAAAGGAGAAAAACGCCAGCGATATATTTATTGTTTCGGGGCAGCCTTTGTCCTATAAGAGCGAGGGGGCCATTGTGACGGTTGACGATGAGAAGGTCATGCCTCCAACTGCCGAGGCCCTTATCAAAGAGGCCTACGCCATAGGACACAGGGATATGTCCCATTTTGAAAATACGGGGGACGACGATTTTGCCCTTTCGGTGCCCGACCTTTCAAGGCTGAGGGTCAGCGCCTATAAGCAGCGCGGCTCGATGGCTGCAGTCATACGCATGATAGCCTTCGGCGTGCCCGATTACAGGCAGTTCGGCATACCAGAGGCAGTCATGGAGCTTTCAAAGGCCACAAAGGGGCTTATTTTGGTTACAGGCCCGGCCGGCAACGGCAAATCGACAACACTTTCCTGTATAATAGACAGGATAAACCACACCCGTACAGGCCATATCATAACCATTGAGGAGCCGATAGAATTCCTTTACCGCAACGACAGGAGCATCATATCCCAGCGCGAGGTATCGCTGGACACATTTGATTATGTGACGGCCCTGAGGGCCTGCCTGCGGCAGGCCCCGGATGTAATACTGCTGGGAGAAATGCGGGATTATGAAACGATAAAGACAGCCATGACGGCGGCCGAGACGGGGCATCTTATCCTGTCTACCCTTCATACCGTCGGCGCGGTCAGCACGATAGACAGGATAATCGACATTTTCCCCGTAAACCAGCAGTACCAGATCCGTTCCCAGCTGGCCATGCAGCTTAAAACCGTCGTTTCCCAGCAGCTTTTGCCGACGACCGACGGCAAGGTGGCGCCTGCCTTTGAGATAATGCATGTCACGCCGGCCATACGCACGATGATAAGGGAGCAGAAGGTCCACCAGATAGACGCAGCCATTTCCATGGGCGCCAGGGAGGGCATGACTGCCATGGACGGGTCGATCCTGGCCCTTTACAATGCAGGCAGGATCACAGCCGAAACGGCGGTCAGCTATGCCATAAACCCCGAGCAGATGGCAAAGAGGGTGAAGGCCTGATGCTCAGGAAAATACTGATCCTTGCGCTGGCCTGCGTCTTTTTGGTTTCGGCTGGGTCTTTCGGGATAAAGTATATCGACTATAAAAAGGGCGAGGAGCTTTATGAGGAGGCTGTGCAGTCCTTCCAGACCGAAAGCCAAAGCTCGGGCTTTTCGGTGACAGAGGAGGAAGAGGATGTAAATTACAGCTCCCTTATCCCCGAAATAACCATGGATTTCGACGCCCTGGCCGAAATAAATACCGATATCATCGGCTGGATACTCGTTCCCGGCACCAATGTGAATTATCCGCTTTTAAAGGGAAGCGACAATGACGAGTACTTAAGAAGGGCTTTTAACGGTGTTTCCAGCCGTATGGGCAGCATTTTTATGGATTACCGCTGTGCTTCCGACTTTAACGATCGCCATACGATAATTTACGGCCATAATATGAGAAACAGCACCATGTTCAGCCGCCTTTTGAGGTACCGGGACCAGACCTTTTACGAAAACCACCGGTATTTTTATATCTACACCCCAGACGGGTATATGAAATACGAGATATTCTCGGCCTATGAGCTGACCCTGCCTTCAGAAGTGTTTACCATAGGATTTCAAACCAAAGAGGGGTTCGGCGAGTTTTTAAGCGGCCTTACCTCCAGCACCCTCATAGCTTCCAACATATTCCCTGACGGGGGCAAGAGGGTGGTCACCCTTTCGACCTGCGCCGAAGGTTCGAACGACCCCGAGAGGTTCGTCGTCCACGGCGTTCTGGTGGAAGACACGAGACCTTTGAGCATGCAGCCACAGTGGGAGCATGAAAGCTGATATCCCGGATTTGAAACAGCATTAGATTGACGGCCCAGCCTTAAAAAAGGCGGGGCCGAAGTTTTTTATATCAGAACTTTATTGCGCTGAAAGCAAAATCGAAGCGCGAAAAATGGTTTTTTTGCGTATTTTTTACCCAAAAGTGACCATATTTTTAAAATTGGACGGTTTATACAAAAATAGGAAGATTAGGTTGTGCAAAATCATGATTTTTGAAGCTTGAATAAAAAACCTTTCAGATATACAATAATCACGCAATGAGAGATAAGGCAAGGCCAAAGAGATAAGGCCGGAGCTGATAATATATTGATAATACAATCTAAAAGGAGATATAAATTATGAGCACGATCATCACTTCCGCCAAGAACCTTCACAAGTATTACAGCAGCATGGTCAATCTTCTGACCCATGATTACAGCGACAGCGAAGCCTCCAAGGTTCTGTCCGGTATGTCCAAGGAGAGCCGTGACAGGCTGATGCAGGACAAGGCCGCCATGGAAAAGATCATCGGCGACGCCCAGACCTACACCACCCTTTGCTAATTACAATCGCTTAGATCAACTGTTTTCTCTTTTTTTAAAAACAAAGCGCGGCCTTTGGGCCGCGCTTTGTTTTTTATTTTTGCCCGATTGAGTAAGGGCATAAAAAAGCAGAGCAGTGAGAAAGAAGGGGAATGGCGAGGAAAGAAGCGATGGGGAAAAGAGGAATGGCAGGGAAAGCCAAAAGGATAATAAATGCTGAAAATGCAGTAAAAAACGGCAATGAAAAAGGCCCGCCTCAGGCGGGCCTTTTTATTTTTGGCTTTTTTGAAACTATTCGCCGAACATCAGGTCGGTGTAAGTGGGTATGGGCCAATTCTTGTCGCCCAGGAGGTTTTCCAGCCTGTCGGCCGTTTCCCTCAAAGCCTCCATGGCGGGGACTATCTTGTCGCGGTAGAACACCGAGCGGGCCTTGATGCTCTCAAAGCTCTCGCATTTTACCTTGTCGACCAGCTTTTCCAGCTTGGAAAGGTTGGCGCGGAACTGCACGCCGGCGGCCGTGACATCCTTGAGCATGCCGGCCTGCAGGCTGACATCCAAAGCCAGGCCGGTTTCCTTGAGGCTGTTTAAAGAGGAGGAAAGGAAGTTTGTATAGCTTATGATGGCGGGCAGGATCTGGCGTTTGGACATCTCTATCATCGTAAGGGCCTCTATGTTGAGGGTGTTGACATAATTGTCGTGATAGATGCCGTACCTGGCTTTAAGCTCCCTTTCGGTAAGCACGCCAAAGCGCTCAAAAAGGGCGATGTTCTTTTCGGCTATGGCGGCGTCAAAGGCGTCGACCGAGTTTGTTATATTGGGCAGTCCGCGCCTTTCGGCTTCTTCGACCCATTCGCGGCTGTAATTGTTGCCGTTGAAAATGACGCGCTTATGTTCGCGCATGATGTCCTTTATGATATCCCTGACCTCGGCATTTATGTCGGAGCACTTTTCCAGCCTGTCGGCTATTTTGGACAGGACATCGCACATCATCAGGTTTATAACCGTGTTGCAGTCTGCGATGCTCATGGAAGAGCCGAGCATACGGAACTCGAATTTGTTGCCCGTATAGGCCATGGGGGAGGTGCGGTTGCGGTCGGAAACATCCTGGGGCAGAGTGGGCATCGAGCTTAAGCCTATTTTAAGGCTGCCGCCTTCCCGGAAATTGGACTCGCCGCCCGTTTCTATCTCATGCAGGATATCGGTCAGAAGGTCGCCCAAAAATACCGATACTATGCAGGGAGGGGCCTCGTGGCCGCCCAAGCGGTGGTCATTGCCGGGGCTGGCTATCGTCATGCGCAGAAGGTCGGCATAATCGTCGACGGCCCAGATAAAGGCGCTTAGGAACAAAAGGAACTGCGCGTTGCTCTCGGGGGTCTTGCCCTGTTTTAAAAGGTTGCGCGCGCCGTCTATATTCAATGACCAATTGTTGTGCTTGCCCGAGCCGTTGACGCCGGCAAAGGGCTTTTCGTGCAGCAGGCAGACCATGTCGTTCCTCAGGGCCACCTTTTTTAAGGTCTCCATTATAAGCTGGTTGTTGTCGCAGGCTATGTTGGAGGTGTTGAAGACGGGGGCCAGCTCATGCTGGGCCGGGGCGACTTCGTTGTGCTCGGTCTTGGAGGGAACGCCTAAAGACCACAGCTCCTTGTCCACCTGGCGCATATATTCGCTGACATTTTCCTTTATCGAGCCGTAATAGTGGTCATAAAGCTCCTGCCCCTTGGGGGGACGGGCGCCGAAAAGGGTCCTGCCGCAAAGCATCAGGTCGTGGCGGCGGGAGAAAAGCTCGCGGCTTATGAGGAAATACTCCTGCTCGGCGCCCGACATGGAAATGACCCTTTTGGCCTCCTTGTCGCCGAAACAGCGCAGGATCCTTACGGCCTCGCGGGAGAGGGCTTCCATCGAACGCAGAAGGGGCGTCTTTTTATCAAGTATATCGCCGTTAAAAGAGCAAAAACAGGTGGGTATGCACAGAGTGCCGTCCTTTACAAAGGCGGGAGAGGTGCAGTCCCAGGCCGTGTAGCCGCGGGCCTCGAATGTGGCGCGCATGCCGCCCGAGGGGAATGACGAAGCGTCGGCCTCGCCCCTGACCAGCTCCTTGCCCGAAAAGGACATTATTACCGTGCCGTCCTTCTGGGGGTTGATGAAGGAGTCGTGTTTCTCGGCCGTATAGCCCGTAAGGGGCTGGAACCAATGGGTAAAGTGTGTAGCCCCCTTGTCCAAAGCCCAGCTCTTCATGCCGTTGGCCACGGCGTCGGAAATTGCGGGGTCAAGGTTCCTTCCCTCATTTATCGTTTTTCTCAGCTGCTTGTAGGTGTCGCCGGGGAGGTATTTCCTCATGGCGTCGTCGTCAAAGACATTGACGGCATAGTTTTCTGTGACGGAGAAAACGCTGATGTCGCGCACCTTTACCACCCTTTCAGATATATTTTATATAAAAAAGATAAAGGCAAACAGCGCAAATGTCAAGCGGGATAAAAAAATAACTTAATTAATATAAATTATATCAAATTTTGACTGTTATATCAGTTATTATTAGGCTTTTAGATAAAAAATAATTTGAATAAGTCATAAATTCCCGCAAGCCTTGACTTTGCCCATCGATAGGGATATAGTAGCCCTTTGTAGGAGGCGTAAATATGGGAATAAGGAAGTTTATAGGCGACAAAAGGTTTTATGCTATACTGATGGCTATTGCAGTGCCAATGGTGGTCCAGAACGGCATAACCAACTTCGTAAGCCTTTTGGACAATATTATGGTGGGCAGGCTGGGCACCGAGCCTATGTCGGGCGTCGCCATTGCAAACCAGCTTATTTTTGTTTTTAACCTCTGTATATTCGGCGGGATATCGGGGGCGGGTATTTTTTGCGCGCAGTTTTTCGGCTCGGGAAACTTTGACGGCATACGCCGCACCTTCAGGTTCAAGATGATAGTATGCGTTGTGGTAACTGTGCTTTTTGTGGCGGCATTCGCTGTTTTTGACGAGCCCCTTATCTCCCTTTACCTGCATGAAGGTTCCCAGGAGGGGGATATAGCAGTGACGCTGGAACAGGGCAGGCAGTACCTGGCCGTAATGCTTTTCGGCCTGGTGCCCTTTGCCATAAACAACGCCTATGTCAGCACCCTGAGGGAAACGGGGGAAACCTTAGTGCCTATGAAGGCCGGCCTGGCGGCTGTTTTGGTCAACTTTACCTTTAATTGGCTCTTGATTTTCGGCAATATGGGTTTCCCGAAGCTGGGAGTTGTCGGCGCGGCCATTGCCACTGTTATGTCAAGGTATGTGGAGACGGGGATAGTGGTGGCCTGGACGCACAGGAATAAGCGGAAGAACATCTGGGCCCAGGATCTTTACAAGGGCTTTGAGATAGGAAGGCCGCTGGCTACGCGGATAATTTCAAAGGGATGGCCCCTGCTTTTGAACGAGACGCTTTATTCGGTGGGCACGACAATGATTACCCAATGCTATTCAACCAGGGGGCTTTCGGCCATTGCTGCCGTCAACATAGCCTCGACGCTTACCAACCTTTCAAAGGTAATCCTGTTCGCCCTGGGCAGTTCCATTGCCATTATAGTGGGCAATCTTTTGGGCGCGGGCGAGATGCAGAAGGCAAGGGACACCGACAACAAGCTGATCTTTACCGATGTGGCCCTGTGCACGGTGATAGGCGTTTTGCTTTTCGCGGCGGCGCCTTTGTTCCCGCTGCTTTACAATACGACAGGGGAGGTAAGGGACCTGGCCGCGAGCTTTTTGCGGATAACGGCCGTAATGCTGCCCGTGATGGCTTTCAACCATTGCTGCTATTATACGCTGCGTTCAGGAGGCAAGACCTTTGTAACCTTCCTTTTTGACAGTATGTTCATATGGGTCGTCACGCTGCCGCCGGCCTTTATAACCTCCAGGTATACGGCCATTGGGGTGGTGGCTATGTACGCTATGGTACAGGGGCTTGAAATAGTAAAGTCATTCATCGGTTTCAGCATGGTCAAAAAAGGCATCTGGATATCCAATATAGTAGCCCAGGAATAACGGGCAATAAAAGGCCGCGGGTTTCCCCGCGGCCTTTTAGGCAGGACAAAAGGGCCAACAGGCCCTTTTGTTTTCCTGGTGATTAAAGCTTGACGGTGCCTTCGACCTCGCCCGCGATGCCGGCTGCATTGGCCTCGTCGGTGTCGATATGCATCCTGGTGGCGTAATTGGGGGAGACCCTGACGACGACATCGCCGAAGGTAAGGGCCCTGCCCCCACAGTTTGTTTCGACAGAAATGATCTGGCCGCCCTTGACCCCCAGCTTTTCGGCGTCCTCGGGGGTGGCGTGCAGGTGGCGCATGGCGGCTATGACGCCCTCTTCAAGCTCGACTTCGCCGCAGGGGCCGACCAGCTTGCAGGAGCCGGAGCCTTTGATGTCGCCGCTTTCGCGGACAGGGGCCTTTACGCCGATGGAGCGGGCATCGGTCAGAGAGATCTCGACCTGGGAAGCGCTGCGCTCGGGGCCCAGAACCGAAACGGCGGGGAAGGCGCTCTTTGTACCCTCGACCCTGACCTTTTCCTCGCAGGCGAACTGACCGGGCTGGGAAAGGTACTTTTTGGGGGTCAGCTGATATCCCTTGCCGAACAGGATGTCCACATGCTCCCTGGTCAGATGGACATGGCGGGCAGAGGTTTCGATGATTACTTTATCCATTTTAATATTCCTCCTGATAGAGATTTTAAAACAAAACCGTAATATTAAGTTACCACATAAAGCCCGGGTTTTCAAGGGCGGGAAGATTAAATCTCTTGTTATAAGCCAAGGGCTGTAGTAAAATAATATCCTGTCATCATATAATAACCGAGGTGATTTTTACGGACAGGTTCAGCATGACGAGATGTGAGATAGATCTCGACCGCTTTGACTATAACATAGAAAGGGTAAAGGAGCTGGCAAAGGAAAGCCGCGTCATGGCCGTCATAAAGGCCGACGCTTACGGCCACGGGGCCGCCGTTTTAATGCGCAGGCTCTTTTCCCACGGCATAAGGTATTTTGGAGTGGCCAACATAGGGGAGGCCATGGAGCTGAGAAGGACCTTTCACCGTGGAAATATCCTGGTCCTGGGCTATACCCCTCCCCATCTTATGCACTACGCCTCCGATTACGGCGTGGCGCTTACGGTTTTTACGGAGGAACAGGCCGAGGCATTGAACAAGGTAGGACAGCCGGCGTCAATACATATCAAGTTAAACACCGGTCTCAACCGCCTGGGTTTCGGCACCGACGCCCAGGCCGCCAAGGCTATTGCCAGGATAGCTAAAATGGAGAATATCACGATAGAGGGCATATTCTCCCACCTGGCCCAGGGCTCAAAAGAGGATGATATGCATCAGTATGAGGTCTTTACAGCCATGACGGGGATGCTGGAGAGCATGGGGGTCAATGTGGGGTACAGGCACATAAGCGACGGTATTGCGCTGGGCAAATATGAGGGTATGCATCTTGACATGGTCAGACCCGGGGCCATGTTTTACGGCTACGGCTCGGGGGTAAAGCCCATTATGAGCCTTAAATCCCAGATAATCCATATACATAAGGTGCCCGCGGGCGAGGGCATAAGCTATGGCCTGACCGACAGGGCCGATCACGACAGGATTATAGCCACCCTGCCCTACGGCTATTCCGACGGGGTGCCCAGGCTTTTGTCCCAGGGCAGAGGACACGTGACCATAAAGGGGAAAAAGGCCCCCTATGTCGGCGTCCTGTGCATGGATATGTGCATGGTCGATATAAGCGATATCGGGGGTTTAAAGGTCGGCGACGAGGTGACGGTGTTCGGAAGCGGCGAAAACGACTTTACCTTTACCCAGGCGGCTGAGGCCTGCGGCGTCAATGTAAACTCCCTGACCTCGGGCATAGCCCGAAGGGTGCCCAGGGTATATTTTGAGAAAGGGAAAGAGGTAATGTTCACCGACTACCTCTTTTAGGTGAAAGGCATGGACATACGCCTTGAAAGGGCGGAGCTTGAGGACAAGGAGCGGCTTTTCGCCCTGATGCAGCGCTATATAAAGGAGTTTTCGGCCTTTGAGCCGGTGACGCCCGACAAAAATGGGATATATCCCTATGCCAATTTTGACAGGTATTTTTCCGAAAAGAGCAGGCTGCCTTTTTTCATAACGGCTGACGGGGAAACGGCCGGGCTTATATTGGTCAACAGGACCCATTATGTAAGGCTATGGCATCCATCCCGCTCGATCGCTGAGTTTTATGTCTGCCCGGAGTACCGAAGGAACAGGGTGGGGACTGCGGCCGCCAGGAAGCTGGTCGAAAGCATGGGCGGCTGGTGGCAGCTGATGATGCATCCCAAAAACAAGCCCTCCCACGAGTTTTGGAAAAGGACCTTTGATTACCCGGGCGTGCAGTTTGTCAGCACCCGCCGAGGGCCTGTATGGTACGACGGGGACCTGCGTGGGACGGTCATGACATTTAAGGTAAAGAAGAAATAAAAAAGACGGGGTTTCCCCGTCTTTTTTCATATAAGCTCAAGGCAGGCAAGCGCCTTTTTTACAAGTGATGGGATGTCGCCTGAGTTTTGCAGGATGACGCAGGGACAGGAGCTTTGGGACAAAAGGCGCATATGGGAACAAAGGGAGTTTGGTTCATCATACCCCGCCTTTTCATACAGGCTGCACCAGCTTAAAAACTCACGGGTCAGCTGGTGGTGGGGGTGGGACGGGTCCTGCCAATTCCCGTATCGCATGGTTTCCCTTTCGCAAAGCCGCCTGAGGCGAAGGGTGTTTTCGCACCGCAAAAGAATGATGAGGTCGGGGGAAAAAGCATTGGGGGCAAACCAGCTTATGCCGCCCTCAAGGATGAAGGAAGGGTTTTCTTCCATATCCTTTTTAAGCATCAGGACCCGCCGGCTTACAGGCCTGGGGGTTTTGAACTCGCTGTCGGGCCACAGGTAGTGGTCCGAGCTTAGAAGAGGAAGGCCGGTTTTTTCAGAAAGGGCCTTGCCCAGGGTGCTTTTGCCTGAGCCGGACGCCCCGATTATATGGACTATCATCGTTACTCCTTACCCGGTAAAAAAGCGGCGGAAAATTCCGCCGCTTTGTAGTGTTTATCAGTCGAGCAGGGGCAGGGGGGACATTTCGATGTGTTCCTCGGCCATCATGCTGTCCATGTACTTTATGTACTCATCCTTGGTCATTACGGCCTCGAAGCTGTCCATCATGGCCTTGGCATAGCTGCCGCCGTTTTTCAGCAGCTTGTATCCCGCCAGGGCAAAGACCTTGGCCGTCATGACATAGGCAAGATATTCGTCGGTGGGCATGACATCGGGGTTGTGCATGACGCCTGTGTATCCGCCCGTGTTGAACTGCACCGTGGGCATGATGGAGGAAACGTCGCCGTAGTCGGTCGAGCCGGTGGAGTGCTTGAGGGTGTCGAGGCCCGTCACCTTGTACTTGTTGCCGCAGGAGGCATTGGCGTCGTTCAATGCTTCGACCATGGCTGTCGTTTCCTTGGTGGGGACCAAAGGCAGATAGCCGGCAAAAGTCTTGATCGTAAGGCCGGCGCCCGTTGCAACGGCGCCTGCGCGCATGGCCCTGTCAAACTTCTTGGAGGCGTCTATGACGGCGGGGACGTTGTTGGCCCTGACATAATACTCCAAAACTATCTTGTCGGCAATGACGTTGGTGGCGCTGCCGCCGTTTACCGTAAAGCCGTGGATCCTGACCGTGTCGCTGTCGCGGAAGGACTCGCGCTGGATGTCGACGGCGTTCTTGGCCAAAGCCGCGGCGTTGTAGGCGTCGATACCGTTCTGGGGAGCGCCGGCAGCGTGGGCGGCCTTGCCCGTGAAGGTTATCATCTTGTTGACAAAGCCGTTGTTGGTGCCGTTGGAAAGGGCCAGCTCGACGGCGGGGGAGGAGTGGTGGCCGACTGTGATGTCGATGTCGTCCAAAGCGCCGATGCGGATAAGTTCGCACTTGCCTCCGCCGTAGCCTATCTTGCCTTCTTCGATCATCTTGCTTTTAAGCTCGACCTCGACAAACTCCTCGGCGGGGACGCCGAAAAATACGATATTGCCGTCCATGGCTTCCTTGATCTCGGGGTCGGAAAGGGCTAAAGCGGCGCCCATGACGCCCGTTATCTGGGCATTGTGGCCGCAGCAGTGGGAAGCGCCTGTTTCGGGGTTGGCGTCGGGATGGTTGGCGATGGGCAGGGCGTCATATTCGCCCATCAAAGCCACCGTCGTGCCCTTGTAATCCTTGCCTTTAAGGTAGCCCTTGGCGCCCGTGACGGCAAGGCCCTCGACCGTTTCTATGCCCAGGGATTTGAGTACATCGGTGAACTTTCCGGCGGTGCGGAACTCGCGGTAGCCCAGCTCGGCATGGGTCCAGATGTCCCGCCCAAAGGCGATTATCTCGTCCTTTTTGCTGTCGATAATGTCGCAGATCTTTTGTTCAAGCCTGTCCATATATCTTTTCTCCTTTTTTTGTAAATATTGATTTCAGCATATCACAACCTTTTAAAATTGTCCATTATATTGACAGAAAATTTCCCCCTCTGATACAATTATTTAAAGAGGGTGATTTATATGAAAATCGCAATGCTTCAGACGCCTGTGGGCTTTGACAAGGAACAAAATATTGAAAGGGCCCTTGAATGGCTGAGGCAGTCAGGGGAAAATGGGACAGACATTGCAGTGCTGCCCGAGATGTTTACCTGCCCGTATTCCAACAAATATTTCCCCGATTATGCCGAGGAGGGCTTCGGAAAAACAAGGCAGGCCCTTTCGCAGGCTGCGCGGGAGCTGGGTATTTATATAGTGGGCGGCTCGATACCCGAAAGGGAACATGGGAAACTTTACAACACCTCATTTGTCTATGACAGAAAGGGAAAAGAAATAGCCTTCTGCCGCAAGTCCCATCTTTTTGACATAGATGTAAAGGGCGGGCAGAGGTTTTTTGAGTCGGAGACCTTTTCCGCCGGGGACAACATAACCGTTTTTGACACCGAGTTCGGGAAAATGGGCCTTTGCATATGTTTTGACATGCGCTTTCCCGAGCTTTCCCGGATAATGGCGCTGGAGGGCGCCGTGGCCGTTATAGTGCCGGCCGCATTCAACATGACTACCGGCCCTCTGCATTGGGAGCTGATGTTCAGGCAAAGGGCGGTGGACAACCAGCTGTTTACCGTCGGGGTATCCCCGGCCAGGGATGAGCACGGCGTTTATGTGGCCTATGGCCATTCAATAGCCGTCGACCCATGGGGGAAGGTCGTTTGCCAGATGGAGGAAGGGGAAGGAATGGCCGTATGCGACATGGACCTTTCCATGGTAAATGAGGTCAGAAGCCAGCTGCCGCTGATAAACGCCAGGCGCGAGGATATTTATATGGTCAAAAGGGTTGCAAACACCAAGTTAAAGTGATAAAATAAGAATCGCAATTTTATATGGCAGAGTAGGCGGACATGTGTCCAAGTGCCCGAAAGACGGGGAGTTGCTTTCGGGACGAAGAACATTTGTCGCAGTGTGTCCGCCGCATCCCGCTGTCGCATAGGGCCTGCGTCCTCCTTATGCGGCATGCCGCTTAAGGAGGTTTTTTTATGTATTCGAGCGCGCTTTCAAAAGGCTTTTGGAAGGAATCGCTTCAGGGGGTCAGGAGCCTCAGGGTGATGTGCATGTGCGCTTTGTGCATGGCCCTTTCGGTCATCCTGGGTTACTTCTATGTGCCGATAACCGACGGGCTGACAATCCGCTTCACCTATCTCGCCACCGCCATGGCTTCCCTGGTGGCAGGGCCGATAGGCGGGCTTTTGTACGGTTTTACCGTGGATATTTTGGATTTTTTCATGCATCCAGGTTATTCCTTTTTCTTCGGCTATACCCTTTCGGCCATGGCCGGGGCCTTTTTCTACGGCTTCTTCCTTTACAGGCAGAAGATAACGATACTTAAACTGATCCTTTGCAGGCTGTGCGTAAATTACATAGTCAATGTGGGCATGGGCGCTTTGTGGAGCAGCATGCTTTACAGCAAGGGATATATATATTATGTGACCACCAGCCTTTTTAAAAATACCGTGATGCTGCCCATTGAGGTGGCCGTCATGGCCGCCTTCTTTGCCCTTGTCATGCCGGCTTTGAAAAAAAGCGGCATGGTGCCGGCGCAGCAGGCGGGAAAGATAGGCTTTTTCAAATAGCTTGCAGGCCCCTGGACGCGGGGCTTGGGGACCGGGCCCGCTGCGAGGCCCGGCCCCTTTTATTTTTCGCCTTTTTTATACTTGAAAAATCCGCAGACAGGTGTTATAATACTGAAGTAGCTTAAATGCAGGTGTTGCATAATGGCAGTGCCCCAGCTTCCCAAGCTGGTAGCGTGGGTTCGATTCCCATCACCTGCTCCACGTCGGAGCAAAGTCCGCTTTGCTCCGACGTCTTTTTATGCCAGAGGCAAAAAAGACGTCATCCGCCCGCTCCCT
>CALWAP010000007.1 GCA_944375715.1 uncultured Clostridia bacterium | reverse complement strand
TTCCCGAGAGCGTATTCTGAGAAGTCATTTCCGGCCTCTGCGGATAAGCGAAACCACCGCTCGGCTTTTTCGTGGTCCCGCATGGTGGAGAGATCATCCCGATAAAACTTGCCGAGCTGATGCGCTGCCACCGTGTATCCTTCCGCCCAGAGCTGCTCCAGCACCCGGACGGCTTCGGCGTGTTCCTCGTCCAGCGCATAGACATCCCGCAGGATCGTTTTGGCGGCACGATAGCGCCGAGCCTGTTCATACACGCTGTGGGATCGTTGCTCCTCATGCGGTGCCCCCGGTTCCGGCTCAGGCTCGTCCCGCATCCTTTCATCCTCAAAGGTCGGGAGGCCGAGGCGAATGTTCTCGGCCTCCCGGATGATATCATTTTTGATCCGGCGGAACTCTTTCTGCTGAGAGAGTGGGAGATGCTCCTGTGGTATGCGGCTGCCATAGCATTCGTTCAGCTCATCCCGGATCTGATTCAAGGTTTCATAGCACTTCGCCACTTCCGGCTGCTGGGCCAGCTCATACACGATAGTGTCCACCAACGCTTTCAGCGGCTTTTTCAGATAGCCGTACTGCTTTTTCCCGGTGGTGGTTTCCAGGGCCTGCACCAGCTGGCGCATCTGTTCCTCGATGACGGGGTTGTCGCAGAGCTGATGCTCCATCTTCTGAATCAGCTCCCGCATGGTATTCTGCGCCGCTTCAATCAGCTCTTTGTAAGCAACATCCTTCCGCTCGTAGATCTGATTCATTTCATCCCGGAAGATGGTGTTGGTCAGCTTGGAGCGCATGGCCGCAATGCCGTCCCTGGTCAGGAAGCCCTCCTTCGGATCGTCTGACCAGACCATTACTACCTCCTGACATTCAGTGCCCTTTTTGAACTTATCTGAAAACAAAAAGGGCGCCAATTCGATGGCCCGTCGTGACCAACAAATTGACGCCTCAAACTTTGTATATTCTATTGATAGAAAAATAGCGCCCTTTTTGAAAATAACCGCTTCAAAAAGGGCGCCACATGGTTCCGAATTTGCCAATCGCCGAAAAAAGGGGGTTCGAATCCCACCAGTTAGGGGGAAACAGTGGTTGGCATCTATGGAATCATTCGTGAATTTCCGAGCGAAAAAAGCCCGGAAACGGTTGATGCCACTGGCTTTTCGCCAGTGGCATCAACCGTTTTGATTTTATGGTGATCCATCGGAGATTCGAACTCCGGACACCCTGCTTAAAAGGCAGGTGCTCTGCCTGCTGAGCTAATGGATCAAATTGGCTGGGGTAGCAGGAATCGAACCTGCGATGCCAGAGTCAAAGTCTGGTGCCTTAACCGCTTGGCTATACCCCAACGGAAACGTAAAAAAGCCGCCGTCGGGCCGGTTCCGTTATTCAAGGTATCAGCGCCTCAAGCGGATAGGAAAAATGGGGTGGATAAACGGATTCGAACCGTCGGCCTCCAGAGCCACAATCTGGCGCTCTAACCAACTGAGCTATATCCACCATATTCAACTTATTGGCGTGCCTGGAGGGACTCGAACCCCCAACCTACTGCTTAGAAGGCAGTTGCTCTATCCTGCTGAGCTACAGGCACATATTGAGGTGTTTGCATAAGGCCTGTGAAAACCGGACGGTTTGGGACAGCTGCCTTTGCAAGCCGACAACAAACATACCTATTATCAATCGTGCCCTGCGAACATGTTCGTTGGATAAACGCTCTGTCCTGCTGCGGCAAAGGCACATGTCAAAATCATGCCGCCACGGCAGGTATCGCCCGCCTTATGGCAGTGGAGCGGGTGATGGGAATCGAACCCACGTGTTCAGCTTGGAAGGCTGACATTCTACCATTGAACTACACCCGCATATGTCAGCTTTCCAATTTTATCATGAGGCAGTCGCTTTGTCAATAGAAAAAAGCGAAAAACCATTCCTTAAAAACCAAGGGGGCCTTTTAAAGGCCCCCTTTTTTTATTTTCCCTCTATTGTTATGCCATTTTCGTCGGCCGACACCGAAATATGGGTTATCGGGCTGCGATATGAGGCGATGATGGCCGAGGCTGCCTTGTCCTCAACCTGTTTTTCAATAAGCCTGCGCAGGTTCCTGGCGCCGAACTTGATGGAATAGGAATTGTCGGTCAGCCAGCTTACGGCTTTGTCGTCGTATTCCAGCTCAACGCCGTTGCGCTCCAGGCCCTTTTGAAGGTCGCCCAGCATTATGAGGCATATCTCACGGAAGTTGTCACGGGACAGATGGTTAAAGGGGATTATCTCATCTATCCTGTTTAAAAACTCGGGACGCATAATATCGGAAAGGGCCTTTAAAGCCTTGTCGCGGTCCTGCTGGGAGGCCGTATGGGCAAAGCCCACAGTGCCCGAACTGCGGTCGCTGCCCGCGTTGGAGGTCATGATTATAACGGTGTTTTCAAAAGATACCTTCCTGCCCTGGGCATCGGTGGCCCGGCCGTCGTCCAAAATCTGAAGCAGGATGTTGAGGACATCAGGATGGGCCTTTTCTATCTCGTCGAAAAGGACGACCGAATAGGGCCTGCGGCGTATCTTTTCGGTCAG
This sequence comes from uncultured Clostridia bacterium, assembly GCA_944375715.1. Lineage (GTDB taxonomy): Bacteria > Bacillota > Clostridia > Oscillospirales > Butyricicoccaceae > RGIG1902. Next base: position 60,467 of record CALWAP010000007.1, on the reverse strand, counting down.
CTGCCCCGCCTCATCATATCCCACATATCCCGGGGGCGCGCCTATCAGCTTGGAAACCGAGTGCTTTTCCATATATTCGCTCATGTCCAGCCTTATAAGGGCATCCTCGGTGCCGAAAAGGTCGGAGGCCAGGCATTTTACCAGCTCGGTCTTTCCGACACCCGTGGGGCCGACAAATATGAATGATACCGGCTTGAGCTTTTGCGAAACGCCGGCACGCCGGCGGCGTATTGCGGCCGAAACGGCCTCTATGGCCTCGTCCTGGCCGATGACCCTTGTTTTAAGTCGGGACTCCAGCTTTGTCAGGCGCTCAAAATCCTGTTCCTTTACCTTGCTGGCCGGTATGCCGGTCCAAAGCTCGATGACCCTTGAAAGATCGTCGACCGAAAGGCATGGCTTGGGCTGTTCTTCCAGCTCTTTGAGCTTTTCCTCCAGCCTGAGGATCGAGCTTCTGGTTTCGGCTATTTTGGCAAAGATGTCCTCGCCGGGGTTTTGGTCGTTTGTCAGCTGTTCCAGCCGGGCCTTAAGGTCTTCCAGCTCCTTTTTGACCCGGCCCTTTTCATTTATGACGGGGTCTTTGAGGTTGAGGTCGGAACATGCTTCATCCAGAAGGTCGATGGCCTTGTCGGGCATAAAACGGTCGTTTATATACCTGTCGGCCAGGTAAACGGCCTGCCTGAGAGTCTCGTCGGGCACAGTGACCCCATGGTAGCTTTCATAATAATCCTTGACGCCCTTGAGTATGTCAAAGGTGTCTTCCGACGAAGGCTCGTTTATCGTGACCGGCTGGAACCTGCGCTCCAGGGCCGAATCTTTTTCTATATGCTTGCGGTATTCTTTGAAGGTGGTGGCGCCTATGACCTGTATCTCGCCGCGGGAAAGGGCAGGCTTGAGGATATTGGCGGCGTTCATCGAACCTTCGGCATCCCCTGCGCCCACAAGGTTATGGACCTCGTCGATAACGAGGATTATATTGCCCAGGGCCTTTACCTCGTCAATGAGGTTTTTCATGCGGCTTTCAAACTGACCGCGGAACTGAGTGCCGGCTACCATGGCCGTCATGTCAAGCAGCCATACCTCTTTGTCCCTGAGTTTAAAGGGCACATTCCCTTCGGCTATTTTCTGGGCCAGGCCTTCGGCCACGGCCGTTTTGCCGACGCCGGGCTCGCCTATGAGGCAGGGATTGTTCTTCTGACGGCGGTTGAGGATCTGTATTACCCTTAAGGTTTCGCTCTCTCTGCCGATAACACGGTCGAGTTTGCCATCACGGGCTTTCTGGGTAAGGTCAATGGCATATTTGGAAAGGAATTTGGATGCCTTTTTCCTGGGAGATTCCTCCTCCTGCCTGCGCCTTCGGGAGCCGAGGTTGGTGAAAAGAGGGAATGCCGGGGCCCTGCCGCTTTCCGAAGGGTCGTCTTCCTCCTCATCGCCGTCGGGCGAGGCAGAGGGCATAGGGCCGATGCTGTTGATGATGTTCTGTATCATCTCGCCGTCCCCTTCCGAAAGCTGCCTGTCCAGCTCGTCCAGGTCCTTGTCGTTGATCCCGAAACGGTCCATCATATCAGAAACGGGCTTTATGCCCAGCTCCTTGGCGCATTTGAGGCACAGACCTTCGTTTTTTGTAACGCCGTTTTCTATTTTGGTGACGAAAACGACGGCTATATTCTTTTTACATCTTGAACAGATGGGTAATTTCATTTTATGCTCTCCTTAAAAAGTCGGATGCCGACCGTTATGTAGGACGAAAAGGCTCCCAGCACCAAGAGGGTGCAGCAGCCGTAAAGGAACCATATCGCCGCTTTGGGTATTGTTACAAGCATTGTCAGCGTGACGGCGGCATATATCGAAAAGGTGGCCGCCTTGCCCCAGATGTTGGAAGGCGGCATGTCTTTAAGGCGTTTGTAAAGGAGCGAACTGCCTATTATCTGTATGCTTTCCTTGATGACATAGATATACGCAAACAAAGGCGGTATCATGCCCGCAAGGCACAGGGACATCAAAGCCGAGGCCACCATCAGCTTGTCGGCCAGCGGGTCAAGTATCTTGCCAAGCACTGTTATCTGGTTGTATTTGCGGGCCAGCCTGCCGTCAAGCATGTCGGTCAGCCCTGCCAGCAGGAATATCCCCGCGGCCGCCGCCTTGGCATAGGGCATGCCGGAAAAAAACACCCTGACGAAAACGGGAACGAGTATAAGCCTCATTATCGAAAGCGCGTTGGGTATATTCATGCCGCCACTCCTTTTTCGCCGCTTGGAATCATAATATCATGATTTTGTGTACGCGGTGTTAATAATATACTAATAATGTATTATAGGCCATAAAAGCCTGCCGGTAAAGCTTTTTGAAAGCAGTATGTAGGAGGTAAGGCCGGTTTCCTCCGCACTGCCGAAGGCATATATCCCGGCGCACAGGGCCATGACCAGAACTGCGCCGCCCAACAGGCCCAGAAGCCCGCCTGCCATGTGATTGAGCGCGCCGATTATCGGAAGGTCAAGGCTGATAAGGCGGCACACGATGTTTATGGCCAGCTTTATAAGGAAAAACAGCAGTATAAAGGTCAAAAGAGGAGCTGTTTTTTCCAAAAAGGCATCGGTCAGAAGGCTTCCTGCCGTGGCCGATGGGTCTGCAGCCTGGCTTAAAGAGTCAAAGCCCAGGGAGATACCTGCCTTTTCAGCTATGGCTGAAAGAGATTCTATGGCCGAGCTTTCGGCCGCCCATTCTGAAGCCGAAAGGCCCATCAGGTCCGAAAGCCCCAGGCTTTCGGCAGCCGAACTGACCGAGCTTTCGGCAAACGGCGCCATAATGCCGGATACAAAAGGAGTCACTGCGGGACTCAGTGCTTTTGCCCCTATAAAGGCGGCCAGGGTGCCGAAGAGCCCGGCTATCACCCGGAAAGCGCCCTTGCTGCGTCCCAGATAGATCATAAAGAGGATCAGAAGCCCGAAGGCAATATCAAAGATATATGGGTTATTCATTTTCGTCTCCTTGGTCAAACTCGACGGTTTGGGCGAAGTCGTTATATACCGCCGTCACGCGGCCGTCGCCCGTTATGACTATGTCTCTGACGCCGGAAAGCTCTTTTTTAAGGCATTCTCCCCCTTCAAGGTCGATGCGGCATACCTCCTTGCCTGAAAGCAGAGCCAATACTCCGTTTGAAATATCAAGGTATCTGACATCGCCGCTGAAATTCCCGTCGTAAACGGCCTCGGCCTCATCGTTTATCACGACTATGCGGGAGCTGTCCCCCATCTCGCCCTTGAGGGAAATGGCTGTAAGGCCGTTTTCCAGGTCGCAGCGGAAGGAATTAAGGGAGCCGTCGGAAAAGGCAAAGCCGTTTACAAGCCCGCCCTTATCGTCATATATATAAAAGCCGCCGCCGCAAAGGACCGAAAGGTCGCCGCCGGGCATATACTCTATGGAATAGACCCTGCTTTCCCCCAGGTCTATCGTGACCGAGGGTTCAGAGCCGTCGGTGGGCAGGTATTTGATATAAAAATACGGCGAACCCTCCCGCTGCCCGACACAGCACACAGCGGCCGTTTTGCCGTTTGGGGACAATGCCGGCAGGAAGGCGAAATGCTCGGAGGTCTGCCATTTGTAAACCTCGTTGAGCTTTTTGTCAAAAACCGTCAGGGCGGTGCGGTATCCGGCTTCATCGGTAATGACGGCGCTTTGGGAAGAAAGGTTGCAGGTGAAGGATATTATTTTCGATTCCAGGGTTATCCGGCTTTTTAATGAATAGCTGTTCAGGCAGGATATGCCCGTCCCTCCCAGATCGTATACAAAGACCGAATCGGAGCTTGCGCGCATATAGGGGGCGGAGTATTTTATCTGGTAGGAAAAGTCCGAGCCCTCAAACGGAGGAATAAAACGGAAGCTCCCGCCCGAGCAGGTGGCGAGGCCCACATCAAAGGGGATGCACACCGTTTCCAGGCCTGTTTCGAACTCGAAGGTGTCGGTAGGGCTGCCCTTAAAACTCATATGCTCCATGTATGAGATTATTCTTTTTATATTGGCTATGTTGAGGTCGTCGCGGTAGGCGAAAAGGGAGAAGACTATCGTGGCGATTATCCCGGCGGCGCAAACAGAGCGTATGGCCGAAAGGTATAAAAGCCGGCGGTCCTCTTTGAAAAGGGTTATCTTATTTTTTGACTGAGTTGACATCAATATTCTCCATGCCGTAGCTTAAAGCCGTCAGGTAAAGGCCGCAGGCCGGCGCCGTGGGCCCGCCCCTTTCCCTGTCGCGGGAAGCGAGTATCTCGGGTATGCTAAGGGGGTCTATTTTGCCGCAGCCGCAGAACACAAGGGTGCCCGATATCGCCCTGACCATGTTGTATAAAAAGCCGTCTGCGCAGGCCTTGATTTCAATAATATCCCCTTTTTTCTCCACCGTAAGGTAATATATCGTTCTGACAGGCGAGCGCACAGGGGTGCCCAGGGAGCGAACGGCCGAAAAATCGTGTTTGCCCACAAAAAACCGGGCCGCCTTTTGCATCGCCCCCGCGTCCAGCTTCTTGGGGTAGAAATAGGCCCTGTCCGAAAGGAATGGGTCGCGGAAAGGGGCGTTTAAAATGCGGTAGGTATACTCCTTGCTCTTGCAGGAAAACCGCGCGTCAAAATCATCGGGCACGGTGACGGCCCTTTTGACCGATATGTCGTCGGGCAGCGCCGTATTCAAAGCGTAGGGCAGCTTTTCGTCGGGTATGCCCGTGTCGATAAAGGCGCTGGCCACATAGACCTCGGCGTGGACGCCGGCGTCGGTGCGGCCGCAGCCCGAAAGGGGAGTTTTGACTTTACAGACCGACTCGATGGCCTCCTCCAGCTTCTGCTGGATGGTCATGCCGTTTTTCTGGCGCTGCCAGCCATGGTAGGCCGTGCCCAGATAGGAAAGTATAAGGGCTTTTTTCAAAAACTCACGACCCTTCCCGAAAGGCAGGAGGCAAGGCATATAAGCCCCACCAGCACAAACGCCCGGAAATCAAGAGAGGTCATGACGGTGGTATTAAGCCTTGTGCGGCCTTCGCCGCCGTGGTAAAGCCTGCACTCCATGGCAGTAGCCAGCTCATCGGCCCGCCTGAAGGCAGAAACAAACAGCGGAACAAGTATCGGAACCAAAGCCTTTGCCCTGTCCATAAGGCTTCCCGAGTCGAAATCGGCCCCCCTGGCCTTCTGGGCCGACATTATCTTGTCGGTCTCTTCGATAAGGGTGGGAATAAAGCGCAGGGCTATGGTCATCATCATGGCAAATTCGTGCACCGGCACCTTCAGTTTTTTCAGGGGCGATAAAAGCCGCTCCAAAGCGTCGGTCAGTGCTATGGGCGATGTGGTGTAGGTCAGCATTGAGGTCGAGGCGATAAGCAGCACTATCCTCAGTATCATGAAAACGGCGTTCCGTATGCCCTCGGCCGTTATCGTGAATATCCAAAATGAAGCCAGCTCCCGGCCGGGGGTGTAGAGCATATTGAGAATGCCCGTGAATATCAGTATGAATATAAGGGGTTTAAGGCTCTTGAGCACCGTTTTTGGCGAGATCCCCGATATCTTTATGCATACGCCCAAAAAGGCAAAGGAGATCCCGTAGCCCAGGAAGGATGAGGATACGAAAATCGAAACGACAAACGCCATGACGCATATTATCTTGGTCCTGGGGTCAAGCCTGTGAATTGCGCTTTTACCCGGGAAAAACTGCCCTAAGGTTATGTCCTTCAGCATTGTCCGCCCTCCTTGAGCCGTATGATCTCCTCAAGGGCGCTTTCCACCGTGTAAACCGAGGGGGAAAGGGGTATGCCGCGGGAGGCGAGCTCCATAAACAGCCGTGTTACCTGGGGTACATCGAGCCCCGCCTTCATAAGCTCTGCGCTTTGGGAAAAGACCTCCCTGGGATTTCCCTGGGTCAGCACCGCCCCGTCCTTCAAAACTATCAGCCTGTCGGAAACCCTGGCGGCGTCCTCCATGCTGTGGGTTACAAATAAAATGGCCGAGCCTGTGCTTTCCCTGAAGCTCTCTATGCAGGCAAGGATCTCCTCCCTGCCCACGGGGTCCAGCCCCGCCATGGGTTCGTCCAGGACCAGGAGTTCGGGCCTCATGGCAAATACGCCGGCCAGCGCGGCGCGCCTTTTCTGCCCGCCAGAAAGCTCGAAGGGCGAAAGCTCCAGCGAGCGCTCGTCAAGCCCCACCTGGGCCGCCGCCTCGCGCACGCGGGATTTTATCTCATTTTCGGAAAGCCCCATGTTTTTGGGGCCGAAGGCTATATCCCTGAATACCGTTTCCTCAAAAAGCTGGTATTCCGGATACTGAAAGACCAGGCCCACACGGAACCTGGCCCTGCGAGAGGCCTCCTTGGAGGCGTTTATATCCTCCCCGTCCAAAAGCACCCGGCCCGAGCTGGGCTTCAAAAGGCCGTTGAGATGCTGGACCAGGGTCGATTTGCCGCTTCCCGTGTGGCCGATAAGCCCTATGAACTCCCCCTTGGATATCGAAAAGGATATGTCCTTTATGGCCGCCTTCTCAAAAGGCGTGCCGGGAGAGTAAATATATGTCAGGTCCTCGGCGGTCAGAAGGGGAGCCAATGGCGTTCATCTCCTTAAAAAGCGAATACAAATGGTAATAATCAATAATAAAGCAACTTAAAGTTTAATCCTTTGCCTTCAAAAAGGCCTCCAAAGTGTCGGCGCACTCGGATACCGACAGCCTGTCCAGCGGCAGGCTGTACCCCTTTTTGTCAAGCCGCCACAAAAGCTCCACCGTCTGGGGAGGCAGGAGGGACAGGGATTTTATCTCATCAACCTTTGAAAATACCTCTTTTGGCGTGCCCTCCAAAGCCACCTTGCCCCGGCTCATGACGATTACCCTCTGGGCCATGGCTGCTTCGTCCATATGATGGGTTATAAGGACGACGGTGATGCCTTTTTCACGGTTGAGCTTTAAGACGGCAGACATGACCTCCCGCCTTCCCGAAGGATCCAGCATGGCGGTAGGCTCGTCCATTACCAAAATGGAAGGTTCCATGGCCAATACGCCGGCAATGGCTATGCGCTGCTTCTGGCCTCCCGAAAGCATATGGGGGGCGCGGTCGCGGTACTCGGTCATGCCCACGGTTTCCAGGCAGGCATCGACCCTGCGCCGTATCTCCTCGGGGGGAAGTCCCATATTTTCGGGGGCAAAGGCCACATCCTCATCGACGACAGTGGCCACCAGCTGGTTGTCGGGGTTCTGGAATACCATTCCGCATCTTGACCTGATAGCCAGCAGCAGGCTTTGGTCGCGGGTGTCCATATTGTCTATATAAACGGCGCCGCCCGATGGCAGCAAAATGGCGTTTAGATGTTTGGCGAAGGTCGACTTGCCGCTGCCGTTATGGCCCAAAACGGCGACGAACTCACCCTTTTCGATCTTTATATCGACATGCTCCAAAGCGGCCGGGGAGGCCTGGTTTTCATCCTGGGGATAGGTGTATGAAATGTCCTCTGCGGAGACGATGCTTCTCATTTAAAGGCCTGCCTCCCATCTTGTGCAGTGGCCGCAGGGCAGGGACAGGCCGTTTGACTCCACCCTGAGCCCCAGCTCGTTTGACTCTGTGCTGCCGCCAAAGCGCCTTACGACCGTTTTTCCAAGGATATATTCGGGCACCGACGGGGATACTCCGGCCGTATAGGAGCTGATTATCATGAACAGGGGATTATCGGACAAAACGCCCGTGCAGAGGTCTATGAAATCATAGATGTCCTCCTCAAAGCGCCATAACTCCCCCGAAGGGCCCCTGCCATAGGAAGGGGGGTCCATTATAATGGCGTCATACCGCCTGCCGCGCTTTATTTCACGCCTTATGAATTTTTCGCAGTCATCGACGATATACCGCACAGGTGCCGATGCCATGCCGCTGGCGGCCATATTCTCCCTGGCCCACTGAACCATGCCCTTGGAGGCGTCCACATGGCAGGCCTCGGCGCCGGCAGCGGCGGCCGCCATGGTGGCGCCGCCCGTATAGGCGAAAAGGTTGAGGACCCGTATGGGCCTTTTTGCCGACTTTATCTTATCGTAAATAAAATCCCAATTTGAAGCCTGCTCGGGAAAAACACCCGTATGCTTGAAGCTCATGGGTTTTATGTTGAAGGTGAGGAAGCGGTATTTTATTTTCCAGGCCTCGGGCAGTGAAAAAACCTGCCACGAGCCGCCGCCCGTTTTGCTGCGGTGGTATATAGCGTCCACCCGGTCCCATTTGCCGTCGGGCTGCCAGATGGCCTGGGGATCGGGCCTTACAAGGTAATGGCCGCCCCAATATTCATATCTTTGGCCGCCGCCGCAGTCTAAAAGGCGGTAGTCCTTCCATCCGGTTGAAAGCCATATCATTAAAGCCAGACCTCCCGTAAAACGCTTACTTTACATTATCCAAAATATTATATCACCTGCCCGCTGATTCAGTCAAGGAGAGCAAAAGGGTGAAAAGGCCGTCTTTTGACTGTATTTTGGCATTGATTAAATGGGAAAAATATAGTATAATCTTATGGCCGAAAGAAAAGGCTTTCGGCGGGAATATTAATATTGAGCGATCCTTTTTGCCGTACTAACCGGGGAGGCAGCGGTTCCCTGTGGCCTGAGATCCGCTTTATGCAGGGGTGAATGTGCGCTGAGGGGGCTTGAGGATGCTGTCTGTCGGCAAAGGCGGGTTGTGAGAGGCCGGTCCTGCGCAACGGACTGCCGTGAACCATGTCAGGCGGGGAACCGAGCAGCATTAAGCGGCGTGGTGCGTGTGCCGCAGCAAACCGGCTTTGAGTCCGCTTCTGCCAAAGCGGGCATCCGACAGCCTTCGAGGCGCAATGTACGGCAAAAAGGATCGCTTTATCTTTTAAGAGAGGAGGAGGTTTTTTGGATAATCTCGCGCTTTACAGGAAATACCGCCCCCGCACCTTTTCAGAGGTCATAGGCCAGCAGAGCGTGACCTCCTCGCTTTCCAGGCAGGTGGAGGGCGGTAAGATATCCCATGCCTATATATTCACGGGGACCCGCGGCACGGGCAAGACCACCTGCGCCAAGATATTGGCCAGGGCCATCTGCTGCCAAAACCCCCAAGGGGGCAGCCCGTGCAACGAGTGTCCGGCCTGCCGCTCGGTTTTAAGCGGCTCGGCCATGGATATAACCGAGATAGATGCCGCCTCCAATAACGGCGTTGACAATATAAGGGAGCTTCGTCAAGAGGCCATGTATGCCCCCACCGAGCTTAAATACAGGGTCTATATCATAGACGAGGTGCATATGCTTTCTCCCGGGGCCTTCAACGCCCTTTTGAAAACGCTGGAGGAGCCGCCTGAGCACGTGGTGTTCATCCTGGCCACTACCGAGATACACAAGGTCCCCCAGACGATCCTTTCCCGCTGCCAGAGGTATGATTTCCGCAGGATACCGTCCGAGCTGATGGCTGCCGCTTTGGAGGACATTGCCAAGAAGGAAGGATTCCTTCTTGACCATGACGCCGCCGACATGCTGGCCGTTATGGGCGACGGCTCGATGCGTGACAGCATTTCCCTTCTGGACAGGGCCTGGAGCGGAAGCTTCCATGTCACAAAAGACAGGGTGGCCGAGGCGCTGGGGCTTGCAAGGGAGCAGGAGATAGAGGGCATATTCAAAGCCGTTTTAAGGTGCGATGCACCTGCGGCCGTGGAAGGATTTACCTCCTGTTATATGGCGGGAAGGGACATAGTTTCCATTTTCGACGACCTTCTGTCCCTTGTCAGGGACCTTTACCTTTACAAGGCCACTCAAAAAACCGATTTCCTTATGTCCAGGTGGCGGGAGCTGGCGCCTGCCCTTTCGGAGAGCTGCTCTCTTAAAAGGCTGGAGGGCTTTTCGGAGGACCTGTCATTTTTCCTTTCGAGGGTGACGAGGAACTCGGCCCGCAGGCTGGACGGTGAAATGTGCCTTATAAAAATGGCGCTTCCCCAAAAAAGGGCGGTATATAAGGCAGAGCCGGAAGATGCGCCTGAAGAAAGGCCGCAGGCTGAAAAAGCCGGGAATTTGCCGGATGACCTGCCCCCCTGGGAGACAGAGGGCGAAGGGCCTTCCGAAAAGGCAGTGCAGGGCACGGCCGAAAGAAGCGAATACGCCCCCCCTGAAAATGACGCAGAGGGCTTTGAAAAGCTCAGGAAAGCCATCGACGGCAAAGTGAACTCGGCCGTCAGGGCATATCTGCGCACGGCGGGAGCCGAGAACCGCGACGGCGGCCTTTATATAACGGTGCCCGAGGAGGGCCTTATCTTCATCGGGAAAAAGGATGTCCTTTCCATCCTTGAAGAGGAAGGGAAAAAGGTGGGATATGCCTTTGTCAAGGTGGAGAAAAAATCCCCGCCTCCAAAGGACCCCATAGAGCAGCTTAAGGACCGGGCCATAGGGCTCGGCGTAAATGTCAAGATAAAATAGTAGAAAAGGAGAGATTTTATGAAACCCGGAAGGATGCCCGGCGGTTTTAATATGAACGCCCTTATGAAGCAGGCCCAGAAGATGCAGGAGGACATGAAGAAGCTCCAGGATGAGCTGGCTGTCAGGGAATTTACAGCCAGCGCAGGCGGCGGGGCTGTTAAGGCCACCGTATGCTCAAAGCAGCTCAAAAAGCTGGAGATATCTCCCGAGGTCATCGACCCCGATGACAGCGAGATGCTCTGCGACCTTGTTATGGCTGCCGTCAACGAGGCCATGAATCAGTGTGAGGAAGTGACGGCAAAGGAAATGGAAAAAATCACCGGAGGTGTGCAGGGGCTTCCCTTTTAAAGAAAGATGAATCATTACGCGCCGCCGCTCGAGAAGCTTATCGAGCAGTTTGAAAAATTGCCCGGTGTCGGGCATAAATCGGCCCAGAGGCTGGCTTTTTTCGTTCTTTCCATGGGAAAGGAAGAGGCCCAGGAGTTTGCCAAGGCCATCATGGATGCCAAGACGGCGATCAAGACCTGCAAGGTCTGCCAGAACCTCTGCGAAGGGGACCTGTGCCCCATATGCTCCGACAAGGCCAGGGACTTTTCCACCGTATGCGTCGTGGCCGACCCCAAGGATCTTATTGCCATTGAAAGGACCAGGGAGTATAAAGGGGTATATCATGTGCTTCACGGCGTAATATCGCCCCTTTCGGGAATAGGCCCGGAGGACATTAAAATAAAGGAACTTCTGCAGCGCATAGCCGACAGCGATATAAAAGAGGTCATCTTGGCCACCAATCCCGATACCGAAGGTGAGACGACTGCCATGTATATCGCAAGGCTTTTAAGGCCCTTTGAAGTAAAGACCACCCGTCTGGCATATGGCATGCCTGTGGGGGGACACCTGGAGTTTTCCGATCAGAAAACCCTATCCATGGCTATAGAAGGCCGCAGGGAAATAAAATAACATATAAAAAAAGCCGCCCATCATAGGGCGGCTTTTTTGTGCCTTTTATGCGTTTTGGGATTTTTCCTTTTTGTATTTGCCCACATACATGACCGAGAAGAACATGGCCACCACAAAAGCGGCAAAGGCCAAAATAAAGGGCAGCATGGGGTTGGCATCATAGATCAGCCCGGCAAACAAAGCGCCGAAAATGCTTCCCAGCGAGTTCATCGACTGATAGAAGCCCATGGCGCTGTTGCTCGTTTCGGCCGTCGTGCGGGCCGAGACCATGGCCTGGAGCATGGGCAGCCTTACATTGTTGAAGGCAAAGAACATGACGTCGACCACAACAAAGGGCACAAGGCTGTCAAAGAGCAGCATGGCGCCCAGAGGCACGGTGCAGCCCAGGATGATCCAGACAAAGGAGCGGTTGGTATCGGTCTTCTTCTGGAGCCACAGTGCCAGCGTGGCATTTGTAATAAGGCTGACAACGGCTATAATGGCTTTGAATATGCCATTGTAGGCCGAGGACAGACCAAACTGATCTTTGATATAGTAGTTGAAGCACTGCTCAAAGGAGTTCTGACCAATGCCGCCGATGGCTACTATGACAAAAATAAGAGCCAGCATCGGAGTCATGAAGGTTTTGGCCGCAGCAAAGGCAGAGAAGGGGTTGGCATCTTTTAGGGTCAGGGCCTTTTCGGGCTTGTGCTTGTAAGGTGTATCGTCCTCACAGCTTATAAAGAGCAGCACACCCGAAAGCGCCAGGATTATTACCTGGGCCAAAAATGCCGTTTCCACCGAGATAAGGCCCAGCATACCGCCTATAAAATACCCTACGGCGCTGGCCACATTCTGAAGGGTTACGAGGATAGTCAGGTTGGGACCCCTCTGAAGGGGGTCAAGGGTGGTGTTTATGACATAATTGGAAAAGCAGGTGAACATGCCGCCTGTAAATATGCCGGCAAACATCCTGCCGCCTACGACCTGAAGCTCGGTCTGGGCCGCGCCGAAAATCGCCTGGCCAACAGCGTAACCTATGCCGCAGATGAGCATTATCCTTTTGGTGGGGATATAGCCGCACAGCTTTCCCCATAAAGGTGAAAACAGGAAATTTATGGCCATCATCGCGGCCAGCGCCACACCGAACAGCGAGCTGTCAAGACCCCTTTCGACTATCAGGGTCGGGGTGACGGGGTGTGCGAAGTTGGCCGCCAGGTAAAACAGTATGACTAATGCGAAATAAACCTTATATTTCTTTTGACTCATTGGCCTCTCCTTTCAAAATGAGGATACGGAATATTATTTTGCTTCCTGCTTATGGGCGGCTTTGTACTTGCCGACATAAATGAAGGACACGGCCGTGGCCACAACAAAGGCAGCAAATGCCAGCATGAAGGGATAAAGGGGGTTGAAGTCATAGATGAGGCCGGCAAACAGTGCGCCGAATATTCCGCCCAGCGAGTTCATCGACTGATAGAAGCCCATGATGCTGTTGCTGGTCTCGGGGGTCGACATGGAAGCCGATATGTTCTGCAGGAGGGGAAGCCTTACAGCGTTGAAAGCAAAGAAGGTGATGTCAACAATAACAAAGGGCACAAGGGTGTCAAAGAAGAGTATGGCGCCCAGGGCTATCGTGCTGCCAACCATTATGGGCAGGAAGGTCAGGTTGATATTGGTCCTGCGGATAAGGTAAAGGCATATGGTGCTGTTTGCAACCAGGCTGACAACGGCGATGGCTGCTTTGAAGATGCCGTTATAGGCCGAGGACAGGCCGAACTGATCCTTTATGTAGTAGTTGAAGACCTGCTCAAAGGAGTTCTGGCCAATACCGCCGACTGCCACGATAAGGAAAATAAGAGCGAGCATCGGGGTCATGAAATTCTTGGCAGCGCCAAAAGCCGCAAAGGGGTTGGCCTCCTTTAAGGTCAGGGCCTTTTCGGGCTTGTGCTTGAAGGGGGTGTCATCCATGCAGATGAAGAAGAAGAGTAGGCCGGCCGAGGCCAGGGTTATGACCTGGGCGATGAAAGAAGCTTCCACCGAGATAAGGCCCAGCATACCGCCGACAAAATACCCCATGGCACCGGCCACATTCTGTATCGTGACGGTGATGGTCAGGTTCTGTCCCCTTTGCTTTAAGTCGGGGGTGGTGTTTATGACATAGTTTGAGAAAGCGGTGAACATGCCACCTGTGAATATGCCGGCGAACATCCTGCCGCCCACGACCTGGAGTTCAGTCTGAGCAGCGCCGAAAATGGCCTGTCCTATGGCATAGCCCACACCGCAGATGAGCATTATCCTTTTGGTGGGCATATAGCCGCAAAGCTTGCCCCACAAAGGCGAAAACAAAAAGTTGGCCGTCATCATTGCGGCCAGGGCGACGCCGAACATCGAGCTGTCAAGGCCACGTTCCACGATCAGGGTCGGTGTAACAGGGTGGGCAAAGCTGGCCGCCATGTTAAATATGACCACGATGCAGAAAAAGGGGACCAAAGAGCGTTTGGTATTCATGATCTGTTATTTTCTCCTTTACATTCTTTTTTTCCAAACATTATAATTATACACCCGAGCAGGCGCGAACGCAATATAATAATTTGCCAAGGCTTACCGGCATGGGGGCTTTGGCCTTCATTTTTTTTATAAAAAGACGAAAAAAGCGGCGGCCAAAGGCCGCCGCTTTTGAGCATTTGATGGTTTAACTGAGGCCCAGGGCTGAAAGCATGGCACTTTCGATGCTCTGCATATCCTGTTTGTTTATCAGGAATACCGAGCCGTTAAACTCGGCTGTGTAGAAGTTGGTGTCGTACTCTTTGAATGTAAGAGTCATGGAATCAAATCCCTGGCGGTTTAAGTCAAAGGATATTTCCAGGACCTTTTGGCCCAAAGCCTGGGAAACGGTGCCCTCGGGCTGGGTCTCTCTTATGGTGTTGAAGAAGGAAATTACCTTGTCGCCCACGATCTCGGAGCCGTTGAAGGTATATATCGAGGTCACTTCCTCCTCGCCGCTTTCATTAGTTTCGGTCTGACGGTCTATCTTGACCACATACCGGTCCTCGCCGTAAAGCATGGTCATGCTGTCGACCGAGTCCAAGGTGAGCGCGAAGAAGTCGTCGGGCTTGTAATTTTCATAGTCAAAGCGGAAGAAGTCGTACTTGTTGACTATCGCACCTATTATGTCGGAGCCTTCCAGCCTTGCATAGCCGTAACCGTCCTCCTTGCCTTTGCCCACATAAAAACTGTCGGTGACAGGGCCCTCGCTGGCGCTTTCGTAGCTGATGGATACCTTGACATACCCGTCCTTAAGCCCGTATTTGTCCAATACCTCGGGATCGGATGAGAAGTCCTCGCCGTGGTCAAAGCCCATTGTCTCATAGGTGCTGAGAAGGGAGGTTATCTTGTCGGTGTCCAAAGGCAGGTACTGCCCGTTCTGCTTCAAAAACCACTTGTAGTCGCTGGTGTAGCAGGAGCTGTGGCCATCCTCAAGATAGACTATCTCGTAAAGAGTGTTGTCATACTCGACGGTAAAGGATGTCACCGACGAGGGGCTGGCCGAGGGGAAGGAGGGAAGAGCTATCAGCGAGGCCGGTGTCTCATATCCTTCAAAGGCCCTGCCGACCATTGTCGGAACGGTATAGACCTTGTCCTCCCCTTCGACATTGAAGTAGTACTTGCTGGTGGTGGGGTGCTTGTCGCCTATGCGGAAGGAATAGGTATTGCCCGAGGAATCGGTCATTGTGGCCGATATGTTGGCCGGATCCAGCCCGTATTCGGCAAAGGAGGAAGTGTCCTCGCTCAGAAGCCTGTCGGATCGGACCGAGCAGAGCATCTCCACCATTTCTTCTACGAGGTAATTGTCTATGGGATAGTCCTCATCCCCCTTGAGCTTCCAGCCCAGAACAGTATACTCAAAGTCCAGGGTATTGCCCGAGACTGTGGTATAGCTCAAAAACATTATCGTCGTCTGGTCTATGTCGGTGACGACTATGTCCCCCGCCGCTTCCAAAGCAGGATCGGTTTCTTCCTCTTCCGAGCCTTTGTCCTTAAGCACCATGGCGGCGTATATGCCGCCCAGAGCAAAGAGGACAACAAGGCACAGGATAAGGGCTGTTTTTTTGTTCATTTACTTTTTCCTCCTGGAAAGTGTGACATAGGCGCCGATGAATATGGCGGCGGCAGGCAGGGCGGCTATCATTATGACGGTCCAGCGGTTGACATCCTCGGCCGCTATTAAGAGGGTCTCGCTGTCAACGCTCTTGGCGTGGATAGACATGCTCTGCTCATAATCGCACAGCCAGCCCAGAGCGCTTAAAAACAGGTTGCTGTTGCCCGATGAAACGCTGGAGTCGACGGTATCGTTAAGCATTGTGGAGGAGGAGAAGCAAACCAGCTTGGTTTCGCCCGAGGCCGTTTCCTCAGATACGGCGGCGCCTACCCAGAAGGGGCCATCGGTGTCTCCCTGCTCCTTTTCAAATGTCGTCATCTGGAAGCCCGCGGGCTTTGAATAGGATGACGAGCTTGTGGAAAGCAGGGGTGATACGTTAAGTGTGCTGCGGTGTGCCTCCGATTCGGAAATACCCTCGGCATAGGGCAGCATGACCGCCTGGGCAGCATCTATAAGGCTGTTGGTTATATCATGGCTTTCAAGGTTGGGCATCAGGTAATGGTAATACCCGCCGGCATAGTAGTTGGCGCCTTCACGCTCGATTACAATACCGTTGGAAAGCTCAAGGCCATAGGTCAGAAGCAGCGTGTCAAAGTTGGGGGTATCGATATTCAGGTAATCGGAGAAGATTATCATGCTTCCGCCGTTTTCGAGATAATCGGTTATGACCTCCAGCTCGCGCTCGGTTATATCGCTCTGGGGGGATATCAGCATCAAAGCGTCGCAGTCCTCGGGCACCTGGTCGGAGGACATGAGGTTCAGGGTGTTGACCGTGTAATTGTCCTTGTTTACCAATGTGGCCATATTGCCTGCAAGCGTGCTTTCGCCGTGGCCCTCCAGAGCATATATGACGGGAAGATCGGTGGAGGCTACATATGCTATGGCCGAAGTGATGGCGCCTTCGCCGTCAAAGGAGGAGGACACCTGGCCCGTTGTATAGTAATTGGAGTAGTCCTGAAGGTAAATGGAGGTGTTGTCTATTACCTTGAAGCGGTTTTCGCTGACGGCTATGACGCTGTTGGCAGAAACCGTCGTGCTGGTGTAATTGGAGGTAAAGCCGGGGTAAAGGACGGGATCGACGTATTCCACCTTTATGTTGTCCCCGCCGGCGTCCTCATAGCGGTCCAGAAGGGTGGTTATGGCCTGGTCCTCCGAGCCGGTCTCGGCTATGAGATAAAGGGTAACGGGCATTTCAAGGTTTTTTACGGTATTGACCGACTGCTCGGAAAGAGTAAAATACCCGTCATCGCTTAAGTCTACCCTTGTGTATGTGGTGGGCAGTCCGGCCACGATCAGGTTGAGAAGAATGGCTATCAGCACGGCTATGACGCAGAAGACCACCTGGCTTGAGCCCATTTTGAAGGCGTTTGTCTTAAAGGAGGCCGAAACGCCGGCGCCTGCCTTTTTTATGTCTGGCTTTTTTTTCATGGTTTTGCCTCCTTATGACCAGCGGCGCTTTTCGATGGCCTGGACCGTGAAAAAGACGAAAAGAAGCGTCACCGTTATAAAGTAGATAACGGCGGCCAGGTCAAACATGCCGTAGATGAAATTGTTGAATTTGGAGAATACGGCCAAAGCGTTCATGGCCGTGTTGAATGTGCCCTCCAAAGCCGTCCTGTCGATAAGGTAAACGGCGGCCGGCACCGCGGCCGTCAGCCCTCCCAGGGCTATCGAAAGGATCTTGTTTTTGGTGGTTATGTTTATCATGCAGCCGAAAAAGACCGCCAGCACCAAAAATCCGCCCAGGGACGAAAGGGCCGATGAGGGCATTATGGAGGAAAGGGATGGCATCAGATAGCATAAAAGCAGGGCGCCGAAGCACAAAACGGCCGATACCATCTGGCTTTCGGTCAGGGAGGAAAGGAAAATGCCTATGGCTATGCAGGCACCGCCCATGAGCAGAAAGCCAAATATGGCCGAATAGGCCACCTTGTAATTGACAACGCCGTAGCGGCCGATTATTAGCGGATAAAAACAGCTGACTGCAAACGGTACGGCAAAAACCGTCAAGGCGGCAAAGAACTTGCCGAGTATTATCGAGTATGTCGATATGGGGGAAGAGTAAAGCAGCAGGTCAGTGCGCTGCCTTTTCTCATCCGACATGGTCCTCATGGTCAGGATGGGGATCAGAAGCAGGAAAAGGAACCTTATCGAATCGAGCACATACTCGAAATTGGGGTAGGACTGAATGAAGTTGACGGCCACCGTGTATATGCCGATAACGGCCAGGGCAAAGGCTATAAAGACATAGCCCATCATGCCTGTAAAGTAGCCTTTCAGCTCTTTTTTGTAAATGACTCCCATTATGCTTCCTCACTTTCTGTCTCTTCCCGGCTGTCCTCGGGCTCCGCCGGTTCTTCGTCAGAGGCCGTCAGCTTGAGGAAGACGTCCTCCAGGCTGAGCCTTACCTCGCGCATGGAAAGCACAAGCGCCTTTTCATCATAAAAAAGCCTGGCTATGGTATGGCGGAGGTCAAGCTCGGGTGAATAGCGGAAGGTGTATTCAAAGCAGCCCTCGTCCCTTTGCGAGGGCACGCACTCGAAGGACGAAAGGCCTCTTACCGATGAAAGCGCCTTTGAAAGATTGTTGCTTTTCCTGTCGGCCGTCACCGAAAGGGTAATCTCGCCTATCATGGTGTGCTGGAGGTTCTCCGGCGTGTCACAGGCCACCAGCCTGCCCTTGCGGAGTATCATTATATTGTCGCAGACCGAGCTTATCTCGGAAAGTATGTGGCTGGAAAGGATGACCGTGCGGTTCCTGCCCAGGTTTTTGATAAGCTCCCTTATCTCGGTTATCTGCTTGGGGTCCAGGCCGACCGTCGGCTCGTCCAGGATTATCAGCTTGGGGTCGCCCAGAACGGCCTGGGCTATGCCGACACGCTGCTTGTAGCCTTTTGAAAGGTGCTTTATAAGGCGGTCAAGGTGGTCCTCAATCTGGGTCATGGCCGCCGCCTTCTGGACCTGGGCGCTGACGTCCTTGCCCTTTATGCCCTTTAGGCCGCAGGCAAAGGTCAGGTATTCCCTGGGCGTCATGTCGAGGTATAAAGGAGGCTGCTCGGGCAGGTAGCCTATCCTCTTTTTGGCCTCCCGCGGATGGGTCAGGATATCATACCCGTCTATCGTGACGGTGCCCGAGGTGGCCGCAAGGCAGCCCGTGATTATGTTCATGGTCGTCGTCTTGCCGGCGCCGTTGGGGCCCAGAAAACCATATATCCGGCCCTCTTCGATAGTGACCGTCAGGTCATTTAGGGCGGTATGGCCGTCATATTTCTTGGTGAGATTTTTTATTTCGACCAAAGTGTTGCCTCCTTCAAACTCAATTTGGACTTTAAACCAACAGGTATTATAAAACTGTTGGCCCTAAGCTTCAACCTAAGTTTCGAATATTTTAAAAATCGTTTAAGATTTATTCGGCCTCAGTTTGTTTTTCCGCCGCCGTCCTTTATCAACCGGTCGGCCTCCTGCCTTAAAAGCCGGTTTTCGGGCAGCGACAGCGTGGGGTCTTTTTTGATGAGCGCCTGGGCGCGCTCCAAAGCCGTGCGGAAAAGGTCCATGTCGCTCGAAAGGTCGGCCGCTTTGAACTCGGGCAGGCCGTGCTGCCTGTGTCCGAAAAAGTCTCCGGGGCCGCGGAGCTTTAAATCCTCTTCGGCAATAAGAAAACCGTCGTTTATCCGGCACAGGGCGTCAAGGCGGGCTGTGCGGGGGCCGTTTCTTATCAGGATGCAGTATGATTCCCTTTGCCCTCTGCCGACCCTGCCCCTGAGCTGGTGCAGCTGGGAAAGGCCGAAGCTTTCGGCGTTTTCGATTATCATGATGCAGGCGTTGGGCACGTCTATGCCGACCTCTATGACGGTTGTCGCCACCAGCACATCCAGCTCTCCCTTTGAAAAAAGCTCCATGACCCTTTCCTTTTCCAAAGCGCCCATCCTGCCGTGCAGCAGCCCCAGGCGCAGGGAGGGCATATATGATGAAAGCTCTTTAAAATAGCTTTCGGCCGAGGCCCTGCCGCTTTCGCCGTCCTCGATAAGGGGGCATACGATATATCCCTGCCCCCCCTCGCTTACAGCCTTTTGAAGGAAATTCAAAGCCCTGAGGCGCTTGTCGCGCCCGACACAGTAGGTCTGCACCTTCTGCCTGCCTTTTGGCAGCGAGTCCAGGACCGAAAGGTCCAGATCTCCGAATATTATCAGCGAAAGGGTCCTGGGTATTGGGGTGGCCGACATGACAAGCATATGGGCGTCGGGCTGCTTTTTATAAAGGGCCGAGCGCTGGCCGACGCCGAAGCGGTGCTGTTCGTCAATAATGAACAAGGCCGGGTCATAAAACTCCACGCCCTTTTGTATCAGCGCGTGGGTGCCGCATATTATGTCCAGCCCGCCGCTGCGGCAAAGCTCGAGGGCCTGCCTTTTTTCGCCCGCCGCCATGGAGGAGACCAGCAGCCCGACCCTTATTCCCATCGGTCTCAAAAGAGAGTCAAAGGTCTTTTGGTGCTGTCTTGCCAGGATCTCGGTGGGGGCCATTATGACGGCCTGGCGGCCGTTTTTGGCGCACAGCCAGGCGCAGGCCGCCGCCACCGCCGTCTTGCCGGAGCCCACATCCCCCTGAAGCATCCTGTTCATGCGGTAAGGGGAGGTCATGTCGGAAAAGGCCTCCGATATGGCCTTTTTCTGGGCGCTTGTTGCCTCAAAGGGCAGAAGGCTCAAAAAGTCTTCCGCCGGCAAGGCCTCAAGGGGCCTTTTTAAAGGCGTCCTGGCCCCCGCCTTGAGCCTTTGAAAGGCGCAGCAGAAGGTAAAAAGTTCCTCAAAGGCAAAACGCTTAAGCGCCATGCGGGCTTTGCTTAGGGATGGGGGGAAATGTATGTCCCAAAAGGCCCTTTCCCTGGGTGGCAGGCCCAGCTCCCTGTCCATGCCCGGAGGCAGAGGGTCCGGAGGCAAAGGGCAGCGCTCCAGGGCTTCCCTTACGGCATTTTCTACAACATACCGGTTCAGCCCTTCGGTCAGTGGATACACGGGCACTATCCTGCCCGAGGCCCTGCCCTGCCCCTCCTTTTCAAACAGCGGGTTTGTAAGGCTCAGTCCGCCATAGCCGCGTTCGGGTTTGCCGTAAAATATATATTCCTGGCCCCTGAAAAGCTGGTTTTTAATATACGGTCTGTTGAAAAATATAATTTGAATACTGCCTGTATCATCAAAAGCCCTGGCCCTGACCACCGTACGCCCGCCGCTTATGCGTGATGTTTGAGGATCGGAGGCCAGCGTGAGACGAAAACAGCCCCTGCCGGTTTCGGGCGGGGCTGACAGGGGGTATATGTTTGTCCTGTCCTCGTAATCCCGGGGGAAAAGGGTAAGTAGGTCACGCAGGCAAAAAACGCCCAATCTGGAAAAAAGGGCGGCCCTTTTGCTCCCGATGCCGCTTAGGGCGGTCAGGGGCGAGGAGAGTGGGAGAGGATCAGACATCATAGCGGTAAACAGCCACAACGACGCCGAGGATAAGGGCCTGCCTGCCGTCGATAGGGGGATAGTCGGGGTTTTCGGGCATGAGCCAGACCATGTCCTTTTCAAGCTTAAGCCTTTTTACGGTGGCCTCGTCGTCGATTATGGCGACGACTATTCTGCCGTTGTCGGCCGAGCTTTGGCGCCTTACGATGACGATGTCGTTTTCGAGTATGGCGGCATTCTTCATGCTGTCGCCTTTGACTTTAAGGGCAAAAAGCCCGTCGGGCGCTCCCGTGCCATCATAGGGGATAAAGCCCATGGCCTCCTCGACGGCCAAAGTGGGCATGCCGGCCCTGACCGAGCCTAAAAGGGGCACCATTCGGCAGCCGCTGCGGCCCGTCAGGCCCAGGGTGCGTGTCTTGCCGCTGCTCATTGAAAGGTATCCGTGCTCTCTGAGTATTTTGATATGGGAGTGGACGGTGGAGGGCGATGAAAGGCCGACGGCCTCGCCTATTTCCCTTACAGAAGGTGCATAGCCTTTTTCGGCGGTGAAGGCTTCTATATATTCCAAAATGGCCTTCCGCTTGGCGCTTAATATCTTGACAGCCATTTTTGCTTCCTCCTTTAAGTATGCTAAGGTGATTTTACCATACAGCCGCCCGTTAAGCAAACATTTATTCGGTTTTCCCCCGGCGCGTATTTGTAAATATTTGTCCGGCGGGCACAAAAATACTGTACGATTAGGCGGGATATGGTAAAATCAAGGTGACCTTAACAAAAAAGGAGGGCGAAGCATGTTTGATCTGCTTATAAAGGACGGCACCGTCATAACCGTTGACAGCAGCCACATGGTTTACCCAAGGGGGTATGTGGCAGTAAAGGACGGCACCATTGCCGGTATCGGGCCGATGGAGGAGCTGCCGCCGGAAAATATGGCCAAAAAGGTCATCGACGCCGAGGGCCTTGCGGTCATGCCGGGACTTATCGACGGCCACGGCCATGGCGGCCACTGCCTTATAAAGAACCTCGGCGACCATTACGAAGATTGGGACAATATGGCCGAGGAGATATATTTCAGGTACACCGACGACTTTTTCTGGTATGCCGAAGGCGCGCTGGCCGCGGCAGAGAGGGTCAAGTTCGGCATTACGACGGGGGTTTCGATGATAGGCAGCACCCCCAGGCCCGACGGGCTTGAGAGCCTTGAGGCCCATTTTGAGGGCGCTTTGAAAACGGGGATAAGGGAGCTTTCGGGTATAGGCTTCTGCGACGGGCCCTGGCCCAAGCGTCCCATAAGGTATGAAAACGGCATGGGGGTTGAAAAAGAGCTTACCCCCATGCAGGTGGTGGAGAATACCGAAAGGGCGGTAAAGGAGCTCAACGGCAGAAACAGCCGGCAGATGTGCATAGTGGCCCCGGGCAACATAACCCCCTGGGGGGATGACACAAGGGAGTTTTCGGCCTGGAAGAACAGGGAGATGGCCAGGATAGCCCGGGAATACGGCGTTGCCTTCCACACCCATGCCAGGGCAGGGGGGATTGAGTTCGCCTATGAAACGACGCCCGAGCTTCTGACCCCCACCACCTCCCTTACCCATTCCACCGGCCTATCGGAAAAGGAAATAAAGATCCTGGCCGAAACGGGTGCGGCGGTCTTCCACGGCCCCACCACCAGGGCCAACATAAACGTCCGCTGCCCCGTTTACGAGATTTTAAGGGCAGGGGGAGAGGTGGTCATAGTGACCGACGGTACGGCCCCCGACCGCAGCTATGACATCTGGCGCGACATGAAGGTTTTCCAGGTCATACACCGCCTGCATGAGCATAACGACCGCCTGGCCCCGCCGGGCAGGGTTTTGGAAATGTGCACCATCAGGGCCGCAAGGGCGCTGGGTATAGACAAAATAACCGGCTCTTTGGAAAAGGGGAAGAGCGCCGACATAATCATAATCGACACCATGCAGCCCCATCTCCAGCCCTTCGGCGTGCTGCCAGAGGCAAGGCTGGTTTACCATGCCCAGGGCGGCGACGTCATGACCTCTATAATCGAGGGGCAGGTCGTCATGGAAAACCGCAGGCTGCTTCTGTGCGATGAAAAGAAGATTATTTCCGACGCCCGGAAGGCCCAAAGCGAGCTTTTTGAGCGCCTCGGCGAGGAAAGGGTAAGGAAATACACCTCTTACCCCGGCCTTTACGAGCTGGAGGCCGAAACGGTGCGCTAAATGAAAATGCCGCCTTAAGGCGGACAGAAAATAAAGACAGGCAGGCGCGTTACCGGCGCCTGCCTGTTTTTTTATTGTTCTTTTTCATTGTCCGTCCCGCCTTGGGAAAGCACACGGATGACCGATTTTGTCCGTTCGGGCGGCCAGGGGGCCGAAGCCCGGGTGCAGTCGGTTATGGATATCACCTTGCCGCTTGCGGGGGTATTTTTGGCCCCGAAGGGCACCTCCACGATATCCCCCGGCTTTAAAGCAAGGCCTGAGGTGAGATAGGCGTAAGGGCGGTTTGAACTTTCGGTCAGGACCGAGCAGTAACGGAATACATCCCCGTCATTGTGACAGGGAACTTCTTTTTGCCCGTCATGCCTGTTGGAAATGGCCTGCTTAAAGGGCTTTTCCCAGCGGGGGTCAAGGTGCGGGTTGGCAAGGGCCGTTTCGCAAAGGCGTGCGCCCAGCTCACGCCGGCCGAAGCTCAGGCAAAGGCCGATTATATCAAGCTGGAGCATGCCTATGAAAGCGCTTTGAAAAAGCTGTGAAGCAAACAAAGGGTCGTTTAAAGCGTTCAAAAGGGCATGGGCCTGCTCTTTCTCGGGCAATGCCAGCCACTCCCAGTCGGGCAGCAGCGCTTCCGCCGTTTTCGGAACGGATTTCAGCGAATGGCAGGCGCTGTCCAAAAGCAGCCGCCACATTTTTACCGCCTTTTCGGGGGCGCGGGAAAATACCTTTTCCAAAAGGCTGCACCAGGGGGAAAATTCTATCTCATCAAGGCTTTCATGCAAAAACTCTTCGGGATATTCGGCCAAAAGTATGCTGCGGCAGATATCCTCCTTTTTCGGAAAGCGCCCCAGGGCCAGAAGCTCCTTTGACCTTTCGCCGTCGGGGTGCAGCAGCGCCCTTTCACGCAGACGGATGTAAAAAGAGTCCCAAAGCTGCCGCTCATAGTTTTGCTGCTCTGCGTTTATTTCGTCCGCGCAGCCTTTTGCGGCGAAAAAGGCGTATGCCGAGGCAAGTTCTTCTGTAAGCAGGTTAAAGCCCTTGGGCGTATCGCCCCAATATGTTTCGGGCGGCAGGCAGCTTAAAAGCCTTTGCCAGAACACGCCGCACTCATTTTCCGAAAGGGCGGCCTCGTTTTCAAACAATATGCCCCATTGGGCAGAGCTTACAATGTCGCCCGGGCTGCCGCCCATGTTGAGCCCGCCGGTATTCCTGAGAAAGTGCAGCAGCCTTTGCCTGTCTTCATCTTTTATAGTGCCGCGGGCCTTTTGCAGCCCCCGCGATATGGCGTGCAGCAGCACCTTGCCCAGAAGGTCAGAGGGTGCCGGCCCTTTTATCGCCAACAGGTTAAGGGCGCTTTTCATATTCGACCATGTTTTGGGAAAGTCGAGGCGGGGGACAATGCCGGCGACCGAAAGGGTGATATTGAGATCTAATCCCAGGGAACTGACAGAGCCGGAGTCACCGCACCAGGTACATTCCCAGCTCGAACCATGTATAGTAATAGGGCCGCTTCCGCACCATGGACAGCGTATAATGTGACTGCACCTCCCTTATCATATGCCGCCTGATTTTATGCAGGACTTAAAAAAACCGGAACCTACTGTTCCATAAAGCTGATTATTTTGCAGCCGTCGCCGTACCCCTTGCCGTAAAGGCGCAGGAGGGCCTCCCTGCTTTTCTTCATCGTATCGACCCCCGAAATATCGTCGGGGGCTATCACAAGGGCTTTGCCTTCCTTTTGAAGCTCAAGGGCATAATGGACGGCGTCGTTGTACCTTTTGGCCCTGAGCCGCAGGTTGTGGGCCGCGACGGGGTAATGCTTGTGCAGCACCTGGGCCAGCTTTATGTCTTTTGAGGGCGAGCGGTCGTGGTCTATCGGCCTTGTCAGGATAAGGACTATCTTGTCGCAGCCCTCGCTTTCGGCCTTTTTTATCGGCACGGGGTCAAAAAGCCCGCCGTCAAAATATTTTACGCCGTTTATCTCGTAGGGCCTGCACACGACGGGTATGGCCGACGAGGCCTTTAAAACATCAAAATTGTCCCTTGATATGTCGGCCTTGGTGAAATATTTCCCCTTGCCCGACACGGCCTCGGAGGCCACGATTATGAACTCGGCGGGGTTTTCCGAAAAGGCCTCGTAATCTATCGGCTTTTGGCCGTCGGACCCGCTCAGGGTCGTGTAAACATAGTCAAGGTCAAAATAAGAGCCTTTGGATATGTAATTTCCCAAGCTCATGTATTCCTTTTTGAAGGAATATTCGTAGTAAAATGTGAAATTGCGGCCCCTTTGGCGGGAAAGGAAGGAGGCTATGTTTGCGCTGCCGGCCGAAACGCCTATACAGCAGTCAAAGGATATGCCCCTGTCCATGCAAAGGTCAAAGACCCCCGCGCCGTAAATGCCGCGAAGGCCGCCGCCCACGTCTATAACTGCAGTTTTCATTTAAATCAAACGCCTCGTTTTTCAGTATCTTTTATCTAATGATATCACGGAAAAGGGGCCAAAAAGAAAACTTTCGGTTAACAATCGGGGATTTCAGGAAGGTCGTCCTCCGTTATTTCGGAAAGCTCGGCGGCCGTCGGCCTGCGCCCCAGGGATGACAGGCGGTTGGCCTGGTTCACAAGGCATTTTTCAAATACATTGCGTACCCCCCTGCCGTTGCCGAAGCCTTTGGCGTCCTTTTCGATCTCTCGGGAAAATAGGGATAAAAGCCCGTTTTCGGCGCCGGAGCTGAGGGAGTAGTCCCCCTTTTTGCAGTTGAGCTTAAATATGCCCAGCATCTCCTCGGGGGTATAGTCCTCAAAATAGAGGAAACGGTTGAAGCGGGACTGAAGCCCGGGATTGGAGTCTATGAACTCGCGCATTAAATCTTCATATCCGGCTGCTACGACGATAAGATCGTCCCGGTGGTCCTCCATGGCCTTGAGAAGGGTCTCTATGGCCTCATAACCGAAATCGTTTCCGCCCCGCGAGCTTAAAGCATAGGCCTCGTCGATAAAAAGGACGCCCCCCAGGGCCTTTTGTATGACATTGGAGGTCTTTATGGCTGTCTGGCCCACATACCCGGCCACCAGCCCCGAACGGTCGACTTCGGTAAGGTGGCCCTTGGACAGTATGCCGAGGCACTTGTATATCTTTGCCATCAGCCTGGCTATCGTCGTTTTGCCCGTGCCGGGGCTGCCGTAAAATACCATGTGCAGCGAAAGGTCGGTTTCGGGCAGGCCGTACTCCCTGCGCAGGTTGTGGATCGAAACGACGTTTATAAGATCCCTTACCTCTTTTTTTACGGACTCAAGGCCGATATAGCCGTCAAGCTCGGCCTTGAGCTCCTGAAGTGTGGGCTCTTTCTCAGCTTCCTTCCCGTCCGCTCCTTCCGAAACGGGCTTTTCAGCGTCCTTCTCAGCAGGCTTTTGAGGGCCTTCCGACGTGTGGTTTTTGCCTTCGGCATTTTTGGGGCTGCTGCCCCACATGTCGCCCGACAGCCTTTTCAAATTGTTTTCGGTCATGCGCCGTATAAGCTCCAGCTGGCTTTCGATTATCTCGTCCTTCTTGTCCGTAAAAGCCGCCTCCCGTCCTTTGTGAATAGAACAATGATACCAGATAAGTCCTTCTTTAACAAGATGGCCTTGTTGCCCCGGGGTCTCCTTTATGATATACTTTTTTTGCGAAAAATAAACAAAGGAGGCATTTTAATGAAGGTACTTCTTTTCAACGGCAGCCCCAGGGGGGAAATGTGCACATATACGGCCCTTTCGGAAATAGCCGGCTCTTTGCAGAGCGAGGGCGTGGAGACCGAGATATTCTGGGTCGGCAATAAGCCTGTTACGGGATGTATCGGCTGCGGAGCCTGCAGAAATACCGGCAGGTGCGCTTTTGGCGATAAGGACGGCGTAAACACCTTTATCGAAAAGGCCAAAGAGGCCGACGGCTTTATTTTTGGTGCGCCCGTGCATTATGCCTCGGCCGGGGCTTCGGCCTGTGCATTTCTTGACAGGTGCTTTTACAGCGCGTCGAATGTGTTTGCATTCAAGCCCGGTGCGGCTGTCGTAAGCTGCCGCAGGGCAGGCTCGACGGCGGCCCTGGACAGGCTCAACAAGTATTTTACCATTGCCCAGATGCCCGTTGTTTCCTCTAAATATTGGAACATGGTCCATGGCAACACCCCCGATGAGGTCAGGCAGGACCTTGAGGGCCTGCAGATAATGAGATACCTGGGGCGCAACATGGCCTGGCTTTTGAAGTCGATCGAGGCCGGCAAAGATGCGGGTATAGCCCTGCCCGTGCCCGAAGAACGCATAAGCACCAACTTTATAAGATAAGGGGGAGAAGAGGTCTTGCCTAAGGAAAGCGTGAGGGAAAGATATTACGCCTTTGCAGTTCTGGCCGCCTGCTGTTTTATATTGGGGCTGGTCATGGGCATGGGTACCAACTGCAACGGCGTTTTCATGCAGCCTGTTTCAAAGGAGCTTGATGTCGGTATCGGCGATGTTTCGGGTTATGTAACCCTTCTGGGTATAGCCTATGCACTTTTTTCCCCCGTTGTCGGGCGGCTTATAAACAGAGTGGACATAAGGAAAATAATGTCCACAGGAGCTTTTGTCACGACTTTGGGCTTTATGTTGCTCAGCGTGACAAAGAGCCTTTGGCAGTTTTATCTGGGCGGCATGATCGTTGGCATAGGGGTCAGCATGTGCGCCTTCCTTTCGACTACAGTTATAATCAATAATTGGTTTTTCAAATCAAACGGGCTTGTTACCGGCATAATGATGAGCGCCAGCAGCCTTGTGGGCATAATCATGAACCCCATGCTGAATGTTGTCATTTCCGATTTCGGCTGGCGTTCGGCTTACCGCCTGATAGGCGCGCTGATACTGCTGGTCCAGCCCGTCATCTGGGGAGTGATAAGCATGTATCCGTCCCAGAAAAACGTTCTCCCATGGGGCAGTGCGCCCGAAAGCGCGCCTTCCGGGAAACCTGAAGGCAAAAAGGAGATTTCCTTTGGACAGATGCTTAAATATAAGCACTTCCTTCTGACAATAGGCTTTGTTTTCTGCTCTTCCTTTACCGTCAATCACCTTAACCATTTTCAGAGTGTCGCCACATCAAACGGCTTTACCCCCGCCGTCGGCGCCGCCATGATCTCCTTCGGCATGGCGGGCGAATTTATTGGCAAAATGTCGATTGGGTATTTAAGTGACCGCCTGGGCATATTCAAGGCGGGCTGCATTGTGGCTTTTTCTGCATTATGCGGCGTGACAGGCCTTTTCTTCATAAGCGGACAGCCTGAGATTTTTCCCATGCTGTGTGCTTTGTCCTATGGGCCGGTGGTGGCCATGGGCTCGGTGGGATATTCATTAATTGCGCGCAACATGTTTGGCAAAGAGCTTTACCCTCTGTTTTACCCCTATATGGGCATGACATCTACCCTGGCATTCTCCATAGGCTTCCCTCTTATAGGGTACATATACGATGGCTGCGGCTCCTATGCCCCGACCTATTTTATGGCCTATATCGGCATCGGCATAGCCTTTACGCTGTTATATGCCGCTCTCAAGGCAGCTGAAAAATACAAATCCGTGCAGAAATAAAAAAAAGCCTCCCATCGGGCGGCTTTTTTAGCCTATGGTGCAGGCAGCGTTATGACCTGCAAGGCTTTGTATATGGTATAGCCGATACAGGCAAGGCTCGCCGTGATGTAAAGCACCGACTCAACCGAGATACGTCCGTCGGTTTTGCGGTCGTGCAGGAAGGCAGCCAAAAGCAGCGCCAGCTTTAATGCGGTTACTGCCCAAAGCCATACGCCGGGCTTTTGAGGCGCAAGGGACAAAGCCAGGATCAAAACCGCCGCTTTGGGAAGGGAATAGGGGGAACCGCGCCTGTTTTTCTCCCGCATAATGGGAATAAGGGCAATCATCAGCAAAAATATCCCCCCAAAAACAAGCTTTTCGATAAGATGATTTATATGGCATCCCTCCCTTTTTGAAATAGAAGGCCTTCATTGCAAAATGCCGCTTGGGCAGCAGCCGTTTGTTTTGATTGCGGGTATTCGAATAAACGGAAAGGGCGGCGGATATTGCTGCATCTGCATTTTCTTATGTGCATGTCCGGCCCATAGCCGAAAGTGCCTTTGCACCAGGGCTGCATAGGGGCGGATATAAAAAGGCTTCCTGGGGAAGGCTTTTTCATTTGCCCTGAAAGCCATTTTACCGGTTTTGGGTGTTTTAAACGGGGAACTCGGGGCAGTCCAGGGTCTCCTTCATCCTAAGGCGCAGGTCGGCGCCGCTTATGGCGGCCATCTCCAGCCCTTCGGGGCATACCGAAAAGATTATCATATCGTGCATTCCCGAGATGAAACACAGGTCCAAAGAGGCAGCCAGCTTGTTTTCGCCCGTCTGCTGGTAGGCCTGAAGGAGCATCAGCGAATCATAGATAAGGAAATTGGAGGCAAACAGGCGGTAGTTGGGCTCCAAAAGGAACCGCCCCTTTTGTTCGGCGGGGACGAATATGCCTTTTTGCTCCAAAAATACGGCCAGGGAGGGCACTGTTTCCTTTTCGGGAAGTTCGGCGCCCAGGTTGCCTGCAACTCCCTTTACCAGCCCGTTTGCGAACTTGGAGTCGATATAAGCCGCCAGATCCTCATATGTAAAGCTCAGGTCGGCCTGGGAGGAAAACAGGCAGGCGCTTAATGTCCTGGCCCTGCAAAGGTCCAAAGCTGCCAAAAGAACCAGGGCCTGGGATATGGGAAGGGTAACCGTAAAGTCGGAGGCCTTTATGGAAGAACGGGGGCAGAAATCATCCAGGACATCAATAACAGGGGTGCTGTCACTTTCCAGCGCGGTAAAGACAAGCCCGCTGCCGTCGCTTTCGGCCAGCGTAAGCCTGCCCTCTTTGAGATATGTGTATTTTTCCAAAAGACAGAAGGGCTTTTGCAGAACTAGCCTTGCGCACCTTTCGGGTGCGGCCAGGGGGGACAGAAGGGCCCGGGCCTCGGATGTCAAAGCGCCGTTTTTAAGGACGCCTTTGTCCTCCAGAGCCCGGGCTTCGCTTCCCGTAAGCTCGGATTTGTTGTTGACAAAGGGGCTTAAAGGCCCGGTTTTTTCAAAAAGTGTGCCGAGGTATGTTATTTCGGAAGGTGAAAGCTGCATGTTTTTTCTCCTTTTGCTTTTATTTCTGTGATTAAAGTTTATCAGATAAAGCGGCAAAATAAAAGCCGTCTTTTTTAAAAAAGCGCAAAAAGAGGCCCCCTTAGGGGAAGGGGGCCTCTTTCCGTTTTTTTCAAAACTTTTTGTAAGGGGGATTAAAGAGAGGTATTGCTGCAATTAAAGAATATCATAAAGGAGGGAAACATGTGTGTCTTAACTGTATTTAAAATGTAAATATAATGTTAATGCCTACGCCGCCGTACCCTGACTCAGGGTGACCGAAAGGTCAAGGGTCTGTCCGTCACGCTCCACCGTGATGGTGACGGTATCGCCTATCGAGCACTTCTCCTTCTGAAAGTTGAGCTCGGTAGAGGTGCTGACCTCGACGCCGTTGAAGGCAACTATTTTGTCGCCGACCTTGATGCCGCCCTGCTCGGCGCAGCTGCCCGGCGTAACTTCGGTTACCGTGATGCCCGGTTCGTATCCGTAATAATATGCCTGGCTCTCGGTTATGCTCATGACCGTGATACCAAGAACCGGCCTGCCCTGAACATACCCGTATTCGATAAGGTCATTTGCTATGTCAAGGGCAGTGTCAATGGGTATGGCGAAGCCTATGCCCTCGACATCGCTGTCAGAGACTTTGGCGTTGACTACGCCGACTACCTGGCCCTGGCTGTTGATAAGTGGTCCGCCTGAATTTCCGGGGTTAACGGCGGCGTCTATCTGGATAAGGGACATGATATATTCGTCGATCTGGACCTCACGCTCTATGGAGGAGATAATGCCCTGGGTCATGGTGTCGGCAAATGTCAGGCCCAAAGGGTTGCCTATGACAATGGCCGTGTCGCCGACCACCAGGTCGGAGGACTTGCCGAACTCGGCCGCCTGAAGGCCGGTGGCCTCGATTTTAAGTACGGCGATGTCGCTCTGTGCTTCGCTGCCGACAACCGACGCCTGGTAATCGTTGCCGTCGCCGGCCGTTACGACTATCGAGGTGGCGCCCTCTATAACATGGTTATTTGTTATGATATACCCGTCTTCGGTCATTATGATGCCCGTGCCGGTGCTCTGGGAAGTGCCAAAGCGGCTTTCGGAAGAACAGCTGATTGCCACGACCCAGGGGGAGGCCTTGACAAATATCTCCTGGGCGGTCAGAGCACCCGTCTCGCTTGAAAGGGTGTATACCACCTTTTGCCCGCCCACAGTGTTTCCTGCGGAGTTTGCGGAACCTCCGTTTTGGCCGTATTTTGTGTAAAGGGCTATGGAACCCACCGATACGCCGGCTGTAAAGCATGCTGCCAGCGCCAAAGCACACACGGCTTTCAGGATCTTGCCCTTCTTTTTGGGCGTACGGGGAGATTGGCCCTCGGAGTCGGATATTGTAAAGTAATTCTGGGAGGACGGCTCCATGTAGATGTCATCATTGTAACCGCCCCTGTTTTGTTCGTTATTGTTGTATTCGTTCATTTGGATTCCTCCTTTTTTATCTGGTTAGTATTTTATCCGCAAAATATGAAAAATCAATACCGGCTTTGTAAGCAATTTGTTAAAACAAAAGGGGATATAAATCGGCTTGATTTTATAACCCGGTTGTATATAATAGATAATATGTAGTTTGCAAGAAAATACGGGTTTCATACCCTGAATACGGAAAACAGGAGACCTGACATGAGCAATTTAAGCGCCAAGGGAAAAAATTCAAAGAGCAGAATAATTATAGCGGTCGCGGCCGCCGCGCTGGTTTTGGCCATATGCGTCTCGGTGGGGTACAGCCTTCTGGGCGAGCAGACCAGCACCCAAAAGACCCTGGAGGGGTATCTTGACGCACTTTACTGCCAGACCCTTATAAATGAAATGACTCCCTATCTTGTGGAGGATATACAGCAGATATGCTATAATGACCTGACCCTTTACGGTTCGACTGCCAACCTGCTTTTGATGATGAAGCAGGAAAAGACAGATCTGGTGGGAGAGGATATGACTCTTTCGGTCAAGGTAGACAAGGAGGAAACGGCATCGTCGACGGCCCTTTCTTCTGCCTCGGAGGCCTATGGTGCCACCCAGCTCAGGGATGTTTCCTTTACGGTCACCTTTGAGGGAAGTGAGGGCTCGGCCGATTTTACCGGTATAGCCCGCCTGGCCAAAGTTTCAGGCAAATGGTACCTGCCCGAGTATGACCTGCCGCTTACGGAGAAAAAATAAAAAAAGCCCCTTGGGGCTTTTTTTATTGGGTGGATTAACGTACACATGTTCTGATATGCTCATGACAAAGGAGTGATGAGCATGACAACAGCCGGCGTTATACGCAATGAAAAACTGAGCTGCCAGACTGCGGCACGGGAGATAATGCATAAAAAGGACAGGCTGCCTCTTTCCTTTGCTTCGATGGTACCTTTGGACATAGAGGGGCAGAAGGTACTTTTGGAATACTGCCATTTTCTGAGCCTGAGGGTAAGGGAGGCGCTTCTTTGCCGCCTTGCGGGCCATGAGGGCCGGGTGTGGCAGCCGCTTTTTTACGAACTGTGTGACAGAGCGGGAAAGGATACACGCCTGCGTGCGCTGGCGCTGGCTGAGGCGTCAAGGCAGGAGGAATGCGCCTATGTGCTGAGAAGCAGCCTGGGTATTGGACGAAAGGAAGGTTTCCTGGCTAGGGTTTTTGGCCTTGCCTTTTAGCTTTTTTGTGGTATCCTTTTAAAATATGAGGATATATATTGTGGATGGAGGAGACTATGACACGAAATATCGAGCTGAAATCACAAAACGGCTATATGATACCCTGTGAATATGATATAGAGGAAGGGGACAGGGCGGTGTGCGTCATATGCCACGGCTTTGCCAGCTCAAAGGCAAGCTCCACGGCCCATATGGTGTCGCGCATGTGCCGCAGTGCCGGCGTGGGTTTTCTGACCTTTGATTTTCCATGCCACGGCGAAAGCCGCGCTGTTTTCACCGGCCTGACGCCAAAAAACTGCCTTGATGACCTGCGGACCTGCGAGCTGTGGGCCAGGGAGCAATCCAAAGGGGGCGAGATAATCTATTTTGGCTCCAGCTTCGGAGGATATACGGTTTTAGGCCATCTCTGCACAAGGGAGCACGAGGGCAGGCTGGCCCTTCTGCGCAGCGCCGCCGTAAATATGGACAGGGTGTTCGACCCGTTTATGGAGGATATCAAAAATGAAATGGCAGAAAAGGGCTATTTCACCTATAAAAGCGGTTTTGGTCCTGACCTTCGGCTTTCGCCTGGCTTTTTTGAAAGCCTTAAGAGCTTTTCGCCCTTTGACTATGACCTGCCCGAAGGCGCAGATGTGCACATGATCCACGGCGCCAGGGACACAGTGGTCGATTTTGGGCAGGCGCTTAAATATTCCCTTCGGAAAAACTGCCCGATAGATATTATGGCCCTGTCGGACCATTCGATAGCCGACAGGGATGGGATAAAGAGGCTCAGGGAGCTGGTAAGCGTCATGCTTGAAAAGGTGAAATGAAGGTATGAAAAAGGCGCGGCGTAAGCCGCGCCTTTTTAAACGACTGAGATTAATCGGCCTTTGCAGTCTCGGGCTGCTTCTGGGCCTCGGCAGGGGCTGTTTCGGCTTTCGAGCCATGGGTTTCAGAGCGCTGGTAGAGCAGAAGCCCTGTTATCATGAACAAAGCGCCTACAAAGACTAAGGGCTTGGGCACCTGGTCAAGAAGGAAGTAGGCAGATACGGCCGTGCAGAAGGGGCCGGCCAGGCTCAGAACCGAAACGGTAACCGATTTGAGGTATTTAAGCGACCATATGTTGAGAGAATGGCCTATCAGCGTACAGACAAGGCTCAGACCCAGAAGGGGAGGAATAGCCTGGGCAGGCACCGAGAAGTCGGAACCCTGGACCAGGGCGTAAACGCCGCAGGTCAGCCCGGCTATCAGGTATGAAAGACCCATCATGGGTATAAGCTCCATACTCTGACGCACCATACGGCCAAATATGGTGTTGAGGGCATTGCAGCAACAACATACGACAATAATGGTCAGCGCCACGGGAGAACCCAGGGAAGACACATTGTCAACGCCGATTATTGTTACTCCCACAAGACATACCATTATGCCGCCAAGCGAACGCATCGAAGTCTTTTCCTTTAAAAGCAGGTAGGCAAAGACGACGACAAAAATGGGCGCCATATTGGAAAGGGTGGTCATAGTGAAGGCGGGAGCACCCAGCCTCAGCCCCTCCGCCCATAAGACGAAGCCGCCGACTTTTGTTATACAGTAGCAGGCAAAGAGTTTCCATATGCGTATCGGCGTTTTTGAAATGTTTGACCTGTAATCCCTTTTGGAAAGGGTCAGGGGAAGCATGACACAGGATACCAGCATCAGCCTGTAAAAGGTGACGACTGAGGAATCCATGCCTGTTTTGAGTATCAGCGACAAAAAGGTGGAAATAAATGAATTGACTACAACCGCCGTCATGGCCATTAGATAAGCCCTTTTTGTCGCAGCTGCCTGGCTTGTGTCCATCGCTCAGGACCTCCTGTAATTATTTTTGCCGTTTTCTGCGGCCAAGGGTATTATACAGTATAGCTCCGGGAAAAACAATCGTGAAGTAATTACAGGTCAGGCAAAAATCATGGCTGGTCGTATATCATGGCTATTTTGGCCAGCTGCCTGGACATCTGGCGGCGTATGTCATCGGGGGCAAGTATCTCTGCCCCGGCGCCAAGGCCGAATATCCAGGCCATGAATTGGGGTGATACAGCTACCCGTGCGTTGATTGTAAAATGCTCGGAGCCATGGGGGGATAGTATCATGTCCTTGCCGAAGCGGTCTATGACCACCCCGGCCAGGCTGTTGTGGAATTTCAGCCGGACATTGCGTATTTCACCGCCATACATGCCGAAAAGGCTGTTTGTATAATTGCTCTGGTCTTTTTCTTCATAATCCGAAGGGTGGTCGAGCTTGCGTATTTCGGTCATCTTGTCTATGCGGTAATGGCGCGTTTCGCCTTCGTATGTATAGTCATCGGGCTTGGCCACCAGATAATAGTTTTCGCTGTCCCATACCATAAAAAGGGGGCTGACATGATATTTTTCCCCCGAACGCCTGAAACGGCGCTGCTTGTCTGGGCCGTACTCGAAATACCGGAACTCTATCTTGACCCTGGCAGAAATGGCCTCCGATATGGCGTCCACATTGTAATAGACGCTTTCGTTCATGGCTTTGACCCTGTTCTGGACCACTACCTGCCGGTGAAGCTTCTGGGCTTCGTAAAAGCTGCACAGTCCTTCTATTTTTTTGATAAGTGACAGGGTCTTGTTTTTTGTTATGAAGCGGGAGGACTGTACGGCGTCGACCAGCAGCCTGATCTCGGGCAGTTCGAACTCGCGGGAACTCAGATAGTACCCTGTCGAGCGCCCTTTGATCTTGATGATTTCCAGCCCATACTGTTCCAGGGAGGATATGTCATCATAAATGCTTTTGCGCTCGGCCGAAATGCCCTTTTCCGAAAGGAAGGCTATCATGTCTGAGACGGTGACGGGATGGTTTTCATCGCTGTATCTTGTAAGATAGTCCTTAAGCCATAAAAGCTTGAGCTTCTGTCCCGATGATTTTGCCATAATATCGCCTCCTTGCGCGTATCACGGGATATACTTTTGTAATATATGTCATTATACTAAAAAGCGGAGAAAAAGCAAATACATATTGTTGATTTTTTCTATGATTTTGCATAAAAAAGGCAGCCCTGGGAAGGACTGCCTTTTTAATTATATCAATAATGAAGATCCTGGAAGGCTACATATCCCGTCGGACAGGCTTCAACCCCCTTGAGACCCGAGTCAAAGGCGCGCACAACGCCCGAGGTATAAAGAGGAAGCAGCAGGGAAAGGTCGTTGGTGTAAAGACAGATCTCGCGAAGGGCCGGGATCAGTTCTGCCTCATCTGTCAGAGTTTCGGCTCTTTCTATCATTCCGTCAAGCACGTCATCGCTTACCCGTGACGAATTGGAAGCCCCGATGGAGCCCGAATGCCACAGCCCCTTCATATATGTCAGCATGTTGCTCGAGCTGTATCCCGCTACGGCGCACTGATAGTTTCCATCGAGCATAAGACTCAGAAAAGCCGCAAAGTCCATGGTTTCTATCTTCAGGTTTATCCCAAACTCCGAAAGATAGGCCTGTATCACCTCGGCCGACCGTCTGGTCTCGTCGGAATAACAAAGGCAGGTTATCTCCATACCCTCGGGGTCATAGGAGGAAAGGCTGAAATATTCCGCCGCCTTTTCCGGGTCGTAGGGGCAAGTCAGCTCGTCGGTGGCGCCATCGTAGACCGAAGGGTTAGGAGAACAGGCGGGCATTCCCGTGTCTGATGTGGCCACACTGCACAAAGCCTCCCTGTCGACGGCCGAGCATATCCCCTTGCGGAAGTTTATGTCGTCAAAGGGGGCCTTTTGGCTGTTCATCGACATGAAATTTATCCTTGTACCCTTTTCGGTAAGGACGGTTATGCCGTTTGTGTCCATGAGTCTTTGAACGTCGCCCTGGGCCACGTCCATGACAAGTCCGACCTCTTTTGTTTCCAGCGCTATTGTGCGGGAAGAGCCTTCGGGTATCACCCTCCAGGTTATCTCCTTTATGGGATCAGGGTTGGATTGGTCAAAATAGGAATCGAACCGCTCAAAGGTTATGCTGTCCCCTAATACTCTTTCCTTTAATATATATGGCCCGCACCCCACGGGTTCCTGAGCGAAATCATGTCCCTGGGCTATAAGCTCGGCGGGCAGCACGCAGGCGCTGTTGGCGCTGAGATCGTAAAGGGTCAGGGCATAGGGCTTGTGGGTTTCTATCTTGAAAGTGTATCTGCCCGTCTGCTCAAGGGATTTTATGAAGGATGTGTACCTTTTGCAGTAGGCAAAGGTGGAGGCATAGTTTAAGGAAGCCACGGCGTCGGCGGCCGTAAGCTCCTGACCGTTATGGAACAGGACGCCTTCTTTGAGTTTGAAGCTCCATGTAAGGCCATTGTCCGAGCAGCCGTAGCTTTCTACCAGCTCAGGGACAGGCTTTAAGGTCTCGGGATCGGTTATAAAAAGCTTGGAAAAGGTCATCTGGTTCATGTATGAGCATACAACTGAGGAATGGTCAAAGGGGTGAAGGGTCTGTACATCGCTTTCAATGGCGATGTGCAGGCTGCCGTCTTTTTTCAAAGCAACGTTTTCGGCTCTCTCCCCCTGGGACCCGCATGCCGGCAGGATGATGAAAAGAGCCGCGCAGAGGGCGCACAGAATTTTTTTTAACTTTCTCATAAATGGTTCCTCCTTTGGAATGCAGCCTCCCAAAGAACCGCTTTTAAGACTTGGGCGGAAACAAAAAAGGCTTTTGTCCCCGATAAAGGGACAAAAGCCTTGAAAACTTCTGCGGTACCACCCAATTTGACGCTTAAAGCGCCCGCCTTTATAAGTATACTGTCATATACTCTCCCTTGATAACGGGCGGAGCTCCCGTCAGCCATTACTCACGCAAAAGGCGTTTTCCTGCTGCCCTCATGGATCCATTCACATTGACCGTGTGCTGCCGCATCCCACCATGCGCGGCTCTCTTGAACACCGTGTTCAAAGCTACTATTTCCATTCAGCGGTTATTCTTTATCATGCTGCTTTATAAAACAAATGATATTACCCTTTTTGAAAAAAGTCAATACCTTTTTTTATTCCCTGATCTCTTTGCCGCAGAAGGTGATAGCTGATCGGGCCAAAACCATTGTGGCGTCGACATATGGTTCGTCAATTTCCAGCCACTGAAAAGCCAGAGGTATTTCGGTACAGCCCAGGATAAAGGTGTCTGCCCCTTTCTGCTTGAGCCACTTAAGCAGCATAAGAAAGCTCCCTCTGTCGGGCACCCTGCCACCCTTTATGTCATGTATGGCCGCCATGTAAAGCATATGGTGGCTTTCGTCGGGGACAATGAGGTCAAAGCCGCGCTTTTTCAGTGCGTTTGAGTAAAGGCCCGTTTTGATGGTGCCCGAGGTGGCCAGCAGGGCGGGGCGGCAGCCTTCCGGCACCGCCTTGGCTGTTTCCTCTATCATGTTTATGAAAGGTACGGCTACGGCTTTTTGAAGTTCGTTTATATAAAAATGGGCCGTGTTGCAGGGCATTATCAGGCACTGCGCCCCCATGCTTTCCAGCCTCAGCGCCGAGTCAAGCATATAAGGCAGGGGGCTTTCGCCCCCATAAAGTATGGCGTTTGTGCGGTCAGGTATCTTGGCGTTGCTGTCTATGAGAACCCTTAAATGGTCGTTGTCACAGCTTGCCTTTGTCATGGCGGTTATTTTTGTAAAAAGATCGGCTGTCGCCATGGGCCCCATGCCGCCAAGTATCCCCAGGATCTTTTCCATAAAGATACCCCTTACTTTTTATAAACTACCTCACCGTTTTTGACAGTCATGCGGCATTTGAGTATGTCGTTTATGTCCTTGGAAGGATCGCCGTCAAAAATGGCAAAATGGGCCTTTTTGCCTACCTCGACAGAGCCCAGGCTGTCACTGACATTAAGGAGCTTTGCCGAATTGATGGTGGCCGTTTCGATGGCCTGCATCGGCGTAAGGCCGGATTTAACCATCAGGATAAGCTCGTTGGGTGTGCCGTTGTGAGGGTTATAGGGCGTGCCGGCGTCGGTGCCGCAGGCGCATTTGACCCCGGCCTTGTACGCCTTCTGGAAGGAGGCAAAATGGGCATCATGGACTATCTCGGTCTTTTTTACTGCGTATTCGGGCACACCGTCCTTGACGCCGTGCTTGAGTATGAAGTGGGGGGCGCACAGGGTGGGGACCAGCCAGGAACCCTGCTTGAGCATGGTGCCTATCGACTCATCGTCAAGATATATGCCGTGTTCTATGCAGTCAATTCCGGCTTTAAGGGCATTCTTGATGCCTGTGTTGCCCTGGGCATGGGTGCAGACCCTGACGCCCTTCTTGTGGGCCTCTTCGGCTATGGCCGTCATCTCCTCCACTGAAAGCTGCTCTGCCCCCGGTTCAACGCCCTTTGTCATTACGCCGCCTGTTGCCATGACCTTTATCCAATCGGCGCCGGCCCTGAGCATTTCCCTTGCGGCCTTGCGGCATTCATCGGCACCGTCGGCCTGACGGCCCGTATTCCAGCCGTGGCCGCCCGTCATGCAGATGCACCTGCCCGATACCTGCATGTCAGGTCCCTGGACCCTTCCGTCATTTACAGCTTCACGGAGCTCTATATCGATGAAGTCCGCCGAGCCCACATCTCTTACATATGTAACGCCCGAGCTTAAATGCAGAGCCAGGTTGTTTATGGCCTGGATGGTCAGCGCTGCCTGGGAGGTGGGCTTCTGCGCTCTGGGGTCGGGGTTGGAGGTTATATGCACATGGCAGTTGAAAAGCCCCGGCATAAGGGTGCGGCCGTGAAGATCCAGCGTTCGGATATTTGATGGAAGACCCTTAAGGTCGCCTATCTGGATTATGATGCCGTTTTCGGTAAGGATGTCGGCCATGTATGTTTCCTTTTTTATGACATCTACCACATTGGCGTTTTTGAAAAGTTTTTTCAAGATATGTCAGCTCCTTTTATATAGGGCGCAGGGCCCATTGGTAATCATAGGCTAATTATAGTATGTTTGCCTGTGTTTGGCAACCGATAAAAAAAGCCGCCCTTTCGGGCGGCTGCCTTCACCGTTACATATAAAGTGCCGAACAGTATTCGAAATTGGTGGTGTAAAGGCTGTTCAGAAGACGGCTCTGGCCTGCGGCATAGCCGGGGCGCAGGCGGTCTCGGCCTATAAAGGCCATGGGGAAATAAAAGGTGTCGGAAACAAAAAGGTCGCTGACACCGGGGAAATACTCAAAAGGCCTTTCCATTTCTTCCCTCCTGTATCATTTGCCTGAGGCAGCCCAGCGCCTCTTTAAGGCCCCCAACGCTGTCGCAAAGGCCCAGCTCCACAGCTTCGCTGCCGTAAAGGACCGTTCCCGCATCGCCCAGAAGCTGGTCGGTGTTCCGCATCAGTTCCCGCAGTTTTTCGGGTTTTATGCGGCTTTGGGAACATATGAAGCCTATGACGCGTTCCTCGGTGCGGCGGAAGTATTCCATAGTCTGGGGAATAGCCATCACCGTACCCGAGAGCCTGACGGGGTGCAGGGTCATGGAAGCCGTGGGGGCTATAAAGCTGCGCTTTGCCGATACGGCAAGGGGCACGCCGATCGAGTGCCCTCCTCCCAGAACCAGCGAAACGGTGGGCTTGCTCATTCCCGATATAAGCTCGGCTATGGCAAGCCCGGCCTCCACATCGCCGCCCACCGTGTTGAGCAGTATCAGAAGCCCGTCTGTTTCCGGGTCTTCCTCTATGGATGTCAGCAGCGGCAGGACATGCTCATATTTGGTGGTTTTGGTATGGCCGCCCAGCTCCATGTGCCCTTCTATCTGGCCTATGATGGTCAGACAGTGAAGCCGTCCCAGGCGGGTCCCTTCTTCGGGGACCGGTTCTTTTTCGTTATAAGGGTCGTCAGACAAAACAACACCCCCGGGAGATATTTTCTCCCGGGGGCATGAACGTATGTATGTAATTTATTTGACCGTCAGGTATTTTTCGGCAAAAGCCTTCGATTTTCCCAAAAGCCCGTCTTCATCGCCGTCGTTTTTGACGATGATATCGCATCTCTGCTCATAAAAAGCGGCGTCGGGCTGGTTTTCAAAGCGCATAAGGGCATCGCTTTCGGAAATATTGTCTCTTGAAAGCACTCGTTTCAGCCTTTGTTCCTTTTCCGATATTATGCCCGCAGTAATGGTGCATATGCGGTCAAGGCCGCTTTCAAAAAGAAGGGGCACATCCAGAAGAACCACGGGACGGCTGCTTTCTTCCATCAGCCTTCGTATCTCCTCCAAAACGGCTTTGTGGGCGATTTTGTTCAGCAGCTCCAGCCGTGCTTTCGACCTGAATACTACCTGGGCCAGAAGCCCTCTTTGCAGCCTGCCGTCCTGCCGGGCCTCGGGGAAGCTTTCCAGGATCTTTTGTGAAAGACAGCCAAGAGGATCGCTTAAAAGCCGGTGGTAGACCTCATCCGCATCTATATAAAGGATATTGCCCGGAAAAAGGGAAAGGATATTGCGGCAGAATGCGCTCTTGCCGCCGCCTGAGGGCCCCGTTATGCCGGCTACCGTTTTTGAAGAGCATATAACGCAGTTGAAGCCGGCCGCCCTTCTTAAACGGTTGGCCGAGCCCTCGCCGCCGCCGAACTCCCTGGGGCATTGGACATGTATTTTGGCAACATCTGTTGAATCGAAATGCCTTAAATGTGAAAAGACATGCCTGTCATGGCTGTGATGATCCCATGAAGGCCCCAGGGAAAGAGCCTGCATATCATCAAAATATCCGATATATTCGTCAAAGCATATGACTCCCTCTTGGGGCAGGGCGTTTTCGGATATCGCTTTGAATGTGTCCTCGGGCGCCCCTTCGTAAAGGACAACGGGCGCCTTGGGGGCGTAGTGGCGGTATTTCATGCCGGGGGAGCGGGCCGTCTGGCCTTTGGCCAGGCCTTTTTTTGTGGCTTCATCGGTTTCGGCCGCGCCTAAGACCTCGGCTATCATTTCTTCGGTTACGGCTCCCGGCCTTAAGACCCTGGGGATCTCCCCCGTCATATCGACCACTGTAGACTCGACGCCGACAGAGCAGGCGCCACCGTCTATTATAAGTGGTATCTTGCCGTGCATGTCCTCAAAGACATGCATGGCCTCGGTGGGGGATGGCTTGCCCGATGTGTTGGCCGACGGCGCAGCCAGCGGGCGGCTTTTGGAAATTATTTCCCTGGCCGCTTTGTGAAG
Organism: uncultured Clostridia bacterium; assembly: GCA_944375715.1. Taxonomy (GTDB): domain Bacteria; phylum Bacillota; class Clostridia; order Oscillospirales; family Butyricicoccaceae; genus RGIG1902. Next base: position 18,351 of record CALWAP010000007.1, on the reverse strand, counting down.
AGGCATGCGTATGCCCACCGTGTCAAGCCCTGCCGAAACGATATCGGGTATGTTTTGGCTCTTTTTCATTATCATGGTCAAAGGGCCGGGCCAGAAGGCCGCAGCCAGCTTTAAAGCGGCTTTCGGCACCCTTTCGGCCACAAGCTCGAGCTGGCTTATGTCTGATATATGGACGATAAGAGGGTTGTCCTGGGGTCGGCCCTTTGCCCTGAAGATTTTTTCCACAGCCTGTGGATTGAAAGCGTCGGCCGCAAGACCATACACCGTTTCGGTGGGGATGCCCACCACCTGCCCCTCAAGCAGCAGCCGTGCCGCCTTGTCAAGAGATTCTTCCGATGGGGCAAGAAGCAGCGTTTCCATTTAAAAACCCTCCTTTCTTAAATCTTAAAAGGGATCATTCCTGCCCCTTTAGCTTTTCGGCCTGGTCGGCAGCTGTCAGGGCGTCTATAAGTTCGTCCAGGTCTCCGTCCATTATCTGGTCGAGTTTGTGCAGTGTCAGGCCGATGCGGTGGTCGGTCACTCTGCCCTGGGGATAGTTGTATGTCCTTATGCGCTCCGAACGGTCGCCGGTGCCAACCTGTGAGCGCCGTTCGCCGGCCCTTTCTGCATCCAGCTCCCGCTGCTTGGCCTCATAAAGCTTGGAGCGGAGTATTTTCATGGCCCTGTCCTTGTTCTTGTACTGCGAACGTTCATCTTGGCATTCGACGACGACGCCCGTGGGTATATGGGTTATCCTTATGGCCGACTCAGTCTTGTTGACATGCTGGCCGCCGGCGCCGCCCGAGCGGTAGGTGTCTATCTGAAGGTCGGCCGGGTTGATTTCTATTTCTACCTCCTCGGCCTCGGGCAAAACGGCCACGGTGACGGCTGAGGTGTGTATCCTGCCCGAGCTTTCGGTTTCGGGCACCCTCTGGACCCTGTGGGCGCCGCTTTCAAATTTGAAGCGCGACCAGGCCCCCTTACCCTCGACCATAAAGCTTATTTCCTTTATGCCGCCTATTTCAGTTTCGTTGATATTGTTGATTTCCACCGAAAAACGCTTTTTTTCGGCGTACATCGAATACATGCGGAAAAGGTCGGCTGCGAAAAGGGCAGCTTCGTCGCCGCCGACTCCGCCCCTTATTTCGACGATGACGTTTTTGTCGTCGTTCACATCTTTGGGGATAAGCAGGATCTTCAGCTCGTTTTCAATTCTTTCCATTTCTTCCTTGGCGCTTTCCAACTCCATCGACGCCATCTCCCTCATTTCGGGGTCGTCGTCGTGCATCAGCTCTTTTGCCTGTTCCAGGGCGCTTTGCGCCTTTTTGTACCTGCGAAAGGCTTCTACCACGGGGGTAAGCTCCTTTTGTTCTTTTAAAAGCTCGGCGGCCTTTTTGGGGTCGCTGTAAAGGTCGCTGCGCTGGAGCTCTGTTTCTATCTCCTCCAGCCTTTTTTCAACTTCTGCCAATTTTTCAAACATATTTAAACCTCACCAAGATTATTGTCTGACAAGTCATAATATTATACCACTTAGCGGGCAAAATTTCAAATGGGAGGCGAAACGATTTGAAAAAGAAAAAGAAAGCCTTGAATCCCATTCCGCCTGCGGGCATGAGGGCCGACAAAAGGCGGAGGGATACCCGCGCTCCCCTGGCTTCTGAGGAAAGCCTGAGGGATGAGATAAAGTGGCGGGAAGAACACAGTCAGTAATTTCAAATTAAACGGAGGTGCACTTTAAAATGAAAGCGTCAAGCGTGATTATGGCCATGGCCGCCGGTGCGGCCCTGACGGCCGGGGCTGCTGCGGCGGCCAAGGGTATGAATAAAAACAGTGTAAGAAGCAGGGCCAACAAGGCTATGAAAGCCATGGAGCATATGACCGACAAGCTTTAAATGTGGCATTATTTTCTTGTTATACAAAGGCATGAAGGTCAAATAATAGGATTGCGGCCAAAACGTGCCGCTTAGAATAAAAAAGCCTTTACCGTTTCCTGTCTAAAGCAGGAAGCGGTAAAGGCAGAAGAAGAAAAAGGAGTAAACTTTAATGGCAACGAGCAAATCCAAGCTTTCCCCTGAGGCTAAGAACGCCCTTTATAATTTCAAGATGGAGTCGGCCAAGGAGGTCGGCGTCAACCTGAAGGAAGGCTATAACGGCGATCTGACATCCCGCCAGGCCGGTTCTATAGGCGGCCAGATGGTCAAGAAGCTTGTGGAAAAGGCTGAAAACTCCCTGTAAAAAGGGTTGGGGCGGAGAAATCTCCGCCCCTTTCTTTACTTAAAAGGCTTTCTGTGATAAAATAATCCAAAAGGTTTTGGAGGAAGACATGGATAAGAGAAAGCTGTTTTTGGCTCTGGCCGCTTTGTGCACCCTGGGAGCTTTGGCCGGCGTAGGATACATTATCTACATGAAGGGTGAGACCAGCGGTTCGGTTGCTTTTATACCGGCCCTGATGGCGGTGCTTTTGTTTAACGCCTCCCGCCCCCAGGATAAGCAGGATAAAAAATGAGATTGAAAAAGCTCCCAAAAGGGAGCTTTTTTATATCGTCTGCACACTATTCGGAAAGAACGGAGGAAAGAGTCCGTTTACCGTACATATGGCGCGGCTTTTGCCGCCGGTCAAAACAGGTGACGCCGTCAGCGTGCAGGGCAGTTCGGCGCCGTCGGGAGCCATAAGATTAAACCGGCAGCTGGATATCTGGCCAGAGCAGGCAGACAGCATGACCTGCCTGACATCATCCAGACATGAGGGCGATACATGATCAAAAAAGTCAAATCCGGAATAAGCGTCGGGGAATATCAGCGAGAAAAAGGAGGAGCCTGTATATTCGATAATGGCCGTACCGTCTTCCTCGGCCACCGACATGATCCCGCAGCCGCAGCTTTTGAGCATTGAGCCCAGATCTATCATATTGTAGTCGTACTGACGATTTTCTGAAATGGGATTTTCAAGCTGGGCGCCCGTGACCGAAAAACGGTTTTTGCCAGCTTTTTTGGCGGCATAAAGGGCGTTGTCCGCACCGGCCCTCAGAGAGGCGAAATCTTCTCCTCCGCGGCATATCGTAACGCCCACGCTGGCCGAAAGCTGCATAGAGCGGCCATTCGATATGCAGATATATTCCATGGCTCTAACCAAGTCCGAAGCTTTTTTGCGTGCCTGCTCTTCGCCGGGTATATTTTTCATCAGGGCCATGAACTCGTCACCGCCGACACGCCCGACTATGTCGCTGGAGCGGAAGGTGCGCTTTATGGCGGCTGACATATCTTTTATTACATTGTCACCGCATATATGACCGAAAGTGTCATTGACACGTTTGAAATCGTCCAGGTCTATCATAAAAAGGGCATGGATCCCTTCTGTGTTTTCATTAAGCCAGGATTCGATGCGCCTTAAGGTCGCACCATGATTGAAAAGGCCTGTCAGAGGGTCCTGCTCGGCTGCCATGCGCAGTTTCCGGGCCGAAAGAGTGTCGCTTTCTATGTCTTTAAGGACACCGGGCATCATCAGATGCCCGTTTTCGGGATCAATGAGGAAACTGCAAATACACCTGGCCCAGCCGCTTTTGCCGTTCGGCAGACGGCACAGAAAGTCATAGATTAAATCGCGCCTGCTGCTTCTGAAAGCATCTCTGAGCTTATGTACGTTATATTTGAGGATATGCTGCCTGGCGCTCTCCTCTGAAACAATTGCCGAGGCCTGCCGTATGAACTCGCAGGCCGACAGGGCCGAGGCGCCTTCGGTATATTCCCATTTTTTGAGTTCGACACTGTCCGATGTCAGATCAAATATTACCGAGGCAAAGACCTTGGGATCGCCAAGGCTTGTGCGCAATTCGAGTTCCCTTTTATAGCTTATTATGGCCCTTTGAAGCTCGGTGACATCCTCAGCCAGACACACTATTTTTCTCGGTTCGCCGCTTTGCCTGCGGGAAACAGTGCAGTGTATGTGTTTGTATCGGTAATTGTCATCACCGGGCATCCTGATCAGCAGTACCCCGTCATATTCATCGGCACCTGAAATCATCAGCTCGGTGGCGCGGATAAATTCGGGAACACTGTCAGGATGCACGCAGCCCCTTTCTATAAGGCTGTCGGGCAAAGGGCCTATCTGGTATTCGCCCGATGGCGAAAGGCCGCCGCCCGCCTTTGTAAGGCATCCGGTCGAAAAATCGTATTCCAGAAAACTCAGGTTGTTGCTGGACAAAGCTGCATCGAGGTAAAGGCGGCCCAATGAAATTTGGTCGGGGTCATGTTCGGCAATACCCATAACTCCGATGGGTATTCCGTTTTCGTTCCTGAGAACATAACGGCTGAAAAGCATGCCGCCGGGGCCAAAGGGTGCGGTGCTGCCGGCTTTTGTATCCCGGTTTTCGGCAATGGATGACCTGTCGTACTCATCCAGAACAGAAAGGCCGCTTATCTCATGGTTTTTTTTGGAATCGCAGATGCCCGCCATCTCGGCAAAAGCGGGGGAAAAGCCGAGATAATTAAGCTCCGCATCCCTGAGGTACGCGGCTATGGGTATGCTTTTAATGATGGCCCTTGTTATAAGCATGTCGCGGCCGGATTCAGTGCCTGGCATCACGCGGTCTCACCTCCGTAAATTTTTAAATATATATTTTTATGTGCATGTTGCCTCAAAAGCTTTTGATACTTAATATTCATGTGAAAAGTATATATCCAAAAGGTTTGAAAAAAGTTACAAAATAAGTAATTGGAGGCAAATTTATCCTGCGTATTGACGCAGAGTACCAGGGGATAAAAAAAGACACGCCCAAAGGCGTGTCTTTAGTGGAGCTGTTGAGCAGATTCGAACTGCCGACCTCGTCATTACCAATGACGTGCTCTGCCTACTGAGCTACAACAGCATAATTATGGCGACCGTGAACGGGCTCGAACCGTCGACCTCTAGCGTGACAGGCTAGCGTTCTAACCAACTGAACTACACGGCCGTATGGCAGGGGCAGAAGGACTTGAACCCTCGGCACGCGGTTTTGGAGACCGCTGCTCTACCAACTGAGCTATACCCCTTCATGGCGCTTATTTATTATACACAGCCGGAGGCATTTTGTAAAGACTTTTTTTCAAAAAAATATGCCGGAGTTTTTTTATGTCATTTTCTCCAAAAAGAAAAAGACAGTATGGTTTGTTTTGCGAATGGTAAAGGGAACTTTAACATGGTATAGTAAATGCATATATACACAAATATAAATCATTTTGCTGGAGGAAACAAGATGGCAAGAAGCGCAGAAGAACTCAAAAAGCTGGCTATAGCAGCCATAGACAGGCACGCGGACGAAATAAAGGCTTTGGGAGACAGCATTTACAGCGAGCCCGAGCTGGGATATAAGGAATTCAAAACGGCCGCCAAATTCACCTCGTTTTTGGACAGGCTGGGTGTTTCATACAAGGACAAGGTGGGCATCACCGGTGTTATAGCTCCTTTCAAAGGCAAGGAAAGCAAGGTCAGGGTCGCTATTATGGGCGAGCTTGACGCCGTCGTCGTTCCGGGACATGTGGCCGCCGACCCCGTTACGGGCGCCGCTCACTGCTGCGGCCATCACGCCATGATAGCCGGTATAGCCGGCGTAGCCTGCGCTCTGGCTGACACCGACATAATGAATGATCTTTCGGGCGATGTTGTCGTCATGGCCGTCCCTGCCGAGGAATATGTCGAGATCGAATACCGCAACCAGCTTAAAAACGAGGGCAAGATATCCCTTCTGGGCGGCAAACAGGAATTTATTGCCCTGGGCGTCATGGACGACATCGACATGATGATAATGCAGCACACTATGGCTACTGAAGGCGAGGAGACATACAGCCCCATCAAGGCCCGCTCGGGCGGGGTCGGCAATGGCATGGTCGGCAAGCTCATTCAGTATAAGGGCAAGGAAGCCCATGCCGGCGGCGCGCCCCATATGGGCATAAACGCCCTGAACGCTGCCGAAATAGGCCTTATGGCCATGCATGCCCAGAGGGAGACCTTCAAGGATGAGGACCATATAAGGGTCCATCCCATCATGACCAAGGGCGGCGACCTTGTAAACGTCATCCCTGCCGACGTCAGGCTCGAGACATACGTCAGGGGCGCTTCGGCCCAGGCTATCCTGGACGCCTCGGCCAAGGTTACAAGGGCCTTTGAGGCAGGCGGAATGGCCGTGGGGGCCGAGACCATAATAACCGATATCCCCGGATATATGCCCGGCATATCCTATCCCGAGCTGGAGGATGTCATTTATAAGAACCTTGTGATGCTGGTGGGTGAGGAACACGCGGCCCCGGCTTCCGCCGAAAGGGGCGGAGGATCTTCCGACTGCGCCGATATCCAGGCCATTATGCCCGCCGTCCAGGCCAATATAGGCGGGGCTTCGGGAACCTTCCACGGTGAAAGCTACCGTATGGTTGACAGCGACCTTGCCTATCTTGTGGCGGCCAAGGCGCTGGCCTGCACAGCCATTGACCTTCTGGCCGGCGGCGCGCAGAAAGGCCTTCACATCAAGGAAACATGCAAGCCCCCCATGACCAAGGAGCAGTACCTCAGGGAGTGGGGCAAGCTGGATATCTAACGTTTAAAGGCAGCATAAAAAGGCGGCTTCGGCTGCCTTTTTTATTTTTAAAGCTCAGTCACAACATGGGCGCAAGGAGCGTAATATGGACTGAGAAATCTTTCAAGGAGGTCAAAACTTCTATGTGTTGCAACAATAACAACAGATCCTGTATGGGCGGGTTTTTCCAGAATTATCAGGCTTTCTGGATCGTGGTCATCATAGCCATCGTCATCGTATGGGTACATTACAACGCCTGGGGCCCCACCTGCCTGGGCGGCTGCTGCGCCGAGGGTTACTGCGGCGACGGCTGCGGCAATAACAACTGCTGCTGCTGATTTAAAGTTCCATAGAAAGGACCCGGCTTATGCCGGGTCCTTTCATTTATCCTAATATCAGAGGTATGTCCCCTCCCCACTCGCCGTAAAGCGCAAAACATGCGGAAAACCCGGCTTTCCGGGCCATATCGGCCTTCAGGGCCGCCGTTTCGGGTGTGTCAAACATCAAAAACCGCGGTTTACCATCCTCTTTGAAGGTAATATACCGGCAAACAAGCTGTGGGGAAAAATATGATCTGGGATATTTCTCCATCAGGTTTGCAAACCGCTCACGGCGTACAAGCTTTCCGAAAGGTTCTTTGGAGGGCATTGTGAATTCATGCCTTGTCCTGACCAGATCCAAAGCCAGCGGCCTTTTGAGGAAGGACGATTTGAAATGCTCCAGCATCAGCTCAAAGCTGCCTCCGCTTATTGCACCGGGGACGATAAGGGCGCATCTTTCGCTGCACTCTGCCAGCTCTGCCGGTACATACGGCGTAAGGCCGGACGAAAGAAGAGCACGGCATATAAGCGAGGCTTCATGGGAGTTTTCATCTCCTAGATCCAAAAGCGCGCCCGAAAACCCTGCCCTGGCAGCGGCGCGGGCCAAAAAGGAGGGGTCGGCTTTAATGCCGGCGCCGCTTTTGTATATCCCCAGGATATCACCGCGGGCCGCCCTGCGGGGGAAAAATGGCGGGCCTTTTGAAAGGTCGGCCGTCAGCATGGCCAGGGGAAAACCCAAAGATGCAGCTTTTCTTATGTCATTTTGTGTCGCAACGGTAAAACTTTTCATATGAGGCGTCATAATCCTTGCCCCCTTATGGGCTGTGTGATAAAATATATTCGTATAAAAAGTATATTGCCGCCGTTGGGCTTTATGCCGCGGCGGGAGGAGTATAGATGATTTTTCCGTTTCCCGACAGGATATATAAGGATGTTACCAGAATAACGCCCTCCGAGCTTAAAAAAATGGGGATAAAGGGCCTGCTTCTGGATATAGACGGAACCCTGGCACGCACCAAGGACCCCGGGCTTACCAAAGCGGTGGAAGGCTGGATCGGCAGCCTGAAGGAGCACGGCATAAAGCTTTTTGTCCTTTCCAACAACAAAAGCCCTGCGCGTACCGAGAGTTTTGCAAAAAAAATCGGCTGCGCCTGGCGCCACCGCTCCAGAAAGCCCTCAAGAAAGGGCTTTTTCAAGGCTGCCGAGGAACTTAAGCTCAGGCCGTCGGAAATAGCCATAGTGGGCGATCAGATCTTTACCGATGTCCTGGGGGGGCTGAGAAGCGGCATGAAGACGCTGATGGTCGGGTCAAAGGACACATATCTCTGGTATTTCCCCTTAAGGCGGCTTTTGGAGCTGCCCTTCCGGTTTGAAAGGCGGCGCAAATAAATGGAAAAAGCCCTTTTTGGCCCGGCCGGAAGCCCGCAGGCTTTTTCCCTGAAATACCGCACCACCCTTAAAATGCCCGGGTATCTTAAAGAAATGGGCCTTGACTGCTTTGAGTATCAGTGCGGCAGGGGTGTCAATATAGGTAAAGAGGCTTGTATTGCTTTGGGGAAGCAGGCCGAAAAATGCGGTATAAGGCTTTCGCTGCATTCGCCTTATTTCATTAATCTTTCCTCTGACGAGCCTCAGCGCATGGAGAAGAATGTGGGATATATATTGGCGTCGGCCCAGGCATGCTTTTTTATGGGGGGCGACAGGGTGGTGGTGCACTGCGGCGGCCTTTCGGGCAGGAGCAGGGAGGAGGCTTTTAAAAATACCCTTTTGAACATAGACCTTGCCCTTGAGGCTTTGGAGCAGAATGGGCTTTCGGAGATAACGCTGTGTGTCGAAACCATGGGCAAGATGAATGTCCTGGGTGATCTCAAAGAGGTTCTGGAGTTATGCAGGCTCAGGGAAAGGCTTTTGCCGTGTGTCGATTTTGGCCATCTCAACTGCCGGACCTTTGGCGGTATGAATTCAGAAGAGGATTTTGCCCGTGCCCTGGACATGGCAGAAGATATCGTGGGGTCCGAACGGGCAAAAAGCATGCACATACATTTCAGCAAGATAGAATATTCAAAGGGAGGGGAGGTAAGGCACCTTACCTTTGAGGACAGCCTTTACGGCCCCGATTTCTCGCCCCTGGGACGGCTTATGGCGAAAAGGGGGTATGCCCCAAGGGTCATATGCGAGTCGGCGGGTACCCAGGACACTGACGCCCTTGAAATGAAGAACATATATTTTAAATATTTGAATGAGGAGGAAAAAATATGGGCAGACTTGAAAAGATAGCCGCAATGGTAAAGGAACGGGGCTTTGACGCCGTCATGCTGACGGGGCAGGAGAACCTTCAGTATGCAACCACATTTCCCCATCTGGAGGGCTTTGCCATCATAACGGCCGACGGCAGGGGATTTTGCTATACCGATTCAAGGTATATAGAATCGGCTACCGCCGTCATGGAGCCTCTGGGCTATAAGGTCGTCCAGCCCGAGGGGTCCTATCCCACCTTCAAAACCCCCCAGGAGGTCATAGATGAATGCGGCATAAGGGTTCTGGCTTTCGAGGACCTGCTGATGCCGGTGCACGATTATAATATGTATAGAGAAGCCCTTTCGGCCCTGCTTGTGCCTGTCGGCAACGCTTTTGAAATCATGAGGGAGGTCAAGGACGAGCAGGAAATAGAGTGTCTTGTAAAGGCACAGCGAATTGCCGAAAGCTCCCTTTTCGAGATACTCCCCAAGATAAAGGCCGGCGCTTACGAGGATGAGCTGGCAGCCGAGCTTTCGTATATCATGCAGAAAAAGGGCTCCGAGGGCGGCAGCTTCGGCATGATATTCATTTCGGGCACAAAGACCTCGATGCCTCACGGCAAGCCTTCCCACAAGGTTATTGAAGAGGGCGGCTTTGTCACCATCGATTTCGGCGCCAAGTGCGGCGGCTATGGCTCCGACATGACCAGGACCTTTGCCGTCGGGTACGCTACCGATGAGATGAAGAAGATATATGACATCGTTTTAAAGGCCCAGCTGGCCGGTATAGAAGCCCTTGAGGTCGGCAAGGAGTGCAGGCTTGTTGACAAGGCCGCCAGGGATGTTATTGCCCAGGCGGGCTACGGCGAGTATTTCCGCCACGGCCTCGGCCATTCCCTCGGTCTCAACATCCATGAGAACCCCAAGGCCAGCATGACATATGAGGGCACCTTCAAGCAGGGCAATGTCATAACAATCGAGCCCGGCATATATATTCCCGGCAAGGGCGGAGTAAGGATCGAGGATATGATGTACCTGGCTCCCGAGGGCAAGCGCAACCTTACAGAGTTCCCCAAGGAGCTTATGATACTCTAAAAAAGGATCAAAGGGCGGAAAATGAAATATTCCTTGCAATTTCCGACCGTTTATTATAGAATACTTTCGATATATTAAGTTTTAGGAGGATTATTTATGATAACAGCCGGCGATTTCAGAAACGGCGTGACCTTTGAGATGGACGGGCAGGTCCTTCAGGTCATAGAATTCCAGCATGTAAAGCCCGGCAAGGGCGCGGCCTTTGTCCGCACAAAGTACCGCAATGTTATAACCGGCGCTGTGGTCGAGCGCAGCTTCAACCCCACCGATAAGTTTGAGAACGCCGTTATAGAGCGCAGGGATATGGAATATCTTTACAACGACGGCGACCTTTATTATTTCATGGATACCGAAACCTATGAGCAGATGCCTCTTAACGCCGACAAGCTTTCCGATGCTTTCAAGTTTGTCAAGGAAAATACGGTCGTTAAGGTCCTTTCCTATAAGGGCAATGTCTTTGGCATCGAGCCTCCTCTGTTTGTCGATTTGGTCGTGACTGAGACCGATCCCGGTTTCCGCGGAGATACAGCCACCAATGTTACCAAGCCCGCTGTATTGGAAACGGGCGCCGAGGTCAAGGTACCCCTCTTTATAGATGTCGGCGAGAAGATAAGGATAGACACCCGTACCGGCGAGTATCTCGAGCGTTCCAAGGAATAATTTTATAAATCAAGTTCCGCGAAAGGAGAAATGCCAGATGAATATACATGAAAAGACAGCTTACCTTAAGGGCCTTTTGGAAGGCCTTGATATCGACACGTTGGACGATACGGGCAAGATGCTCACGGCTATTGTCGAAACATTGGGCGAAATATCCGAGAGCATCAAGGATGTGAACGAGCATCTTGACGAAATAGACGACGAGTTGGATGAGCTGGAAGAGGCCGTTGACGATCTGGAAGAAACGGTTGATGCTCTGGACGAGGATATCGACGGCGTATGCGATGTGCTTGACGACCTCTGTGAGGACGACGAGTGCGAGTGCGGCTGCGAAGGCCACCACGGCCCCCATCACGAAGACGTGTGCTGCCATCATCACGGCCATCATCACGACGATGAGTGCTGCCATCATCACGGCCATCATCACGACGATGAATGCTGCTGCGGCCATCATCATGACGACGAGGATGAGGAATGGGAGGATGACGAGGATCTTTACGAGCTGGTCTGCCCGACCTGCGGCGAGCATATAGTCATCGATGAGACCCAGCTGGGCATGGGCGAGATGAAGTGCCCCGCCTGCGGCGAGGAGCTGGAGTTCGATATGGACGCCCTTTTTGAGGATGAGGACGAAGAGGAAGAAACCGAAGAGGCTTCCCAGGAGAAAACCGAAGAATAAGGCATAATTGCCGGATGAAGGGCGCGGAAAGATTTCCGCGCCATTTCTTTTTTGCGTTTACGCCCAAAAAAGGGTGTGATATACTTTTATTATTAAGTAAAAAGCAAAGGAGAGCACGGTATGAAGTTTGAGCAGAAGAGCATAAACGCTTATAAGGAAAGGCTTAAGGACCTGCTTAAAATATCCTCCCCTTCGGGCAAGGAAAGGGTCATGGCCAATCATATTGCAGAAATAGCCGGGCCTTTGGCCGAGAGCGTGCAGTTTGACAATTATGGCAACCTGATGGTCAAGGTCGGCGGAAAGGGCAAAAAGCTGATGCTCAGCGCCCATATAGACGAGCTGGGCTATTGGATAAAGAGCATCAGCCCTGAAGGGTTCCTGCATGCCACCAAGATAGGCGTACCCGACAAGGCGGTGGAGGCCAGGCAGGTGATAGTCAACGGCCGGATACCCGGCATAGTCGGCACGATGGCCGCCCACCTGCAAAGCCCGGAGGACAGGCGCAAGCTGATGGATCCCAGGGATATATTCATCGATATAGGCGCTTCTTCCAAGGCCGAGGCCGAGGCTCTGGGCGTCAGGATAGGCAGTTATGCTTCCCCTGTATACAACTACATGGAAATGAGTAACAGTGACAAGATCTGCTGCAGGGCGCTGGATAACCGCGCAGGCTGCGCCGTGCTTTTGGAGCTTTTGGCCAATGTGGATAAGTCCAAGCTCAAATACGAGCTGTGGCTGGCTTTTACCCTGCAGGAAGAGGTAGGGCTCAGGGGCGCGGCGGCCGCCGTAAATTGGCTCGTGCCCGATATGATGATAGCCGTGGATACCGTGCCCTGCGCCGATACCCCGGGCATTAATTGGAAAAAGGACCTGCCGGCATATCTGGGCGGCGGCGTTGTGTGCAGCATATCGGAGGGCATGGGCCCCATGAACTTTATCCACCCCGATATGGAGGAAAAGATCATGCGCCTGTGCGAAGAGCACGATATACCCATCCAGCCCCTTTCGGTGTGCGGTTACAGCGCATCCACCGACGCCTTGGGGAGCGTTACCCAGGCCAGAGGGATTGCCGGAGCCACATTGACAATACCCAGGAGGTATTCCCATTCCCCCACCGAGCTGATGGATGTCAAGGACGCCATTGCCATGCTCAGGCTGCTTGAGTGCTTCGTCACCGAGAAATAATATATCGGCCCGTCCCGTTTCGGGACGGGCTTTTTTTGCCGTCGGTTTTTGATTTTTGTAACTGCCGCCGAAAATAAAGCAGTTTGTTTGGGCAGTATAATGTTTTTTTAAAATGTTGCATAAAATACAGCTTTTATGTTTATATATAATGCCCTAAAAATGCTGTTTTTGGACTTGGGGGTCGCCTGAGTGCGGCAGGTATTGCGATTTGACGATTTAAAGGAGCGGTTATAGAATAGACCCATAAAAAATCAATAAGGGGTGGATATTTTGGCGTTACCGGGCTTTTTGAGGCTGCCCGTCAGCGAGGACAGGGAGCTTATGGCGCAGCAGAAGCGGCTTTATCCCGCCGTTTTTGTTGACCAGACTTCGGCCATGCTCCTGGGCCTTGTCAATGTGGCAGTCACCGGCACGATTTCCAGCGCGGCTCTGGCCGGGGTCGGACAGGTCAACACTATCAATAATGTAATTGTTTATTTTTTTAATAATTACGCAATGGGCGGAAATGTCATGGTGGCCCAGAATATAGGAGCGGGCAACCCCAAGGGCGTAAAAAAGAGCGCGTCTCAGTCTTTGGTGCTGGGGCTTCTTTTCAGCCTTATGGTGACAGCTGTCATTTTTTTGGGCAGGGTGCCTCTGCTTTATGCCCTTTACGGCGCAGCCGAAGCCGATGTCATGAGGTACTCCATAGAGTATTTTACGATTTCGGTGCTGGCCACCCCAATGTGGTTTGTCTATTATCAGTGCGTCGGCGTGTTCCGCAGCGCCGGCGATACCCGCACGCCTATGAAGATAGGCATACTGATGAACGCAATCAACATAGTTTTAAGCTATCTTTTTGTCATTATAATGGATCTCGGCCCTGCGGGCGCCGGTTATTCGATGATAGCCGCCGTTTCGGCAGCCGCCGTAATGGGACTTGTAAAGATATTCAGCCCAACGAGCCGTGTCTGCATCAGGGGCGAGTTCAGCTTCAGGCTGGAGGGAGATATTGTAAGCAAGACCCTTTCGGTCGGTATCCCAGCAGGTATTGAGAATCTTATGTTTAACGGCGGAAAGGTGCTTTTGCAGGTCTTTTTGTCGACCATGGGTACGACAGTAATATCGGCATACCAGGTCTGCAACTCGATAATCAGCGTCACCCAGCTGCCGCTTCAGTCATATTCGGTGCTGGTCGTCACCCTGGTCGGCCAGGCAGCGGGAACAGGCAGCAAGGAAAAGACCCGTTCTACTGCCGAGCATATGATGCGTACGGGACGCAAGGGAGCTTTTATCTCGATGATATTCAAGACCCTTTTGTGCTATCCCATAGCTCTGTGCTTCTCCAGGGACATAGCTGTTGTCAATACGGCGGTTACGATGTTCCTTATAGAGGTCATATTCATGCCCTTCTGGGCCGACTCCTTCATGCTTCCCAATGTCTTCCGTTCCACCAGAGATGTCAAGATAACGCTGGTGGTAGGCTCCATATCCATGTGGGTCGTCAGGGTCTTCGGTGCATATGTCCTGGGTGTGCTTCTGGGGCTCAAGGGCCACGGAATAATGCTGGCCATGTGCATAGATTGGATAGTCAGGGTATTCTTCTTTGTAAGGCGTTTTAAGGGTGACAAGTGGCTTGAAAAGATAGGAGAATCAAAATAAGCATAAAAAAAGCGCGCTTAGGCGCGCTTTTTTATGCTTGACTTGAAGCAGGCTTCAAAGTGTATACTTAAATCAAATAAATACAAGGAGGAAGGATCATGTCCAAAAGAATACTTATTGTAACGGGAAGCCCCAGGGTAGGCGGCAACAGTGACCGCCTGGCCGAGGCCTTTGCCAAGGGTGCTTTGGAAGCTGGACATACCGTGGAGACCTTTGCGGCCGGAAGGGCAAACATATCTCCCTGCCATGCCTGTGACATGTGTTTTTCCAAGGGTATGCCCTGCGTTTTCAACGATGATTTCAATGAAAAGCTGGTGCCCATGCTGAGAAACGCCGATGTGATAGCTTTAGTATCACCCCTTTATTGGTATGATATATCGGCACAGCTCAAGCTGGCTATTGACAAGCTTAAGGCATTTTCAGGCCATGAGGCCCTGCCGATAAAAGAGTCGGTTTTGATGATGTGCGGCGCCGTAAGTGAGGAGGAAAGGTTCTCAGGGGCTGTGGAGGTTTACAGGCAGATAACCCGCGGCAGTCTCAAATGGCAGGACAGGGGCGTTGTTCTGGCTCCCTCATGTCCTCAAAAGGGCGACATCGAAAAAAGTCCCGCTTTGGAAAAGGCTTATAAGCTGGGTCTTTCACTTTAATTGCAAACTAAAAAAGCCGCCCTTTAAAGGGCGGCTTTTTTATGCTGTTGTATTTTTGGTTATATTTCCACCCACACGCCAAGGTTCTGTGCCTTGGCTTTTTCGAAGATAAGCAGAGCGGCGGCGATATCCTCCACCGAAATGCCTATTGTTTCGAAGAGGGTTATCTCCTCGTCGTTTACTCGGCCTTCAAGGCTGCCGGTCATGACCGAGCCAACCTCTCCCATGAAGTCATCAAAAGATACCTCTCCGGCCCTTACAGGGATCATCAGGTCGCCTGCGTCGCGCATGGTGGCTTCCTTCCAATCATAATAGACCTTGCAGCGCTTGACAACGCTGGTCTCGATTTCACGTGCAGCACCACTGCAGGCTCCGACAGCATTGACATGTGCGCCCTTCTTGAGCCATTCACCCTTAAGGAAGGGAGAGTCTCCCTTGGTGGAGGTAACGGTGCAAACGATATCAGCATCCTTAACTGCTTCCTCAGCAGTCTGGCAGGGGATAAGCTCGACCCCGGGCATCTTTTCCTTCAGGACTTCAAGTGCGGCTTCGACGGCAGCGGGGAACATATCCCAGATATAGACCTTCTTAATGTCCCTTATAAGCCCCATGGCTTCGGCATGGGCCCTGCCCTGATTGCCAGCACCCAGAATGGCTACCGAGGATGCATCCTTGCGGGCCAGGACATCGGTGGCAGCGGCCGAAGTGGCAGCCGTGCGTATGACGGTTATCAGCTCGGCGTCTACTATGGAAAGAAGCGCACCCGTTTCGGTGTCAAACAAAGGTACTATGCCCTGGGCCGTGGCGCGGGATTTGGGGCCGGAGAATATTGTTACCTTGCTGCCCGTAACATGATGGTTCAAAAGGGAAGCCGGCATTATTGCCAGCATGTTCCCGCTGGTTTCATGGGGGATCATGCTGCGTTGGAGCATTTTGATTTCGCCCTTGGACGCCGAGATAAGGGTGTCGGTCATGGCAGGTATGCAGTCGTTGAGGGTCAGCAGCTGTCTGCAAAGCTCACGGCTTACTATAAGTGTCTTGTTCATCTGGTGCCTCCTTTTATATTTTTAAAGTTTATTTGTAAAGCTCTGCTTTTGAAAAATCTGTTTTGACTTCGCTTGTTATAAGGGAATCAAGCCAGGCGTTGTATTGTTTGTCGACTTCGGATGTGTCATTTACTTCCAGATCGTCTCCCTTGCCGCAGAAAAACATGATGTGCCAGCCGTAATCGGTTTCCACAAGCCCCGTGTCGCCGTACTGCCTTTGGGGGTCCATGCACCAATCGTTGAAGCTTTCGACCATCATGCCGTCATAGACATTTTTGTAAAGGCCGCCGTTTGTGTTGGAGCCGGGGTCGGAAGAGTACTCATTGGCAAGGTCTCCGAAAAATTCCTCATCTCCCGGATCGGAAAGCACCATTTGATAGATCTCGTTCGCCTTTTCCTCGGCATTTTCAAACTCGTCAAAGGATATCAGTATATGGCGGATATTGACGGTGGGCACCGACACGGTCTGGCTGCCGTACTGCTCCAAAAGCTGCGAGTATATCTGGTCGCAGTAGGAAGAAGCCAGGTAATTGGTCTTTAAAAACTCGCTGAAGCTTTCAAGGTCGGCATATTCGCCGTAGGAATACTGCAGGTATTCCTCAGCTCCCGAAAGCTTAAGTGTCTCGGCCGCAGAGTTAAGGTCGCTTTCCAGGGAATTGAGGGCCGAGGCATACTCCGAGGGCAGTTCAAAGCCTTCCTTTTGGGCCTGGGCGGCGGCAACGGTTATATCGCGCCAATTATTGACGGCTGTAGTCATGAAATAGTCCTGCCAGGTGGTCCCGTCGTCATATTGCTGCTCGGCAAGGGGTTTACTGAGGCTGAACACCGAACCGTCGGTGTTATATGTATTTACGAAAGAGTAATAATCCGACCAATAATAGTAGTTAAAGTCGCGGTTATTTAAGGAATAATCTCCCATTGTGGCAACCTTCGAGTCGGGGTTTTCCCCGTTTCCTCCGCGGAAAAGAAATATTACGGCTATGGCAACTACTGCGGCCACAGCTGCAAAAACTATTTTCTGAGGGCCTGTAAAGCCGTGTTTTTTATTTTCGGCCGGCGCATTTTCGGCGGCGGCTCCGCCTTCTTCCGACAGCTTCTGGGCTTCTTCTGTAAGATCCCTGAAGCATTCGGGACACTTTTCAAGACCGTTTTCGATCTCCATGCCGCAATAGGGGCATTTCAATTAAAATCACCTCTGCAATTATTTCTGCCGAAGGTATCAGAGTACGGTTTCCTTCGACTTACCCATTATATCACAAAATAGGCTCGGTGCAAACCTGCATCATATGGGCTGAGGATTATTACTGAAAATATTATTTATGGAGCAGGTGGTTCAAACCTTTGCCTTACTGCCGGAAAGAAACAGAATAATTAAGTATTTGTTAAATGATATTTTAAATAAGCTGCACCGCATTTTATTAATTGTCCTTGGTTTGGAACAGATTAATAATAAAACCATTTGATTAATTTGTGAATTATACATAAAATTGCATGTAAATATGTCCAAATCGGCCATAATATATTGCAAAAAATTAAATAATAAAATAAAATATTAATTAATATATCGAAAGTTAATGTTAACTTAAAACATTTTCTTTCGAGTTAATAAAAAGGAGGAAAACCCGATGAAGAGATCACTTCTCAAGATGCTTACTCTGGCCCTTGCCATGGTGCTCGCCTTCTCCTTCATGGCCGGCTGCGGCGGCGATGAAGGGACTGAGGGCAACACTTCCGGCGGAGTAGCCAGCCAGAACAAAGGCTCCAACAGCATCGTTATTGCGACCGCTAATGAAACACCGACTCTGGCCCCCCACAAGCACAGCGCCGTCGCGGGCGGATATATGAATATCCTGACCCACAACACGCTGTTCCAGACCAACATCGAGACCCTTATTCCCGAGCCCTGCCTGGTCGAGGATTATGAAATCCTTAACGACAAGCAGTGGGAACTGCACCTGAGGGAAGGCGTCAAGTTCCATAACGGCGAGACCATGACGGCCGACGATGTCAAGGCCTCGATGGAATACGCCAGGGAGAACTCGTCCTACACCAGCACATACTCGACCTTCTGGGAGAGCGTTGAGGTAGTCGACGACCTGACCCTTATCGTCACAACGAAGGAAGTCTACGCCAAGACCCTTTACGACCTGGCTTCACACTATGTACTTCCAAAGTCCCTGCTTGACAGCGGCAACGACTTTAATGCCAACCCCGTCGGCACCGGCCCGTATAAGTTTGTAAAGTGGACTTTGGGCGACAGCGTCGAGTTCGAGGCCTTTGAGGATTATTGGGAAGGCGCTCCCGCTATAAAGAAGCT
>CALWAP010000006.1 GCA_944375715.1 uncultured Clostridia bacterium | reverse complement strand
ACACTTATCTTTTTCCTGTTTTGGATTCAGGGACATCAGGCAGCCAAGAAAAAGGAAATTGAAAAAATGAAAGCAAAGGATATGTAAGCACATGAAAGGAGAATTGACTATGAGAGCATTGATTATTTTAGTTATAACGTTTGCTATATTGGCAACGCAATTTTATTGGGGCGTACGAAAAAAGAAAATTTTAGGAGCAATTATTCCTCTTGTCATGACTGCGCTATTTATTACCATAAGTTTTTTGGAAAAAACAGCCGAGTACGCTATCACTGGAATTATTAGTGTAGTAGCCATTATTATCGTGTGGTTCATAGGATATTTTAAATCCGCAAAATATGAAAAATCTGAAATTGATAAAATGAAAGCAAAAGATATTCAATAAATAGCAAAGCCAGCCGAGACAGTCAACGGTCAAGATGAACGGCGCATACGCGCCGCCGTTGACAGCCCCGCCTGCCTTTGCTGGTAGGCAATCAAGGGGCGACAGCAAGGAGTGCTGCCGCCCTGCGCGCATAGGAACATGCTGCCTTTAATTTTTGCCTCATTAAGCTGATACTGCGTTATCTCTTGCACAGGGGAAGCATCAAATGAAGGTTTAGGGCATAGGAACAAAAGGGAATATGAAAATAATTTATTATTTGTGCAGTATAACATGCAAAATGGACTTGCATATTTATTCTGGCTATCGTATAATTATCCCACAATTAAAAACACCACCTGATATTGAAAGGAACGAGGAAAATGAAAAACATGAAAAAGCTCATGGCCCTTCTGATGGCCGCCATGATGCTCTTTGCCCTGGCCGCCTGCTCCGGCGAAGGCGAAGAAACGCAGGGCAACGAAAACGATAACGAGGAAAACAATAACAACGAGCAGGCCGAGACCCTGACCATGGGCACATCGGCCGACTACGCGCCCTTTGAGTTCCACACCATGATAGACGGGACCGATACCATAGTCGGCGCCGATATCGAGATGGCCAAGGCCCTTGCCGAGGACATGGGCAAGGAGCTGGAGATCAAGGACGTTTCCTTTGACGTACTGCTCAACGAGCTGCAGAACGGCACCATAGATATAGTAATCGCCGGCATGTCGGCCGATCCCGAGCGCGAAGCTCAGTGCGACCACTCCGATGTTTACTATGACGCCGCTTACCAGCGCCTTATAGTCAGGGAAGAGGACGCCGAGAAGTTCACCTCCTTTGACGATTTCGAAGGCGCCAAGGTAGCCGTTCAGTCGGGCACCATTCAGGTTGACCTGGCCAATGAGAACCTTACGGGCTGCGAGACGGTTATCCTTCAGACCGTACCCGACGCGTTCAACAACCTTATAAACGGCAAGGTCGACGCCGTTTTGGTTGACGGCTATGTGGGTGATTCTTATATCGAGACCAACGAGGGCCTTGTGGCCGTCGAGGCCGAATTCCCGCCCCAGGACGGTTTTGTCGTATGGGTCCAGAAGGGCGATCCCAAGGGCCTGCTGGAGAGCATAAACAAGACCGTGGCCGAGATCAAGGGCGAAACCTATGAAGGCTGGGTCGCCGAGGCCAGGGAGCTTTCCGGCGAAGAATAAAGCTTGCTGGAACAGTGCCGAAAGCACAGGCTTTCGGCACTGTTTATACATAAATGAAAAAGGAGTAATCGAATGTCAGTCCTTTGGAAAAACATGACCAATTTCAGCTTTCTGCCGAAATATCTGAGTTATTTTAAAAACGGCACGATATGCACGCTGGTCATTGCCGTTTTAAGCGTTTTCGCCGCCGTGCTGCCGGCCTTGATGCTGGCTCTGATGCGCCTTTCCAAAAACAAGGTGCTTAAAAATCTGTCCGGGGCGTACATCGCCCTTTTCCGCTCGACCCCTGTCCTGGTCCAGCTTTACATAGTATATTTCGGCCCCTTTGCCGTAATAAACCTCCCCTCATACAAGCTTTTCGGGTTTATCGATGTTTCGATGCTGATTCCCGGCATAGTGGCCCTGGCACTGAACAGCTCGGCCTATGTGGCCGAGATCATAAGGGGCGGCATATTGGCCGTCGATCAGGGCCAGACCGAGGCAGCCCGTTCCCTGGGGCTTACCCAGGCGCAGACCATGAGGTACGTTGTGCTGCCCCAGGCCGTAAAGAACATTATACCTACCCTGGCCAACGAGCTTGTCACGATGGTCAAGGAGTCGTCGGTCATCGGCTATCTGGGCTGCCAGGACCTTATGTGGGGCACACGCACCACGGTCGGCGCCACCTTTATACCCCTGGCCCCCTATATATTTGCGGCCGCCATATATTTTGCCATAAACTACCCGGCCGGCAAGGCTATCGAGTGTCTGGAAAGGAGGATGCGCCGTGGCGACGTCAGGTAACCTTATCGAAGTAAGGCATGTTACAAAGCGTTTCGGGAAAAATAAAAACATAGTGGCATTAAACGACTGTTCTCTCAGCATAAAAAAGGGCGAGGTTGTCGTCATTGTCGGGCCTTCCGGCTCGGGCAAATCGACCATGCTGCGCACCCTCAACCTTCTGGAGATCCCTACCGAGGGCGAGGTCGTATTCGAGGGGGTAAACATAGCCGACAAGAATGTCGACATCAACAAGCACCGCCAGAAAATGGGCATGGTGTTCCAGCATTTCAACCTTTTCCCACACATGACGGTCATGCAGAACCTGACCCTTGCCCCTGTCAAGGTCAAGGGCATGGATGAAAAAGCCGCCGAGGAAATGGGCCTTCGGCTTCTGGATAAGGTGGGGCTTAAAGACCGCGCTTCGGCCTATCCCATCCAGCTTTCGGGCGGCCAGAAGCAGCGTATCGCCATAGTCAGGGCCCTTTGCATGGAGCCTGATGTCATGCTATTTGATGAGCCGACGTCGGCTCTGGACCCCGAGATGGTCGGCGAGGTTCTGGAGGTCATGCGCGACCTTGCCAAAGAGGGCATGACGATGGTGGTCGTGACACATGAGATGGGTTTTGCCCGAGAGGTCGGCTCGAGGGTCATATTTATGGATGCGGGGAAGATACTCGAGGACAAGGCGCCTTCCGATTTCTTCTCAAACCCCGAAAACCCCAGGCTTAAAGAGTTTCTTTCCAAAGTCCTTTAACGGATATCAGGTGTAAAAAGCGCCCCCGAATTTTCGGGGGCGCTTTTGTTTTCAAAAAAGTTAAGAAAGGGGATAATTTCGCCGGCGGTTTTTGTGATATAATGTACTAAATATTAAGGTCGGGGAGAGTTTTTAATGGCCTATATCAGCTTTGAAAATGTGGTCAGGAAGTACATAATGGGCCGGCAGGAGATATACGCCGCCGATCATGTCACCTTTGAGATAGAAAAGGGCGAGTTTTGTGTCATAGTCGGGCCTTCGGGCGCCGGCAAGACGACGATACTCAATATCCTGGGCGGCATGGACCCCTGCGACAGCGGGAGGGTCATGCTGGACGGACGGGAGATATCCTCCCTTTCGCAAAAGGGGCTTACCGAATACCGCCGGTATGAGGTCGGTTTTGTATTTCAGTTTTACAATCTTATACAGAACCTGACGGCGCTGGAAAACGTCGAGCTGGCGGGCGCCATATGCAAAGACCCCTTAAACCCCGCCGAGGTCCTAAGCCAGGTGGGGCTTAAAGACCGCATGAATAATTTCCCCGCCCAGCTTTCGGGCGGCGAGCAGCAGCGGGTGTCGATCGCAAGGGCCATTGCCAAAAACCCCAAGATACTTCTGTGCGACGAGCCGACGGGCGCTTTGGATTACAATACGGGCAAGAATATCCTGGGGCTGCTTCACAAGGTGTGCAAGGAACATGGAAAGACAGTAATAGTCATAACGCACAACCAGGCCATAACGGCCATGGCCGACAGGGTCATAACGGTCAGGAACGGCAAGGTGACCTCCTGCGTTTTGAACCCCGACCCTATGCCGGCCGAAAGGATAGAGTGGTAGCGTGAACAGAGTAACGGTAAAAATGATCCGGAGGGCCATTGGAAGCTCTTTGGGGCGGTTTGCCGCGATTTTCGCCATATCGGCCCTGGGCGTGGGTTTTTTGGCAGGCATAGCCTCGGCCACCCCCGACATGGCCCTTTCGGGCTCGAGATATTACGAAAAGACAAACTTTGCCGATTTCCGGCTTCTGTCCAATATCGGCTTTGATATGGATGACCTTTATGCCGTTTTGGGCGCAGAGGGCGTTGAAAGTGCGGTGATTTACAAAACGGCCGACCTTCTTTTTGAAAAGGAGGACGGCATGAGCATTGGGGTAACGGTAAGGGGGCTTTCGGGCACTCCCCTTTCGGACAGCGTCAATACCCTGAGCTTAAGCGAGGGCCGCCTGCCGGAAAACGAGGGCGAATGCCTTGCCGAAAGCACGGTTTCTCCCACGGGCCATCTGAAAATAGGGGACAAAATAACACTGTCACGGCAGAATAGCGAGTCGGCCCTGGAGGAGTTCACGCAAAAGGAGCTGACAGTGGTGGGAATGGTGGAAAACCCTTTCTATATGTCCATGCAGAGGGAGTCCACAACGGTGGGCACAGGTCAGATAAGCGACATAATATATGTTTTGGAAAGCTGCTTTGACACCGATTATTATACCGAGATATTCGTGAAAGGCCGGGGCCTTGAGGGCCTTGTTTCCCAAAGCGACGAATATGACGAAAAGGCACAGCCCATATTTGACGGGCTGGAGAGCCTTGCCGATTACAGGCAGTACATACGCCACGATAAGGTCGTAACTGAGGCCCGGGCCGAAATAGACGACGGCTGGAGTGAATATTACGAGGAAAAGGAAAAGGCCGAGAGGGAGCTTTCTGACGCCCTTTCAGACCTTGAGGATGGCGAGCGTGAGCTTTCGGACGGCTGGCGCGAATATTACGAGGGCAAGGAAAGCGGATATAACGAGCTTTTGAACGCCGAACAGGATATAAGGGACGGCTGGCAGGAGTATTACGACGGCCAGAAGGACTACGAAGAGGGCAAACAGGAATTTGAGGACGCCAAGGTAAAATACCTTGACGGCCAGGAAGAATATAACGAAGGCCGGGCCGAGCTGGACAAAAGATGGCAGGAGTATTACGACGGTGAAAAGGAATACGAGGAGGGCTATCAGCAGTATCTGGACGGCAAGGCCGAGCTTGAGGAGGCCGAGCTGAGGCTCAAAAGGGCCGAAAACCAGATAAGCATGGGCTATGACTCCTATTACGACGGCTATGACGAGCTTCGTGCCCAGCAGCAGCTGCTGGACGATCAGGCCGCGGCGGCGGCCCGGGCCGCAGGGCTCGAGGGCATACAGACGGCAAGCCAGCTTATTTCCCTGGTCCATTCCGACCCCATGCTGGAAGCGGCCTTCGGGGGCCTTATAGCGCCGCTGGAGGAAGGTCAGGCGCAGATAGACACGGCCATGGAGGTGATGGAGGACAGCCTTAGGGACCTGGAATACGGCGAGGAAAGCCTGGCGGAAGGCAGAAAGGAGCTGGAGGATGGCAAGGCCGAGCTGGAAAAGGCCAGACGGACGCTGCTGGATTCCCGCCTGACGCTGGATGATGCCAAGCGTCAGCTTTCCAAGGGCGAAGAAGAAATGCAGAAGGCCGAGCAGGAGCTTATAGACGGCTACCGTGAGCTGGAGGATGGCTACCGGGAGCTTTTGGACGCCGAGCAGGAATTAAATGACGCTTTTATCGAGCTTAAGGACGGCGAGCGCGAACTGACAGACGGCTGGGTCGAGTATGACAGTGAGCTTAGGGACGGCTATCGCGAGCTTTCCGACGCCGAACAGGAACTGATAGACGGCTGGCAGGATTATTACAGCGGCAAGGAGGAGGCCGAGCGTGAGCTTAAGGAGGCCGAGCTGGAGCTTCTGAAGGCCGAAGCCGATCTCAGGGACATGGATGAGCCGAAATGGTATGTCCTTGACAGAAGCAGCATGATAACCTCGGCAACATTTCAGTCGAATATCGAAAAGGTGGCCTCGATAGCCAAAGTGTTTCCCGTGTTTTTCTTCATTATCGCCGCGCTGGTCTGTCTTACGACTATGACCAGGATGGTCGATGAGGAAAGGGGCGTCATCGGCACGATGAAGGCCTTAGGGTACCGCACGGGTGAAATATCGGCCAAATATCTTATTTACGCCGCAGCCGCTTCCCTTTTGGGCTGCGCTTTGGGCCTGGGAGTCGGTCTTAAGCTGTTCCCGGCGATAATCTGGAACGCCTACGGCATAATGTATCGCCTGCCGCGGCTTTACACCCCTTTCAATATCGGTTATGCCCTTTACTCCACCCTGCCCACCATTGCCTGCACCATGGGTGCTGCGGGTTGGGCCTGTTTTGAGTCGATGAGGGAGAGTTCCGCTTCCCTTATGCTGCCCAAGGCCCCGGCGCCCGGCAAGAGGGTCTTTCTGGAGCGCATAGGCTTTATCTGGAAGCGCCTCAGCTTCAACCACAAGGTGACGGCCAGGAATATTTTCCGGTATAAAAAGAGGTTCTTCATGACGGTCACGGGCATCACGGGCTGCACGGCGCTGCTGCTGACCGGCTTTGGGCTGCGGGACTCCATTTCGGGGATACTTTACAATCAGTATACAAATGTCTGGCAGTTCGACCTGATGGTCGGGCTCAAGCCGGAGGAAATGCAGTCCGACGGCGAGATGAAAAGCATTCTGGATCAGACGGGCGAGAGCATGATTGTCATGCAGGAAAGCGGCACGGCGGTAAACGGCAAAAAGACCAGCGAGGTCTCGATAATGGTTCCCTCCGACCCCGATGCCTTTAAAAGCTATGTCAGTTTTAAAGAGAGGGTCGGCGGCAGGGCCGTCGGGTTTAATGAAGGTTCGGCAGTCATAACCGAAAAGGCGGCCGATACCCTGGGCATAAAGGCGGGGGACACCATAACCCTCAGGGACGCCGACGACAACGAAACCGAGATAGAAATAACCGGCATAACCGAAAACTATATCCAGGGTTATATATACATAGCCCCCGATGTGTACCAAAGCTCTTTCGGCGAGGACTTCGAGGGCAACATGGCCCTGTGCAAAAGCCGGCTTGAGGACCCCTCGGAAAGGGACGCGCTGGCCGAAAAGCTGCTTAAATGCCCCTCCTGCGCCTCGGTCACATTTACAAGGGACACCTGGGACAGCCTTCAGGATACCTTTAAGAGCATCGACATGATAGTCGTCGTTCTGATAATCTGCGCAGGGCTTCTGGCCTTTGTCGTACTTTATAATCTTACCAACATAAACATAAACGAGCGCATAAAGGAAATTGCCACCCTAAAGGTTCTGGGATTTTACCCCTCCGAGGTATCGGCCTATGTCCTCAGGGAAACCAATATGCTCTCCTTTATAGGCGGCATATTCGGGCTGTTTGCCGGCAAGCTGCTCCACGCATTTGTGGCCAGAACGGCCGAGGTCGACATGGTAATGTTCGGCAGGGTCATAGAGCCCCAAAGCTATGTCTATTCCCTGGGGCTGACGATGCTCTTTTCCCTGTTTGTCAGCCTGGTCATGACCGGAAAGCTCAGGGACATATCCATGGTCGATTCCCTCAAAGCGCCCGAATAAAGGTCTGTCAAAGCAGGTCGTACAAAAGGCCGCAAAGATGGACCGGGTCTGCGCTGCTATCTCCCGCAGCAGGGCCGACGGGTCTGTTCCCGGCACCGGCATAAGGTTGACCGCCAGGCAGAAGCCCGGCATACGCCTGCCTGTGCGGTCATCAAACATTGGGTTATCCTCCTTCAAGGAAGATTATCCCGGAAAATCCCGGAAATTTCCATGAATATATTGTTCGCGTTATATGAAAATCGGTCGTAAAATGTCAAAGAAATGAAAAAGACGGCGTGTTTTGCGGGAACCGATGAAACATCGTGTAATTGAAAGGAGCGGAAAACATGAAACTGCTTATGTTTGAAAGGGACGGCAGGCCCTGCCTGGGCCTTTGGAAGGATGAGGGCATTGTCGACCTGAGCCTGATCCCCGGCGCCCCCCAAACCATGGAGGAGGCCATGGGGCTTGACGCCTTAGGCGTCATTGAAAAGCTGGCCGAGGGGCAAAGCACCCTTGCGCCCCAAAGCGTAAGGTTCCTTACCCCCGTTGCCCGCCCCGAGAAGATACTCTGTATCGGATTAAATTACAAGCCCCATATCGAGGAGTTTGAAAAAAGCGCCGGGCTTCCCCCCTACCCCGTCATCTTCGGCAAGTTTAATAACGCCCTTACGCCCCATAACGGCCCTGTCAGGCTGTGCAGTGCTTCGTCCATGCACGACTACGAGGCCGAGATAGCCGTGGTTATCGGGAAAGAATGCAGGGATGTGCCCGAGGAAAAGGCCCTCAGCTATGTTTTCGGCTATACCCTTGCCAATGACATAACGGCCAGGGACCTTCAAAGCCGCACGGGCCAATGGACCCAGGGCAAGGGCAGCGACACATTCTGCCCCCTGGGGCCCTGCATACTGACCGCAGACAGCGTAAGCTATGACGCCATGACGCTGGAGGGATATAAAAACGGCGAGCTTCGGCAGAAGGCCCAAAGCTCCGAGATGATATTCCCCATCCCCTTCCTTGTCAGCTATATATCGAAAATAATGACCCTCCGCCCCGGCGACCTTATCCTGACGGGCACGCCGTCGGGGGTCATAAGCGGCAGGCCCGAGGGCAAGAGGGATTGGCTTAAAAAGGGGGACAGGGTTTCGGTTTATGTCGGGCAGATAGGATGCCTTGAGAACACTGTTGAAGAATGATTTGAGCTTTCTTATAGGAAAAATCTATATTTGGGCGCCCCTTGCAAAGGGGCGCTTTTTTGTCTTGCAATAAGGGACAAATCAAATATATAATACGGTGTATAGGGTAAAAAAATATATTTGAGGAATGATAAGGATATGGACAATAAAGCAAAACTCAGAGGCCTGCCCAGGGTCGACGCTTTGGGCGAAAGCCTTTCACATCTTTGGGACAAATACGGCAAGGACATGGTGCTCTCCTGCGTCAGGGAGTGTGTTGACGAGACAAGGGCGGCATTGCTTTCGGGGGGCGACGCCGACATTTCCCCTGAGGCTATGGCCGATATGGTCGAAAAAAGGCTCGGGGAGATCTATGCCCCCCACCTGCACACCGTCGTAAACGCCACGGGCGTCGTGCTGCACACCAACCTGGGCAGGGCCGTTTTGTGCGAAAGGGCCGCCATGGCGGCCTATCATGCCGCCAGGAGCTATACAAACCTCGAGTATGACATCGAAAAGGGCCAGCGCGGCTCCCGTTACAGCCACATCGAAAAGCTCCTGTGCCGCGTCACGGGGGCCGAAAGCGCCATGGTGGTCAACAACAACGCCGCCGCCGTCATGCTGGTGCTTTCGACGATGGTCAAGGGCAGGGAGGCCATTGTCTCCCGCGGCGAGCTTGTGGAGATAGGGGGCGCTTTCCGCGTACCCGAGATAATGGAGCAGAGCGGCGGCATTCTGCGGGAGGTGGGCACCACCAACAAGACCCACGCCTATGATTATATAAACGCCATAAACGAGAATACCGGCGTGCTTTTAAAGGTCCACACCAGCAACTTCAAGGTGACCGGCTTTACCGAGGAGGTATCCTTGGAGGAAATGGTGGAAATAGGCCATGCACACGGAGTCCCCGTCATTTACGACCTGGGCAGCGGGCTTATGTGTTCCCTGGCGGAAGCCGGGATATTTGACGAGCCTATGGTAAAGCCGGCCGTCAGGAGCGGGGCCGACGTCGTATCCTTCAGCGGCGACAAGCTTCTGGGCGGCCCCCAGGCCGGCATAATCGTAGGCAAAAAGGAATATATCGAAAAGATGAAGAAAAACCCCCTGACAAGGGCCTTCAGGGTCGACAAGATGACCTTTGCCGCTTTGGAGGAGACCCTCAGGTGCTATCTCAGCGAGGGGGGCGAAATGTCCGTGCCGGCCATCGGCATGATACGCCGCACGGTGCCCGAGCTTGACAAAAAGGCCAAGGAGCTGGCCGGGCTTTTGGAGGAGGCGCCTTCCCTCTGGTGCGCCGTGATGCGGGAAAAAAGCCAGGTGGGCGGAGGCTCGGTGCCTTCCGAGTTCATAGAGACCAGGGCCGTCGAGGTGCAGGCAAAGGATATGTCGGCCGCCCTTTTGGAGGAAAGGCTCAGGCGGGAGCACAGCATAATCTGCCGCATAATAAAGGATAAGGTCGTCTTTGACGTAAGGACCCTTTTGGAGGGGGACGAGCTTAAGATAGCCGCGGCTTTGAAGGAAATATGCGGAGGTAAATAATGAACCATGTCATAATCGGTACGGCAGGCCATGTCGACCACGGCAAGACCTGCCTCATAAAGGCCCTGACGGGCATAGACACCGACCGCCTGGCCGAGGAAAAGAAAAGGGGCATAACCATCGAGCTGGGCTTTGCCTCCTTAAAGCTGCCAGACGGCACGGTGGCCGGCATAGTCGATGTGCCGGGGCACGAGCGGTTTATAAGGAATATGCTGGCCGGCGCCGGAGGCATAGACATAGCCATGCTGATAGTGGCGGCCGATGAAGGGGTCATGCCCCAGACCAGGGAGCATCTGAGCATACTTTCCCTTCTCAACATCCCCCGCGGCATAATAGTCATAACAAAGTGCGATACGGTGGAGCCCGATTGGGTCGAGCTGGTCAAGGACGATATAAAGGAGGCCGTCAGCGGCACCTTTTTGGAAGGGGCCGACATGGTTGCGGTTTCGGCCTTTACGGGCATGGGGCTTGACGAGCTCAAGGCAAAGCTTATGGAGCTGGCCGCACATTCGGGCGGCAAGGACCTTTCAAGGCCCTTCAGGCTGCCTGCCGACAGGGTCTTTACCCTGGGCGGCTTCGGCACGGTCATAACGGGCACCCTTATCGAGGGCACTTTGAAAGAGGGGGACGAGATAACCCTTTACCCCTCGGGGCTTTCGACCCGAGCCAGGAGCATACAGGTACATTCCAAGGATGTCAAGGAGGCCTACGGCGGCCAGAGGGTGGCCGTCAACCTGGCCGGAATCAAAAGGGAGGACATCGAAAGGGGCGAGGTAATAGCCGCTCCGGGCAGCATGGTGCCTTCGATGATGGCCGATGTTTATTTAAGCTGCCTTAAAGAGGGCATGAGGGATATCAAAACGGGAAGCCGCGTGCACCTTTACCACGGCGCCAGGGAGATCCTTTCCAAGGTCATTTTGATGGACAGGGAGGTCCTGCACCCCGGCGAAAGCTGTTATGCCCAGCTGAGGCTGGAGGAGAGCTTTGCCGCCAAAAGGGGCGACAGGTTTGTCGTCAGGTTCTATTCCCCGGTGGAAACGGTGGGAGGCGGCGAGATTTTGGACCCCTGCCCCTTAAAGCACCGCAGGGGTGACAAAAAGGCCCTTTCGGTCATGGAGATAAAGCACAAAGGCGACAAAAAGGAGATAGTTTCGGCCCTTATTTCGGAGCACAGCAGGTTCTGGACCCCTGTTTCGGAAATAGCCGTCCTGGCTTCCTTTACCCTTGAAGAGACAAAAGAGCAGGCAGGCGCTTTGGAAAAGGAAGGAAAGGCCGTTATGATAGGGAGGGATATCTGCCTTGACATGGAGTATGTCAAAAAGATAAGGCGGCAGGCCGTTTCCACGCTTTCGGCCTATCACAAGGCAAACCCGTTAAGGGGCGGCATGAAGCGGGAGGAGCTGCGGTCCCGCCTTTTGGCCGATATAAAGATATCCGACATGGACAGCCTTATAAATTACTTTATTTCCTCGGGCAGTTTAAAGGAACAGGCGGGGCTTGTGTCCCTCAGTTCCTTCAAGGTCGAGGCCGGCGAAAAGCTCCGGAAGCTGATGGAGGAAATATCGGCCATTTACAAAAAGGCCGGCTATACTCCCCCCGCCACCGACGATGTAATTGCCCAGAGCGGCAGCAAGCAGGCCTCCCAGGTTTTAGAGGCCATGGTCGCCTCGGGCGCGCTTGTCAGGCTGGACGCCCAGATAAACATGGATGCCGGGCTTTACGGCGAGGCAAAGGAAAAGGCCCTTTCGATAATCGACCAAAAGGGCCAGGTCACCTTGGGCGAGTTCAGGGACGCTTTGGGCACATCGCGCAAATATGCCGTGGCCCTTTTGGAGAGTTTCGACAAAGCCAGGATAACAAAAATGAAGGGCGAAGGCAGGATAAGGGCCTGAGCCTTGTTAAAGGGCGGCTGCCGCAAGGCGGCCGCCCTTTTGTTGACTTTGGGAAAAATGGGGGTATAATATACTTCTATATATGTATTTTTATGAAACCGCATAAAGGATATGGTCGGATGAGTTTTAAGGATATCATAAATACTGCCCGCGCAAGCTGGGACAGCCTGGAAGGCGGAAGGAAAAAGGGCGTTTTGGTCCGGTGCGCCCTTTTCCTTTTCCTGTGGAGCATGGGTCTGGGGCTTTTAAGCCTTTACCTTGCCTCCCACGGCTGCGAATATTGGCTGCCCCTTTTGATTTCCTATATCAAATCCCCCCTGCTGCTTTTTTTAAACCTTGTCCCCTGCCTGCTTTTGGCCGGTGTTTTCTTTTTTGCCTTCGGCAGGGTCTGGGGCGGGGTTTTGGGCTCCTTTGCTTTCGTCATGCTGCCCTCCCTTGTCAACTATTATAAGATAATGCTGCGCAACGACCCCCTGCTGGCGGCCGATATAACCCTTGTGTCGGAGGCTGCGGACATGGTGGGCAATTACGAGATATCCCTTACCCTGCCCGTTGTGCTGTGCCTTCTGTGCTGCCTTGCGGGGTTTTTGGTTTCGGTGTTTTTTGCAAAGCTCAGGGTCAGGGGCGTAAAAAGGCTTGCGGGGCTTGTTTTGTCCCTGGCGCTTGCGGCGCTGGCCTTTTTCGGGCTTTATCTCAACGGCGATATCTATTCCTCGAGTGAAAATATCGAGCGCAACGCCTGGTTTTTGAGTCAGTGGTCTGACAAAGATCAGTTTATTTCCAGGGGCTTTGTCTACCCTTTCCTCCACAGCGCCGAAAGCGCCGTCGAGCTGCCTCCCGAGGGTTATGACGAGGATGAAGCCGCAAGCATGCTCTCCGGGTATGAGGACGGGGTAATTCCCGAGGATAAAAAGATAAACATAATCGCCATAATGCTGGAGGCCTACAACGATTTTTCCTCCTTTGACACGCTGACATTTGTAAACGACCCCTATGAATATTTCCACAAGCTGCAAAAAGAGAGCATTTCGGGCAGGCTGGTGACAAATATATTCGCCGGCGGCACGATAGACACCGAGCGGTCGTTTATAACGGGCTATCCCAACATGACGCAGTACCGAAAGAGCATACCGACCTACGCCTCCTATATGGCGTCCCAGGGCTATACCGTCGAGGGCGGCCACCCGGGTTACGATTGGTTTTACAACAGGCGCAATGTGGCCGAATATTTCGGTTTTGAAAATTATTATTTCTTTGAGGACAGGTACAAAACCGACGGCACATATCTCATGGAGGATATGGAGTTCTTTGAGGATATCCTGGGGCTTTATCAACAGGCTGTGGAAAACGGGGAGAATTATTTCAATTTCTCGGTGACGTACCAGAACCACGGCCCCTATGCCTCCGATTATCTTTATGACCCGTCGAGGGAGTATGTCGTGACCAAGGGGTATTCTTTTGAAGCCTACAATATCTTAAACAACTATTTCCTGGGGATTGACATGACCGACAGGGCGATCGAAAACCTCATAGAGAGCCTGCGGGAAAGCCCCTACCCCACGGCGGTGGTCATTTTCGGCGACCACAATCCCTGGCTGGGGGACAATTCGTTTGTTTTCGAGGAAATAGGGGTATCGCTGGACAGGGGTACGACCGAGGGCTTTTACAATTATTACTGCACCCCCTATGTCATATGGGCAAACGACAGCGCAAAAGAGACCCTTTCGGCAGATTTCCAGGGCGACGGCGGCGACATGAGCCCCTGCTTTTTGATGAACAGGCTGTTTGAGGAATGCGGGTACCGGGGCAGCGCATATATGCAGTATGCAAGCGATGTTTACCAAAGTATCGATGTCATAAACTCCTCGGGGCTTATAAGGCTCAGGGAAACAGGCCAGCTGACGGCTTACCCCGATGAGCAAACGGCTGCCGTATATAACGATTTCCTCTGCCTTGAGTATTTCATGAAGCACGACTATTTTTCGCATTTCGGCAAATAGGGCGCGTATACGCGCTCACCATTCCGTGTTTTACGGCCATTGCGTTAAGGGATTGCCTTTGCGGGTATCCAAAATTGCACCCTTCGGCAGTATCCGCCTTAAAGCACCTTGACGGGCAGAGAGAAATGATATATACTTTTTTGTGTTCGTTTCTGCCGGTGTGGCGAAATGGTAGACGCCCGGGACTTAAAATCCCGTGAGGTAACACTCGTACCGGTTCGAGTCCGGTCACCGGCACCACGTCGGAGCAAAGTCCGCTTTGCTCCGACGCTTTTTTTATATAAAAAAGCGTCATCCACCCGCTCCCTTGCTCCTCCTTTCCAAATCGAACCCGCTGCGCTGGGCTTCGATTTGGGCTTGGGTACAAACTTGGAAGCTCCGGCATCTATACTGTTGCTATGTCCAAAAAGAGAGGCACCCTTTGGGGTGCCTTTTCTGTTGGTATTCCGAGTACGCAGATGAACCGGTACGAGTGTTACCGAGCGAATAAATCATCGGGGCCCCCGGAAAAGCGCAGCTTTTATGGGGTGGGTTGCCGTACCGGTTCGAGTCCGGTCACCCGCTCGTCGCAAGTTCCGCATTCTTCGCGGCAGGCTTAAAAAGTGCAGCCTGCCTCTCATACGCTCCGCTGCTCCTCGCGTCCGAATTGCGACCGCCTGCGCTGGGTCGCAATTCGGGGAAAGGAAAGAGAAAGGCAAGCTTCGCATTCTTCGCGGCAGGCTTAAAAAGTGCAGCCTGCCTTTCATACGCTCCGCTGCTCCTCGCGTCCGAATTGCGACCGCCTGCGCTGGGTCGCAATTCGGGGAAAGGCATGCTTTTTTGGTATTTGGAGATATGAAACCGGCATAGGTGTTACCGAGATGGCGGCGCAGCCGCCTGACCTAATAAATCATCGGGGTCCCCGAAAAAGCGCAGCTTTTTTGGGGTGAAATATCGGGGTCCCCGGGAAAACGAAGTTTTTCCGGGGTGATCTGTCGGGGTGGAAATGGCGGCATGCACATGATATACTCAGTTTGGCGGATAAACGGGATTTACCGAGATAAAAGAAAGGATTTAACCGCATGGAAAAAGAAATAAGAGGAAAAAGGATAATCCTGCGTGAGCAGAGGGAGGAGGACGCCCCCTTTTTCGCCTATTGGTTCAACCAGCCGCAGGTCATGTTTCAGTGCGGCTTTGAAAAGCCCACAAGCGAGGAAGAGGTCAGAAGATGCATTACGGTAAACCACCGCTCTGAGGATTCGGTCTGGTTCACAGTTACCGACCTTGATGGCAGCATCATAGGGGAAACCGGCCTTCTGAGCATGTTCCCCGCGTGGCGACAGACAGATCTTACGATAATCATTCCCTATCCCCGTGACCAGCACAAGGGATATGGGACCGAAGCCGTCGGGATTATGCTAGACATGGCTTTCAACAAGTATCAGATGCACAGGGTCTCGATAGGGGTGGTGGGCCTTAATGCGGAGGCTTTGAAATTTTACCGGAAAATTGGCTTTAAGCAGGAAGGCATTTTGGAAGAGGCTTATTACTATAACGGCGAATACAGCGATTTTGTCATGATGCGCATTTTAAGCCGCGAGTGGAAAGGTTCAAACAGCTATTGCAAATAAGCCGGATATATGATAGAATATATACTGTATTTAAGTTACGGAGGTAGTTCCAAGTGGACGACGCGGACAGTGACGCCGACCGAATAATATATATTGAGGATTTAGGGCACGGCCTTGCGTAATCGCATAGGCTGTGCCTTTTGCTGTCTTTTTTAGACTTCCCGAGGAATGGCTCCGACACACAGTTATAAAAGAGAAAGGAAAAATTATGGACAGTGACAGTATTTTGCTTATCATTATCGTGGCATGCATAATCATGTCGGCATACTTTTCGGCCACCGAGACGGCCTTTTCCTCCCTTAACAGGATAAGGGTCAAGAACATGGCCGATAAGGGCAACCGCAAGGCGGCTTTGGTTATGAAGCTGTCTGACAACTATGACATCCTTCTTTCCACGATACTGATAGGCAACAACATAGTGAACATCACCAGCGCATCGCTGGCCACCGTGCTTTTTGTAAAGATGCTGGGCGATGACATAGGCCCCGGCGTATCAACGGCGGTGACTACGGTAATCGTCCTGATTTTCGGCGAGATATCCCCCAAGAGCATCGCCAAGGAGAGCCCCGAGAGCTTCGCTTTGTTTTCGGCCCCGCTGCTTAATGTGTTCACCAAGGTGCTTTCACCCTTCAACTTCCTTTTCGGGCAGTGGAAAAAGCTTCTTTCCCTGGTCTTTAAGACCCGGGAGGACAGCACGATAACCGAGGAAGAACTGCTTACCATCGTTGACGAGGCCAGGCAGGAGGGCGAGATAGACGAGCAGGAAAGCTCGATTATCCGCTCGGCCATTGAGTTTTCCGAGCTGGAGGCGGTAGACATACTGACCCCGAGGCCCGATGTGGTGGCTCTGCCCGTCGACTGTACCAAGGATGAGATGGCAAAAACCTTTGCCGAAACGGGCTTTTCGAGGATACCCGTTTACGAGGAGGATATTGACCATATAGTCGGCATCGTCTATCAGAAGGATTTCCACAACCGTGTGTGCAACACAGACCGGGAGATAGCCTCGATAATCCGCCCTGCACTTTATATCACCGAGGGCAAACGCATAGGCGAGCTTTTAAAGGAGCTTCAGAAGAAAAAATCACATATCGCCGTTGTGCTGGATGAGTTCGGCGGCACCATCGGCATTGTGACGATGGAGGACATCCTTGAGGAGCTGGTCGGCGAGATATGGGACGAGCACGACAGGATAGTCGAGGAGATAAAGGAGATATCCGAAGATAAATACGAGGTGCTGGGCAGCGCCAATGTCCAGAAGCTCTTTGAGCGCCTGGGCATAGACGCCGAGCCAGATGTCGTTACGGTCAGCGGCTGGGCCATGGAGGAGATAGGCAAGGTGCCTGAAAAGGGCGACAGCTTTGAGTACCACGGCCTTGATGTAAAGGTCATGGAAATGGACAACAAGAGGGTCGAAAAGGTCTCTATCAATGTCCTTTACCATGAAAAGCAGGAAGCCGGGTGTTAAAATCAAAAAGGCGGGTATGTCCCGCCTTTTTTTGTTTGCCATAAAGGCAGGGCTATGGTATAATATATATGTTCCCCGCTTTAAGGCAAAAAGCCCCGAAGGGCTTTGGCGGGTGATTTTGAAAAAACGGTTGCCACGAAGGTAACATGCCGCAGGTTCCGGCAGGTTCTTTCGCGGCCTTTTTTATACCGGTTTAAGGAAAGAAGGGAGAAAAATGACCCTTAAAGAGTTCTTTGAAAGCGCGGGCGGCCCCGTCGCTTTGGGCTTTTCGGGCGGAGTCGATTCCTGTTTTCTTCTGTGGGCGGGAAAGCATTACGGAGCCGACATAAGGCCATATTTCGTAAAAACAGCCTTCCAGCCGCAATTTGAGCTGGAGGACGCCCGGGGCATAGCCGATTTTGTCGGCGTAAGGCTCAATGTCATAGAGCTTGACAATCTTGCCTGCCGGGATATAAGGGCAAACGGCCCCGACAGGTGCTATTTCTGCAAAAGGGCCATATTCGGCGCTTTGGAAAAAAAGGCAAAAGAGGACGGATGCGTCATGATAACGGACGGCACCAACGCCTCCGACGACCTTTCCGACCGCCCGGGTGTCAGGGCTTTAAGGGAGCTTGAGGTCCGCTCCCCCCTTTACGAGTGCGGCATAACGAAAGATGAAATACGGCGCATGTCAAAAGAAGCCGGGCTTTTCACCTGGGACAAGCCGGCCTATGCCTGCCTTGCCACCAGGGTGGAAACGGGAGTGGAGATATCAGCCGATATTTTGAAGAGGATCGAAGGCGCCGAGGAAGAACTGAAAAAGCTGGGCTTTTGGGACCTTAGGGTCAGGGTGCGCTCGGGTATGGCCTGCCTTCAGCTTAAAAGCGATCAGTTTGAAAGGGCGGCCTCAATGGCCGACCGGATAAAGGCCGGCCTTTCCCCTTATTTTAAAAAAGTGCTTTTGGATCTTGACAGAAGGTGAATATTATGACTCAAAGGGATATAAAGGATACGCTTACACGCTTCAAAGAGGGAAAACTGAGTTTGGACGAGGCCGTGCTGGCCCTTAAAGAGCAGCCCTTTGTCGACCTGGGCTTTGCCAAGTACGACAGCCACAGGGCTTTAAGGCAGGGGGCCGGCGAGGTCATTTACGGCGCGGGCAAGACGCCCGAGCAGATTGCCGCCATAGCCTCGGCCATGATAGAGCGGGGCCAGAGCTCGGTTTTGATAACAAGGCTTTCCCCCGAAAGCGCCCAGAGGGTCAGGGAGCTGGGGCTTTGCTTTACCTATTACGAGCTGGCGAAAATAGGCATTGCCGGGAATATGAAAGATCCCGACGGCAAGGGGGCCATTGTCGTTGCCACGGGGGGCACCAGCGATATGCCCGTTGCCGAGGAAGCGGCTTTGACGGCCGAGTTTCTGGGGAATAAGGTGACGCGGCTTTATGATGTGGGGGTGGCCGGGCTTCACAGGCTGCTTTCCCATATGGACGATATTATGAGCGCCAGGGTCATCGTCGCCATAGCCGGGATGGAAGGCGCTTTGGCCAGCGTCATAGGGGGGCTTGCCGACTGCCCCGTCATAGCCGTGCCGACAAGTGTCGGGTACGGGGCCTCATTGGGCGGACTTTCGGCTCTTTTGTCAATGCTCAATTCCTGCGCCAGCGGCGTCAGCGTCGTCAATATCGACAACGGTTTCGGCGCGGGCTACCAGGCCAGCATGATAAACCATCTTTAACGGAGGAAATATATGAAAACCCTTTATCTTGAATGCAATATGGGGGCTGCCGGCGATATGCTGACCGCCGCCCTTTTGGAGCTTTGCCCCGATAAAAAAGAGGCTTTTTTGGAAAAAATGAACTCCCTGGGCCTTAACGGCGTCGAGGTCAGGGCCGAGGAAAGCGAAAAGTGCGGAATCAAGGGCACACATATAAGCGTCAGCGTCGGGGGTGTCGAGGAAGAGAGCCTCGATGTGCATGAGCATCACCACGACCATGAGCACGGGCATTGCCATGACCATGAGCACGGGCATGAACACAGCCACGAGCATGACCATGAACACGAACATAGCCACGACCACGACCATGAGCACGAGCATGACCATGAACACGAACACAGCCACGACCACGAGCATCACCATGACCACGAGCATGACCACGGCCACGGACATGGCCATTCCCACAGCCACTCGGGCCTTTCGGACATAGAGGGCATAATAGGCTCCCTCGATATCCCCCAAAAGGTCAAAAAGGACGCCCTGGGCGTTTACCGCCTTATAGCCGAGGCCGAGGCCCATGCCCACGGCAAACCTATTACAGAGGTGCATTTCCACGAGGTAGGCACGGCCGACGCCATAGCCGATATAGTCGGGGCCTGCCTGCTTATGTACGAGATAAACCCCGAAAAGGTCATCTGCTCCCCCATCCATGTGGGTTCGGGCAATGTCAGGTGCGCCCACGGTGTGCTGCCCGTCCCCGCCCCCGCCACGGCGTATATACTCAGGGATGTGCCGACCTACGGCGGCGATGTAAAGGGCGAGCTGTGCACCCCGACGGGTGCGGCCCTGCTCAAATATTTCGCCCGGGGCTTCGGTCCCCAGCCCGTCATGAAGGTCGGGGCCATCGGCTATGGCATGGGCAAAAAGGATTTTGAGCGGGCCAACTGTGTAAGGGCCATGGTGGGCGAAAGCGACGAGGAAGCGGGCGAGATAGTCGAGCTTGCCTGCAACCTGGACGACATGACCCCCGAGGATATAGCCTTTGCCTGCGAGACATTCTTTGAAAACGGCGCTTTGGATGTCTATACCGTGGCGGCTTCGATGAAAAAATCCCGCTACGGCGTCCTTTTGACCTGCATGTGCAAAAAGGCCGACAGGGACAAGATGGTAAGGCTGATGTTCGAGCATACCGGCACTCTGGGCATAAGGGAGTACACCTGCAAGCGGTATACCCTGGAAAGGGCTTTTGACGAGGGCGAGACCCCTTACGGCAAGGTCAGGGTAAAGCGCTCCTTCGGATTTGGGTGCCAAAAGGAAAAGCCCGAGTACGAGGACCTGGCGGCTATTGCCAGAAAGGAAAAGCTGCCTTTGGCAAAGGTAAGGAAGCTCATAAAATAAAAAATATCCCCCGCCAATAAGGCGGGGGATATTTGATTTTAAGGCTTTATTATTCAGCCTTTCTTTTGATGATTTTCCCGGCAATACATTGGCAGGCGGCGCACCAGATAACATAGTATAAAGATACCCGTATCAGGTACGAGCCCATGGTAAGGAGCCTTGTCAGGTAATTCCCGCTGAACCTCCCCTGCATGAAAACCGAATCCGCAAGGATAAAAAGCATGGATATAAGGAACATGGAAGCAAGGGATATGGCGGGTATTTTAAAATAAGCCTTTGTCAGCCGCACCTGCCCTTTTTTGAAGATGTCAAAGGCCGCAATGACCCCCGCCGCCATGTATCCCAGATAAAGCGCCCATTGGGCGGCCGCCACGGCGTTTTGCTGGAAGGTATCCCTGATATAAATCCTAAGGCGAAGCACCTCCATGCCGCTTTCATAATCGTAAGATATATTTAAGGGATAGGGATAGAATATATTGATATACATAAGAAGGGCACAGAAAAGGAAGTACCCCAAAACAAAAAGCGCATTTGCGGCACATATAAGCTTCAGCAATTTTTTGTTGCCCATGATTCTCCCTCCCTTAAGCATTTACCTTTACATTATTAAATTACCATAATAAAGAGATTTTATCAATTATTGGATACAACAAAGTTTGTTGCAAATTTTATATATTTTAGCCAAATATATCGCAGAATACAAAGCATAATTATATAGACATTGTGCATAAATATATTATCCGAAGCAAAAACCCCCGCCACATGGCGGGGGTTTTATTATAGACCTATATTTTTAATCGGCAGGTGTTTCGGCCTTGGCTTTTTTCTTGAAGCCGGGTGCGTCGGGGACAAAGAAGGACGCCGCCGCAGCCAAAGCCGCCAGGGTAACCAGGATCCACAAAACGGTTATAACGCCTGTCCGGCCGCCGTTGTCGGCCACCTTGCCCAGCATGGGGGAAACAACGCCGCCGACGCTGGAGGCAAGGCCCATCGTTATGCCCGAGGCAAGGCCTAAGTGGTTGGGCACGAACTTTTGGCCCAAAGCCACCGAGGGGCTGAAGGCCATATTGAGGGAAACGGCTGCCGGCACCAGCATGAAGGTGACAAAGGCGGGGTTGCGCGACATGGTGATTATGGCAAGGCAGGGTATAAGGCAGACAAGGCCCGTACGGATGACCCTGTTGAATCCGACCCTGTCGGCCAGGCGGCCGCCTATCAGCGTGGCGACTGCGCCCGAGATGGAGATTATCGTCGTGACCGAGCCGGAGCGGGATTCCGACTGCATCAGTATGTTAAGGAAGAACAGGGGGATGAAGGTATTCATGCCCATGGTTATGGTAGAGCGCAAAAAGACGACGCCGGTCAGCTTGGAGAAAGACTTCCAATCGTCCTTCTGGCCGTGGGCTATGGCCTCGGCCGTAGCGCGGGAGCCTTCGGCCGCGAACTGCCTGAAGCGGGAGTTCTGGGTCAGAAGGAAGGCGGCCATCGCAAAGGCAGGTATGGCCAAAACGGCGGTGCCGCGCATGCCGAAGGCGTTTATGCCGGCAACGACCAATATGGGACCCAAAGCGCCGCCCATGTTGCCGCCGACCGAAAAGTTGCTTATGCCCTTGCCCTTGGCCTCGCCGGCGACATAGTTTGCCATGCGCCCGCCGTCGGGGTGGAATATGGCCGAGCCTATGCCCGTTATGGCGACGGCAACAAACATGGCGGCATAGCTGTCAAGAAAGCCCAGCATGGATATTCCGCAGCCCGACATGAATATGCCGGCGGCCATCAGCCAGGGCCTGGAGTGCTTGTCGGCCATCGAGCCGAAAAGGGGCTGGATAATGGAGCCTATCGAACTCAAAGCGAATGTGAGGCCGGCGGCCGAGGTGTAGGATATGCCCTTCTGGGTCATAAGGAAGGGCAGTATCGCCGGCAGCGCGCCGCCGCTTATGTCGGCGCACAGGTGGCCCAGCATGATTATGTAGCCGTAGGCCTCTTTTTTCAGCTTCATTTTTGAAAAGAACCTCCCTTTGGTTTGTAAATTTTCTGCAAACAACATTTTAGCACACAATTTACAGAGCCACAAGGGAAAAGCGGCATTTATGCAAAGGCAAAGCAAAAGGGCGCCCGAAGGCGTCCTTTTACTTCTTCTCTTTTTCCTCTTTCCGTCTTTTGACAAACTTGTCAAAAAGCTTGCCGGCGGCTATGTAAAGCAGCACGCCCGCACCGATGAAGACGCCGTAGAATAAAACCGATATCTCGTCTTCCTTCAAAGGGGCGGCCAGAACGGTGTTTTCCATGCAGATGGCCAGGGCCGCAGCCGCCATAAGGGACCGCTTAACAGCTTTCATAATGTCAATACCTCCGTGGGGCCAGGGCTGTTTTTAAAACTTTTAATAATGATATCACAAATTTCCTCCCGTTACAATAAAAAAGCGCAAAATAAAAAATAACGGCTAAAGAGGTATATATAACTTGTGCAATAAAGAAAAGCGTTGAAAAGAGGCGTTTTTTTGTTAAAAAAATGATGCAAAAGAAAAATATATCTGATATAATTAATTAAATCGGTCGGCGGGAGGGCCTGCCGGGCGGTTTGAGACAAGCTTTGTATGATAATACTTACATAAAGGAGCAGTTCAATGAGCAAATATGTCTATTTGTTTTCCGAAGGAAACGGAAAAATGAGAGAGCTTCTGGGCGGCAAGGGCGCCAACCTTGCCGAGATGACGGGCTTGGGTATGCCCGTGCCCCAGGGCTTCACCATCACCACCGAGGCCTGCACCAGGTATTATGATGATGGCCGCAGGATAGGCGACGACATCATGGAGGAGATCATGCAGAATGTCGCCAAGATGGAAGAGCTGAACGGCAAGAAGTTCGGCGACCTTGAAAATCCTCTTCTGGTTTCGGTGCGTTCGGGCGCCAGGGCCTCCATGCCCGGCATGATGGACACCATTTTGAACCTCGGCCTTAATGACCAGGTGGTCGAGGCCATGATAAAGGGCAACGACGACCCCAAGTTCAGAAGATTTGTCTATGACTCCTACCGCAGGTTTATCCAGATGTTCTCCGATGTCGTTATGGAGGTCGGCAAGAAGTATTTCGAGCAGCTTATCGACGAGATGAAGGAGAAGAGGGGCGTCAAGTTTGACGTTGAGCTGACGGCTGACGATCTTAAGGAGCTGGCCGAGCAGTTCAAGGCAGAGTACAAGGCCAAGATAGGCGAGGACTTCCCCTCCGACCCCAAGGTTCAGCTTTACGAGGCCATCAAGGCCGTTTTCCGCAGCTGGGACAACCCCAGGGCCAATGTTTACCGCCGCGACAACGATATCCCCTATTCCTGGGGCACGGCTGTCAATGTAATGCCCATGGTGTTCGGCAACCTCAACAATAATTCGGGCACAGGCGTCGCCTTTACCCGCGATCCCGCCACGGGCGAGAAGAGGCTCATGGGCGAGTTCCTTGTCAATGCCCAGGGCGAGGATGTCGTCGCCGGCGTCCGCACCCCCATGCCTATTGAGCAGATGGCCGAGAAGTTCCCCGAGGCCTTTGAGCAGTTCAAGAAGGTCTGCGCCACTCTGGAAGACCATTACCGCGACATGCAGGACATGGAGTTCACGGTGGAAAACGGCAAGCTCTATATGCTCCAGACAAGAAACGGCAAGCGCACGGCCCAGGCCGCTTTGAAGATTGCCTGCGACCTGGTGGACGAGGGCATGATCGACGAGAAGCAGGCCGTTTTGATGATCGACCCCAGAAACCTTGACACCCTTCTGCATCCTCAGTTTGACGAGGCCGCCCTTAAGAAGGCACAGGCCATCGGCAAGGGCCTCGGCGCTTCCCCTGGAGCTGCCTGCGGCAAGGTGGTGTTCACCGCCGAAGAGGCCAAGGAGTGGAAGGAAAGGGGCGAGAAGGTCGTCCTGGTCCGCCTTGAGACCTCTGCCGAGGATATCGAGGGTATGAAGGCCTCCCAGGGCATACTGACCGTCCGCGGAGGCATGACCTCCCACGCCGCCGTTGTGGCCAGGGGCATGGGCACCTGCTGTGTTTCGGGCTGCGGCGACATCGTAATGGACGAGGAAAACAAGTGCTTTACCCTTGGCGGAAAGACATACCACGAGGGTGACTATATTTCGATAAACGGCTCCACGGGCGATATCTATGATGGTATTATCCCCACGGTGGACGCCACCATTGCCGGCGAGTTTGGGCGCATCATGGCCTGGGCCGACAAGTACCGCAGGCTGGGCGTCTGCACCAATGCCGACACCCCCAGGGATGCAAAGAAGGCCCGCGAGCTGGGCGCCGAGGGCATCGGCCTTTGCCGTACCGAGCATATGTTCTTTGCTGCCGACCGCATTGCCGCTATCCGTGAGATGATCGTTTCCAAGACGGTCGAGCAGCGCGAGAAGGCTCTTGCCAAGCTGGAGCCCATGCAGCAGAGCGACTTTGAGGAGCTTTATGAGGCCATGGAGGGCTGCCCGGTCACCATTCGTTTCCTCGATCCTCCCCTGCACGAGTTCGTTCCCACCGAGGAGGACGATATCGTTGCTCTGGCCAAGGAAATGAAGATGGAAGTTTCCGAGCTTAAATCCATCATCGACGGCCTGCACGAGTTCAACCCCATGATGGGTCACCGCGGCTGCCGTCTGGATGTCACCTATCCCGAGATAGCCGTCATGCAGACCAATGCCATTATAAAGGCCGCCATCAATGTTCAGAACAGGCATGCCGATTGGCATGTTGAGCCTGAGATAATGATACCCCTGGTCGGCGAGCTCAAGGAGCTCAAGTATGTCAAGGATATCGTCACCAAGACGGCCGACGAGCTTATAGAAAAGTCGGGCCTTAAGATGCACTACAAGGTCGGCACCATGATCGAGATCCCCCGCGCCGCCCTTACGGCCGACGAAATAGCCAAGGAGGCCGAGTTCTTCTCCTTCGGCACCAACGACCTGACCCAGATGACCTTCGGTTTCAGCCGTGACGACGCCGGCAAGTTCCTTAATGCCTACTATGACAAGAAGATCTATGAAAACGATCCCTTCGCCAAGATAGACCAGGTGGGCGTCGGCAAGCTGGTTGACATGGCTGTCAAGCTGGGCAAGCAGACCCGCCCCGACATCAAGCTGGGCATCTGCGGCGAGCACGGCGGCGATCCTTCCTCCGTCGAGTTCTTCCACCGCACGGGCCTTACCTACGTTTCCTGTTCGCCTTACCGCGTGCCTATCGCAAGGCTTTCGGCCGCACAGGCTGCCATAAAGGAAGAATTGGGCAAGTAAGGCTTATTTCATAAAAGCCTTTGAAAGCAGGACCTTCGGGTCCTGCTTTTTTTCCACAGGCTGTCAAAAAGCCCCCGCTTTCAAGCGGGGGCTTTTTCATATCCATATCTTTTTTAAAAGGCGGGATTACTTCCTGCGGTAGATTATATCCTCCCTTTTGGGGCCGGTGGAGATTATCGTGATGGGATAACCTATCTTTTCCTCGATAAAGGAGATGTATTTCTTGGCATTTTCGGGCAGCTCGGAATAGCTCTTGCAGCCCATTATGTCGCACTTCCAGCCGTCCAGGT
Organism: uncultured Clostridia bacterium; assembly: GCA_944375715.1. Taxonomy (GTDB): domain Bacteria; phylum Bacillota; class Clostridia; order Oscillospirales; family Butyricicoccaceae; genus RGIG1902. Next base: position 42,061 of record CALWAP010000006.1, on the reverse strand, counting down.
ATTCATAGACGGGCTTGGCTTTGTTAAGAAGGGGGGTGACGGGGAAATCGGTGGTTATTTTGCCGTCAATATCATAGGCCGTGCAGACGGGTATCTTGTCGAGATAACCCAGGACATCAATAAGGGAAAGGCAGACGTCGGTGCAGCCCTGGAGCATGCAGCCGTATTTGACGGCCACCGTGTCCAGCCAGCCCATACGCCTGGGTCTGCCGGTGGTGGCGCCGTACTCGCCGTCGTTGCCGCCGCGGTTGCGCAGGTCCTCGGCCTCCTGGCCGAATATCTCCGAAACAAAGGCGCCCGCGCCGACGGCCGAGGAATAGGCCTTGACGACGACTATGATCTGCTTTATGGCATGGGGAGGCACGGCCGCGCCGACGCTGGCAAAGCCGGCCAGGGGCGAGGAGGAGGTGGTGAAGGGATAGATGCCGTTGTCAGGGTCCTTAAGGGAGCCCAGCTGGCCCTCCAGCAAAATGGTCTTATCCTCTTTTATGGCATTGTTCAAAAAGAGGGCGGCGTCGCCGACAAAGGGCCTGAGCCTCTCGCGGTAGGAAATAAGCTTGTCGAAAAGCTCCTTGGGGTCTAAGGTTATGTCACTTTTGTAAAGGGCCTTCAGCGTGACATTTTTCTGGAAGCAGGCCTTTTCCAGCTTTTCCATAAGTCCCTTTTCGTCAAAAAGGTCGCAGACCTGGATGCCTATTTTAAGGTACTTGTCTGAATAGAAGGGGGCTATACCCGATTTTGTGCTGCCGAAGCTGCCGCCCGCCAGGCGCTGCTCTTCCAGAGCGTCAAAAAGCATGTGGTAGGGCATGACTATCTGGGCTCTGTCGGAAACGAGGATGTTGGGGGTCGGGACATTCTGGCTTAAAACGCTGTCCAGCTCCTTGAAAAACTCATCGGGATTGAAAGCGACGCCCTGGGCGATGACATTGGTCACATTGTGACGGAATATGCCCGAGGGCAGAAGGTGAAGGGCAAATTTGCCGTATTGGTTTATTATAGTGTGGCCGGCGTTGGCGCCGCCCTGAAAACGGACGACAATATCGCTGTCCTCGCTTAAAAGGTCGGTCATTTTCCCTTTGCCTTCGTCGCCCCAGCAGCCGCCTACGATTGCTCGTACCATAATATAAGGTCCTCCTAACATTTAAGGTCGCAGGCCGCAACAGAGCCCACAACCGTTTATATGATGGTTTTGTCTTTTACATGTCAATTATAATGACGAAGGGACCTTTTTGCAAGGGTTTTGAAATCAAAACAGCCTGTTTTGAGGCAAAAAAATCTCCCGCCTGAAAGGCGGGAGAGGCCGCTTTCGCAATCAGCGCTTACAGCTTACTGCAAGTCAAGTATCTCACGCTCGCCCGTTTCGAACTGCGAGTTGTAAAGCTCGGCGTAAAAGCCGTCCTTTTCCAGCAGCTGCTCGTGGGTACCCTGTTCCACTATGTCTCCCGAACGCATGACGAGTATGTTGTCGCAGGAGCGTATCGTCGAAAGGCGGTGGGCTATTATAAAGCAGGTGCGGTTTTTCATCAGGCTGTCCATGGCCTTCTGTATCATAACCTCGGTCATGGTGTCGACGCTGGAGGTGGCCTCGTCGAGTATCAGTATCCTGGGGTCCTTTAAAAATGCCCTGGCTATGGTCAGAAGCTGCTTCTGGCCCTGGGAAATGGTGTCCGAGTCCTCGCCCAGGATGGTTTTGTAGCCCTGAGGGAGCTGGTTTATGAAGGGGGCTGCCATGGCGGCCTCGGCCGCGGCGCGCACATCTTCGGGGGAGGCTTCGGGGCGGCCGTATTTTATGTTGTCCTCAATAGTGCCCGAAAAGAGCCATGTGTCCTGCAAAACCATGCCGAACAGGGAGCGCAGGCCGCTGCGGCGCATTTTGCGTATGTCCCTGCCGTCTATCTCGATAGATCCCTCCTGCACATCATAAAACCGCATCAGCAGCTTTATGAGGGTGGTCTTGCCCGAACCTGTGGGGCCGACTATGGCGACACGGCTGCCGGGGCGTATGTCGGCCGAAAAGTCATTGATGACCGTCTTGCCGGGCAGGTAGCCGAAGCGCACATGCTTAAAGGACACGCCGCCCTTTGTATCGCCGTCCAAAGCGGCGTTTTCCGAAAGGGGCTCTTCCTGCTCGTCCAAAAGCCCGAATACCCTTTCGGCCGCGGCCATGGTCGACTGAAGCATATTGCTGGTGCGGGCCACCTGGTTTATCGGCTGGCTGAAACGCTTGGAATACTGAATAAAGGACTGTATGGACCCGATCTCCATGTATCCCACAGACACCGAGTATGCGCCCAAAACGGCCACGGCCACATAGGAAATATTGCCCATGAAATCCATGACGGGGTGCATGAAGCTGCCCAAAAATTCGCTTTTGCGCGATATTTCGTAAAGGGCCTTGTTTTCCCTTTGAAAATCGGCTATCGAGGCGTTTTGGTGGTTGAAGGCCTGGAGCACCGTCTGGCCGCCGTAACATTCTTCGACTATGCCGTTGACCTTGGCAAGCTCGGCCTGCCGGGCCTTGAAAAGGGGCTGGGTCAGCTTGAGTATCCTTGAAACGATAAGGCCCGAAAAGGGCAGGACCAGAAGTACGGCCGCCGTCATAAGCACATTTATCGAAAGCATCATGTAAAGCACGCCTATGAGGGTGGCAAGGGAGGTTATTATCTGGGTGACGCTCTGGGAAATGCCCTGGGTCACGGTGTCCACATCGTTTGTGATATAGCTTAGGATCTCGCCGTGGGTGCGCCTGTCAAAGTAATCCATCGGCAGGCGCATGAGTTTTTCGTTTATGTCCTGCCTCAGTTCAAAGCCCAGCTTCTGGGTTATGCCGTTCATTATATAGGTCTGGGCAAGGGAGAAAAGGGCGCTTATCAGGTAAAGCAGACTCAGGATAAAAAGTATGCGCCCCAAAGCCTGCATATCTATCCCTCCCGAGCCCGAAAGGGCGCCCATGGCCCCCTTGTATATCTCGGTGGTCGCCTGCCCCAGCACTTTGGGGGCCGATACCGAAAAGACAGTGCTCAGGGCCGAAAAAAGGGCGACAAAGGTAAGCGGCAGCCTGCGCCGGCTTATATATTTCAAAAGCCTTTTAAGCGCCTTTTTGAAGTTCTTTGGCTTTTCGGCTATCCTGCCGCCGCGGCGTCCGCCGCCTCCGCGCATGGGGAAGGCCGGACGGGGGGCCTGGGTACGGTTTTTGTTCTCACTCATATCAAAGCTCCTTTTCCGAAAGCTGCGAAAGGGCTATTTCCTTATATTGCGGGCAGGTCTCAAGCAGCTGCCTGTGCCTGCCCATGCCGGCTATCTTCCCGCCGCTTAAAACGATTATGTTGTCGCAGTTCATGACGGTGCTTATCCGCTGGGCTATTATTATCACCGTGCTCTTTGAAAGCCTTTGGGCAATGGCTTCCCTGACTTTAAGGTCGGTTTTGAGGTCCAGGGCCGAAAAGCTGTCGTCAAATATATATACGGGGGAGCGCTTGGCCAGGGCCCTGGCGATGGCGACCCTCTGCTTCTGGCCGCCCGAAAGGTTGCTGCCGCCCTGGGCTATATAGGCGCCGTAGCCCTCTTCCATCGAGGAAATGAACCTGTCGGCCTGAGCATCGGCGGCCGCAGCCCGGACCCTCTTTTCGTCATAGCTTTCAAGCCCGAAGGCTATGTTCTCCCCTGCCGTGCCCGAAAACAGGAGGGAGCGCTGGGGTACATAGCCTATGATGTCCCTGAGGGTAGTCAGCTTGAAGTCCCGTATGTCCCTGCCGTCTATCGTGATGCGCCCCTGCTGCACATCGTAAAAGCGCATCAGGAGGTTTGCCAGGGTCGATTTGCCCGAGCCTGTCGGGCCGATGACGGCCGTCACCGTGCCGGGCAATGCCCGGAAGGATATGCCCGACAGGGCCTTTACGGGGCTTTGGGGATAGGAAAAGGACACATTTTCAAAGGCCACTTCCCCACGCCTTTGGGGTGTAAAATCCTCCGGCCCGTCCTTTATCGAGCTTTCGGCCTCCAGCACACCGGCTATCCTGCCGACGCTGACCAGGGCCCTGGGGGCCGATACCGATATCATGCCCAGGGTCAGGAAGGCCGAAATTATCTGCATCGAATATGTTATGAAGGCCATCATGTCCCCCACCTGCAAAAGCCCTCTGCCTATCTGACGGGCGCCTGCCAGCACGATAAGGAGGGTCGTGCCGTTCATCACAAGGTTCATGCCGGGGTTCATGACCCCCATGACCCTGTTTACGAAAAGGCTGACAGAGGTCAGCTCGCCGTTGGCGCTTTTAAACCGCTCGTTTTCCCTTTTCTCGCTGCCGAAGGCCCTTATGACCATCATGCCGCCCAGGGTCTCGCGGCTTATGCGGTTGATGTTGTCGATGAGTTTTTGCAGCAGCCGAAACCGCGGCATCGTAAGACGCATCAGCGTAAAGAGCATTATGCCGATGGCCAGCACGCCGACGCCGATGACCCACCACATCGAAGGGGCCGTTTCAAAGACCTTTATCGTGCCGCCTATGGCCATTATCGGGGCGTAGGAGACCATTCGCATCAGCATGACGGTCATCATCTGCACCTGCTGCACATCGCTGGTGCTGCGGGTTATCAGCGAAGCCACCGAAAAGCCGTCTGTCTCGGCCGGTGAAAAGGACAGCACCTTTTTGAAAAGCCGCTCCCTTATATCCCTCGACAAAGAGGAGCCGACATAGGCGCTGAGATACCCCAAAACCACAGAAAGGCAGGCGCTTAAAAACACGAGGGAAAGCATTTTGAGTCCCTCCGAGATTATATAGCCCATCTGGATATCCCGATCGTCGGCGCCCAGGAGGGTGTAGCATTTCAGTATCCAGGCCGCCCGGGGCTCCAAGGGCGAGCTTTCGCCGCTTTGGGCGTATATCCGGGTTATGGCCTCGGAAGCCGCGGGGAAATCCCCATCTTTAAGGTAATATCCCTCTTTTGCCAAAGGCAGCCCTTCGGCCCTTTCAAGGCAGAGGGAGCTTTGGCTGTCATAGGGCAGGTAGGCCTCCGAAGCTTCGGGACATTCCGATGCCAGCTCAAGGTACATTTCCTCCGGTATCATATAGGGCAGGCTTTCCTCAATGCCGCCCCGGGCTATGCCCGTATCGACTATGGAGGAGGTATACCCCGGCAGCGAAAGGTCGCATCTGGCCTGGGTAATGAGTATCAAAAGGGCGCAGAGCATGAAAGGCAGCCGCTGAAGCCACAGGCTTTTAAGCGTTTTCATGCCTTCCCTCCTCCTGCGAAAGACGTTTTAAAAATTCCGAGGCGCTGTCCGATATGTCCGAAAGGCGCTGCATATCCTCGCCTGAAACATAAAGGGGCAAAAGCCTGTCGGCCCTGCGGAAGACCTCTTTAAGCTCCTGTGCCCACTCAAGGCCCTCCTGCGTCAGGGAATAAAGTCCGTTTTTGCTCCCTTCACGGCAGGCAAACCCCAGCTCGGCCAGCTCCAAAAGCACCCTGGAGGTGTGGGCCTTGTCAAAGCCCAGGGCGTCCGAAAGCTCCTTGCCCGAAAGGGGCGGCCTGCCCGCCATATATAAAAGGTATGCGGCGTGGTACCCTTTTAAAGGGGTGTTTCTGACCGAATCCTTTATAAAATGGTGCAGCATGTGGTTTAAGCGCCGCGACAGCGCAAAAAGTTCGGCAAAGGTCGGTTTTTTATCCATCTTATCTTCCTTTCCCCGCGTAGTTGAGTTGTCAACAAAGAAAGTATAGCCCTAAGCTGTTGACCTGTCAACCCAAAAGGACTGTTGCCACATGAAAAAGGTGATGGTATTATATTGTTATATAAAAAAAACAAAACGGAGTGGTTTTATGACCAGAGAAGAAATATACGCCCTGCTTTACGACGATCCCGAGGTTTACCGTCCCCCCTTTGAGGCCGAAAGCGCCCTTTTGGAGGTGACCCACGGGTGCAGCTACGGCAAATGCTTTTTCTGCGATTTTGCAAACGACGCCTATTACCATTTTGACCTGGAGGACGTCATTTCCAAAATACGCCTTTTGAGCCATGTCATAGACGGCAATGACCGCCTTTATTTCCTGGGCTCAAACCCCTTCTGCCTGCCCACAAGGCGGCTTCTGACCATAACCGACGCCGTGCATAAATACCTGCCGTCGGTCGAGCAGATAGCCATGTACGCCCGGGCCGACGATATAAACCGCAAGTCATGGATAGACATGAACAGGTTAAGGCAGGCGGGGATAACCGATCTGCATGTGGGGCTGGAAAGCGGCAGCGACGAGGTCCTTAAGCTGCACAACAAGGGCGAGACGGTAAGCGATATCAAAAAGGCGCTGGATACCCTCGAGTCCTGCGACATAAACTACCACCTGACGGCCATATTGGGCATGGGCGGCAGGAGGCTTTCGCAGGAGCACGCTTTGAAAACAGCCGAGGTCTTAAATACCCTGCATCCGGTCAGCATATGGTGCATGGCCCTTAAGATATGGCCCCGTACGCCTCTTTACAAAATGGCCGAAAGCGGCGCTTTCCAGCAGATGACCCCGCTGGAGGTCCTAAAGGAGGAGCGGCTCATGCTTTCCAAAACCGACATGAGAAAAGAATGCATTTATGTCGATTCGACGGCCCTCAACAAATACACGATATCCATAAGGATGCCCTATGCTTTGGAATCGGCTCTCAAGAGCATAGATGACCTTATAAGGCAGGAGGAAAACAATATGTAGCCCGGCTTTGCCGGGCAGGGTTATTTGTCGGTTACCGTGTCCTCAAAGCCCTTAAGAAGGTTTTCGTTTTCGGGGTGGAAGGACATCAGCACATAGCCGCCCCTGGTTTTGACCTCGGCCTTTGTGTCGCTTTCGCCGTACTTTTCTTCCAAAGCCTTCTTGCGGTTTTCGGCCGCCGTCTTTACCTGGTCCTCATATCCGTCCTTGGGCCTTGCGATAAGGACCTCGGCGTAGTCGTTTTCATCATCCGAGGAAACAAGGGCGAAACTGTCGACCTCCTGGGGCTGTATGCCGTACAGCTCCTTGAGCGCGGCCTCGTCCCTTTCGGTCATATCGGGATGGGTAAGGGTCATTCCGTCGGTCAGCCTGGTCCACAGCTCGCGGGCCGACATGGCGGCGTCCTCAACGCCGTCTTTGATGTCGTCTGCGCCGTCCTTTATATCATCCTCAAGGTCGCCGCCCATGTTGTTTTTATCCTCGTTTTGGATATTCTGGTCGGTCTGGTTGTTTTTGCCCTCATCCTTGTTTGAGCAGGCGGGCAGCAAAAACAGGCACATAAGAAGGCATAAAGCCGTCAGGGAAGCTTTTTTCATTGCTACATTTCCTTTCTTACCGATTTGTGTACCCTTATTATCGTCCTTAAAGGGGCCGATTAATACATGCCGTTTATCCTTTTTTTGGAAGATGGGACGAATGACAATACTCTTCGTATAATCAAAATAAAAAATTACAAAAAAACCCGAATGGCTGCCGAAAAACGGCAAAAATAGATTGACAGGGAAGGGTTTTGGAATATATAATACAAAGTGCGTTACTGTAAAGGAAGAATGCCTTTAAAGGCTTGTCAATAAACCGTATTGGGGGGTGTAAACATGCTTCGTACCTATCAGCCTAAAAAGCGTCAGCGCAGCAAAGAGCATGGCTTCATGAAGCGCATGAGGACAAGGAACGGCAGAAAAGTTCTGGCCAGGCGTCGTGCTAAGGGGAGAGTCAGGCTGTCCCACTGAGATAGTTAAGACCGCTTGCATAAGCGGTCTTAAAGTTTTAAAGGGTGACTTTATGATCAAAACTCAGTCCCTTAACGAAAATCACAGGTTCCGCGCCCTTTATGCAAGGGGCAAAAGCCGCGCGGGCAGGTACATTGTGGTGTACTGTATGAAAAACCGCGCGGGGCAGATAAACAGGCTCGGGCTGACCGTGTCCAAAAAGCTCGGAAAGGCAGTGACGCGCAATCTGGTTCGCCGCAGGTTAAGGGAGGCGTACAGGCTGCACGAGCCGGGACTTAAGACCGGGTATGACATAGTCATGGTGGCCAGGAAGGGCAGCGAGAGCGCGCCTTTTGCCGCCGTTTCGGAGGAGATGGGCCTTATATTTTCCCGTTTGGGCCTGACCCTTGGTGGTCGGGATGATTAAAAGGCTGCTTATTATACTGATAAAGCTTTACAGGAAATACATCTCGCCATTAAAGCGGTATCCTTCATGCCGCTATATTCCCACCTGCTCTCAATACGCCATAGAGGCCATTGAGAAGTACGGCGCCATAAAAGGGGGTCTTCTGGCCCTTTGGCGGATAATACGGTGCAACCCCTTTTCCAAAGGGGGATACGATCCGGTACCGTAAAAGAGGAGGGGCTTGGCCCCTGCCATTTTAAAGCCGCTTTTATGCGGAAAAGCTAAGGAGAAAACACCTGATGAGTGCAATATTCGGTATTATTGCCACACCGATGGGATATGTCATGGAGTATATCTATAAGCTCCTGGAAAATTACGGCTATTCCATCATGGCGTTTGCCCTTTTGGCAAAGATAGTCATGCTGCCCCTTTCGATAAAGCAGAAGCGCAGCATGATAGTTACCCAGCGTATAAATCCCAAGCTCAGAGAGCTCCAGCGCAAGTACGGAAACGACAGGGAAAAATATTCAAGAGAGGTCCAGAAGCTCTATGACGATTACGGCGCCTCGCCCATGGGAGGCTGCGGCACCTCACTTCTGACACTGCCTATAATGCTGGGCCTTTATTATGTCGTCACCATGCCTTTGACCTACTTCATGCACCTGCCGACCGAGCAGATAACGGCTTTGGCCGAGGCATTGGGGGTCGAGATGAGCAATTTCGGCTATCAGCTGACCCTGGCCGGCATGTTTTCCGAGCATCTGGAAACGGTAAAATCCATTGCCGCTTCGGCCATACCCGTCGATTTTACATTCTACGGCATCAATCTGGCCGCTACCCCCAGCTTTAAGGAATTTTCGGTTTTGTGGATAGTGCCGCTGCTTTCGGCGCTGACCTCCTGGGGCTATTCCCATGTCACCACCACCATGAACATGGCGGGTGCGGGACAGACGGGCGAAAGCGCCGAAGAGGAAAAGATGCAGCAGATGAACAAGACCATGAGCCTTATAATGCCGCTTATGTCGGCATGGTTCGCCTTCGTGCTTCCGGCGGCCGTCGGGCTTTATTGGATAACCAATAACCTTTTCTCCTGCGTACAGGAGGTAGTTTTGACCAAATACTGCATGGACCAGGAAAAGAAAGAGCAAGAGCTGTATAAGACCGGAGGAATTAGAAAATGATCAAGGTAATAGAGGCCAAGGGCGACACTATTGACGCTGCCATACAAAACGCCCTGGCCAAGCTGGGCTGCGATCGCGATGATGTTTCGGTCGAGGTCATAAGCAAGCCCAAGTCGGGCTTTCTGGGCTTTGGCAAGGAGCCTGCCGTCGTCAAGGTGACATATGAAACCTCACCTGCCGGGAAGGCAAAGGACTTTATCGAGGGCATGCTCGTGCGTTTCGGCACCCCCGCGCATATAGAGGTCAGTGAAAACCGCGAAGAAAGGACCATACATATCGAACTTTCGGGCGATAATATGGGGGCCGTCATTGGCCGCAGGGGCGACACCCTTGACGCCTTTCAGTACCTTACCAGCATAGTTACGAACAAAGGCGAGGAAGAGCGGTGGATAGTCACGGTCGACACCGAGAATTACCGCGCCAAGAGGGAGGCTTCCCTCATAGCCCTGGCTAATAAGATGGCCCAGAAGGCCTTAAAGTACAAAAAGCCCGTGGCTCTGGAGCCCATGAACCCCCACGAGCGCAGGATCATACATTCGGCTGTCCAGGATATCGAGGGTGTCACCACCTATTCGACAGGCAACGAGCCTAACCGCAAGGTCATCGTCTCTCCCACCGATATCCCGCCCCGTGCACAGAAAAAGCCCCAGGGCCGCAGGCCCTCCAAAAACAGAAGGGGCCACAAGCATGAGGAAAAGCACGAGACCGCAGAGACCGTTGAATAAAGGGACAAAAATCAAAAGCGCGGCAGAAGCCGCGCTTTTTTACTGTGCCAAAACGCCCGATAAAAGGGCTGTCAGGGCGATAAGCCCGCTTAAGGAGGCAAACAGGGCGATGATGTGCTTTCTCTCGAAAAGGGGCGCTTCGTTGCCTTCGGCGGGATTTTTTTCGGAACTCCGAAGAAGGTCGGCCAGCATTCAGAACATATTACCGCTCCTTTCATTTACCGCTTTTATTTTCACTTACAGGATACCATAATATGGGGCAAATGTCTACTGTATAAGTATAAATTATTTGTGAACGGGCGGAATTGATTTTTGCCGCTGCCTTTAATATAATGGTGAAAAAAGAAGGAGTCTTATCTATGGGATACAAAGTAAAGGCCGAAAACTTAAAAGACCTGTGTTTCCGGCTGCTTAAAAAGGCGGGAGCAAGCGAATATGACGCCCGCGTCACGGCCGACAGCCTTGTAAGCGCCGACCTTTACGGCGTCGAGACCCACGGCGTAAGCCGCATGGCGACATATATTAAGAGGATAAAAGAAGGCGGCGTCAGCGTAACAGGCGGCTTTGAGATAATAAAGCAGTATCCGGGCGCCGCTTTGTGCGACGGCGGCGGGGCCCTGGGACAGCCTACGGGGGTAAAGGCCATGGAGCTTGCCATGGACAAAGCGCGCAGCGCCGGGGCCTATACCGTCTTTGTCAGAAACTCCTCCCATTACGGCATGGCGGCCTATTACACCCGCATGGCGGCCGAAAAGGGATTTATCGGCATAAGCTCGACAAACGCCCCCTCGGCCCTTCCGCCTTTCGGCTCCCACGAGGCCTATCTGGGCCCCAACCCCCTTTCGATAGCCCTGCCTTATAAAGAGGGCTTCCCCGTCTGCCTTGACATGTCCCCCGGCGTTATCCCCCGTGGCAGGCTTATGCTGGCCATACAGAAGGGGGAAAGCATACCCGAGGGCTGGGCCTTGGACAGGCAGGGCAATCCCACCACCGACCCGCAAAAGGCCTGGGATGGCTGCATACTGCCCATGGGCGGGCCCAAAGGTTCGGGGCTGGCCCTGGCTTTGGACGGCATATGCGGGGTGCTGGCGGGGGCCTGCTTCGGCAGCCATATCGGCACGCTGTTCGGCGGCTTTTCCCAAAGGCAGAATGTGGGCCATGTCTTTACGGCCATAGACCCCTGCCTTTTCAGGGAGAAGGGCGAATTTGAAAGGGATATGCAGCAGATGGCCATGGAGATAAAATCGCTGGAGAAAAACCCCGGGACGGATGAGATATATCTTCCCGGCGAGCTGGAATACCTGAAAATGCAAAGGGGCCTTAAAGAGGGGCTGGAGCTTTCCGAAAGCTCGCACAAGGCCCTTAAGGAGCTGTCGCAGGAGCTTGAGGAGGAATTTAATATATGAACCTGCCCGAAAATATCGAAAAGGAGGCATTTAAGCTGGTTTTAAGCGGCTCCAAGGGGGCCTTCCGCAGGATAAACATATCCCTTAAAACCATCGGCGGCGGCAGCGCGTACCAGGCCGAAAAGTATACCGACCGCCAGGTCTTTCACGACAATATAAAGCCCTCGGACCTCAGGGCCTACCTTGAGGAAAAGATGGAGGATTTCAGGCAGCTGGACTGCTTTGCCCCCGGGGTCTGCCGCACATTGAGGATATCCAAAAAGGGCAGGCAGAGCGTTGTTTCCCGCCCTTCCGATATGAAGCCCTCTGAAAGCGCACACAACAAGATAAAGAACCGCCTTTTAAAGGAGGGCGAGATAATACCTCCCCTTGTAGACATGGGGGTATTTACACCCGAGGGCAGGGTGGCTTCCAAAATGCAGGACAAATACCGCCAGATAAACCGCTTTATGGAGCTTCTGGACGACGGGGTAAGGCAGCTTAAAAAGCAAAGGATACGGATAATCGACTTCGGCTGCGGCAAGTCGTACCTGACATTTGTCGTCTATTACTTTTTAAAGGAGGTCAGGGGCCTGGACATCGAGATGACGGGGCTTGACCTCAAGGCGGATGTCATCGACAGGTGCAATGAAACGGCAAAGAAGTACGGCTATGACGCATTAAGCTTCTGCCTTGGGGATATAGCGGGATATAAGCCCCTGCACACCCCCGATATCGTCATAAGCCTGCACGCCTGTGACACGGCCACCGATTACGCCATATTCAACGCATTGAGCTGGGGAACCGAGATGATATATTCGGTCCCCTGCTGCCAGCATGAGCTTAACGGGCAGATAAAGGGAGACAGGCTTTCGGCCCTTACGAAATACGGCATTATAAAGGAGCGGTTTTCGGCCCTGATGACCGACGCCATAAGGGGCTGCCTTGTGGAAAGCGCGGGGTACAAGACCGAGCTTTGGAGTTTGTCGACCTGGCCCATTCGCCCAAAAACATACTTATAAGGGCCCGCAGGGCTTCCCTGCCCCAAAACGTCCGCGAAAGGTCGCTGAGGCAGGCCGAGGAGCTGATGGAGGAGTTTTCCCTTTCCCCCTGCCTTTACAGGCTTATGAAGGGGGAACAGATTTAGCAAAATAAAGTCCAAAGCTTTGCGGAGGTGAGGTTTTGGACAAAAGGAAAAAGATACTTGCCCGTGCGGGCGCGCTTTCCTTTCTGGCTTTTGTATCCTTTGGGGTGTCGATGGCGGCAGTCGGGGCGTCCTTTTTGTTTGAGCTTTCGGGGCTGGCGCTTTTGCTGGGCGCCTTTGCCTGTTTCCTTTATTGGCCCTTTGAGGGCGGGCTTAAAAAGGCCTGCCTGGTTTTAAGGCGCCTTATGGCGCTGGGGCTGGTTTTGCTGTTTTTGTCCTTTATTTATGTCCAGGCCCTTATTTTTTCCGAGAAGCGGGGGGATATGGAGTCGGCCGCAGGGGCCGATATCCTTGTTGTGTTGGGAGCCGGGCTTTACGGCAGCACCCCCTCCCCCATGCTCAAATCCAGGCTTGACAGGGCCTTTGACTATCTGGAAAAGCACCCTGGGGCCGTCGCCGTCCTTTCGGGAGGCCAGGGGGACAACGAGGATATGGCCGAAAGCCGCGCCATGGCACTGTATCTTGAGGAAAGGGGCATAGATCCCCGGCGGCTTTATACCGAAAGCCGCTCCAGGAATACGGCTCAGAACATAAAGTTTTCCATGGAGCTTATAAAAGAAGAGGGGCTTTCGGGCACGATCGCCGTTGTAAGCTCGGATTTCCACCTTTACAGGGCCAAAAAGATCTTTGAAAGGTATGGCATAAACGCCCTGGCGCTTTCGGCAAGTTCGGATTTTAACCCTGTCGTGACGGTCAGCAGCTATGTCAGGGAATATTGCAGCATTGTCGTCATGTATATAAAGGATATCTTCGGCATAGACGAATAAAAAAGGGCTTCGGCCCTTTTTTTACGCCCTTTTATATTTTTTTAAGGGTCCGGCTATGGTAAAATGATAAAAAACGGGCAAAGGCCCCGAAGGGAGAAAAGTTATGGAATACCGCATAGAAAAAGACTCCATGGGAGAAATGAAGGTGCCCTCCGACAGGTATTGGGGCGCACAGACCCAAAGGAGCCTTGAGAACTTCGTCATCGGATGGGAGAAGATGCCCAGGGAGATAATAAGGGCTTTCGGCATACTCAAAAAGGGTGCGGCTCTGGCCAACCTCAAGCTGGGCAAGCTGGATGAAAGACGGTGCAAGGCCATTCAGCAGGCCTGCGACGAGGTCATAAACGGCTGTCTTGACGATCACTTTCCCCTGGTCGTGTGGCAGACAGGCAGCGGCACGCAGTCCAACATGAATGTCAACGAGGTCATCGCCGCCAGGGGCAACGAGATATTGGGCGAAAAACTGCTTCACCCCAACGACCATGTAAATATGTCCCAAAGCTCCAACGATACCTTCCCCACCGCCATGCACATAGCTGCCGTTCTGGCCACCGAAGGGGGGATACTGCCGGCTATTGACAGGCTTACGGCGACTTTAAGGCGCCTGGAGGAGGTGAACCGCGGTATAGTCAAAACGGGGCGCACCCATCTGCAGGACGCAACGCCCATAGCCTTTGCCCAGGAAATATCAGGCTGGCGCGCCATGATGGAAAAATGCCGCGACATGGTGCTTTTGGGCCAGCAGGGCTTAAGGGAGCTGGCTTTGGGCGGGACGGCTGTCGGGACCGGCCTCAACGCCCCCGAGGGGTTTGACAAAGCGGTGGCCGAGGAGATAAGCGCACTGACAGGCCAGCATTTTGTGACGGCCGAAAACAAGTTCCACTCTTTGACCTCGAAGGATGAGCTTGTCTTTGCCCACGGGGCGCTGAAGGCCCTGGCCGGGGACCTTATGAAGATAGCCAACGATGTAAGGTGGCTGGCCAGCGGCCCCCGGTGCGGCCTTGGGGAGATAAGGATACCCGAAAACGAGCCGGGCAGTTCCATTATGCCGGGAAAGGTCAACCCCACTCAGTGTGAGGCCGTCACGATGGTGGCCGTACAGGTCATGGGCAACGATGCCTGTATTGGCTTTGCCGCCTCTCAGGGCAATTTTGAGCTGAATGTGTTCATGCCCGTGATGATATATAATTTCCTTCAGTCGGCAAAACTGCTGGGCGACTGCATGGTTTCCTTCGATAAAAATTGTTTGAGCGGCCTTAAGGCCGACAGGGCCAAGATGAAGGAGAACCTGGACCGCTCGCTGATGACGGTCACGGCTTTAAGCCCCCATATCGGATATGATAACGCGGCCAGGGTGGCCAAAACGGCATTTGCCGAGAATATCTCGCTTAAAGAGGCCTGTCTTAAGTTGGGGTATCTGGACGAGGAGGAGTTTGGCAGGCTTTATAAGCCCGAGGAAATGATTTAAAAAATTTTTTAAAAGTATGCGATAAACCGCCCCGCCTTTTGCATTATATGGGTGAAAGCGCAAAAAGAGAAGCTGCTGACACAATAATGAAAGAAAGGTGAAATCATGAAGAACTTAAAGAAAAAATCCCTGGCTGCCATTCTGGCCATAGCCATGCTGGTGACTGCCCTTATAGGCACATCGGTTTACGCTGCGGAGGATTACAAGAATGTTACCGCCCAGCTTTCCCCCCACTTTACCATTTTGATCGACGGCATTGAGCGGGACTTCTACAATGCCCAGGGCCAGGAGGTCCACCCCATTCTTTATAACGGCACGACATACCTTCCCCTCAGGGCCATCGGCGAGCTGATGGACAAGAACGTAAATTGGGACCAGAGCACAAAGACAGCCACCTTAAGCGGCAGCCGCGGCGGCAGCGTCACCAGGGGCACAGAGGATAAAGATGCTTCCAGGAAGAACGTAACGGCCACTTTGAGGTATGATTTCACCATTGTGATAGACGGTGAAAAGCAGACCTTTAAGGATGTAAACGGCAAAACGGTCTATCCCCTGCTTTATGAAGGCTCCACCTACCTCCCCCTCAGGGCCATCGGCAACCTGATGGGCAAGACGGTATCCTGGGACGGCGAGACATATACCGCTTCCTTAAGCGGCGGCGAGGGTTCCCTTGTCACCGATGCCGATTCCTTTGGCCAGAGCGGCGTCAGCGCTCCCGACGGTCTTATTTCCAAAAAAAAGGCCAAGGAGATAGCCCTTGACCATGCCGGCGTAAGCCAGAGCAAGGCTTCCTTTGTAAGGGTCGAGCTGGACTATGATGATGGAAGATGGGAATATGAGGTAGAGTTTTATTCGGGCAATACCGAATATGATTACGAGATAAACGCCAAGACCGGCAGGATAATTTCCTTTGACCACGACATCGAGAATTTCACCCCTTCCCAGGGCACAGACAGCCTTATAAGCCGCGACGAGGCCAAGGAGATAGCCCTTGACCATGCCGGCGTAAGCTCGAGCAAGGCCACCTTTGTCAAGGCCGAGCTGGACTATGACGACGGCGTATGGGAATATGAGGTCGAATTCTACTCAGGCAACACCGAATATGACTACGAAATAAATGCCGCGACCGGCAAGATAATTTCGGTGGATCATGATGCCGAATATTACACTCCTTCTACCGGCAGCCTCATAAGCCGTGATAAGGCCAAAGAGATAGCGCTGGATCGTGCGGGCGTTTCATCGGGAGATGTTTCCGGCTTTAAGTGCGAGCTGGATGAAGACGACGGCAGATGGGAATATGAGATAGAGTTCCGCTGCGGCGGCTATGAGTATGAGATAAAGGTAGACGCCCGGAGCGGCAAGGTCCTGGATTACGAAAGGGATTGGGACTAAAAATTACCCCTCTTTATTCCTCCATAAAAATAAAAAAGCCGCGGCATATGCCGCGGCTTTTTTGCACCTGAATATAAAATCAGTCGATATTTATAAGTTCGTACTCCCTGGAGCCAAAGCCCAGCTCGGCAGCGGCTTCGATGGTATGGACGCCGTTGCGGCTTTCGATCCTTTCGATAAGGTGGCCCTTACCGGGATCGTTGGAGGAGTACACAAGGTCGATGCAGGCCTGGTCGATGGCGATGGGGTCAAGGGAGGCCAGGATGCCGATATCGGCCATGCAGGGATCCTCGGCGTGGGCGACACAGTCGCAGTCAACCGACATGTTCTTCATGACATTGATATAGGCTATCTTGCCGCCCTTTGCCTTGAAGTATTCGGTTATCGACAAAGCGGCATCAGCCATCGACTCAAGGAACTTGTCATGGTCGGCCGTCCAGATATCCTCGGGTACGCCGGCGCCGTGGACATAGGCTTTGCCATAGGAGGAAGCCATGCCGATGGCCAGCTGCTTCAAAGCTCCGCCGTATCCGCCCATGGGATGGCCCTTGAAGTGGGAAAGGACGAGCATGGAATCATATTTGGCGCTGTCCTTGCCGATGTAATTCTTCTTGATGACCTTGCCCCGGGGGATATCAAGCTCGATATCGGGGCCCTCAGCGTCCAGCAGATCGACTGTAAAGTACTTGCTCCACTCGTGCTTCTCGATGGTCTTGAGGTGCTTTTCGGTGGTGTTGCGCTCGCCTTCGTAGGCTGTGTTGCACTCGACAACGGTGCCGCCGACAGCGTCAATGACGGGTTTCCAGAATTCGGGCCTTAAGAAGTTCTGGTTGCCGACCTCGCCCGTATGCAGCTTGATGGCAATATTGCCCGTAAGATCTGCGCTGAGGAGCTTGTAAAGATCCAGGACCTTTTCCGGGGTGATGTTTTTTGTGAAGTAGACTTTGGATTTCATGGGAATCTCCCCCTGTTTTTTTTTATTTGAGAATATTGTATACCTTAAAGTTTGCTTTAAGTCAAGCGGGTTTTTGTATATTTTAATAACTTTTACATAAAGCAAAGCGCCTGTATGGGCGCTTTGCTCAAAATATTTATTCTTCTGTGCCCGAAAGCTCTTCGGCATCGGCCATCCAGCCGGCCATCAAGCCCTCTGTTTCCTGGGCCTTGTCAATAGTGGCGTTGATGCTGTCCAGGATGCCTTTGGGGTCGTCCTTCTGGACCCATACGCAGCTGCCCTCGGTAGAGGGGAAATCTTTGTCCAGAAGGGCCAGGCCCTCGTTGCTGGCCACATATCCATCGGCCACATTGCCGTCGACCAAAACGGCGTCGCACTTGCCGTTTAACAGGTTGTTGAACGTATCGGCCGCCGACTGAAGTATCAAAAGCTCGCAGCCGAGAAGGTTCTCCTCAGCCATGCCAACCTGGATGGAACCGGACTGCACGGCCACCTTGGCGCCCTCAAAGCAGTCAAAATCGGTATATTTATCGGCGTCCTCAGCCCTGAACACGACCCTCTGGTAATCCTCGGTGTAGTAGGAATCGGAGGCGTCTGCCTGCTCCAGGCGTTCATCGGTGGCCGCCATGGCGGCTATGACAAAATCGATGGTGCCGTTCTGCAGCTCGTTTAAAAGCAGGTCAAAGGATATGTCCTTTATTTCCAGCTCCTTGCCCATGTCCTCGGCAATCATCTTGGCAAGCTCGACATCAAAGCCGACAATGGTATCCTCGCCGTTTATCTGGGTGTGGAACTCAAAGGGGGCGTAGTCGGCTGAAGTGCCGAAAACGATAGCATTATTTTCCTGCTGCTGATCCTCGTTTTCCTGAGCGTCTTCGCCCGAGCAGGCCGTTGCAGAGATAAGGGTCATTACGGAAAGGGCCATGGCAGCTATCTTTTTAAAATTGAATGTCTTCATAATGCTTCTCCTTTTCGGAAGAGTATTTCTTTTCTGTGGCATAATTATACGATATTAAGGATAATTATGCAATACATAATTATCCGTGAAAATGCACAAATATTAATCCGAAAGATAGAAGCAAACTATCAGATCGGTAACCAGACCGTAGCTTTTCACACCCTGGGGCTGGCCCGTTGCCTTTATATATGCGTCGTTTACGGCCGAACCTACCTCCCTTACGGGGCCTTCGTATTGGTCGTAATGGGCGTTTTTGGCCGCCAGATCGTCCCTGACACTTTGGGAAAGGGAGGAATAAAGGCTCTGCCAAAGCTCCGGGTCCTCGGCGTAAAGGGAGTTATTAAGGTATATATATCCATTTAGAAGCCCGGAATATACAATGTCAGGATCATTTGATTCCAGGCAGCACAGAAAGGCGGCGAAGTTGGCCTCCTTTTCAGGTCCAATGCCCAGAGCGTGAGCAGTTTCGTGGGCCGCCGTAAAGGCCAGGGAGGCGGGGGCGACACAGGCCGAGACGTTCTGCTCCCCCGTCAGGGGGAAGTAATAACCCGTTATGCCCAGGTAGGCAAGGGCTTTGGACAGGAAAAAGGAGCTTTTGGCCGGCGCCGGCATTATGGCGGGGATAAGGGAGCTCAGACTGCCCTCTTTCATGCTGCGCCTTATCTCGGGCAGCATATTTTCAAGGGAGGGGGGCGAGTAAAGGCCGTTTTGGGAGCGTGAGGCGCTTTGGGCGGCCTCATTTAAGTCCTCTGCCAGGAGGCGGGCGGCAGAGTAAAGCTCCTCTTTTGTATATTCATATGTTTCAAGGCCCAGGCGGCTGCTCAGCGGCGGTGCTGAGTACTGCACAAGGAAGACGCTGCTCCAAAGGGTGAAAACGGCGCTTAAAGCTGAAAGGGTGCGCATCATTGCCGCCCGGGGCCGCTTTTTAAAAAGGGGGCGCAGAAGGCAGAAGTAAAGCCCCAGGGGCAGGAGTAAAAGCCAGCAGATCTCGGAAAACGGCAGGGGGAAAAGCGAAAAGAGCCACGAAAGCAAGGCCCCCAGGTTCACCCCCAGGGGCCTTAACAGGGAAAGCAGGCCTTGAGGCTTAAGTACCGGCGCCAGGGCGTAAAAGCAGGAAGGCAGCAGAAGGGCAAAAACGGGCAGAAGGGAACTAAAGCGCTTTTTCATCGGTATCCATTAATGCCATGGCCCGCTGGTATTTGCTCAGAGAGCAGGGAGAAAGGCCGTATTTTGCGCATATATCGTCCGCCAGCTTTTCCATAAGGGAGATATCGCCCGAAACATGCTCCAGCTCCAGCTCGCATATGCTTCCCTTTGCTTTCCCCTTTGAAAGCTCGCCTGTATCGTAGCTTAAAACAAAGGAAAGGCCATCCTTTTCAAAAACCCCGTGGGTGCGGGTGAATACACAGGAGCAGACGGGCAGAAGCTCGCCGTTTAAAAGCGTGTTTTTGGCGCTTTCGGGCATTTCGGGCATCAGGGCCAGGTCATGTGCGCCGCTTTTTATATCGGGGGCCTCGCAGGAAAGCTCCAGCCTTTCGGAAAGGGCCCTGCCCACGGCCTTTTCCATTTTGAAGCAGCAGACCGAAACGCCGTTTTCCCGCCGCAGGCGCAAAGCGGCCTTAAGGCCCTCCAGCACCCCTTGGCTGTCGGTAAAATATACGGTTTCCATGTCGGTCCTCTCCAAAGGCCCCAGGAAGGGGGCTATATCGGGGGCGGCGAATATTTCAGAGGCCGTTTTTGCCATAACGGGAGACAGCTTTATTTCTCTTTCCATAAGCACTCTCCTTTCTTTTACCATTTTACCATCCCCAATACTTTCAGACAACCTAATGATAAAGATTTACAATTTGCATAAGTTTAATCGCTTAAAGAGTGTTTAAAAGGAAGGGTGTCTATGGTATACTTAATTAATAAATACAGAAAAACAGTCACCTAAGGTCACAAAGCGGGGGGAAAGATTTATGAACAGAGTGACGGTAACGATAGACGGAAAGGCATACACGATAATCGCCGAGGAAGACGAAAGCTACATAAGGCGCAGCGCCGAGCTGGTCGATAAAAGCATAGCCGAGACCAAGGCGCAGAGCCGGCTTTCGTCGGTGGACTGCGCCGTTTTGGCGGCGCTTAATATAGCCGATAAATATTATAAGGCACAGCAGTCCAGCGAGAATATGCGCCAGCAGATAAAAAGCTATTCGGAGGAATGCTCCTCCCTGCGTTCCGAGCTGACAAAGCTCAGAAAAAGCGTAAAAGAGGTGCAGTAAATGGCTTTGGAAATTATGAGCCCCGCGGGCTCTTTGGAATCGGTCACTGCGGCCGTAAGGGGCGGGGCCGACGCCGTTTATTTCGGGGCGGGGGATTTCAACGCCCGCCGCAACGCCAAAAATTTAAGTGACGAGGAGCTGGCGGAGGCAATAAAATACTGCCGCCTCAGGGGCGTCAAGACATATCTTACGGTAAACACCCTTTTGAGCGACAGGGAGCTTTCAAAAGCCAAATCGCTGGTCGAGAAGCTTACCCGGATGGGGGCCGATGCCCTTATAATCCAGGACCTGGGGGTGGCAAGGCTTGTAAAGGCCGTATCGCCCCAGATGACCATGCACGCCTCGACCCAGCTGACGGTGCATGACCTGGGGGGCGTTTTGGCAGCCCATGAGCTGGGCTTTAAAAGGGTGGTTCTGTCCAGGGAGCTGCCCCTTTCGGAGATAGAGTTCATATGCAAAAGAAGCCCTATTGAAATCGAGATATTCTGCCACGGCGCTTTGTGCATGTGCTATTCGGGGCAGTGCTATATGTCGGCTTTGATAGGGGGACGCAGCGGCAACCGCGGCCTGTGCGCCCAGCCCTGCCGCATGATGTATTCTTACAGCGGGGGAAAGCCCTGTTATCCGCTGAGTTTAAAGGACCTGTGCGCCGCGCAGTACCTCAGGGACATAGAAAAGGCCGGGGTAAAGTGCGTCAAGATAGAGGGCAGGATGAAAAGGCCCGAGTACACGGCCCTGGTCACCAAAATATACAAGGATGCCGTTACCTTCGGCAGGAACCCTTCCAAGGACGATATCGAGACATTAAAGACCCTTTTCTCCCGCGACGGTTTTACAAACGGTTATCTGGAGGATAAAAAGGGCAGGCATATGTTCGGCGTAAGGGGCGAAACCGACAACAGGGAAACAAGGGCCATTTACAAGCAGGCCAGGGAGATATACGAGTCCTCGCCCGAGCCGCCTGTTGCTCCCATAGACTTTTATTTCGAGGCCCGTGAAGGCTCGCCCATGAAGCTTTTTGCCAAAGACGACCTGGGCAACACATATTCGGCCGAGGGGCCTGTGCCCGAAAAGGCCCTTAACCGTCCGACATGCAGGGAGGATGTATCCTCCTCCCTTCATAAAACGGGAGGGACCGTTTTTTATCCCTCAGATGTCAGGATAGAGCTGGATGAGGGGCTGAGGATACCGGCGGCAGCCATAAACGCCATGCGCCGTCAGTGCACCGAAGGCATAACCAGCCTCAGGCGCACGCCCGAAAAGCGCCTTATCTCCGATTGGCAGAGCGGCGTAAGGCGCCTGGGATACGAGAGCAGGGCCAAAAAGATATACTCTTTTCTCAGCTTTTCCCAGATATCCCAGGGCATAATCAAGCTGAGGCCCGATTATATATACCTGCCTTTAAGCGAGCTTTACGGGGAAAAGGAACTGACAAAGGGCCTTGCCCAAAGCGGGATAGGCCTCGGGGCCGTGCTGCCCAGGGTCATTTTCGACCGCGAGTGGGAAAGCACCCTTTTAAAGCTCAGGGAGGTAAAAAAAGCCGGGGTAAAGGCCGTTGTTGTGACCAATATCGGCCAGGCCGGGCTTTTGAAGGGCCTGGGGTTTGAGATAAGGGGCGACTTCGGCCTCAATGTGATGAATTCCCAGACCCTCAGGTCTTTAAAGGATATGGGCCTGTCTTCGGCAACATTGTCCTTTGAGATGACCCTGCCCCAGATAAGGGATATTTCATATATCCTGGACTGCGAGATGATGGTATACGGCAGGCTGCCTTTGATGATAACCGAAAACTGCCTTTTGCGTGACATGGAAGGCAGGGGCTGCCCCTGCGACGGCGGGCCCGTGGGGCTTTCCGACAAGACGGGCAGGACCTTTTACGCCATGCGCGAGGAGGGCTGCCGCAGTACACTTTACAATTCCGATGTTTTATACCTGGCCGACAGGCTGGCCGACCTTGGGAACCTGGGGGTAAAATGGCACAGGCTGAGCTTTACCACCGAAAACCCCAGGGAATGCCTGAAAAGGGCGGTGGAATATAATGAAGGCGCCGCCGAGCCGCCTTTGAAGAGCACCAGGGGACTTTATTACAGGGGCGTGCAGTAAATGGAAAAAGCCAAGGCATACTATAAAACGGAGATGCGCAGCGGCAGGCTCCCCTCCCCTTTGAAAAAGGCGACGCCCGGCTCGGCCGGGTGGGATCTTTCGGCATTTCTTGACAGGCCGGTGGAGATACGGCCCGGGGAAAGGGCCCTTATCCCTACGGGGATATATATGGCGCTGCCCGAGGGGTGCTGCGCATTTGTAATGGCGAGAAGCGGCCTTGCCCACAAAAGGGGCGTCAGGCCCTCCAACTGTGTCGGGCTTATCGACAGCGACTACCGCGGCGAGATAACGGTCAGCCTGGAAAACGGCGGGACCGAGCCGTTTTTGGTGGAGGACGGCATGAGGATAGCCCAGCTGGTCGTTTTTTCCATGCCCGAGCTTTGCCTTGAGCCCAGCCCAGGGCTGGACGAAACCATAAGGGGCCGGGGCGGCTTTGGCTCGACGGGTACAGACAAACTTTGATTTTGGAAGGCGAAAATGATTATTCTGGCATCACAGTCCCCCCGCAGGCGGGAGATACTTGAAAAAATGGGCCTTGAGTTCCGGGTCTGCCCGGCGGAGATAGGCGAAAAGGCCGAGGAACGGGACCCCCGGCGATATGTGCTGCGCCTTGCAGGCAGGAAGGCTCTGTGGGTATGGCTTAAGCATAAATCCGACAGCGTTATCGCGGCCGACACCGTCGTGTGCCTGGATTCCCGCATAATGGGCAAGCCGAAAGACCGGGAAGAGGCCTTTTTTATGCTTAAAAGCCTTTCGGGGAAAAGGCACCATGTCTATACGGGGGTATATGTCATTTCGAAAGGCAGGGTAAGGCATTTCTGCGAGGATACCGCCGTTTATTTCAGGGAGATAAGCGACGGCCTGATACGCGAGTATGTGGAAAGCGGCGAGCCTATGGACAAGGCCGGGGCCTATGGCGCCCAGGGCGCGGGCGGAAGGTTTGTCAGCAGGATAGAGGGGGACTTTTACAATGTCATGGGCCTTCCCATGTGTTCCCTTTCCTGTGTTTTGGAGGAGCTGGGGGTCATGAGCGGAGGTAATGCCGGGTGAAGATCTTCGGTTCCAGGGTATTTGCCTTTATCTTGGCCCTCTGCCTGTTCTGCGCCGGCCTGATGATATATCAGGGGGCCGCCGGCTCCCCCTCGCCCATAGCCTCGGCTTTGGGTACGGTCGTCACCCCCGTCCAGAGCGCCCTTTCGGGGGTTATCGACGGGGTTAAGGATTTCTTCGGCTATTTTTACCGCTATGAGGCCCTTAAGGAGGAAAACGAAAGGCTTGAGGAAGAACTTTCAGAGTACCGCGAGATGGAGCGGGAGTATCTAAGCGCCATCAATGAAAACGCCCAATTGCGGCGCATGACGGGGCTGGTTGAAAAATACAGCGATTTCGAATTTGAGCTTTGCAGGGTATCATCGGTGTACAGGGGCGTGGCCCAGACAGGTATGGTTTTGAACAAAGGCTCGTTAAGCGGCATAGACAAGGGAGACAGCGTCATGACCGACAGCGGGCTTATCGGCTATGTTTCGGCCGTCGGCCCCAATTACAGCGAGGTCGTGACGCTGCTGGACATTTCCTTCAAATCTGAGGCCAGGATATCCCGCACGGGTGAAACGGTCATAGCCGAGGGGGATTTCGAGCTTTCGGGTGACGGCTGCTTCAAGCTGTCCTATCTTCCCCGCGACTGCGACATACAGCCCTATGACATAGTCGAAACATCGGGCTACGGCGGCATATACCCTTCGGGGGTAATGCTGGGCAGGGTAATGGAGATAAAGCTGGACACCAGCGGACTTATGAGCTATGCCGTCGTGCGGCCGGTGGACGATATAGCTCAGCTCAAGTGGGTTTATGTCGTAAAGGATTTTGAGGTAGTGGAATAGATGGACTTTTCCTTTTCTTTCAGCAGGCGCAAGGCTCTTTACATCTTCTGCCTGGGGCTTTTGATAACGGCTGTATATATCCTGAGCACGGTCAGGGGCGCGTTCCTTACTTTTGACCTGGCTTCGGTCAATGCAATGCCCTTTCTGGTGGCGGCCGTGGGATTTTACCGGGGAGGATACGCCTCGGCTCTGGCAGGGGTATATGCCGGGGTACTCATGTCCCTTTCCTCCGCTACTCCCGAGGGGGCTGAGGCGCTTGTCCTGGGGCTGTTCGGGGCCTTTTGCGGCTTTCTGGCCGTAAATTACATGCGCAGGATGCTGCCATCGGTCCTGGCCTGCGGAAGCGGGCTTTTGGCTTTAAGGGGAGTGATCTCTGCCACATATTATTGGATTTTTTACTCGGTGCCGTTTTTTACGGTCCTGGCTTCCTACCTGCGGATAATAGCAGTGTCCCTTGTTCCCGGGGCTTTGTGCTATTTTGCGGTGGGGTGGCTGGAGCGCAGGCTTTGCGGAGAAGACTTTTAATGAGCAAAAAACAGATTTTGATAAGAACAACGGCCTTGTCGGCGGCAATGGCCCTTATAGCGTCGGTGCTGTGCCTAAGGCTGGTCTATCTTCAGCTGGCCAAGGGCGATGAATACAGGGAAACTGCCGCCAGACAGACTTCGGTCAGGTATACGATAACGGCTTCCCGCGGCGAGATACTCGACAGGAACGGACAGGCTATGGTATCGAATGAATTGAGCTATGCCGTCAAGTTCGATTATTTTTCCTGGGACAGGGAAAAGCAGAATGATGTGATCCTGGATACCTGCGCCATACTGACCGAGGGAGGGGTTTCTCATTACGACAGTCTGCCCATAAGCTTAAGCTATCCTTTTGAGTATACCCTGGGTGAGGGTGACGGCGATTATGACCAGATGGAGGAGTTTGTCCTTAAAAAAAGTGATTTTGAAAGCCTGCCGGAGGCCTCCGAGCTCCTTTCCTGGTTTGTCGGGCGTTATGATATCGACACTTCCCTGCCCGGCGGCAGCCAGAGGCTGATAGCCGGGGTCAGGTACGAAATGGAGATAAGGCAGTTTTCGGCCTATGCCCCCTTTACATTGGCCTCGGGGGCCGATATAGACACGGTCGGCCACATAACCCAGCTTTATCTTGAGCTGCCCGGGGTTTTTATCGAGGGCGAGAGCACAAGAAAATACGAGACCGAAAGCGCCGCCCATATCCTGGGCAGGGTCGATATAATATATGCCGACGAGTATGCCGAGCTTAAAGATCAGGGATACGGCATTAACGCCATTTTGGGCAAGGACGGCATGGAAAAGACCCTGGAAAAATATTTAAGAGGCATTGACGGAAAGCAGACGGTCGTCATGGATATAAATGGCGGGGCCACCGAGAAATATGTATCACAGGAGCCCCAGCCGGGCGATAACTGCTATCTGACGATAGACCTGGACATTCAGGAAACGGCTGAAAAGGCCCTGGCCGAAACGATAGAAAGTATCAGGGCAAGGGGTCAGTCATCTTCATCAAGGCAGGGGGCAGATGCCGAAGGCGGCGCCGTGGTTGTGATAGATGTCAGAAATGGCGAGATCCTGGCCATGGCCAGCTACCCCACATACAGCCTTGCCACATATAAAGAGGATTACGCGAGCCTTCGGGACAATGAGCTTTCGCCCCTTTACAACAGGGCCATCCAGGGCCTTTACCCCCCCGGCTCCACTTTCAAAATGGTGACGGCGGCCGCGGCGCTGGAAACCGAGATCATAACCCCCGACACCATGATAACCGACCTGGGACGTTATACCTATTACGACGATTACCAGCCCAGATGCTGGCTTTACAAGGATACCGGCAGGACCCACGGCAGGATCAATGTCAGCGACGCCATAAAATACTCCTGCAATTATTTCTTTTATGAGGTCGGCAGGATAATGGGAATAGACACGCTGGTCGATTACGCCCATGCTTTCGGCCTGGGCCAGAAGGCGGGCATAGAGCTGGCGGGAGAGAAGCCGGGACAGGTGGCCTCGCCCGACACCGTTGAAGATTGGGAAGGCGGGCTGGTGCTCCAGGCTGCTATCGGCCAATCGGCCCATCAGTTCACCCCATTGCAGCTGGCCAATTATATAGCCACGCTGGTAAACGGCGGCACAAGATACCGTCCCCATCTTCTTAAAAAGGTCATGGATTACAGCAATACCGAGCTTTTGGAGGAAACCGAACCCGAGGTGCTGGATACGATAGAGCTTTCGCAGTCGACCGTCGACGCCATAAAGGAAGGAATGAGGGGCGTCGTCACCGACGACGGTACGGCTTCATCGGTCTTCAGAAATTACCCCATAGCCGTCGGCGGCAAAACGGGTTCGGCCCAGACATCTTCAAACCGCTCGGCCCACGGCGTCTTTGTTTCCTTCGCGCCCTATGACGAGCCTGAAATAGCCGTCTGCGTAATAGGCGAGTATGCCGGCTCAGGCGGCAGCGTCGCCCCCGTAGCGGTGGCCATTTATGACGAGTATTTCGGGCTTAACGATCAGGAGGAAGACGGGTTACAAAACTGAGCCTTTTTTATGGGTGACATTATATAAAAAATATCTTTTTGATATTTTTTTCTTGTGCATAGTGATAGCTTATTATATAATAGAATTGGTATCGAATGTTAGGAGGAGCTTTGTGGGACAGGTCATATCGGTCGTGTCGGGAAAAGGCGGCACGGGAAAGACATCTTTCTGCGCCGGGGTGGCCGTCGCCCTGTGTGCTTTGGGTGAAAAGGTGCTGCTTATCGACGCCGACTGCGGCATACGCAGTCTTGACATCGTTTTGGGCATGAGCGACAGCCTGCTTTTTTCCTACGGCGATGTCATAAGGAAAAGGTGCTCTTTAAAGGAAGCAGCCGTAAAACATCCCATAGTCAAGAACCTCCGTGTTTTGACATCGCCCGTTTCGATAAAAGACGGGCTTGGCTTTACCTTTGATGAGATAGGCTCCCTTTTAAAAAGGGCCAGGGAGCATTTCACCTATGTACTCATCGATTGCCCCGCTGGCTTCGGCGGAGAAATAATGAACTTTGCTCTGCAAAGCGACATGGCCGTGGTCATATCGACACCTGACCATACCTCTTTAAGGGGAGCACAGAAGATAGGGGCGCAGATGGCCGAAGGAGGCCTTGAAAACATCAAAATAGCCGTCAACCGTGTGCGCGCCGGTATGATAAACTCGGGCGACTCGGTCGACATTGACGCCGCCATGGACGCTTCCAACCTTTCCCTTCTGGGCGTCATACCCGAGGATAAAGATGTCATCGCCTGCGGCAACCTGGGAAGGGTGCTGGTGCTCTTTTCCCACGGTTATGCCAGGGTAGCCTATGCCAACATAGCCAGAAGGCTCAGGGGCGCGAGGGTGCGGCTTTTAAGCGGTGTCAAGCTCAGAAGGTAAAGTCCTGTTTACTTATCATGCCGCTTGCGGCAAATACAAAAAAGGGGGAAACCGGAAATGAATATTGCCATCGTGGCACAAGACAGCAAAAAAGAACTCATGATCCAATTTTGCATCGCCTACTGCGGAGTCCTGGCCAAACATAACCTCTGCGCTACGGCGACTACGGGAAAGATGATAGCCGACGCCACGGGGCTCAAGATAGACTGCCTCATGCCCGGGGCGACGGGCGGCGAGGAGCAGATATCGGCCAGGGTGGTTTACAACCAGATCGATTTGGTCTTGCTTTTCAGGGATCCTATGGTAAAATATGATAGCGAGACGACATTGAACGACCTGGTCCGCAACTGCGACAAGAACAGCATCCCCATCGCCACCAATGTGGCCACTGCCGAGGTGCTTATCCAGGGGCTGGCCAGGGGCGACCTTGCCTGGCGTGAGATCGTAAATCCGCAGTAAAAGCAGGGTCGTCCCCGAAAACGGAAAAGATATATGGAAAAGAACGGCGGGCGGGCTTTTGCTCTCCCGCCGCGCGGTTTTGGTTTGCGGTCCGGATTATAAAACGAGGTGAATGTATGAACAGTCCTTTTAAGGGCGGCAGGGTTTACTGCGGCTCCATAAGAGAAGAAGATATAGGCAAAAAGGTCACGGTCTGCGGCTGGGTAGCCAGGGCCAGGGACCTGGGCGGCCTTATTTTTGTCGACATGCGCGACAGGGAGGGCATTGCTCAGTGTGTTTTTGACCAGACGGTAAACGGCGGGCTTTTTGAAGAGGCTTTAAAGCTCAGAAGCGAGTATACGGCGTCCATCACCGGCACCGTCAGGCAGCGCTCCTCGATAAACGACAAGATCCCCACGGGCAGGGTCGAGATATTGGCCGAAAGCGTAAAGATCTTCACCCCTTCGGAAACGACGCCCTTTGAGATTCTGGACGATGTTTCGGTAAACGACGCCTTAAGGCTCAAATACCGCTATCTCGACCTGCGCAGGCCCTCTTTGCAGAAGGCCCTGGCCTTAAGGCACAAGACCACCCAGATAGCCCGCAATTATTTTGATTCCCAGGGCTTTTTGGAAATAGAGACCCCCGTGCTTACCAAATCCACCCCCGAAGGCGCCAGGGACTACCTTGTGCCCTCCAGGGTCCATCCCGGCGAGTTTTATGCCCTGCCTCAGTCGCCCCAGCAGTACAAGCAGCTTCTGATGATATCCGGCTTTGACCGCTATTTCCAGATTGCCCGCTGCTTCAGGGACGAGGACCTGCGCTATGACCGCCAGCCCGAGTTCACCCAGATAGACCTGGAAATGTCCTTTGCCGACATAGATGATGTCATTGAGGTAAACGAGGGCTTTTTGCAGAAGGTCTTTAAGGATACCATAGGGGTGGATGTCCCCCTGCCCATCCCCCGCATGAGCTATAAGGAGGCCATGGACCGTTACGGCTCCGACAAGCCCGACACCCGCTTTGAAATGGAGCTGCACGACATAACCGGCATTGCAAAGGACTGCGGGTTTTCGGTCTTTGAAGGCGCTGTACAAAGCGGCATTGTTACGGCTATATGCGTCAAAAAGGGCGGCAGCCTTTCAAGGAAAGAGATAGACGCCCTGGGCGAGTATGTCAAGACCTATAAGGCCAAGGGCCTTGCATGGGTCAAGCTGGCTTCCGACGGGGCGATGACCTCCAGCTTTGCAAAGTTCCTTAAGGAAGGAAAGCTTGAGGAGATAAAATCGGCCGTGGGAGCCGAAAACGGCGACCTCATTCTGTGCGTAGCCGACGGCGAGCGGGAGCTTGCCCAGAACGCCCTGGGCGCGCTGCGGTGCCATGTGGCCAAAAAGATGGGCATTATCCCCGAAAATACCTTCAAGTTTTTGTGGGTTGTCGACTTCCCGCTTTTCGAGTACGGCGAGGACGACGATGGCAACACCAGGCTTTACGCCAAGCACCACCCCTTCACGGCGCCTAAGGACGAGGATATCCCCCTGTTTGAAACAAGGCCCCAGGACATGCGCGCCAAGGCCTATGATATCGTCTTGAACGGCACCGAGCTGGGCGGCGGCTCCATAAGGATACATCAAAGCGATATCCAGCAGAAGATGTTCTCGGCTTTGGGCTTTACCAAAGAGGACACCGAAGAGCGCTTCGGCCACCTTCTGACCGCCTTCAAGTACGGCGCGCCCCCTCACGGCGGCCTGGCCTACGGCCTTGACAGGCTTGTCATGTGGCTGGCCGGCACCGAGAATATAAGGGACGTCATCGCCTTCCCCAAGGTGCAGAACGCCTCCGACCTGATGATGGACTGCCCCTCCCCCGTTGATGAAAAGCAGCTTAGGGACCTTTCAATAAAGCTCGACCTCAAAAAGGATAAATAAAAAAAGGCGCGGCTTTATGCCGCGCCTTTTTGTTGCAAAAAATCGGGATTCATGGTAAAATCAAGGTAAGCCAAAACTAACCGAAAGGAGCAAAAGATATGAGCGCCATTAAGGAAAGCATCGCCTATTTTGAAAAGGGAGGCCCCGACAACACCCTTGAGACCCTCAGGCTGGCCGTGGCCGAGGCCAAAAGGCTGGGTATAAAAAAGCTGGTGGCCGCCTCCAGCACGGGCTTTACGGCCGAGGCCCTGATGGGTATGAAGGAGGCCGAGGGGCTTGACATAACGATAGTTACATTGGCCTATACCGACCAGGAGCCTTACAACAGGCTCAGCGAGGAAAAGCGCCGGGCCTTTATCGAAAAGGGCTTCCATGTCTGCACGGCCGGCCATGCTTTAAGCAGCTCTGAAAGGAGCATTTCGGGCACATTCCACGGGGCATATCCCGCCGAGATAATGGCCCACGCCCTGCGCATGATAGGCAGGGGCACCAAGGTCTGCCTGGAGATAGGGGCGATGGCCTGCGACGCCGGGTACATAAGGGCGGGCGAAAGCGTCATGGCCGTGGCAGGTTCGGGCGGCGGGGCCGACACCGCCGTTGTCCTTAGGCCCTACCCTTCGGCAACCATACTGAAAACAAAGGTCGACAGGTTTGTCTGCAAGCCGATAGATTAATGGAAAAAGGCCGCGTCATAACGCGGCCTTTTTTATTGCGGTTTATTCCCCCAGCGCCAGCCTGAGCTCATCCAGCGTCATGGAGGAAACAAAGTCGGAAGGGCTTTGTGAGCTGCCGTACTTTACGGTCATGCGGTATATGCCGTCTGCGGTTTCGGCTTGGCCCTCGGCCTGTTCGGCCTGCGGGGGCATACAGAAGTTAAGTTCTTCCCCTTGCCCGACGGCTATCTCCCAAGGCCTGCCGCAGGGGTAATAAAGGCCGGTATTTTCGTCAAAGCTCAAAAACAGGACCCTCGTTTCGCCCATTTCCGGCTCGTAAAAATATTGGCTCGGCACCTGCACCTCCACGCCGTCAAAATCAAAGCCGTCGGAGGCCTTTATGCCGACATCTATGCTTTTTTCCGAAAGGCTGCCGTAAAGGACCTCCTTTACCTTAAAGGAATATTCCCTGCCCTCGGAGTAACTTTCCCCGCTTTCTTTTGAAGGGTCGCTTGCGTCACGGGTCACATTGTATGTCCCCGAAAAATCCTCCCAGGTGCCCAGCACCGCCAAAGAGGCGCTGTCTTTCAGCTCGTCAAGGGACGAAAAGGCGGGGTATTCGGAAAACGCCGTCATGGTCCTTTCATAAACCTGTTTTTCGGCCTTTTCGGGGCTTTCCTTCGGCATAAGCAGCAGGGCCCCCAATGCAAGGGCGCAGCATAACGCCAGCGCCGTCAGTATTTTCCTCTTTCCTGTCATATATCCTCCCCTCGTAAAAAGCGGAGGGCCTTAGCCCTCCGCACTTTTGGGTTTGCAAGCCTCACGGTAATAAAGGAACATCTGGATAAAAGCCAGAAGGATGATTATTTTTTCGCTTATATAGGCGCCGTCGGCGTAATGCAAAACAATGGTGTGCATGGCCGGGTCTTGCCACAGCCTGAAACCGAGGCATATTGCCGCCACAGCCGCGGCGGGCCCTGCCGGCAGGCTTTTGCGGCATACCGCGGCGATAAACAGCATAAAAGCCAGACAGGCGCCGACAAAAATGTCGGGAATAAGCAGAAGACATACCGAAAGCACCCATATCAGCGGTCTTTTGTAAAAGCCCCTGCCCTCTGACGGTTTGGCCGAAACGGCGTATACCGCAAGGGCGCAAAGGACAATGGGTACAATAAGGCTTTGCAGGCCATAGCTGCTTTGCAGGTCAAAGCCGAACATGGCCCGGTCAGACAGATAGGAAAGGACGCACAGCACAAGGGAGGGCGGGACCCATGCATACCCTTTTGACCCCTTGAAGGCCGCCGCTGCAAAGACCATCAGCCAGGGGCGGAGGTATAGCATCTCCAACATAACCCAAACCATGGGTAAAAGGGGTATGCCGGAAAAAGGGGACAGCCGGGCCGCTTTTATTAAGCTTGGGATCATGCACAATACCAGAAGGCCTATAAGGGGGTTTTTGTAAAAGGGCTTTGTCTCACCCCGCTCTTTTGTGGAAATAAGGGCCAGCATGCAGGCCGCGAAAACAAAGGATATCGTGCGGTATACAGTAAAGTATCCGAAAGAATAAGCACCGCCACGGCCGGCAAACTGCGTTTTATCCATAATATGGCTCATAACAAGGCACATGAGCGCAAGGCCGAAGGGCATAAAAACATAACTTTTGACGCTTATCAGCGATTTGAAGCACATATAGCCCAGGGCCATGACCGAGGCGGCCGCAGCCGCCTCCGATACATGTAAAACCACAGTGGCGATATCCTGTATTTCCAGCGATTTCAGATAACTGTACCACTCGGGGGGCGGGCGGTTGGTGTCAAAAGGCCCCTCGGGAATGGGCAGGCTCCCGGCATAGACCGATATAAGGAAGGAAGCTATGTAAAGAAGTGCCGGGATAAGAAAGGCAGCTGCTGTTATCAGTTTAACCGTCCTGCTTTTCATAAAAACACTTCCTTTCTGAAAATTGTGTTAAGGGGATACCGTAAAGCTCTGGTCAAACCTGCCAAAATCTTCAACGCCCAATCGGATGACATCAAAGCATACTCTGAAAGTGACAGAGTAGGTATTAATGGTTTTAGAAGGAATAGTATTTACATAATCTACAAACGCTTCACTAGCGGTTTTGCTGAGGATACTAGGACCTGAGGCTTGTGTAATCACAAAAGTATTGGGATTGTAGTAAATCGTGCCTTGAGCAACACAGGACACTTCCATTTCATAACCTGTACTTGTTGGACAAGTCATCATCTGGACAAGTTCTTCTGTAACTGTCTTAGCAAGATCGCTGTTTCTTGCAACTGTTTCATGTTCTTGGACAATCCTGCTGACATAATTCGATTTGTATTCTTTAATACTATCCCAATCATTGTTAAAATAGAAATCTTTTGTTGCTTCAAAAAATGAGGAAGTGATATCTGTGCCGTTTTTATCGTAAATTGAATATTCATAATCTAAGTTTTCTTCATAAAATGGCACAAGCAACTCTTGACTGACAGTTAATCCTTCAGGAACAAATTCACTTGCGACAACAGGAGAAATAGTAGTTGTAAAAGTAATTAATACTGTAAATAATAAAGAAATTAATTTGGTTGCCTTCATATTATTTTCACCATCCTAAAAATGTTATGTGAATCTTTAATATGATTTAAAATATTAGATCACTTTAAGGTGTAATATCTAAAGTAGGATTAAAGCGTTCATATTCAGCTTCAATATAATAAGGGAAGAAGAAAGATAAGTCACCATATACAAACTGTCCCGCTTCATTTACTGCTAATACAAATTGTATCGAAAGGTATAAACGAACGGTATAATCGTTAATTTTATTAGAATATATATTTGTATAAGTGTAGCCCAAACCATCACAAGAAACACTAATTAATGTAGGATTATTATATTGGGTTATTTCATAAGTATTTGGATTATAATAAATAGTTTGTCTTACGGTGGCAGCGACTTCTTTTGATGAATATTGGGGGTCGTAACAATCAATGGTTCCACTTAATGTTTCCGTGACAGTTTTTGCTAAATCAGTATTTCTGAATGTTGGGGCATGGTACTCTTCATGTCGAAGTGAACTTACATTTTGATGAAAATAATTTTTTATTCCCTCCCAATCATTATTATCGTGCATATCCTTTGTGGAAATATAGAACTCTTCGGTTATTTCGTTACCTTGCTTGTCAAAAACGGTGAATTCGGACTGATCTGTGTAGAACGGATCTAAAGCTGTAATAAATCCGTCAGCAGTTGTGTCGGAAGCGGCAACTATCGAAAAGTTACCAATCATAAATAGACAGACCAGCAGGATACTAATTCGTTTTTTCATGGTAGTCACCATCTGCAATATTAATTTTCAAAACTTACTTTTAATATTGCAATTCCTTTCTTTTTTATTTTGTAATTAAATTTTAACAATTAAATACAAAAATTACAATATATAGAAATACAGAAAAAAATAAAAAAATATTGTGTTAAATATACAAAAAAGAATTTTATACAATAGGTTAAGATGTGTATTTTAATAACAATATTTACATAAATATAATCATCCGCGCAGTTGAAAGCCGGTTATCCGCAATAAAAAAGCAGGCCCAAAAAGGGCCTGCTTTTATTCCCCGCCTGAGCCGTGATTGCTTTTTTCGGAAGCACTGCGGCGGGAGGCGTAATCACATACGCCTGTCAGGACTTTTAAGAAAGAAGTCAATTCGTCTTCGGAAAAATGGGAGGAGAGAAAGAGCCTGAACCTTTCGACATTTTCCGAGTCCCGCTTGACTATTTCCCTGCACATATTAAGTCCCAGCTCGGTGGGACATATATGATATTTTTTGTGATTTGTAAGGCACTGAGTTTTGATGATGCATCCCCTTTTTTCCAGGCGCTTGACGGTTTGGGAAACGGCGCTGGGGGTTATGCCTTCCATAGCCGCCAGGTCCTTGACCGAAATGCCGTCATGTATGCAGATGCACAGAAGCAGCCTTCTTTCGGCCGGGCTGCATCCCAAAAAGGAAAAGGGTCCCGCGCCCTGCCGCTCGGGGGCGGCGAACAGCGCCCGCAAATCGCATACCTTTTCGTAAATAATGCGGAAAAGGCATTGGGGTTTATCCTGAGCATGTAAGTTACATCCGTTCATGGCAACTCACCCTAAAACAAAAATCAACTTGAATATAACATATTTACACTTTTTTTACTAATGCTTAATTGATATGAAGAGATATGATTTAATAAATATTACCAGCAATCCTGTAAAAAACCGCGCGAAAAAGGGCGTCCAAAAGGACGCCCTTTCCTTTTTTAACGGCTTTAAGCCTTTATTCCGCACCACTTTTCAAGATATTCTTCTTTGGTCATAAGGGGCTTGAAGTTCTCTTTTATGTGTACGCCCTTTTCGGCTCCATTGGCCAAAAGATCAATGGCCGTGCAGACCAGAGCCTTGGCGGCGTCCAAAACAGCGATGTCGGGACGGGGCACACGGTATGTCTCGCCATGGAAGACGCCGGCAGCTCCGCCTATCATCATGTGTACTGTCGGCATGATATGGGCGACATCGGAAGCGTCGGTCGAGCCGCCGCGTCCGTCTCTTACACAGTGATCCTCACCGAATACATACTTTAAGTTCTCGTAAACGACATCCTTAAGCTCGTCGCATTCGGTGGGGCACATATATCCGGGAAGCTGGGTTATGATGCACTTGGCGCCGACAGCCATGGCGCCGGCCTGCAGAGCCCTGTCGACCTTCTGCGAGGCCTCTAAAATGGCTTCGGTATTGCTGCCTC
Organism: uncultured Clostridia bacterium; assembly: GCA_944375715.1. Taxonomy (GTDB): domain Bacteria; phylum Bacillota; class Clostridia; order Oscillospirales; family Butyricicoccaceae; genus RGIG1902. Next base: position 6,462 of record CALWAP010000006.1, on the reverse strand, counting down.
TGACATATGTTTCCAGCCTTACATCGGCAGGCACGACATTGACAAGGTCGCCGCCCTTGGTAATGATGGGATGGACCCTGATGGTGTCCTTCTCCTGGAAGGTGTCGCGGTTGGCGTCAATGGCCTGGAGGCCCAGCTGGGCGGCTTTCAAAGCGTTAATGCCCTGGTGAGGCATCGCCGCGTGGGATTCCTTGCCTATGTACTGAATGAGCTTTCCGACAAAGCCCATGCCTGTGCCGCCGCCGGCATTGGCCTTGATGGGGGTCTCGTCTTCCTCTTCGGTGCCAGAGGTATGCTGCATTATCATCATATCGATGTTGTCAAACTCACCAAGCTTGATAAATTCCTGCTTGCCGCCCAGAAGCGAGATCTTGCCCTCGTCGATAAGGCTCTTGCGGTAGCCAAGCTCAACAAATTCTTCGGAAGGCACATGCATCAGGACTATGTCCCCGTCCAGCTCGTTCATTATGCCCGATTCCTTGAGCGCATAGGCTACACCGACGACCGAAGTGGCCTGAGAGTTGTGGCCGCAGCAGTGGGCAGCGTGGGTCACAGGATCGGCAAATTTGTGGTTGGGCACGACAACAGCGTCCAGCTCACCCATGATGGACAGCCTGATATTGTGATTGCGTCCTTCCAAAGGTGTGACTATACCCGTTATGGCAACGCCGTCGCGGTATTTAAGACCCAGCTTGTCAAGGTGGGCTTTTATCTTTTCAGCCGTTTTGAACTCCTTGTATCCCAGCTCCGGTTCCTCGAAAATCGACTGATTGAGGTCCAGAAGCTCCTGGGCATGCTTGTCTATAACGGCGCAGGCGGCCTGCTTCATTTCATTTACGGTCAAACTGAACACATCCTTTCGTATATTTCGGTCATGACAATTATACCGCCCTTGTAAAAACAATGCAATACCCAACATAAAAAGCCGTTGATTACTGTGCAATTCTTACAAAAAACTTCACATAATATTGTGTAAAAGCGCTGGCCTGCCATTTACAGCAAGCCGCCGTCATGGTAAAATTTTAGCATATTGAAAGAAAGGGCGGGATATCATGCCCATTGAAAAGAACAAGGTGTATGAGGGTGTTATAAAAGGCTTTTCTTCCGAAGGCTTTGGTATTGCCAGGATAGAGGGTATGGCCGTTTTTGTCCCCTTTGCCCTTGAGGGCGAGGTACATAGGATAAAGGTTTTAAAGGTCCTCAAAAACATGGCCTACGGAAAAAGCGAATGTGTTCTGAAGACGTCGGAGGCGCGGCGGGAACCTTCATGCCCCATATTTAAAAAATGCGGGGGATGCGATTTTTTACATATGAGCTACGATGAGGAGCTCAGGCTCAAGGGCCAAAGGGTCCGCGACGCTTTAAAGCGCATAGGCGGCATAGACATTGATGTCGGCCCTGCCGAGCCTTCCCAAAGGCAGGGGTACCGCAATAAGGCGGTCTTTCCTGTCGGTATATATGACGGGAAGGCCGTGCCCGGCTTTTACCGCCCCCGCAGCCATGATATAGTGCCCATGCCCGAAAACGGCTGCCTTATGCAGGACATCAGGTTGAACCGTCTGGCAAAGGCCGTATGCCGCTGGATGAACGAGCATGGGGTGCAGCCCTATGACGAGGAAACGGGAAAAGGGCTTGTAAGGCGCATATTTGCCCGCTGCGGCGCAAAGGAAAGCCATCTGTGCCTGGTGCTGTCCTCGCCTTCCCTTCCGTTTAAGGAGGAGCTTACGGCAGCGGCGCTTGAAAGCTGCCCCGACCTTGCGGGCATATCTGTCAATGTAAACGGCGAAAAAACCAACAGGATATTGGGGGAAAAGACCTTCTGCGTTTACGGCAGGGAGTATCTTAAAGACGATCTTCTGGGGCTTGACTTCCATATATCGCCCGAGTCCTTTTACCAGGTAAACCACGCCCAGGCCCAAAGGCTTTATTCCTGCGCCCTTGACATGGCAGAGCTTAAAGAAAACGAAAGGGCGCTGGACCTTTACTGCGGAACGGGCACCATAACATTGCTTTTGGCCAAAAGGTGCGCCCATGCCCTGGGGAATGAAATAATCCCACAGGCTGTTGAAAACGCCAGGGAAAACGCCCGCAGGAACGGCATAGAAAATGTTTCCTTTATTCTGGGGGACGCCGGCAAGGCGGCTTTCCGGCTTTCAAACGCGGGAATCTCCCCTGATCTTATAGTGACCGACCCGCCCAGAAAGGGCATGGATGAAAAGGCCGTTTTGGCCTGCTGCCGCATGGGGCCCAGACGCATAGTCTATATATCCTGCGACCCGGCATCCCTGGCCAGGGACGCAAGGCTCTTTGAGGAAAAGGGGTATAAAATGACAAAGGCCAAAGCCTTTGACATGTTCCCTGCCACCGCCAATGTCGAGACGGTATGTTTATTGTCCAAACTCAATACCAAGCAGCATATCGAGGTGGAGTTGAATCTGGATGAGATGGATTTGACTGCTGCGGAGAGCAAGGCTACCTATGAGGAAATCAAGGGGTATGTGCTGGAAAAGTACGGTCTAAAGGTGTCAAGCCTGTATATTTCCCAGGTCAAACGGAAGTGCGGGATGGATGTGGGGCAGAATTATAATCTGTCAAAGAAGGAAGACGCTAAAGTGCCGCAGTGTCCGCCGGAAAAGGAAGCGGCAATTATGGAGGCGCTGAAGCATTTTCAGATGATTTAAGGAATTCTGGAGCATTCAATTAACGATTAGCAGAGTTTGTAGAAGCGACCACCGATTGCTTAATAATTGGTGGCCGCTTCTTTTTCTATCAGGAGAACAAAATACGATTTTTATTTTCTCTATTTGATTAAATTTATCACTGTTTAATTGTCTAGCAAAAAGAACAGATATTTGGTTTCTAAACGCAAAATAAAGTTTGCTTTTGCAAATATTTAATTTGCTAATCAGGTGGAGAATTTTGCAGATTTGTGTTATAATACAAGAAATATTATCGAACTCAGCTGGGAGGACTTTCGATGATGCGTATCAGTTATAATAAGCTCTGGAAGATGCTTATAGATAAAGAGATGAAAAAAAGCGATTTGAAGGAAAAAGCCGGCATTAGCTCTGCTTCCCTTGCAAAGCTCGGCAAAGGGGACAACATTACCACAGATGTTCTACTTCGTATCTGCGAGGTAATGGACTGCCGTATAGAAGATATTCTCGAAACTATCAGAGAATAGCCAACACGAAGAATGAACTGGGAGGTTTTGATATGACGATATTAGGCAAAAAACAGATGTCTGAAGAAGACATCAAGTTAAACTTCATAACTCCGGTCATTCAGAGAGGTTGGAAAGGTCATATCACGATGGAGACCAGAATCACAGACGGTCGCATCAACATTAGGGGTAATATCGTAGCCCGTAGCAAACCCAAGTTTGCCGATTATTTGCTTTACTTAAACGATGGCAAGCCGATTGCCGTTGTGGAAGCAAAGGACAACAACCACTCTGTATCCCACGGATTGCAGCAAGCGATGACATACGCTCAGATGATGGACTTGCCGTTTGCGTATTCGTCAAACGGCGACGCTTTCTATGAGCATGATTTCCTGACCGGGCAGGAACAGCAGATTGAATTGGAAAAATTTCCGACGCAGGACGAGCTGATTGCGCGCTACTATGCGGAGCTGAATGATGGTAAGGGCATTTCCGCCTTGGAAAAGAAAATTGTTTCCCAGCCGTATTATTCATCTCAAAGCACTTATCCACCAAGATATTATCAGCGAAATGCTGTGAACAGAACGGTGGAAGCAATCGCAAGAGGACAGCAGAGATTACTGCTTGTTATGGCTACCGGAACCGGCAAGACATATACAGCTTTTCAGATTGTCTATCGACTGCTCCGTTCTGACCTAAAAAAGAGAATTTTATATCTGGCAGACCGAAATATTCTGGTTGACCAAAGCATTATGCAGGACTTTGCACCCCTTGAAAAGACCATCTATAAGGTTGATTTCTCCGATAAGGAATGCCTGAGCAAGATTGCTTCCCATGAAGTGAATTTCGCCCTCTACCATCAGATGGTAGGTCAGAATGACGAAGAACATTTCAGGCAGATACCGGCAGAATATTTCGACCTTATTATTGTAGATGAGTGTCACCGTGGCAGTGCCAAAGAGGACAGCAACTGGCGTAAGGTTTTGGAATATTTTTCTTCCGCAACGCAGATCGGAATGACCGCTACCCCGAAGGAGAGTGAAAAGGTATCCAATATCGACTACTTTGGAGAGCCGGTTTATATTTACAGCTTAAAACAGGGTATTGAGGACGGTTTTCTTGCCCCGTTTAAGGTCATCAATATCACAACCAATATCGGGGACGGCTGGAGACCATATCAGGGGCAGACCGATATTTTTGGTAATGTCATTGACGACCGAATTTACAACAACCGGGACTATGATTACACCATTATTCTCCAAGACCGTATTGATGAGGTTGCCAGAGAGATTACGGAATATCTGAAAAGCACCGGCAGAATGCAGAAAACTATTGTGTTCTGCGCTTCCGAAGATCATGCAGAGCGTATGAGAATTGCTCTTGTCAACTACAATCAGGATATGGTGAAGGAGAACCCGGACTATTGCGTGAGAATTACCGGCTCAGATGTGTATGGCAAGTCCAAACTTGACTATTTCATCTCTGTATCTGAACCATATCCCGTTATTGCAACAACATCGGAACTGCTTTCCACCGGTGCAGACTGCAAGATGACCAAGCTCATTGTTCTCGACAAGACCGTTGAGAGCATGACCACTTTCAAGCAGATTATTGGACGAGGAACCCGTATCAGAGAAAAGGACGGCAAGACCCATTTTGTCGTGATGGACTTTCGGAATGTGACAAGGCTATTTACTGACCCTGACTGGGACGGCCCGGTTGAACAGGATGAGGGCTTCCAGCATGGCGGCTGCAAGCCGAAAGGTGAAGGTCACGGTGGTGGTGATAAGAATCCTCCCGAGGATCCTGTGGAAACCCCCATCGTTGACAGGGACGGATGCAAGGTGAAGATTATCAACAAGACCGTTTCAGTCTATGATGCGAATGGAAAGTTACTCAGGCAGGAGGATATTATCGACTACACCAGAACCAACATCAAGGGTGAATACGCTTCTCTGTCTGATTTTATCCGCAAGTGGAAAGCGTCGGACAAAAAGAAAACCATTGAGGAATCTTTCACGGCGATGGGCATTGATCTAAAAGCATTGAAGGCAGACCAAGGCATGGAAGATGTGGACGATTTCGACTTTATTTGCTATGTGGCATACGGAAAAAAGCCGCTGACCCGCAAAGAGAGAGCTAGCAATGTTAAGAAAAAAGACTTCTTCAGCAAGTATTCTGCCGAAGCGCAGGCAGTCCTGGGCATTCTTCTGGATAAATACATGAACCAGGGCATTACCGAGGTTGAGGATATTAAAGTTCTGTCCCTGGCCGATTTTGCGAACTTTGGGAAGCCCGCAAAGATCGTTAAGCTATTTGGTGGCAAGGCGCAGTATGAGGCGGCCATCAAGGAGCTGGAAGAAAACATATATGAATTTGAGGTAGGTTAATATGGCGATGCAGTCAGGATTCATAAAACGAATCAGAGATATTATGCGTATGGACGCAGGTATCAATGGCGATGCCCAGAGAATTGAGCAGATGGTATGGATGCTCTTTCTGAAAGTCTATGACGCAAAAGAAGATGATTGGGAACTGAACGAGGATGACTACGAATCCATCATTCCCGAAGAACTCAGATGGAGAAAATGGGCAAAAGCCGACGAAAACGGTCACGCTATGACTGGGGACAAGCTGCTCAACTTCGTCAACAACATTCTGTTCCCGGTGCTGAAGGGCAACGATGTAAAAGATGGTGATACGGTTCTCTACGAAGGAATCAAGGTGACCCCTGATACCCCCATTAAGAAAGCCATTGTCAAGTCCACCTTCGAGGACGCCAACAACTATATGAAGGACGGCGTTTATCTTCGTCAGGTCATTGATGTCATTGACGAGATTGAGTTTGATGATGTGAAGGAAAGCCATGCTTTTGGCTTTGTCTATGAGGAGATTTTGCGGGAGCTGCAATCGGCCGGGTCTTCCGGTGAGTTCTACACGCCGAGAGCAGTCACCGAGTTTATGGCATTGATGATAAAGCCCCAGCTGGGCGAAAATATGGCAGATTTTGCCTGCGGAACCGGTGGATTTATCACTTCTTGGCTGAGACAACTCTCCAAGCAGGTAAGGGACACCACAGATCAGAAGCGGCTTGATGACAGTATTTACGGAATTGAGAAAAAGCCCTTTCCTTATCTGCTGTGCGTGACCAACATGCTGCTGCACGATATTGAAGTTCCGAATATCTATCACATGAACTCTTTGAAACACAATCTGCTGGACTACACAGACGATGACAAGTTTGATGTGATCCTGATGAATCCACCCTACGGCGGGCATGAGGATAAGTCCATTCAGGG
>CALWAP010000005.1 GCA_944375715.1 uncultured Clostridia bacterium | reverse complement strand
AAGATGTTTGTGCCACAGAACTGGATTAAGTCAAAGACATCTTTGAAGGATCTAAGGACTGCTATTAAACAATATCTGGCATCCTTGAAAATGATGCCAGGCGGGAAGCAAGTTTTAAGTCAGCTGAACGCTAACTTGGAAATGAATAAGGAAGATTTTGATTCCAGATGGACAGCTGACTAATTGTGGATAACAAAAATCAGATTAACTTTGCTATTTAAATAATGGAAATAATACTAATATTTTGAGTGAAATTGTATGAATACATTTGCTTAAGAACTTCTGATAGAAGTGAATAGGAGTTTTATTTTATGATATACTTATTAATAGATACATATATCTTGGGATAGGAGCTGATTGCTAAATGAAAATTTCCAACATATCAATAACTGGATTCAAGGCTATCCAAGATATGAACTTTGAGCCGGGGAACGTTAATGTATTAATTGGAGCCAATGGTGCAGGAAAATCGACGGTTCTGGAAGCTATTGGACTTTTGAGCCTTGCTATGACTGACAGAGTCGACAATATCGGATTAGCCAGAAAAGGTATACGACTCAGCACCCCTTCACTCTATAAGAGTAGCTTTAAAAATTGTACGACGAAGAAAACTATCGATTTATCTGTAAATTGGAGTGACGTCAATCAATATAGATATGATGTTCATTTGTTTACACCCAAAGAGAGCGATTCATGGAAATATCAATCAGAGATATTGTATGAAAATGATATCCGTTTATGGGGACGTAGCGGACGATCGGGTGATGCCTACGATAATAAAGTTGGAATGCTGATGTTACAGCCTGATGAAAAATTGGAGGCCCTTCGACCAACTATCGAGGCATTTAGGGACTATGCCATTTATCAGCCTGTTACACCTGTATTGCGGGGGACTATTCCAGACTCCACCCAAAAATTGCCATTGGGGATTAATGGGGGGAGATTGGCAGAGGCAATTGAAGATTTACTTTATGAAAATGACGACGGAGATCCAATGTTTGGCTCCATGCTTGTTGACGATTTACTTGAACTTATCGATTGGGCTAACAATTTCTCGATTTCTATGCCCAAAAAATCCAATATTAATGCGTCGGTGTCTACATCTCGTCGTGTAATTGAATTTTGCGACAAGTTCATGAAAAGCAGTGACCGCTTCACGGCGTATGATGCAAGTGAGGGTTCACTTTTTGTTCTATTTTTGCTTTGCCTTGCAATGCACCCTAAAGCTCCGAATATTTTTGCAATTGATAATTTTGATCAAGCCATGAACCCTCGATTGGCCAAAGTCGTTACAAAGTCTTTTTGTGATCTAATCCTTGCTCAAGATAAGACGGCTTTTTTAACAACGCATAATCCTTTGGTATTAGATGGCCTAAATTTAGAAAATGAAAGAATCAGACTTTTTACAGTTGAAAGAAATAGGCGGCATGGTTATGTACAACTAAGTCGAATCCAGGTTACTAAAGAACTCCTACAAGCCCAAATGCCTCTTTCTAGACTGTGGGTAAACGGTTTGTTAGGTGGTGTACCTAATCTGCTATGAATAAAACAATAGGAATTATATGTGAAGGACCAAGAGATTCTGATATGCTATCCTCCATAATCGATTACCTATTCGAAAACGAAAACGTGACGTATCGTTGTATTCAGCCAGATGAAACATTAAAGACAGAATATGCAAATGGCTGGAAAGGTGTATGGCGCTGGTGCAGCGAAAATGGAAAATCTTTGAATCAAATAGTAAACGGAATTTCGCCCAAACTGGATCTTCTAATCGTTCAAATGGACGGTGATGTTTCGAGGAATGAAAAAGTCAGCCATTGTGCGTGTTCCGATAAGATATGTCAATTTAGAGGAAATATGTTGCCATCCGAATGCGATACAGCAACTTGTCCTGTTGATATACCGTGTGAGAAACATGGGGAACCACCACTTTCATATGTAACACATTTGGGCAGAATATTACGTGACTTTTTCCCGACAGAGACTGTGATACCGATTATTTTTGTGATTCCATGTGATAGCACAGATGCTTGGCTTGTAGCAGGTTTGGATGCTCGTGAAAACTGTGAGTTAATACATGATCCGTGGACTAGTATTATTTCGGTAGGAAAAAGCTACCACGACGTACGCATTCCCAAAAAAAAGAAGGCCAAGGGACCATATAATGAGTTAATAGATAAGATGCTAAATAACTGGGGAACTGTTACAAACAGATGTAGTCAAGCAAAAGCATTTGAACAGGAGATTCAAGAATTTTTCAGTCAACCTCTTACACCAGATTGATGGATTACTAGATGGTGTACACTATAATACTTATAAACCACCCAATCGCTCATCTCAAGCAAAACCCCTGATAGGATGGCCCAGATAGATTTTTGATAGCAAAAGTCCGAATAGACCTTAGGATAAGGATAATCTGCGTCAAATAAAACCACGACGAATTAAATCCTCTATACAAAAAAGTTTAGAAATGGATTTAACTCGGCGAGTGGGAATAACAGCACAAAACCCGCAAAGCCTTGTGTATCAAGGCTTTCCGGGTTTTTCTTTTGGCGTTTGACCGCATTTTGACTGCAATTTTTTGGAAGGAGACCACATTTGTTGTGGGAAAAATACTGCAAATATGCAAAAAGTCAAGACACTATCTTAACAGTTGCGTTTTAAATTTCAGCCATGCTGGATAAAGATGATATATGGCTTATCTTTCCATCCGATATGAGGTACGCTTCTCCAAATACCGTTTCTTTGCCGTTTTCAATATAAAGGTAGCTTCCGTCAGGAATGGCAAGGAATTTTCTGCCCTGGCTGTCGGGGAAGGTGATGTCCTCGATTATGCGCATGCCGTCAAGAATATGACGTTTGATATCATTGTAATGAGGAAGTATCATGGTGCGGGTCAGACCCAGACCCGTAAGGAACCTTTTGTAGTTCGGATCGGAAGCTTCGCCCTCAAGTTCCGGCTGAGAGTAAACTACCTCTGCGCTGTTCATCGAGCCTGCGCTGATACCCATTAACGTGCCTTTGAAAAGCGCCATATGTTCTTTCAGTGATATTTCGGAAAAGAACTTGTTCTGGGTAGGGACATGCCCACCGGCTAGAATAATAAAATCGGCTTTTGTAATCAATTCCGCAGTATTGCTGGCATTTCTGCTATCAAGGATCAAAAACCTGCCGAAGCTGATGCCGGCTTCCTCAAGGCTTTTTCTGACGGAGGCCGAGAAATGGTCGGTCATGTCAAAGCTGCTTGGGTCGGAGCAGACAAAAAGGCATGAACAATTTTCAGGCAGCGAGGATATAAGCCGGTCTTTAAAGCTGTTGGCGGGATTTATTTCTCCCGTGCTCATGATAACGGGGCTGCTGGTGAGAAAGCATTTCATTTAAAGGCCTCCTTGTAAAAATATCCTTTTCGCCAGCATACCGCACATGGTGGTATCAGTCAAGAAACTTTTGAGGCGCTTGTTGACTTTTCAACAAGCGCCTGCTATAATCCCTCTTGTTGAAAAATCAACAGGAAGGGGACTGCGATGGACAACCGATTTGAGACATTTACCGTACTGATAAACCGCATAAGCCGGAATATACGGAAAATAAAGAACAGGGAGATGGCCGACCTGGGCCTGCGCAGCGCCCATGTTTCATGCCTTTATTACCTCAGCATGACCGACGGCCTTACGGCCACAGACCTTTGTGAAAAATGCGAGGAGGACAAGGCCACTATTTCCCGGGCGGTCGATTTTTTGGAAACCGAGGGGTATCTCACCTGCCATACAAAGGCAGCTAAAAGGTATAAAAGCCCTTTGCAGCTTACCCCAAAGGGCAAAAGCGCGGGGGAAAGGATAGCGGACAGGATAGACGGCGTGCTTGAAGCGGTAGGGCTTGACGAAGAGGACCGGCAGGGGTTTTACCGTGACCTTGGGGCGATAAGCGACAGGCTGGAAAAGCTGGCCGGCCGGAAAGAAGGCATATGATGTTTTTTGCCAAAGCTATCTTTTGCCGCGCCTTTCAGGCTTCATTCAGGGCGGCGCTGCCTTTCCTGCCTTACAGGGAGCCTGAGATAATAGGCTCATGCGAGGGCCTTTCGGAGGTCATTAAAAAAGAAAGGATACGGTCGGCCATGATAGTGACCGACAAGGGCATTTTGAAAAACGGGCTGACGCTCCCTTTGGAAAGGGTGCTGTCGGCCTGCGGCGCGGATTATATAATCTATGACGGCACCTGTCCCAACCCGACGGTCGAAAATGTCGAGGAGGCGCTGGCCCTTTACAAGGCACATAAATGTGACAGCTTAATAGCCGTCGGGGGAGGCTCGGCAATGGACTGCGCCAAAGGCATAGGCGCCAGGGCAGTTTATCCCAAAAGGAGCCTTGAGAAGATGAAGGGAGTATTGAAGGTCATGCGCACGCTGCCAACCCTGATAGCCGTACCGACAACGGCGGGTACGGGAAGCGAGGTCACGCTGGCCGCCGTCATAACCGACAGCCGCAGCCATTACAAATACGCTATCATGAGTTTCCCGCTGATACCCAAATACGCCGTGCTTGATGCCGCCATGACATATTCCCTGCCGCCCCACCTTACGGCCTCGACGGGCATTGATGCTCTGACTCACGCCGTGGAAGCATATATCGGGCGCTCGACCACGGCCGAGACCCGAAGGCTTTGCCTGGAGGCTGTCAGGCTCATTTTCGAAAACATCGAAACGGCATTTCATAACGGGCATGACAAAAAGGCCAGGGAGAATATGCTGCTGGCTGCATATAAGGCCGGGTCGGCTTTTTCGCGTTCTTATGTGGGATATGTACACGCCGTCGCCCATTCGCTGGGAGGAAGGTATGGAACCCCTCACGGTCTGGCAAATGCCGTCATAATGGCCTATGTTCTGGAGCAATACGGCAGGAAAGCCCACCGGAAGCTCCATGAGCTGGGAATAGCCGCGGGGGTTTGCGTTCGGGATGTATCCCACAGCGAAGGGGCGCGCATATTTATTGAAGCTGTCAGGGAGCTGAACAGCCGTATGGGCATACCACAAAAGATGGGCGGGATAAAGCTGTCGGATATACCCTCTTTGGCGCGAAGGGCCGAAAGAGAGGCCAATCCCCTTTATCCCGTGCCGAGGCTTATGACATACAGGGAGCTGGAAGGCATTTATTGCCTGGCGGCAGATTGGAGTTTGAGAATATGACAGGTTCGGAGATACAGGCACTTGTTAGCAGGCAAAGGGAATATTACAAAAGCGGTGCCACCCTGGATACCGGTTTTCGGATATCCAAGCTCAAAAAGCTGTATGAAGCTGTAAAGAGGCATGAAAAGGATATTGCCCGGGCGCTTAAAGAGGACCTGGGGAAGAGCGGGTACGAAAGCTATATGTGTGAAACCGGCATGGTGCTTTCGGAGATATCCTATATGATACGCCATACTATGTCCTTTGCAGGGAAAAAAGGGGTTCGCACACCTTTGGCACAGTTTTGTTCCCGCAGCTTCACTCTTCCTTCGCCATACGGCACGACACTTATAATGAGCCCATGGAACTATCCTTTGCTTCTGACATTGGATCCGCTGGCCGACGCCGTAGCGGCCGGGAATACGGCTGTCATCAAGCCAAGCGCTTATTCGCCCAATACGGTAAAGGTGATAGGGCAGATAATCGCTGAGAGCTTTTCTCCTGAACATGTGGCGCTGGTGTCGGGCGGAAGGGAGGAGAACTCGGCGCTTTTGGACCAGAAGTTCGATTTTATCTTTTTCACAGGCAGCAGGGCGGTGGGCAAGGAAGTCCTGCGAAAGGCAGCCGAATATCTTACTCCCGTGGTGCTGGAGCTGGGCGGCAAAAGCCCTTGCATAATAGACAGCAGCGCCGATATAGAACTGTCGGCCAAAAGGGTAGTTTTTGGAAAATATTTAAACTGCGGCCAGACCTGTGTCGCTCCCGATTATATACTCTGCCACCGCTCGGTAAAGGATGATTTCCTGTCGGAAGTCATAAATCAGATAGAAAAACAGTTTGGCAAAGACCCTCTGGCAAATCCTGATTATGGGAAAATAGTCAACCGAAAGCATTTTGACCGCCTGCTGGGGCTGATAAATCGGGAAAAGCTGGTTATCGGGGGGCAAAGTGAAAAAGAAGGCTGCCGTATAGCGCCCACCGTCATGGACAATGTCACATGGGATGATGCCGTAATGGGTGAGGAAATATTTGGACCCATAATGCCGGTTTTGGCATTTGACAGCATTGATGAGGTGATAGCCGATCTGAAAGAAAGGGATAAGCCCCTGGCGCTTTATATCTTTTCAAAGGATAAAAGGAATATTAAGAGGGTCATGACGCAGCTCAGCTTCGGAGGAGGGTGCGTAAACGATGTTATTATCCATCTTGCCACACCTGCCATGGGTTTCGGAGGTGTAGGGGAAAGCGGCATGGGAGCATATCACGGAAAAGCCGGCTTTGACGCCTTTTCACACAGGAAATCGGTAGTCGACAAAAAAACATGGCTCGATCTTCCCATGAGATACCAGCCCTATAAAAGCCGGCTTAATGAAAAGCTGCTTTATATGTTTATGAGATAAGAGAGGTATACCTGTTATGAAGAAATTTGTCAAAAAGGCGCTTATATCTGTCCTCGCGATTTTTGTGCTGGCAGTTATTGCCGTTTATGCTGTATGGCACAACGAGATATCGACGGCGGCAAGCATCAAACTTATAAGGGAGCGGAACGACAGCCATTTGGACGGTGCGGTCTATATGATGCACGTCAAAGGTGGATTTTACCTTGACGATTTTGTCGGGCAGGGCGGGGTCAAAAACGATTCGGAGCTTATTTCCTTTGTCACAGAGAAGATAACCAAGGGTCTTTTGGATATCGGTATAAGCGATCCTGAAATAGGCTGTTCATCCTTTACGGCAAAGACAAAGGACGGCGATGCGCTTTTCGGACGCAATTACGATTTTTCCAAGACTAACACCTGCATCGTTTTTACCGATGCCAATGAAGGACGGCACGCTTCGATATCTTCGGTGGATCTTCAGTTTTTGGGCATAGATGTTGACAGGGGAATTGAAGGCCTTATGGATAAGGTGACATGCCTTGCGGCCACATATGCCCCCCTGGACGGCATAAACGACGCCGGGGTCAGCTGCGGCATATATATGAGCTATCAGGGCGGTGAGGAAACTGTGCCTACCGACCAGAATACCGATAAGCCGGATATAACTTCTACCACCCTTCTTCGGCTGATACTCGATTACGCCGGCAGCGTACAGGAGGCCGTGGAGATAGCTTCTTCCTACGATATGCATGACTCGGCCAAGACCTCTTATCATTATATGGTAGCCGATTCCAGCGGCAAAAGCGCGATTTTGGAATGGGTAGCGGGCGATGACCTCAGCGATAACGACGGTTCGCTGCGTCAGCTAAAGGTAACATATAACGATGACGACGCCTATATAGGCGAAGACGAGGGCGAAAGCGATTACCAGGTCATAACGAACTTTATAATCCAGCCGGGTTATTATGATAATTCACCTTCGGAAGACAAAAAGGGCTTTGACCGCTATCAGAAGCTTTATGAAGAACTGAATGAAAGGGAAGGGGTCGTGGCAGACGAAAATGAGGCAATGGATATCCTGGCGGTGGTCGGAAGGCGAGCATGGGATAACGACGACGGAAACGGCTGCACCGTCCACAGCGTCGTTTACAACCTCACCGACAAGACCATGATGTGGGTGCCCAATGAGAACTATCAGGATCCCCAGGCGGTATTTACCTTTGCCATAGAAGACTGACGGGTTTTATGACCGGCCATGTGCCAAAAGGCACATGGCCGGTTTTTTCATGCAGAGTCCGATCGGCTGATGCCGGTTTGACCATGGCGTTGTATGCGCAGTCATGCAGTGGTATAATTGTTGGGAATGAAAGGGGAAATGCTTATGAGAGAACTGAGGTTTGCCGCAAAACAGACCTTCCCGATATTTTTCACATATCTTTTTATCGGCATAGCTTTCGGGGTTATGATGGCCGAGTGCGGGTATTCGGCAATATGGTCGCTTGTTTCTGCCGTGTTCGTCTTTGCAGGCTCCCTTCAGATAATAATGGTATCGCTTTTAAGGGCGGGCGCACCTTTATGGACGGTGGCAGTCATGACCTTTTTTGTCAATGCCAGACATATATTTTACGGCGTGGGATTTATCGAGAGGTTCAGGAAGATGGGCGCTGTATATCCGTATATGGTGCTTTCGCTGACCGATGAAACATATTCGATACTCTGTTCGGTCAGGTTTGAAAAGGGTATGGATGAAGACAGAGCCTGTTTTTATATTGCATTGCTCAATCATTGCTATTGGGCTGTGGGATGTCTCGCCGGAGGTTGTATGGGCAGGATGCTGCCCTGGGATATGACGGGGATAGATTTTTCGGCTACGGCATTTTTCCTTGTGGTTGTGATGCAGCAGTGGCGGCAGGCCAAGTCAAAGGTGCCGGCCATAACAGGCTTCATATCGGCAATTTTCTTTCTTCTTTTGTTGGGAAAGGATAATTTCCTTATGCCCTCGCTGTCGGTGTCGGCGGCTTGTTTGGCGGTTATGAAGGACCGTTTTATTGAGGAGGGGAAGACAGATGGGTAACAGCACTTTGTACCTTGCGGCTGTCATTTGCATAGCCGCCGCCGTGACATGGCTTACCAGAGCGCTGCCCTTTTTGTTATTTGGTAAAAGGAAGCTGCCCGATATGGCGGTATATCTGGGAAAGGCGCTGCCGCCCGCGATAATGGCAGTATTAGTGATATATTGTCTGAGGGATGTAAGTTTTTCCGAGTCGCCCTACGGGATACCACAGGCTGGCGCGTGCATGCTGGTAGCGGCCATGCAGAAACTGTTTGGAAATATGTATCTGTCGATCATATTAGGGACAGCCTGTTATATGTTGCTTATAAGAGTTTTATAAATGGCATGGACGCCTAAAGGCGTCCATGCTTATACCGCAATACGGCTTCTTTGATTTTTAAACGGAGGTTATCATGACTGAATACATCAAAATGCAGGGTAAGGGGCTTTTACCAAAGGGCAGTGATGAAAAAATGAGGCCATTTCTGACTATAATGAGCATGGAAGAATTTAAAGAACGGCACGATATTGGAGTTAACCACGAAGTAGCGCACACTGCGGGCTCTATAAGATACTGCAAGGCGGAATGGCTCAAGGGATGCTTTGAAGGGGCTTTGCGAATACCGGACAAAAGCGCCGAAAGCGATCCTCAGATGTCCTTTGCCTTTCATATTTCCGACAATTATGCGGTTTTCATAGAGAGCGAAGGAGATCTTAAAAAATGGCTTGAAAAACATCTTGAGTCCTTTGACGATATCGAAAAGCCGATTCAGCTGCTGCTCAGAATGTCAGATAGGTTTTTGGAAGGTGACCTTCTTTATCTTTACCATATGGAAAAGGAAATGGATATGCTGGAAAACACGGTTTTTGACAGTGCCGCGGAGGATGTTTTCCTTAAACTCACAGGATTCCGTCGTAAATTGTCGGAACTTGACGCCTATTACGCCCAGATGGCCGCCGTGGGCGAAACGGCGCAGGAAGGGGATCTTGAGCAAAATGACGGGCGGGCATGGGAAAGATTTACCCGTCGCGCCGAAAGGCTCCAAGACCACGTGGGGCTGCTTAGGGAAAATATCATGCGTTTGAGGGAGCTTATAGCCTCGGTTCAAGCCGAGCGGCAGAACAGGATAATGGGCATACTTACGGTGGTCACCACAATTTTTTTGCCGCTGACTCTTTTGACAGGATGGTACGGTATGAATTTTCAGAGGATGCCGGAGCTTGGCTGGAAATACGGATATCCGGCGGCGGCCGCTGCGGCGCTGGCCGTGGTAATTTTTGAAATAATATGGTTTAAAAGAAAAAAGTTTTTTTAAAGCGCCGAGGAGCTGAGGCATATGGGGTCTGCGCCAAGCATATCCCCGTACTCTTTGCGGCATGTGAGGAAAATGATCTGGTGGCGGTGGGAAGCTTCGATTAAAAGGCGGCAGGCCCTTTGAGCCCTTTCGATGTCCATATCAGAAAGCGGATCGTCCAGGATCATAACGCCGTCTCCGCGCGGAAACAGATGGTCGAGCATGGCCAGGCGGTAGGAGAGGAAAACGGCTTCCTTTGTGCCTTCCGACAGCTTGCGGAAATCCATAAGGTGGTCACGGCTGTAAATATTGACCGCGAGGCTGGCTTTTTCCGGAAACTCAGGCGTCACGCCGCCTTCGGTCATGACTGAGAGTGCGTGTGAAAAGCTTTTTGCCAGGCCTTCCACAGGGTCGCCCGTAAGGGCGGCCTTTTGCGTTTCAAATACATTTTGAATATGCTTCCAGCGGGAAAGGAGGTTTTTCTGGCGCTTAAACTCGGAAACCGCTTGTTCAAGCCGGTCTCGGGGGTCGGATTCAAGGCTGCTTCTAAAAGATTCCAGCCTGGCTGTGCAGGAGGCCTTGTGCGCAAGGGCCTCGTTTTTTGCGCCTGTTTTTTGGCTCAGGGAGTTTTTGAGACTTTCAAGATAGCTCTCAGGGTCATCGATGCCAAGGTAGCGGCTTGGTATATCCGAAGCGTCTGCCTGTCCGAGGAGTTTTGAAAGCTCGAGGGCTGTTTTTTCCTTTTCAGATGCGAGGTTTTCATATGAGCCGTAGGCCTTTTGCAATCTGAGGGTCTCGGCTTTTTTTTCGGCGACAAAGCTTTGGAGGGAGGCACCGCGGCACAGCTCCAGGACCTCCTTTTGTATCTCGGGTGCTGGACGAGGAGGCGAAACTATGCCTTTGGCCAGGCTTTCCAGCTCCTCATAGCTTTGGCCGCCAAGAAAATCCGACAGCCTTTTTTGGGCCATCTCAAGCAGGGCTTTCGTTTTTTCGTACTCGGCCGAAAGGGAGTCCAACTGCTCGGCGGACAAGGCCCCGTATTTTTTCAAAATGGCTTGAAGACCGAGCTTTTTTTCCGATATTACCGTTTTGATTTCTTCGGCATCGATGTCAGCCGGGGCCAATGTCAGCTCCATGACGCCGGGCACAGTGATCTTTACGGCTTCGGAAATATTGATATTCCCGTCATAAAACGGAAGGGCTTCGCCAGAGCGCACCGAGGTTATTTTAGCTGAATGGGGTTTATGCAGCCTGATACCGGCCGTTATGTTCATGGCGCACAGGCTGTTTTCCAAGGCAGATATTTCTCGCAGGTATTTTTTGGCCATTTCGCGTTCTTCCCTTTCGGGACAGGGTGAGCGGGAAAGGACTGAGTCAAGCTCGGATATATTGCCCGAAAGCTTGGAGGCTTCGGCAAACCTGTCAAGAATGGCACGGTTTTGGCTTTCCAAAGCCAAGGCGGAAGCCTGCCTGTACGCCTTTTCGGCGTCGGGCCACTCGTTTAGATCGCCTGTCAGCCTTTGCAGGTCGGATCGGTATCTTAAAAGCAGTTTTTCACGCTCCCTTTTGAGGGCGAGGGCCGAAGCGATCCTGCAGAAATCGTCAAACTCCTTTTGGGCAAGGATGACTTCTTCGCATTTGGCTGAATAAAGTGCCGAGGTCAGGTCGGCATCCTCTTCCAGGCGAGATATTTCTTTAAGTACGTCGTTTGCGTCTTCCATGGCGTAATATGCTTTCAGTATGCTTCCAAGGCCGCTGGCCCATCTGCCCGCTTTACGGACGGGGGCATTTTTTGCGCTGTCCCAATGCTTGCCTTCTATTTCGGAGATTTTATTATCTATGGCAGCTCCTATGGCGTCGGCCGACGGGCCTCCCGTTTGAAGGAATGCCGAGGCTAAAGCCGCGGATATTTCCTGCTTTGAGTCGGTTTTTCTGGCGCTGTCCAAAATGGCTTCCAGGGAGGGCCCGGCGCTCCGCTGGGTAGACAGAAGGATATCGCAGTAAACTCCCTCTCCGTAACGGAGGATATCCTTCAGCAGTTCGTTTATCTTTTTCTGGTCGCGTATGGCTCCATCGGGGGAAGCCAGCAGGCACCTGGGCTCGCTGCCCCATTCCTTTGTCAGGGTGAAATCGCCTTTTTGCGTTTCAAGGATGATTTTGCCGTCGGCAAAATCGCCCGAAGGGCCGCTTCTGCGGGACGAGGGGAAGTAAAGCTCTTTAAATTCCCTGTCGCTGCGGCCGCCTATGCGTGCGTTTTGAAAAAGCAGCCTTGATATAAGGTTTGCCAGGGTGCTTTTTCCGCTTTCGTTTGCGCCGTATAGCACGTTTAGTCCGCTTTTCAGCTCTATGTCCATATCCCTCAGGCCCGCAAATTGTGTGCAGGAAATGCTTTTTATCTTCATGTTACCTGTCCTCTTTTAAAGTCTGCAAAAGATCGAAAGCCATCTGGGCTTCGGCCGGGTCGTCAAGCAATGATTTGAGAAAGGCCGATGCGAAGGAGGTTTCGGGATAAAAGGAGTCGATAAGCTCCTGTGATACAAGGCGGCTGACATCTGTGCGCACGCATTTCCCCTCGATAAAACGGGACAAAAGCCCCTGTGCGGCAGCATCAAGGCGCTCATATTCCTCCGGCGTGACCGGGCCGGAAAGCATCAGCTCGACAGACGAGCGGTCAGGCAGGGGGGCCAGGGCCTCCTTTACGGCCTTTTCGGCCATGCCGGGCGACAGCTTAAGTTCAAGGCGGAAAAACCTGACCGTGCCGGTTTTTACCTTTTTCGCCCTGACCTTTTTGTCCGGCCCTATTTCCACGATAAAGCAAAGGCCTTCGGTTCGGCAATTCACATCGGTCTGGACATGGGTACCGGGGTTGAGGATATTTTCACATTCGGAAAACTCCTCTCTAAGGTCCTGGGGAAACGGGACATGGGTATGCCCCAAGAGCCATGCGTCTAAAGGGATGCTTTCCAGCTCCTGCCTTGTCATAAGGAAATACTGCCCTTCGCTGTCTATGGTCTGGCCGTACAAAGCGCCGTGGGCTACGCCGATGCGGTAGCAGCCGGTTTGGGGTATATTCTCATTTTTGATCCAGCCCAGGTTGTTTTGGCCGATTTCCGAGTGAAGGGAAAGGCAGGGCGCGGGGTAAAGGGTGACATCCTCATCCCCCACCGTTATATTGTAAGGCCGGCTTTGGGTCAAAAGCAGGATATTGTCCTTTTCCCCGCACTCTTTTTCCAGGTGCTGCCACAGCTTTGAGTCCCTGTCGTAATAGTCATGATTGCCGGGCAGCAGCGCAACCGTGCCTTTGAAGGCCGAAAGCGCGTCTATCGCGGCCCTTATGTCCCGTTGGGGAACGCCGTAATTGTTTTCGAAAAGGTCCCCCGTTATGACAAAAAGGCCGCAGTTTTCCATGTTGGCCCTTTCGGCCATACCCTTTAAAGCTTCCAGCCTGGCTGCGGCCAGAAATGAGGCCTTCTCGTGGCTCAGATATTTAAGCCCTATATGGTTGTCTCCCGTAATGAATATCCTGAGCATTTGCTTTTCTCCTTTTTCGGCGCTTGCCGTCATGTGAAAAGTATACCATGGCCGGCAGAAAAGAGCCATACCCTTGAGATATCAAAGGGAAACGGCTATAATATAAAAATAACATTAAAACGCCGGTTTGGGAGATGTTGCGATATGGATATAAAGCTCAGGGGACTGACAAAAAGGTTCCCAGCCAGGGGTAAAAAGGAAAAGGGAGAGGTCACGGCGGTGAGCGGACTTGACCTTGAGGTGTCCGACGGCACTTTGATGGGCCTTTTGGGGCCTTCCGGCTGCGGTAAGAGCACGACGCTTAATATGATTTGCGGCCTTGAAAGGCCCACCGAGGGCAGGATCTATTTTGGGGATGAGGATGTCACCGATCTGCCGCCCGAGCTTAGGGGGGTGGGTATGGTCTTTCAGAACTACGCTTTGTACCCACATATGACCGTGCTTCAGAATATACGCTTCCCCTTGGAGAACAGGAAGGGAAAGGACAGGCTTTCCAAAAGGGAAATGAATGAGAAAGCCGAGGAGGCTGCGGCGCTGGTACAGATAGAGGGGCTTTTGGACCGCAGGCCCAAGGAGCTTTCGGGCGGCCAGCAGCAGAGGGTGGCCATAGCCAGGGCCCTTGTCAAAATGCCCAGGGTTTTGCTTTTGGACGAGCCTCTTTCCAACCTGGACGCCCGTCTTAGGCTCCAGACCCGTGAGGAAATATGCAAAATACAGAAAAAGACGGGCATAACAACGATATTCGTTACCCATGACCAGGAAGAAGCCATGAGCATTTCCGACAGCATAGCCGTTATGAACAGCGGCCTTTTGATGCAGTACGGCAGGCCGCAGAAGGTATATGACGACCCGGGAAGCCTTTTTGTGGCCAAATTCCTGGGCACGCCCCCGATAAATGTTTTTGAAGGGGAGGTCAGGGACGGCAGGCTCTATATCGGCGGAACTGCCGTTTTGGATGGCGTTATGACAGGCGGCCGCAGGGTTTGGGCGGGCATAAGGCCTGAGGGCTTTTTGCCGTGTGAAGGCGGCCCCATGACATGCAGGAAGGAAAGGGTCGAACCGACGGGCAGGGATATCGGCATAGTCTGCGCCCATGAAGCCTGCGAGGCGGGGTTTGTCCGCGTGATTTTGGATTCGGCTCATGCCGGCTTTGCCGAAAGGGATACTCTTTCCTTTGAACTGAGAAGGGACAAAGTGCTTTTGTTTGACAGGGAAAGCGGCATAAGGGTACCTTTCGGGGAGGTATGGCACGATGCATAACAGCTCCAAAAAGGCCTGGCTTTACCTGCTGCCGGCCGCTCTGCTCCTGGCGGCATTCCTTGTTTATCCGCTGATAGATGTTTTCATATATTCCCTGGAGGAGGGCTTCAATTTTGCTTCCCAGACATATACGGGGGTAGGCGCTTATAACTATGGGTATGTCCTTAGGGACCCCTATTTCCTCCAGGCCCTTAAAAATACATTTATACTCGTTATAATCACTGTGCCGCTATCCACCGTCACAGCGATAGTCATTTCGGCAGGCCTCAGCTCCATAACAAGGCTTAGGCAGCTTTTCCAGACAGTTTACTTCCTGCCTTATGTGACCAATACTCTGGCTGTCGGGCTGGTGTTCATGGTGCTTTTCCAGAAAACCGAATATACAGACGGCCTGGTCAATATGCTTTTGGGGCTGTTCGGTGTACAGCCGGTAGACTTCATAGACGGGCCCTATTGGGCAAAAATGTTTATACTCTGCTTTTATACGATATGGACCGTCATGCCGTTCAAGATACTTGTGCTTACGGGGGCTTTGGCGTCGGTCAACCCCGATTATTACCGCGCCGCCAGGGTAGACGGCACTTCAAAAAGCAGGATTTTTTTCCGTATAACCCTGCCTTCGGTTGCCCCTATGATAGTGTACCTTGTCATAACGGGATTTATCGGGGCTTTTAAGGCGTACAGCGACGCGGTAGCCCTTTTCGGGGCGGACCTGAACGCAGCCGGCATGAATACGATAGTAGGGTATGTCTATGATATGCTTTACGGCGACAGCGGCGGGTATCCATCCTATGCATCGGCGGCGGCAATAATACTGTTTGCCATTATTCTCACCATAACATGCTTTAACCTGCTTGTAAGCAGGCACAGGGAGGGAAGATGATAATATGAACGGCGGAGATTATAAAAAAGCCGGAAGGGAACTTAAAATCAAAAACGGCACGGGCAGGGCCTTTACCTATCTGGGGCTTGGCATATGGGCCGTCATGGTTCTTTTTCCCTTTTATTGGATGATACTGACCTCGGTCAAAAGCTACGGCAGCTACAATTCCGAACATATACCGTCTTTTTTCACACTGTCGCCCACCATGGAAAACTACAAAGAGGCCTTTACTGCCGTGCCTCTGGGCGGATATCTTGTAAATACTCTGATATTTGCCCTCATAACAACGGCGGCCATGGTGGCCGTCAGCACTTTGGCGGCATATGCCTTTGCAAGGCTGAGCTTTAAGGGAAGGAACCTGATTTTCGGGCTGTTCCTTTCCATGATGATGATACCCACCGAGCTGGTAGTCATCACCAATTTTGTTACGATAACCGATCTTGACCTGCGCAACAGCTTCCCAGGGCTTATACTGCCGTCGATAACCTCGGTATTTTATATTTACCTTTTGAAGGAGAGTTTCGAGCAGGTCCCCGACGAGCTTTACCGAGCGGCAAAGGTAGACGGCACCTCCGACCTTGCGTACCTGTGGAAAGTCATGATACCCATATGCCGCCCGACTTTGGTGACGGTGACCATACTCAAGCTTATAGAATGCTGGAACTCTTATATCTGGCCGAGGCTTATAACCGACGACAGGGCGTATTTCCTTGTGTCCAACGGCATACAGGAGATAAGGGAGAGCGGCTTCGGCAGGGAAAATGTGCCTGCCATGATGGCCGCGGTGGTCGTTATTTCACTTCCGCTGATAGTAGTTTTCCTGCTTTTTAAAAACAAG
Organism: uncultured Clostridia bacterium; assembly: GCA_944375715.1. Classification (GTDB taxonomy): domain Bacteria; phylum Bacillota; class Clostridia; order Oscillospirales; family Butyricicoccaceae; genus RGIG1902. The sequence goes on along the minus strand of CALWAP010000005.1, from coordinate 52,305 downwards.
ATAATGGAAGGGGTCTCCAGAGGAGGCATAAAGGGATGAGAAATTTCGGAAAAACCGCGCTTGCGCTTTTGCTTGCCCTGTGCCTGTCGCTTTTGGGGGCCTGCCACGGGCAGAGGGAAACAAATGAGTTTGTGATCCCCCAAAGCTTTGACGAGTCGAAAGAATACGAGATAACCTTCTGGGCCAAAAACGACACAAACAAAAACCAGACTGATATATACAAAAATGCCATAGAGGATTTCCAGGCCCTGTACCCCAACATAACGGTCACGCTGAGGCTTTATACCGATTACGGTGATATATATAACGATGTTATAACCAACATATCGACAGGCACGACTCCCAATGTATGCATAACATATCCCGACCACATAGCGACATATCTGACGGGAGATAATGTAGTAGCGCCTTTGGGCGGCCTGATGGAAGATGAAAAGTACGGCCTGGGGGGCAGCGGGCTGCGTTTTGATTCCCCCAAAAAAGATGAGGTGGTTTCAAAGTTCCTGAATGAATGCGCAATAAACGGCGAGTATTACGCCCTGCCCTTTATGCGCTCCACCGAGGCCTGCTATATCAACAAGACCTATGTGGAGGATTTGGGATATACCCTTCCCGAGAAGCTGACATGGGACTTTGTGTGGGAGGTGTCTGAGGCGGCAACAAAAAAGAATCCCGACGGCACCTATGCCGTAAACGGCCAGAATGTGATGATACCCTTTATTTACAAGTCCAGCGACAACATGATGATCCAGATGCTCAGGCAGAAAAACGCCGGTTATTCGGATGAAAGCGGTTCGATAGAGCTGTTTAACGATGTGACTGCCGGGCTGCTTTATGATATAGCGGAGCATACGGCCAAAGGGGCCTTTTCCACCTTCAAGATATCGGGGTATCCTGCCAATTTCCTCAATGCGGGGCAATGCATATTTGCCGTCGATTCGACTGCCGGCTCCACCTGGATGGGAAGCGGTGCGCCTTTGGTCGATATTGCCGAGGAGGAAATAGTCGAGTTTGAAACGGCCGTTATGGCCGTGCCGCAGTTTGACGCCGAAAACCCGCAGATGATATCCCAGGGACCGTCGGTCTGCGTATTCAATAAGGACAACCCTCAGACTGTGCTGGCCTCATGGCTTTTTGCGCAGTACCTTCTGACAAACGATGTTCAGATATCATATTCCCAGACCGAAGGCTATGTGCCCGTCACTTTGAAGGCGCAGCAGGATGAAAGCTATATAGAGTATATCTCCGGCGAGGGCGGGGAGGGCGATCTTTATTATGATGTCAAGCTGAAGGCCGTAAAGCTGCTTTTGGAACATACCGGCGACACATTTATAACGCCTGTCTTCAACGGTTCGGCGTCTTTGAGGGATGCTTCCGGGCATCTTATTGAGAGCGTGACCAAGTCGGTGCGTCGCGGTCAGACGGTGGACAGCGAATATATGGATAAGCTTTTTTCGGACACCGAGGCCCTTTATCATCTGGACTCGGTAACGGGCGGGGGCAGGGCCGAGCTGGGCGAGATGCCTGCCGAGTCCAAGGCTCTGCTTATCTCTCTTGGGGCGGCTTGGGTACTTATGGCAGCCTGGGTGGCTGTGGGAAAGATAAAGCGACGCAACAGGCGTTAGAACAAAAAAATCACAATCAGTTTACAATAAAAGGTTGATTTTTGGGACATAAGGGCTATAATTAAGTCGTTCGCTGAAGCGAGCAGATATTATTGAGGAGGAGTTTCAAATGAAAAAGTTTTTTGCCCTGCTTTTGGCTCTTTGCCTTGTTTTCTCCCTGGCGGCCTGTGCCGGCGACAGTGAGGAAGGGCAGAACAACGAGCAGCAGGAAGAGCAGAACAATGAGGAACAGAATAACGAGCAGCAGAACGATAACGAGCAGAAGGTGGTCCTGACCCATGATGAGTACATGGCCGCCGAGATCGACAGTGAAGTCACGGTTGAGGCTTATGTTCAGGCCAAGCAGTCCTGGTGGGAAGACAAGGCCACCGTTTATGCTCAGGACGAGGACGGCGCGTATTTCTTCTATGACATGGCCTGCTCCGAGGAAGATTATGAGCTTCTGGTCCCCGGCACCTGCATCAGGGTCACAGGATACAAGTCCGAGTGGTCGGGTGAGGTCGAGATCATTGATGGTACTTTCGAGATAGTTGAGGGCGACGAGTTTATAGCCACCCCGCTGGATGTTACCGAAATGCTGGGAACCGACGAGCTTATCGACCATCAGAACGAGCTGGTCGAGTTCAAGGGCTTGACCGTTGTGGCAGCCGGGCAGGACGACGCGGGCAACGATGTGGCCTTCCTTTATAATTGGGATGGCTCGGGAGCCGAGGGCGACGATCTTTATTTCAATGTTTCCTATAATGACCAGGTCTACACCTTTACGGTTGAGTCTTATCTTTGCGACAGCACCACCGAGGTTTATTCGGCTGTAAAGAACCTGCAGATCGGGCAGGTCATCGACGCCGAGGGCTTCCTTTATTGGTATGAGGGTGTCAATCCCCATATTACGTCCGTAACGGTAGTCGGCTAAAAGCCGAGGCAAAAAGCGTCCGCTTTGAAAGCGGGCGCTTTTTTCATGCGGTTGATTGAAATGCTTTATGCGGATATAATAAAACCTATCCTGATGTTATTGCGGAGGTATCATGCAGAGGATATTTATTGTTGAGGATGATGAGGGCATATCGGGAGGCATAAAGCGCCAGCTGGAAGCATGGGGATTTGACGCTGGGTGCGTAAAGGACTTCAGGAATGTCCTGGCCGAGTTTGACGCCTTTTCGCCGCATCTGGTGCTTATGGATATATCGCTGCCCTTTTATGACGGATACTATTGGTGTTCGGAAATACGGAAAAAATCCAAAGTACCGATAATTTTCATATCTTCGGCTTCCGATAATATGAACATAGTCATGGCGGTCAATATGGGCGGGGATGATTTTATAGCCAAGCCATTTGACATAAGCGTCCTTATGGCAAAGGTCCAGGCTATGCTCAGAAGGGCCTACGATTTTTCCGGAGGGATATGCTTTCTGGAGCATAAGGGAGCCAGGCTGAATACAAATGACGGCACCTTGTCGTATAACGGCAAAAAGATAGAGCTTACAAAAAACGAGTTCAGGATGCTTTTATGCCTTATGGAAAACAAGGGCAGGACAGTCAGCCGTGAGAAGCTTATGGAAAGGCTGTGGGAGACCGACAGCTTTATCGATGAAAACACCCTGACGGTCAATATAAACCGCCTGCGCCGCAAGCTTGTGAATGAAGGGCTTTCCGATTTCATAAAAACGCGGTTTGGAGTGGGATATATCATAGAATAGGGGGCAAAACCATGGGCTTTCTGAAAAGCTATGCCGCAAGCCATCTGAAGGAAGCAGCGGCGTTTATGCTGTTTTCTGCTGTGTTCGGTGCTGCCATAGGCCTTTATGGACTGCCTATGGCGGCATTCCTATACCCTTTTTCGGTTTGCTGTGTGCTGGGGACCGTTATATTTGTATCAGGTTATTTTTCGGGAAGGGAAAAGCACCGCATTCTTGAAAGCATGAAAGACATGCCGGCCGAGCTTATAGACGTTCTTCCCGCACCCTCTTTATGGCAGGAGCGGGATTATATCGAAATCGTAATGTCACTGAAAAAAGGGTATGCCGAGCTTTCAAAGGCGGATAAGGCCTCCAGGCGTGATATGGCAGATTACTACACCATGTGGGCCCATCAGATAAAGCTGCCCATATCCTCAATGCGCCTGGAGCTTCAGGGGAGCGACAGCAGTTTTTCAAGACGGCTTGCTTCGGAGCTTAAGCGCATAGAGCAGTATGTGGAAATGGTCCTGGCTTTTGTCAGGCTGGATTCATGTTCCAGCGATTACCTGTTTGCAAGGGTCCCTTTGGACAGAATCATAAAAGAAGCGGTAAAAGGCCTGGCGGGGCAGTTTATCGGGAAAAAGATCAGGCTGGAATATGAGCCTGCCTGCTGCTTTGTGCTGACAGATGAAAAATGGCTTTCATTTGTTATAGAGCAGGTGCTTTCCAATTCCCTCAAGTATACGCCGGAGGGAGGATGTGTCAGGATATACACCGAAGCGCCACTGACCCTTTGCATATCCGACAGCGGCATAGGCATAGCGCCCGAGGACCTGCCAAGGATATTTCAGAAAAGCTATACGGGCTATAACGGCAGGGCCGACAAAAAGGCCAGCGGCATCGGGCTTTATTTTTGCAGCAGGATATGCCAAAAGCTGGGCCACGGCATAAAGGCCGAATCCGAGCCGGGCAGGGGTACGGTTGTAAAAATAGACCTTTTCCACGAGCAGGAAGCAAGCGAATGATTTGTCTTACAAAGATGTAAGATTTCCGCCTGAAATGTAAGGACATTCGATGGAGCTTGCGGCCATCCTTTTGTTACAATGACGGTGTCAAAGAAAAGGAGGCATTTAAATGAGTATTCTGGAAGTCGATGGGCTTAAGAAGATATACACTACCCGTTTCGGAGGAAACAGGGTGCAGGCCCTTTCGAATGTCAGCTTTCTCATAGAAGAAGGCGAGTATGTAGCCGTAATGGGCGAATCAGGCTCGGGCAAAACCACCCTTCTTAATATCCTGGCCGCTTTGGACAAGCCCACCGAAGGCAGGGTCAGGCTTGACGGAAAGGATCTTTCACAGATAAAGGAAAAGGATATGGCGGCCTTCCGCAGGGATAACCTGGGTTTTGTTTTTCAGGAGTTCAACCTGCTCGATACCTTTACGCTGGAGGATAACATATATCTGCCTTTGGTTCTGGCGGGCATGGATTATACGGAAATGAGAAAGCGCCTTATGAAGATAGCCTTCGAGCTGGGCATAACCGATATACTGAAAAAGTATCCTTATGAGGTATCGGGAGGGCAGAAGCAGAGGGCGGCGGTGGCCAGGGCGGTTATAACATATCCGCGCATAATTTTGGCTGACGAACCGACAGGCGCCCTTGATTCCCGCGCCACCGACGAGCTGCTGCGCCTTTTCGGCGAGATAAACAAAAGCGGCCAGACCATAATCATGGTAACCCATTCCATTAAAGCCGCAAGCCATGCAAAAAGGGTGCTGTTTATCAGGGATGGCGAGGTCTATCACCAGCTTTACAGAGGTGAATATACCGAGGCCCAGCAGTATCAGCGCGTATCCGATACGCTTACCATGCTTACGACGGGCGGTGAGCGCAAATGAACATTGCCTTTTATTTCAAGCTGGCGCGGACGGGAACGAAGAAAAACGGCCGGCTTTATCTTCCGTACCTTCTGACATGCATGGGCATGGTGGCCATGTGCTATATCATCAGCTTTCTGTCTGTATCAGAAACTTTAAAGATGATGAGGGGCGGGGATACCATGCAGGTATTCATGTCCATGGGTTTCGGCGTCATGTGCTTTTTTTCGGCCATATTCCTTTATTATACAAATTCCTTTCTAATGCGCAGGAGAAAAAAAGAGTTCGGCCTTTACAACATACTTGGCATGGGCAAAAGGAATATAGCGCTGCTGCTTTTGTGTGAAGGCCTTACCTCGGCTGCCGTATCGATAATCGGAGGTCTTTTCTTCGGTATACTTTTTTCAAAGTTTGCCGAGCTTGGCATGCTGAAAATAATGGGTGCCGGCGCCGATTTCAGCTTTTCTGTGGGGCTTATACCCATTTGTAAAACCATATCGCTTTTTGCTGTCATATTTGCGCTGATATACCTTGACGCCGTAAGGCAGACAAGCCTTACCGACCCCATAGGGCTGCTTCGGAGCGAAAGTGCCGGCGAAAAGCCGCCTAAGGCAAATTGGCTGGCGGCTTTGCTTGGCGCGGGGCTTTTAGGCGGGGCCTATTATATGTCGCTGACGATAGAAGACCCCGTAGCGGCAATATTTATCTTTTTTGTTGCCGTACTGATGGTCATTGCCGCGACTTATCTTTTGTTTATGGCCGGCTCGGTGACCATGTGCCGACTTTTGCAGAAAAACAAGAGGTATTATTACAGGACCAACCATTTTGTGTCGATATCCTCCATGGCTTTCAGAATGAAGCGCAACGGCGCGGGGCTTGCGTCTATATGCATACTCTGCACCATGGTCCTGGTAATGATATCCTCGACGGTATGCCTTTATCTCGGCTTTGAGGACAGCCTGCGGAGAAGGTATCCCAGGAATATAGGGGTAGACTTTTTTATGGAGAATGTAGGTGAGCTTTCCGACCAGAGCACCGAAAAGCTCAGGGAGATCATACTTGAGGTATGCCGGGATCATGACGAAAGCCCTCAAGATACCCTGAATTACAGGGCAGCCGCCTTTGCCGGATTTTTGGGCAATGGCCGGGTGTTGCCCGTGCCCTCGGACGATATGGATTACGAGCTTTTTCGTCAGGCCCAGATATATATTATTCCCCTTTCGGACTATAACCGACTTATGGGAAAGAGTGAAACCCTCGGTGACGGGGAGGCCATAATTTGTTCTACAAATGAGATGGCTTATGACGAAGCCTATGTGTCCCTGGGGCAGATAAAGCTGGATGTGGTTAAAAAGGCAGACCGGTTTATCGCCGATGGAGATGATGCCATGCAGATAATCCCGTCCTTTTATATATTTGTCGGAGATTTCGAAAGGGTAGTGTCGGATATCATGGCTCAGGGAGAAGGCTGGGATGGCTCTTATCTTAAATGGATGTACGGCTTTGACCTTGACTGTCAACCTCAAAAGCAAATTGAAATATATAAGGATATGGTTCAGAGGCTTAAGGCCGAAAGCAGCCTGGTGTCGATCGAAAGCGCCGCGAACGAACGTGACAGCTTTTACGCTCTTTACGGCGGGCTGTTTTTCCTGGGGATACTTTTAGGCATAACATTTGTATTTGCTGCCGTGCTTATAATTTACTATAAGCAGGTATCCGAGGGTTATGAGGACCGCTCGAGGTTCGATATAATGCGTAAAGTAGGTATGAGCCGCAAGGATATAAAAAAGAGCGTCAATTCTCAGGTGCTCACCGTGTTTTTTCTTCCAATACTGACAGCGGGGATACATCTTGCCTTTGCTTTTCCGATAGTAAGGAAACTGCTTTTGATTTTCAGCCTGACCGACACAGTGCTGCTTGTCAAAGTGACACTCGCATGCTATATTGCGTTTGCACTTTTTTATATTGTGATATATCGTCTGACCTCTTATTCGTATTTCTCGGTGGTAAGCAAGACCGATACCTCTGTGTGATATTTGAAAAAGCCGCCTTTAGGCGGCTTTTTTCATTTTATCGCGGCAGCCTGAATAGGTATTGAGAAGGAGGCGATAAAATGAATATTATTGACAGGAACTTTTCCGAGCTGGCACATGAAATAAAAAACCTCAACGAAAAGGAACTTTATCACAGGATGCGAAAGGCATACGAGGGTGTGCCGGAGGCCGCACGGATAAGCTGCATGGGGTTTTTTGAGAGATATCCGTATTGGGGGAGGCTTGATGAGGAAAAGGGGATATATGAGGAAATAGAGCTCAAGCAGCAGACGCTGTCACAGCATATCGACGATTTTATATGGTTTTACGACAGCCTTTGCGATTACCGCTCAAGAAAGACGCTTTATGCTGTTTTGAATAATTGGTACAGATATGATTTTGAATCGACGGCTTCGGCAGCTGAAAAGACATTTGACCAATATTTTGACCTCGATCTTGTGCGGTGTACCCCCAACGAGGTCATGGCCGACCTGGGAGCATATGTGGGCGACACGGTGCTGTCATATATTAAAAATTACGGCCCCGACTGTTATAAGAGGATATATTGTTATGAGATAACAAAAGAGAATTTTGATATTATGGAGCGCAGTCTGGCGGGTATAAGGGATATCTCGATGAGGCTTAAGGGTGTGGGCGACAGAGGAGGCATAATGGGTGTCGAGCAAAACAGCGCCAGCTTTTCTGCCAATCGCCTTTCGGATGAGGGACAGGGAGTGGAAGTGGTTACCCTGGATGAAGACATAAAGGAGCCGCTGACAATAATAAAGGCCGATATAGAAGGCTGGGAGCAGAAGGCCCTTATGGGGTCGGTAAGGCATATTATAAATGACCACCCCAAACTTTTGATATCGGTGTATCACGGCAACGAGGACCTTTGGAAAATACCGCAGATGATATACGACATGTCGGACGATTACCGCTTTTTCCTGCGTTTCCGAGGCTCTGCCGTATACCCGACAGAGATAGTCCTGACCGCAATTTAAAATATCCGGGAGATGGAGATAAAGATAGTAATTCATGTAATACATTTAAAAATTAATTTTTTTCATTAAAAAATTATTGACAAACTGCAAAGAGTTTGGTATCTTCAGCTTGAGGTGATGAAGATGAAGGTACTAAGCAGACTTGTAAATGAAAAGTATGCCATGCCTTTTGCGGGATTTATGGAATGGATATGCCGCCTTATAATGCTTTATATGGCATTGTGCCTGGTTTTGAGCGTTATGGGGAGGCAAACCTTTACCTTGCTTATGAACGGAAAGGAATACAAAAATGCATACTGTGCCCAGGATAGTCCCCGGTCGGGCAGCCGCATGTGGACGGTGCACAGTGATGATGACATAACGGTAAATGCGGGCTACGGCGGAAGCATAGGAACAGGTGTATCGGCGGCCCTTTCACTGATATTTGCGCTGGAGCTGGCGCCGGCTATTGTGTCATATTGGTATCTTGGCAGGGTTTTCCGCAATGTCAGCCGCGGCGTTATTTTTACGGAAAAGAATGCCGCGGGGCTTCTCTATTACGGGCTGATTCAGACATTCATCGCTTTGTTTGTACCGTTTTTAAAGACCACCGTGCAGAGGGTGGCAAACCGTATCCTTGACTGTTCTATATATATTAATCCGGACGTCAACATTTTTGATAATTTCTGCTTCGGGGTGGCGTTTGTGGTGGCTGCTTATATAATCCATTATGGGATAGCGCTCCAGGACGAGGTGGACCATACGATATGATTATTATAAGGCTCGACAGGGTTTTGGCCGACAGGAAAATGAAACTCAATGACCTGGCCGAAAAGGTAGGGATATCCAATGTCAACCTGTCGTATCTTAAAACAGGCAAGGTGAAGGCCATCAGGTTCAGTACGCTGGATGCGATATGCAGGGTTTTGGAATGCCAGCCCGGGGATATACTGGAATATACAGAAGAATAGACAGTAAAAAAGCGGACGCTTCTGCGTCCGCTTTTTGATAAGCTCTATGCTTTGTGGATCTTGCGCTCTATCAGTTTTTCTATCTCGACAATGGGAATCACGCTGAAAGCCAGAGTGAGGGCCGTCATATATTCATATACATTAATGTGTTCAAAACCAAAGGCATTGGACAGGAAGGGAATATATATGACTGCCGTTGTGGAGATAAGACTCATCAAGGCCGAACCCCACAGGAACTTGTTATGCCCGGGCAGCGTAAAGATGCTGGCGTTCTGGCTGCGCATGTTGAAGCTGTGGCATATTTCGGTCATGCTCAGGGTCAGGAAGGCCATGGTCATACCATCGGGGCTGTTGGCTATTTCCCATACACCGGCTTCCATAAAGTGGCCTATGAAGTATGCGGCCAAAGTAAGCACTGTAACAACGACGCCCTGGAAAAAGATATCGAAGCCTAAACCGCCGGAAAACAGGCTCTCGTCGGCCGGCCTGGGTTTGCGCTGCATGACTCCCGGCTCGGCCTGCTCCATGCCAAGGGCCATGGCGGGGAAACAGTCTGTTATCAGATTTATCCATAAAAGGTGGACCGGCTTAAGGATGGTAAAGCCCAGGAGAGTGGCAAAGAATATGCTCAGAACTTCGCTCAGGTTGGAGCTCAGAAGGAACTGAATGGATTTGCGGATATTGTCATAGATCCTGCGGCCCTCCTCAACAGCCGAAACAATGGTGGCAAAGTTATCGTCGGCCAGGACCATATCTGCAACATTCTTTGTGACATCGGTGCCGGTTATGCCCATACCTACACCAATATCGGCAGTTTTTATGCTGGGGGCGTCATTGACGCCGTCACCTGTCATGGCTGTTATATAGCCCTTTTTCTGCCAGGTCTCAACTATCCTGACCTTGTGCTCGGGCTGCACCCTGGCGTAAACGCTTATATCTTCTATGCGGTCAAGGAACTCGCTGTCGCTTAGCGCCGAAAGTTCAAGGCCGGTTATAGCCTGGTCATCGGAGGTTATCATACCCAGCTCTTTGGCTATGGCGGCGGCAGTATCCTTATGGTCGCCCGTTATCATAACGGGGCGTATGCCTGATGTGCGGCAAAGGGCAATGGCATCCTTTACTTCCGGACGCACAGGATCTATCATGCCGCACAGCCCGATAAAGATAAGATCTTTTTCAAGAACGGAAGGATCAAAGCTTTCGGGCATAGAAGCATGGCTTTTAAAAGCCGCAGCAAGCACTCTCAAAGCCCCCGAAGCCATTTTTTTGTTGGCATCAAGGACGCTGAGCCTGAGTTCGTCGGTCATTGGCATTATTTTGCCATTTTCTCCGAGATATCCTGTACATCTGAGAAGTATTTCATCAGGGGCACCCTTGGTGTATTGAATAAAACCGCCATCTTTTGAATGAACGGTGCTCATCATTTTTCGTCCGCTGTCAAAAGGAGCCTCTCCAACTCTGGGTTCCTTCTTTTCAAGCTCGGGCTTATAAAGCGTCAGAGAAGCGGCATAACGCACTAAAGCGCATTCGGTGGGCTCACCCACAGTACCTATATGGTCAGGTTCAAGCTGAGCGTCACTGCAAAGGGACATGGCTTTTGCCAGAAGCTCGCGGTCGTTTGTAAACTCATCGACGACGGTCATTTTGTTCTGGGTAAGAGTTCCCGTTTTATCGCTGCATATTATCTGGGTACATCCCAGAGTTTCGACAGCTGTCAGCTTTCTTATGATGGCGTTGCGTTTTGACATGTTGGTAACGCCTATCGAAAGGACTATTGTAACGACAGTGGCAAGGCCCTCCGGAATGGCAGCAACGGCCAAAGAAACGGCAACCATAAAGGTGTCAAGTATAACGGCGCCGGAAAAGCTGCCGCTGCGCAGCAGAGAAAATGCAAATATGAATGCGCATATCCCTATAACAAGATAACTGAGAATACGGCTGAGATGGGACAACTTGATTTGAAGCGGCGTCTGGCCTTCCTTGGCCTTTGCCAGAGCATCGGCTATTTTGCCCATCTCTGTATTCATGCCGGTTTCAGTAATTATGGCGGAGCCGCGTCCATAGACAACAGTGCTGCCCATATAGACCATATTTTTGCGATCGCCAAGGGCAACCGTTCCGCCATCTCCAATAGGATCAGTAATTTTGGTTACAGGCACGCTTTCACCTGTAAGCGCAGCTTCTTCTATTTTAAGGCTGGCGCTTTCAAAAAGACGGCCATCGGCGGGCACAGCATCTCCCGCTTCCAGCAAAACGACATCTCCGGGTACCAGATCTTCGCTCTTGATGACCTGCATCTTGCCATCACGAATTACCTTACATGTAGCTGCCGACATTGCCTGAAGCGCCTCGATAGCCTTTTCGGCTTTGCTTTCCTGATAAACGCCAAGGCAGGCATTGACAATTACAACTGCCATAATGATTATGACATCGGTAAAGCCTTCGCCAGAATATGCCGCTGTTATAAGCGATATGGCAGCTGCAGCTATAAGTATGATTGTCATAGGGTCGCCCAGCTGAGCAAAAAACCTTTTTATAAGAGAAGGCTTGGGGGGTTTAGCCAAAAGGTTTTTGCCATACTGAAGTTCACGGCGCTTGACGTCCTCCTCCGAAAGCCCTCTTTCGGAAGTGCCCAGGGAAAGGGCCACATCCTCAAAGGTACGGCTGTAATTTTCCATTGCTATCCTCCTGATATATATTTTATTTTAACAGGTACAAGTTAATAAATACATGAGAGACATGAGAGCGATAAAAAAAGACTCATGAAAAAAAGACTCATGCATGATCTCAAATCATACATGAGTCTGGTTATTTCATTCAAGCCAAGCCAAAAGGCTATGATGTTGACTTGAAACACGGTAAACCATGCCAACTACTCCCTCATGGGCTCTGTTAAATTGCGAAATAATAATATCACAGCACCCGTGCCTTGTCAATAACAAACAGGGAATTGCACCCTATTTGATAAACATGTCAGCAAGGTTGGCCTTTTCATCAATGACAGGCTCGATAAGGGTAGTTTTGCAGGACATCAGAGTGGTGACTCCGGGACCATGACCTGCCGCCATGCAGTCGCTGTGGATGACAACGCCTATCGTAACGGCACCGGTCTGGTATGTCCTGCCATAACGTGTATCAGCATCGAGAATACAAACGATATCCCCGAAACGCAGCTTGTCCAAGCCGTATTTTTCGGTTATGCTCTTGTCAAAAAGAGTTATGTCATAGTCGCCGCTGGCGCTGCCCGAGCCAAGACCGGAACCCATTATGCAGCCAGGCACTATCTTTGCCACGCCGACCTTGAGTTTATCGTTTTCCTCAGTGATGTTCATTTTCTTTAAAAGCTCAGGGCTCATGTTGCGAAGGATTATTTCGGGATGGTCGGTAAGGGAAAGACCCTGGCCGCAGGATTTTACGAGGATCTTGTCGTCGGGAGCCAGAAGTTCCAGCGTCTCGTCGTCAAAATAAATCATCAGGTGCTCGCAGCCGCCGTGCTTGCCTGTTACAAAGCCTTTGCGTCCCTTGGCGTCACCGCTTACGACCCTGGCTTCATTGCCTATGCAGGAGTAGCAGACGTAGGCGTCATTGCGGGCGTCGTCGGGATTTCTTGTGGTGACTCCTGGCTCCAGGTGATCAGCGGTCCAGCCGACGCATATGTCGCCTATTTTGGCGTTGTAGGTTATGCCGCCTGTACCGGGCATGAAGATCACATCTCCGTCGACCGTCATCTTGCCCTTTTTGCTGAAGCTGGGATGTACGACCATACCTTGGACCGACACTATGGGAAGGGTGTTTTCATTTGTTTTGATCATAAACGCTGCTCCTTTTCTCCGCCAACGGCGGCATTTTATGGATATATTGTAGCATAAAGCCATGGAGTTGTAAAAGGTTTTCAGCGGAATTGTCCCTTACCGTGTAGAAAGACATAGCGGAAAAGGTATGAAAAAATGAAATTAAAAGCTGCAGAAAAAATACTTGACAAAGGATGCGGGCTTGTGTATAATAACACTTGCGTTCGGACGATTAGCTCAGTTGGCTAGAGCACCTGCTTGACGTGCAGGGGGTCACAGGTTCGAGTCCTGTATCGTCCACCATAAAAACCCGGAAACTTTGTTTCCGGGTTTTTGTTTTATCCCAAAGCCACATCCAGCGCCATCATCATGGTAAATCCCAGACAGAATACCACAGACGGGGGCAGACTTTTTCCCAGGGAAGCCGACTCGGGAATAAGCCGGTCGACGACAACATATATCATGGCACCGGCGGCAAAACTCAGAAGGTACGGCAGAAGGGGGGTTATGATGCCGGAAAAAAGGATAGTAATTCCCGCCGCTATCGGTTCAGTTATTCCTGACATGACGCCGAACAAAAAAGATTTGTTTCGCTTCATGCCGTCAGCCCGCAAAGGCATTGAGATGACAGCGCCTTCGGGAAAATTCTGCACGGCAATGCCGAAGGCCAGCATCAAAGCTCCGGCCAAAGTAACCGAGGGGCTCTTTGAAAGACAGGCCGAAAATAATACGCCTACGGCCATTCCTTCTGGTATGTTGTGGATGGTAACGGCCAGAACCAGCATGGCGGTTTGATGTGAGTCTTCTTTGATAAGTCCAGAGCTAACGCTTTTTTCACTTATCAACCGGTCAATAACCAGCATGAGAACCACTCCTGCCCATACTCCCATAAGCGCTGGAAGAAAAGCCAGCCTGCCTTTGGCTGATGCCATTTCCGTGGCTGGTATGATAAGGCTCCAAATAGAGGCCGCGGTCATTACTCCCGAAGCAAAGCCGTTAAGACATTTTTGAAGGGTAGGCGAAAACCCGCCTTTCATGAAAAAAACGCAGGCCGATCCCAGGCTTGTGCCCACAAAAGGCATAAGCAGGCCTAAAAACAGCCCTTCGGAAATACTCATACCATCACTCCATAAAAATATATTTTAGAAGCGCTAAGCGCGTTTTCAAATCCTTCTGTTTTAAAGTTTATTCATTTTGTTGAGGGTGTGTTACTTGTTTTACTCTTAAAATGATAAGATTCGGTGGAAGCTGTGGTATAATATTGATAAAGAAGGCCGCTGTTGGAGTGGCTGGTATATGAAAGGATGGTAAATGTGGAACTTATCAAAGTTGCCGTTGACGGCAAAAAATGTATCGGCTGTGGAAAGTGCGTCAATGACTGCCCTTCCAAAGCCCTGAAAATCGAAAACGGCAAGGCGGTGTATTCGGGCAAATGCCTTGAGTGCGGGCATTGTGTCGCCATTTGTCCTATGAATGCCGTTGTCATGCCGGAAATGGATATGTCGGAAGTTGTGGAATACAGGCCGGGCACATTTGATCTTGACCCTGAAAAGTTGCTTAATGCTATGAAGTTCAGGCGAAGCATACGTAATTTCCGCAGCGATATTTTTAAGCCTGCGGACCTTGAGAGGCTTTTGATGGCTGGCAGATACGCACCTACCGCAAAAAATACACAGGCGACAAAGTTTATCGTAGTGCAAAAGGAATTAGCGGAGTTCAAAAAACTTTTCTGGGAGATGCTTCCCGCAGCGATTGAAGAACTGAATTCCGAAGGCTCGCCGGCAGCGCCGGCTTTGGAAAGATTTCTTTATGAATACATAGAAAACCGTAAGGATAATTTCTTTTTCAATGCGCCTGCGCTTATTTTGATTGTAACCGACAATCCGTGGGACGGCGGCCTGGCGGCGGATAATATCGAACTTATGGCGTGTGCCATGGGCGCGGGCGTTCTGCACAGCGGGTATCTTAAAAGATCCATACCATTAAGCGCCAAACTCATGCGCTGGCTGGGAATAGAGGGCAGGACAGTATCTTGCTGCATGCTGGCTGGATATCCTGCGGAAAAGTATTGTCGTACTGCCCCAAGAAAAAGACCTGATTTTACTGTAAGGTAAATCTGAGTGCTCCTTAAAAGCGCGGGGGACTATTGCCGCCTGCGCTTTTAAGGACCGTACTTGAGAAAGGGCCATGCCTGTGTTATTATATAAAGAAACGTATAACCTCATTGAAGGGAGGCGGACATGAGCGGTAAGGTGGAAAAACGCCTTAGGGATAAATCACTGTATGTGATTATCAGGGACTCAAACGGCAAAAAAACAGCCGCAAAAATACTGTTTTTCCTGATCGATCCCAATGGAGGGGAATATGTCGCGTATCTTGATCTGGACCGTCAGGAGGAAGGCGGAACGCTCAGAACCGCCGCTATAAAAAGGTCTGTTTTGAGCTATCGAATAGAGGACCTTCCGCGGGACCATTTTATCAGCCGCGGGGCGTACGCTGTTTGGGAAGATGCTAAAAGACAGGGAAGCCTGTTTGAATGCCGAGGAGAATCATACCGGGTAAAGGCTGCCGATGACGAAAGCGGTGAACTTCGATTTTTCAGAACAAAGACAGGAAAACGCGCTGAAAGGCTGGTAATGGGCGGCATGAGGGACAGTGTAAGCTTTGCGCTTATGCTGGTCGTTGTTTTCTGCGGAGTTTTAGCGGCGACTTTTATGTATGGACGCCTGACCAGCCCTTCGCAAATGGAGATTTACGAGCAGACGAAAAGCGGCCTGCCTTCTGATGAGGAATATTTCAGCGGCCTTAGAAGCGTGTTTGAAGATGAAATATGGGCTAATATGAGTAATGACGAAAAACTCGAAATCCTTTCAGAGGTATGCAGGTGGGAATGCGCCAATGTTCTCGGATGCCGTGTGGTAGAGTTGGAAAAAAGGCAGCTGGAAGAGAACAACCTTGCTTTTTTTGATTCGGGCAAAGAATGTATAGTTTTGAATGAAGAAATGCTCAGCCTGTCAACATGGCAAACAGCCGTTAAGGTCCTTGCACATGAAACCAGGCATGTCTGGCAGAGCGATATGGTCAGGCTTTTGGAGCTGGTTGAAGATAACGGGTCGGAGCTGAGCTATCTTAATATATTTGACAGCGTCAGGGAATACCGAGAGGTATTCGGCAATTACACAAGCGGTCTGGACGATTATGAGGTATATTACGAGCAGGCCATTGAGGAGGACAGCCGCCAATGGGCCGAGGGCAGGAGTGCCTTTTACGCAACGGCGATGTCCGAATAAATATTTGTTTTACATTGAGTTTGTTGACAACACGCTTTTTTGACTGTATTATTCGTTTAAGGCGCTGCGGTGCAGCGCAGGAAGGAAGTTGTTTTCTGCACTGCCGTGATGCCGTTTTACGCGCTGAGGGTAAAGTATAAAAGAGATCTTGCAAAGGAGAGCGTTATGAAAAGATTTTTGACGGCTGCGCTCTGCGCCGCTGTGGCAGTATCATCCGCTGCGTGGGCTTCGGCCGCCGACATAAAGACCCAGATATTCAAACAGGGCGTGTTAGGCACCCTCAACAGTTCGGGCGCCAGCTACGAGGCGCAGGTCGTGCTGCCCGATTATGTCGGACGATATGAAACGACGCTTGAAATTGACGGCGAAGAGGTGGAGGCTACCGTAACTGTTGTAAATCCCGAGAAAAGCGCCGAGGTGGAGGTCACCATGACCAATTTTGACGGTGTCATATATAACGCTTCCCTGACAGGAATAAGATATGACTATAAGCCCGGCAGGGGCTTTGAAACCTCCGATGAAGAAGCGGGTGAAGGCAGCTCATCTTCCGAAGGCGGAAGGCTTGTATTGAGTGAGGGCAGCGGCCTTTACAGCGGCAGGATAAATTTCTATTATTCCATGGAAGACATGGGGTATGAGAATATAAACGATATACCCGATGACAAATGGTCCGACCTTTATTGGTTCAATCTGGGCAGTACGTATGTGCTTGCCTTGACAGATGAGGATATCGACACATTCCTTGAAACGGGAGAATATCAGAATTATACCTGGCCCGGGCTGCGGAAGGTCCTGACGGGACAGGCAGATATGCAGCTTTATATAAACGGCAGCTTTGATAATTTTGAAAAGGTCAATCAGCTGTCCGAGGGGACCTTTAGTGATATTTCGGGCACATGGTTTGAAGGCTACGCCTCCGCCGCGTATGAGTATAACCTTATGAAGGGCGTGAGCGAAGGAGTATTTGACGGATACGGTAGAATGACCGTGGCAGAGGGAATAACCCTGGCGGCCCGACTGCACAATATCTATTACGGCAAGGACGGCATATTCGAGCAGGGCACACCCTGGTACGATATCTATGTTGGATATGCCCTTGACAGGAAAATGATCGACGATGACACCTTTGACAATTATGAGAGGAACATAACAAGAATGGAGATGGCCTCCCTTTTGTCAAAGGCAGTACAGCTCAGTGATCTGGAAAAGATAAATGATGTAAGCGAGATACCCGATGTTGAAAAGGACGACGAGAATTATGCTTCTGTTTTAAGGCTGTATAATGCCGGAGTCCTTACAGGCAGCGAGGAAGACCTGAGCTTCCTGCCCGAGGGTGAGATAACCAGGGCCGAGGTGGCCGCCATGTGTGCAAGGCTGGTCTGCCCTGAGCTGAGGGTCGAATACTGATTTGAAAAGTGAAAGGACCTGCTTTTAAAAGCAGGTCCTTTTTATTTTACGCTATACTGCCTGCAAAAAGGTCTGCAAGTTCGCTTAGGGAAGGTGCTATATCGTGGGTCATGGGCATATAAAGGATGCTTAAAACCTTTTTCCCCTGACGTATGACAAAGAATGTCATGCCGTGCTCCGAATAGGCCTTGAAGTAATCGGCCTCGGGGGCGTTTATATTGACAGGATTCACATCTTTATTCAAAAATGTGTTTTTCCTGTAATAATCTTGGGCCACGGCTTTGGCCGCCCATTCAAAGGCCAGCTCATGGTATTCGATCCTCAGTATGCATGAAAAATATTCTCCCGTGGGGAGGGTTATGTTTCCTATTTCTGCCCAGGAATAGTTCACCGGGGCAAAAAAGTCGCCGTATGTCCTGTAGGTATTGGAATGCCCCATATCCATGTTTTGGTAGCTGCCGCTGGGGTAAATATCGGCTATTGTGGCGAAGGGGGCTTCGCCTTCAAAGTCCGAAATCGGGATTTCGTGCTCCCCCAATGTGTCGGCCTGATACCAGAAAAGAAAAAGAACTATCCATAAAACGGTAAAGAACACTTTGCCGTAGTGGGTCAAAAGGTAAATATGCCTGCTTTTTTTCCAATTCTTCTTGTGGTTTATATACCCGTCGGCAAGAAGGCTTTTTCTTAAAGCGTTTATCCTGAAAAACTCCACTGCGGGGTCTAAAACATTCCACAGCATCAGCCCCAAAAGGCTTATTCCCCGCCAAAAGCCCAAAGGCAGAAGTATCGAAATAAGCGCCCCCTTGATTTTCAGCAGCGGCCATATAAGTATCCAGAAGGCAAAATAAAACATATTTGATTTAAGGCGGCTTTTTATCTTGGAAAGGGAAATGGCCTGTACCTGCGGGTCGGTGTTAAGCTCCCTTGCCTCGTTTGAAAAGGAGCGGTAAATGTGAAAGTCGCCCCTTTTGGCTATATATTCCCAGCCGTATTTTTTGGAAAGCTCCAAAAATTCTTCATCGGGTTCCCCCTCGTTGGGGCCCCACATACTTGTGCCGTTGGGGGCTGCCTCCAGACGGTACCGTATTTTTTGGGGCCGGCCCTTTTCAAAGGTGGCAAAGCCCATGAAAAGCCCGTCCTTAGTCAGGATAAGCCCCTGTTCGGCCATGTCGGAAAGCCAGCTTTCGGTGCCCTCCACATCGAAAGAAGGGCAGGGTATCAGACGGTAAACAGTTTCAGCGTTCTTCATCGCAAGTCCTCCTCAGACCCATCGCCTGTGCGTCTTTAATGCACAGATAAAGCCTTTCAAGCTCGCTTTGACACGCCTTTAAGCCCTTTTCGGTTATTTCATAGGTCCTGCGGCGGCCTTCCACAGAGATCTCCTTTATGTATTTTTCCTTTTCAAATTTGGCAAGAAGGGTGTAAAGCGTAGCCGGGCCGATACATACCCTGCCCTCTGAGACCTTCTCGATGAGTTCTGATGCATCGGTGCCGCATAAAGGCCCCCGGGTAAAAGCTAACAGCACATAAAACATCGATTCGGTCAGGGTTTCCATGGATTTTTTGGGCATTGTATCATCTGCCTTTCAATATCGTTAAATGATATCATTTAACGATATTATAAAATGAGGAGGGCTTTCTGTCAACCCCTGTTCATAAGAATACCGTTCACGCCCTCAAAGGTCAGGGTGCTGACTATCTGCGACAGGGTCTCAAGGGGCACCTTCCTGCGGGAGGCAAACCAGCTTTGGTATACGGCCACAAGCCCGCCTACGGTATAATCGGCCACTATGTCCAAAAGTTCCGGGCTGACCGTTATCTGGCTGGAAACGCTCTGCTTGAGTTTATCTTTGAGAGTGTTGATTATCTTGCGGATAAGGGAGCTGTTTTCCTCCCTTTTTGCCAGGTGGGAATAAAAATCGATATCTCGGTTTATATTATTTGTCAGGCGGTCAAAAAGCAGGCTGGGATTATTGATTACCACGGTAAAGTCTATTTCAGACAGAGCCGTGGCAAACGCCGTTATTAGCTCGTTTTCGATTTCATCGATGACCTGGTATACGCCGTCATAGTAATTGTAAAAGGTCTTTCTGTTTATATCGGCTCTTTCGGCGATATCCTTGACCGTTATATCCGATATATTTTTTTCGGCAGCCAGATGGGAAAAGGCGCTGCGTATGGCTTTTTTGGTCTTTATGACTCTTCTGTCGGTTTTTCTGGGAGCGCTTTCCATGGAGAACCTCCTTATGACACTCTTAATAATTTTAATCCACACAATAACCCGGAGATGGGTAATAAGTACGGATGCTGAACACAAATGTCCATTGAAGAAAAGTAACATAAGTATTATAATTCACATGCGTGGTAAAAGTCAATCGTGAGTAATATTTTGCGGAGACATCCGCGTCACTATGTTGCGCTAAAGGAGAAGGCGATGAAAAAGATAATTTTGACAGCCGACAGCACATTTGACATGCCTTTTGAAAAGGCCGGGGCATTGGATATCAAAGTCATACCATCTTATGTAAGCACAGACGGCGATAATGTGGCCGATTATCCGGATATAACGGCAAAGGAGCTTTTTGAGTACCATGACAGAAGCGGGAAGCTTCCCCGCACCTCGGCGGCGTCGCCCTGGGATTATACTCAGTTTTTTACCTCTCTTATGTCTGAGGACGTTGAGATAATACATATAGCAAAAAGTTCCGGAATGTCATGCTGTGTCAGCAATGCCCTCATGGCGGCGAAGGAAGTAAAAGGGGTCACTGTATTTGACAGCATGAGCATATCGGGAGGCAGCGCCATGATGGCCGAGGACGCCGCGAGGATGAGGGACGAGGGGCGTTCTGCCGGAGAAATAATATCTGCGCTTGAAAAGCTCAGGAACGATATAAAGGGCGCTTTTATAGTCGATAACCTCACCTATCTGCACGAAGGCGGCAGGTGTTCCTCCCTTTCGCGCCTGGGCGCCAATCTTCTTAAGCTCAGGCCCCAGATCGTTATTAAAGACGGCAGCATGTCGGTCGGGAAAAAGTACCGCGGGAAGTTTGAAACATGCGTATATGAGTTTATAGACGATATGATATCGGGACTTTCGAAAGACAGTTACGCAAGGGTATGTGTATGCCATACGCTGACGCAAAAAGCGCTTTTGGATAAAGCCCTGGGGTATATAAGGGAACACATGCCTTTGGCGGACATTTCGGTCTGCGAGGCGGGTCCCGCCGTTTCCTGCCACTGCGGTCCCGATACCTTTGGGATATTTGTCATAAAAGAATAGAAAGAATATGGAAGAATATAAAAAGTCGCCTTCGGGCGGCTTTTTCAATATCTTGACATGCATAGATTGTCGAGGTATATTATACATAGATAATCTATGTATAGGAGAAATATCATGAATATTGATAAAAGCTTGCTTTCGGGCAGTTACGGGATGATGATATTGTCCCTTTTGAAAGAGCGTGAGAAATACGGCTATCAGATGATAAACGAGCTGGCTTTGCGTTCGGATGATACTTTCAAGATGAAAGAAGGCACCCTTTACCCCATACTTCACTCTATGGAAAAACAGGGGTATGTGGAATCTTTTGAAAAAAAGACCGACGGCGGCAGGGTCAGGCGGTATTACCGCATAACCAAAAAAGGACTTAAAGCCCTCGAGGAAAAAAAGGCCATGTGGAAGGAATATTTAAGCAAGGTCAACGCCGTGATGGAGCCAAAGCCTTTGGAAAGCAGGGGGTGAGCGCATGAAGAGCAAAGCCTCGCGCTTTTCGTGGTGTGAAAAGGCGTGCCGCGGCATCGTACTGCCCTCAGAACGAAGGAAGGCCCAAAAGGAGCTTGAGGGACACATGGAGGATAAAATAGATGATTTCATGACCATGGGCATGGATTTTGGGCAGGCACTGACTGCTGCGGAAAGGGCCATGGGCGATCCTGTGCAAACTGCGGAGATGTTTTCAAGGATCTATCCTAGGTTCGCCTCTTGGGTATTTATTTTTGCAAGATCTCTTTTTATGTCAACAGCGGTGTTTTTCTTCGTGTATTTCTTCTCCCTGGGCTATTTTGACAGAAACGACCTTTTTTCTTCCCTTGCCGAAAATGCTGCGGAAGTAATTGAAATTGACGGCCATAATGGTTTTGAAAGGGCCGGTTACCGTTTTTCAGCCGAACGGGCGGCGGTTACAGATGATGGGACATTGATCCTGGAGATAAAGGTTTCGGGACCTATTTGGTTTGCAAGTCCGGACGGGGCAGCAGAAATGCTTAAATTCCGCTCTGCCGGGGGACAAAAGCTGGAAAGCCGCTTTGAAGGCAAAACAAGGAGCTTGTTCTGCCCGCGTTACTGCTTTGCCATAGATATAAAAGAAGAAAGCCTGCCTGTTGAGATAAGTTATGATTTCGGGCAGGCAAGCGAGAGCTTCAAAGTGGGTGAATGACATGTCAAGACTTGCAAAATCTGCGCTTTTGCTTTTTGCTTCGGCGTTTTTTATCCTTGCCGTCTGGCATATGCAGGGCAGCCCCCATTTTACGTCCGAAGGGGCCTTCCGAAGCCTGGAAAGATCCTTCCTTGTGGAGGATACAGACATAGTTGCGTCATATACAAAGGAAGATTCATCATGGAAGGATCATAATACGGTTTCCTTTGACGGAGAGTATCTTTACTGCGGCTACGCTTTTGAAAGCGGAAGTGTTTTCGGTTTCTGTTTCCCTGACGGCCCCTTAAGGGTACAGAAGGCCGGAGCCAGGGCGGCGTGTATACAGGGAGAAGTCCTGCTGTTTGATAATTGGCAGGATATGCCGGACGGCTCAAGGGTCAATTTCAGTTACAGCGCATTGTTTCTGTTTGTTATGGACAAAGAACAGCGTGCCGGGAGGGCCTGCATTCGCATGAAGGTCCTGTACGGGGGAGAGGAATATGTTTTTGAAAGCCAGACAGAGGGCTTAGGAGAGGGATTTTTCGCTTTTTTGGGAGAAAACCACCTTATTTCGGGGCAGGACAGCCTGCCCAAGGAGCTTCTGAATGATATGACCTACGGCAGGGTGCCGGCCGAGATCAACGTGACCTTTGACAAAGGCACGAACAAAGAGTATTCCGAGGCTTGCCTTATAAATGCAAATGATACATAATAAAGGCATAAAATAAATGGAGGTGTCTTAATGTACGATATAAATGATTTCAAAGCGTTTATGGAAAACTCCCCTACACCCTTCCATGCAGTGCTTTCCGCCAAAAATATCCTGGAAGAAAGCGGGTTTGAAAGACTTGACCTTTCAAGCCGCTGGCAGCTTGAAAGAGGAAAGAGCTATTATGTGATTTCCAATGATTCATATATCTGCGCCTTCCGCATAGGGAAGGAAGCCGAGCCTTATGACGGCTGCCATATAGCGGCCTCTCACAGCGATTCACCCTGTTTCCGCATAAAGCCCGTGCCTGAACTTAAAATAGGGGGATATCTCTGCCTTGACACCGAGGTTTACGGTGGGGCCAGGCTGGAATCCTGGCACGACAGGCCCCTTTCGATAGCCGGCAGGGTGGCCTGCCGCTCGGACGACCCCCTTAGGCCCGAATGCCGCTTTGTGGATCTCAAGCGCCCTGTGGCCATGATCGCCGACCTGGCCCCTCATATTTCGGATAAAAGCAAGGTCGAGGCCAAGCAGGCTTCCAGGATGTATCCCGTGATAGGGACAGATTGCGGGGAAAATGATAACTTCTTCCGTGAATTTATGGGAAAAGAGCTGGGAGTAAAGCCTGAGGATATTCTGGATTATGAGCTTTATGTCTACAACTGCATGCCCTGCACCGATTGGGGAATTGACGGGCAGTTTATTGCCTCTCCAAGGCTTGACAACCTGACTTCGGTATTTGCCTGCATGGCCGGCATAGCCGAGGCGGGAGGTGAAAAGGGCATAAGCGCTGCCATTGCCTATGACCATGAGGAGATAGGCAACCGTTCCAAGTCGGGCGCCAACTCAAATATAACAGAGTACATATTTAAGCGCATATATATGTCGCTGGGGTATGATGAGCAGGATTATATGATAGCCATGAGCCGCAGCCTTATTTTTTCCCTGGATGCCGCTCACGCCTTTAACCCCATGTATGGTGAAAGATATGACAAAAATAACCGCTGCGTTTTAGGCGAGGGCATCTGCATAAAGCAGGCCTGCACACAATCCTATGCCACCGACAGCATAATGACGGGTGTTGTCGAGCAGCTTTGCTCAAAATACGATATACCTTATCAGAAATTCTCAAACCATTCGGATATAAAAGGCGGCGGCACGATAGGTTCGGTCATTTCGGCCATGCTGCCGGCCAACGCGGTCGACATGGGAGTTCCTCTGCTGTCGATGCACTCCGCTTGCGAGATGATAGGCAGCAGGGATGAAATAAGGCTCAAGGACCTGCTTAAATCCTTCTTTGACGAAAGATAGCCCTTAGGGGTGGATGTTATGGAAAGCGGCAAAAAGCCTTTTTACAAAATAAGGCAGTTTTGGCTTTTGAGGCCGCTGCTGCTTTGGCAATAGGCTTTGCGTGCTTCACGGTCTGGCAGTCCGGCCGGGATGAAAACCTACATAGGTCAGCATTCATGGCAGGCGCCGGAGAGGACTATGCTTGTCATTTCTGTGCCGCCATGATACAGGTTGGCAAGGTTTATGAGATACTGCCCGATATCCTGCTGCTTTACGGCGGCGATGGGGATATGCGGGTACTTGACGGAAGACAGTAAAAATAAAGGCTTCCCGGCTAAAGCTGGGGAGCCTTTATTTCTTGTTTTTTTTCTTCTTGGAGGAGCGTCAGCCATTCCATGCTTACACCCAGGACTTTTGCGAAAATCCTGAGTTCATAATCGGCGACAAACCTTTTGCCTGTTTCTATCTTGCTTATGGCTTCTCTTTCAAGGGTAACACCGTTTATCTGCATGCGTGCCGCAAGTTCTGACTGTGAAAGTTTTAAAGCCATGCGCGCGGCATATATGCGTTCTCCGCTTATGTTTTTACGTCCGAGATAGGTGTAGATCTTCAAATCGTCACCTCCGTATGCGTATTGACAATAACACCTATCATGTATTAACTTGTAATAAAGCGGTACAAATTTTAAATATTCTGCACAATATGACGGAAAAGTATGGAT
Organism: uncultured Clostridia bacterium; assembly: GCA_944375715.1. Taxonomy (GTDB): domain Bacteria; phylum Bacillota; class Clostridia; order Oscillospirales; family Butyricicoccaceae; genus RGIG1902. Next base: position 27,516 of record CALWAP010000005.1, on the reverse strand, counting down.
AATATTACTTATATTGGAAATAAAACATATTCGCATGGCTGTACAAAGTGAGGCTTTTTTACAGGTGTTTTTAGAATGAAGACGATGGCCTGGATTTGCGGAATATTGCGGAAAACCAAAACTTATGCTATAATCTATTGTCATAATTTTGCTTGTACAGAGTTTATTTTATATATGAAAGGACAGCCGCAATGGAAAACAGATCGAGGGTCATGAGCCGCGAGCTTTTGGATATTCAAAAGAATTACTGTTGTAAAATAAATGAGATTTATGCCGAAAGAGGAATTAATCGTCCGCTGGCTTTTACCCAGACTTTCGGCTGCCAGCAGAACGAGGCTGATACCGAGCTGATACGGGGAATGCTGGCCCTGATGGGCTTTGATTTTACCGACGATATGGCATCGGCCGATGTAATAATAGTTAATACCTGTGCCATACGCGATCACGCCGAGCAGAGGGTTTACGGCAATGTCGGAGAGCTTTCTCATATAAAAAAAGAGAACCCTTCGGCTATAACCGTACTATGCGGTTGTATGGCCCAGCAGCAGCATGTAGCCGAAAGGATAAAAAACAGCTATCCATATGTTGATATAGTATTCGGAACTTATGCTCTAAGCCGTTTTCCACAGCTGCTTTATACCCGCCTTTCCTCAGGAAAAAGGGTATTTGACCTTGACGGTGATGAAAAGGGCATCATAATCGAGGATATAGAGCCTGTCAGAAAAAAGGGGCACAAGGCCTGGCTTTCGATAATGTACGGCTGCAATAACTTCTGTTCCTATTGCGTTGTACCTTATGTCAGGGGGAGGGAGCGCAGCCGCGAGCCCGAGGCTGTGCTCAGGGAATTTGAAAGCCTGGTAAGGCAAGGATATAAGGACATAACCCTTCTTGGTCAGAATGTCAATTCTTACGGAAATGATCTGGGGGGAAAATGCGATTTCCCCGACCTTCTTCGGAAAATAAACGATATACCCGGTGATTTTTGGGTCAGGTTTATGACGAGCCATCCGAAGGACGCCACAAAAAAACTGTTTGATACCATGGCTGAGTGCGAAAAGGTGTGTGCAAGCATACATCTGCCTGTCCAGGCAGGGTCCGACAGGGTGCTTCAGGATATGAACAGGCGCTATACCGCCGAAAAATATCTTTCTCTGGTCGATTATGCAAGAAAGCTCATGCCCAATCTTACGATAACATCGGATATAATAGTCGGTTTTCCCGGCGAAACAAACGAGGAGTTCCAGGAGACCATAGAACTTTTGGAAAAGGTCAGGTTTGATTCGCTTTTTACTTTCATTTTCTCACCCAGAAGGGGGACGAAGGCATATGATATGCCCGATGTTTTGACCAAAGAGGAAAAGCAAAAGAATTTTGACCGCCTTTTGGAGGTCCAGAACAGGATCTCAAAGGAGAAAAATGACCTTTATGTCGGCAAAACGGTAAAGGTACTTGTCGGCCGGGAGGAAAACGAGAAAAATTACAATAATGAGTATACAAAGCAGTCCAGGACCGAAGGCTTCAAGCTGGTTTATCTCAGGGGAGCCGAAGGACTTGAAGGGCAGTTTGTGAATGCTGTTATAGAAAGAAGCTCGACCTGGGCGCTTTTCGGCGCGGTTATTGAAAGGGAGCAGAGATAGATGGCCCAGCTTACCCCTATGATGCAGCAGTATATGGAGGTCAAAAATCAAAACAAGGACGCTATCCTTTTTTACCGTTTGGGCGATTTTTACGAGATGTTTTTTGATGACGCCAAGACGGCCTCGCGGGAGCTGGAGCTGGCTCTTACGGGCAGGGACTGCGGGCTGGAGGAGAGGGCCCCCATGTGCGGCGTGCCATATCACAGCGCTGAAGGATACATAGCCCGCCTTATACAAAAGGGGTATAAGGTCGCAATCTGCGAGCAGATGGAGGATCCCGCGCTGGCCAAAGGGCTTGTGAAAAGGGAGGTCATAAGGACCGTTACCCCAGGCACCGTGATAGAGGCCTCCATGCTGAATGAAAGTGAGAATAATTATATAGCTTCGGTATATGAGCATGAAGAGGGCATGGCCGTGGCTTTCTGCGATCTTTCGACAGGTGAAATGTCGGCTACACTCACCGATGCTAAAGGCCTTGCGGCTGAACTTTCAAGGTTTGGCCCCAAGGAGCTGGTCCTTTGTCGGGACGCGCTGAAAAATGCCAGCGTAAGGGCATTTTTGGACAGCGGCTCAAGCTGCCTTGTGGAAAATGTCGATGAAAGCAGGTTTGATTACCCTTCGGCTCTGGATATCGTAAATGAACAGGTCGGAAGCGGCATGGACCTTTCAAAAGCGCCGCGGGCGGTTATTTCTGCCTGCGGCGGGCTGCTCGACTATCTGCACGAGACCCAGAAAAGCCATCTTGAACATATATCCTTTATAAATATTTACAGCGGCGAGCAGTTTATGCAGCTGGATTTCAACGCCAGGCGGAACCTTGAACTGACAGAAACCATGAGGGGCAGGGAGAAAAAAGGCTCTCTTTTGTGGGTGCTGGACGAGACTGTTACATCGGCTGGTGGAAGGCTGATAAAAAAGTGGCTGGAAAAGCCTCTTGTCAGCCTTGGAGGCATAAACAAAAGGCAGATGGCCGTGCAGGAGCTCAAGGATGACTACATGCTGAGGGAGGACCTCAGGGGCGCCCTTAAAGAAACCTTTGATATTGAAAGGATAATCAGCCGCACCGTTTTCGGCAGCGCCGGAGGAAGGGACCTTCGTTCCCTGGCATCGGTATGTGCCTTGCTTCCGGGAATAAAAAATACGCTGTCAAGGGCAAAGAGCCGAAGACTGACGGAGCTTTGCGCCGGGATAGACTGCCTTGAGGACATATATGACCTGATATCAGCCTCCATAGTAGATGAGCCCCCGTTTTCGGTCAGAGAAGGCGGCATAATAAGGGCGGGCTTTTCGAAGGAGGTAGACGAGCTGAACGATCTTCTGAACGGCGGCGCGGGCAGGGTTGCCGAGATCGAGCGCCGCGAAAAGGAACGCACGGGAATCAAAAACCTCAGAGTCAGCTATAATAAGGTGTTTGGATATTATATAGAGGTCAGCAAGGGCAATACCTCCATGGTGCCCGACGATTATATAAGGAAGCAGACCCTTGTCAACAGCGAAAGATATATAACGCCCGAGCTGAAAGAGCTGGAAGGGACCGTGCTTTCGGCCAAGGACAAGGTTACGGCTTTGGAGTACAGGATCTTTACAGAGATAAGGGAAAAGGTGGCGTCGCAGTTTGAAAGGGTGCAAAAGACGTCGCATGCCCTGGCCGAAACAGATCTTCTGGCCGCCTTTGCCCATGTTGCCGAAAAGAACGGTTATGTCAGGCCGGAGGTAGACCTTTCGGATGTTATAGATATAAGGGACGGAAGGCATCCTGTGGTCGAAAAGGTCCTGGGCGACGGGTACTTTGTGCCCAACGATGCATATCTTGACTGCGGGGAAAACCGCGCCCACATAATAACCGGCCCAAATATGGCGGGCAAATCCACCTTTATGCGGCAGGTCGCTTTGATAGTGATAATGGCCCAATGCGGCAGCTTTGTCCCGGCCTCCTATGCCAGGATAGGAATATGCGACAAGGTGTTTACCAGGGTAGGGGCATCTGATGACCTGGCCATGGGACGCTCGACATTTATGGTGGAAATGAACGAAGTGGCCGATATACTCAAAAACGCCACAAAAAAGAGCCTTTTGATCCTTGATGAGATAGGCAGGGGCACATCCACTTATGACGGCATGGCCATCGCCAGGGCTGTTCTGGAGCATGTGGCATCAAAAAAGCTGCTGGGGGCAAAGACCCTTTTCGCTACCCATTATCATGAACTGTGCGATATGGAGGGCACGGTTGACGGCGTGAAAAATTACAGCGTGGTAGTTAAAAAACGCGGCGAGGAAATAGTTTTCATAAAAAAGATAGTCAAAGGTTCTGTCAACGACAGTTACGGCATAGACGTGGCAAGGCTGGCAGGCCTTCCTGACAATGTTGTTAAAAGGGCAAAGAAGGTCCTTGCGGAAATAGAAAGCAAAAAGCCAAGGCCCGAGGCAACCTCTCTCAAACCCCGCTCCGACCAGATGAGTCTTGGTGCCATGGCGGAGGACGAGCTTTTAAGGGAGCTTAAGGCTACCGACCCCAATACACTGACGCCGATAGAGGCTATGTCGAAACTGTATGAGCTTTGCAAACGGGCAAAGGAGTGTTAAAACTTGGGAATAATTAATGTCCTGACGCCCCATATGGCCAATATGATAGCGGCCGGAGAGGTCGTTGAGCGTCCGGCCTCGGCGGTAAAGGAGATAATAGAAAATTCAATAGACGCCGGCAGCCGACGGATAGAGGTCGAAATAAAAAACGGCGGGACCTCGTATATAAGGGTTACCGACGACGGCTGCGGAATAGCTCCCGATGATGTTGAAAAGGCACTTTTGCGCCACGCAACCAGCAAGATAAAGGAGCCGTCGGATATGCTTGCCATTTCGACGATGGGCTTCAGGGGCGAGGCGCTGGCAGCGATCTCTGCCGTTTCCAAGGTGGATATTTTCACGAAAACGGCAATAGACATAGGCGGCACCCATCTTTGCTGCGAAGGCGGCGAGAATGTCACATGCGAGGAGACGGGCTGCCCAAAAGGTACGACGGTCATAGTCAGGGATATTTTTTACAATGTACCTGCCAGGATGAAGTTTCTTAAAAAGGACTCGACCGAGGGTGCATACTGCGAGGGAGCAGTCACATCGGCCGCCCTTTCACATCCGGAGATATCGTTCAGGTTTGTAAAGGACGGAAGGGAGAATTTTTTCACCAGGGGTGACGGCTCGCTTTTCCAGGTCATTAGCGCGATGTACGGCAGGGAAACGGCTCAGGGGCTTATTCCCATCAAGGGCAGTTTTCCCAATATGGATATAAAGGGTTATGTGTCGCCTCCGGGAGTCAGCCGCAGCAGCAGGGGAATGCAGTATTTCCTGGTCAACGGCAGGCCGGTAAAGGGGAAGATACTGTCGGCAGCCATTGACGGGGCATATAAGGGGAAGATGATGCAGGGAAGATATCCTGTATGCTTTCTTGACATGAAGGTACCCTATACGGCTGTTGATGTGAATGTTCATCCCGCCAAGCTGGAAGTCAAGTTCGCCAGGGAAAATGAAGTGTACTCTGCCATATACCACTCCGTTGTGACGGCTTTGGAAGACGATATGGCATTTCCTGAAATGGAGGAAAAAGCGTTTTCAAAGCCGAGAGAGGAAGAAAAAGAGTATTCGCCAGGAATAGTTGTTTCTTCTCACGAAGGCGAGCTTGTGTCCGGCGAGGGGGCTTCGGCTGCATCGGAGCTTTTCAAAAGCACTAAGGCGGATTTCGGCTCAAAATCATCCGATGACTTTGAGCTGGATGAAAGCATGTTTAAAATTAACAAAATGGAGCTTGTACCAAGGCAGCCAAAGCCAGAGGAGGGCGGCAAAGCATCCGGCTTCGGGCAGGCTTTTGACGGCTCTTTGGGCTCGGCTGTATATAATATCAAGGCATCAAGGCCCGTAGACGCCGAAGAGGAACATGAAGATGAGCCTGAGGAAAACCAGGACGGGATTTTAAACTGCCAAAGCGATATAACGGTGCTGGGCCAGGCATTCGGCACATATATAATCGCACAGCAGGGGGATGAGCTGTGGCTTATCGACAAACATGCCGCTCATGAAAAGCTGATATACAACAGCCTGGTCATAAAAACAGGCAACCAGGATATGCAGACCCTGCTGACACCTGTGCCGGTCAATCTTTCTCCTGAGGAAAAGCAGGCCTGTCTTGACAACATGCCCCTTTTAGAAAAAAGCGGTTTTGAGATAGACGACTACGGAATGTCCTCGCTGGCCGTCAGGAGTGCGCCTGTTTATCTGGATGAAGAGGATATCCCTTATGTGCTCAGCGATATGGCTCAAAAGCTTTTAAGCGGCATAAAGCCCGGCAGCCCTATATTGGACGAGCTTTTGAAAAGCATAGCCTGCAAAGCCGCTGTAAAGGGTGGGAGCTTTTCAGGGATAAACGAAATGCAGAGTCTTGCTGAAAAGGTTTTGAAGCTGCCCGATGTCAGAAATTGCCCTCACGGCAGGCCTGTTGCCGTTTCGCTTTCCAGGCGCAGTCTCGAAAAGCAGTTTAAAAGGGTGCTTTGATATGAAGGTCATAGTTGTATGCGGTCCGACGGCATCGGGAAAAACGGCTTTGTCGGTGGAGCTTGCGACGAAGCTTTGCGGGGCTGTGGTTTCGGCCGATTCCATGCAGGTTTATAAGGAACTGAATATAGGCACAGCCAAGCCGGATGAATCGGAAAAGCGCGGGGTATGCCATTACATGCTGGACGTTGCCTCGGTAAGGGAGGAATACTCGGTATCAAGATATAGGCAGGAGGCTTCTGAATATCTGGACATGCTGATATCGAGGGGCATTCAGCCGATAGTTTGCGGCGGTACCGGACTTTATATTGATGCCCTTATAAGAGGCGGAGAGTTTTTGAAAAGGGATGAGAGCGGAGCAGAAAGGGCCGCGTTGGAAGAGGAATGGGAAAAAGAAGGCCCTGATGCCATGATGGAAAGGCTGAAAGCAATCGATCCGCAGAGTGCCTCAAGGCTCCATATAAATGACAAAAAACGCATAATAAGGGCTTTGGAGGTCTACAACCTGACGGGGGAGACCATAACAGAGCACGACAGGAAAAGCCGTAAGGCTCCTCCCAGGTATCAGAGCGTTTTTATCGGCGTCATGCCTAAAGACAGGCAGGTCCTTTATGACAGGATAAACAAAAGAGTCGATGTCATGATGGAAAGAGGCCTTCTTAACGAGGTAAGGGAACTTTATGAAAAAGGGCTTTTGATCAATACGGCAGCCCAGGCCATTGGATACAAAGAGCTTTTTGATTATCTGGAAGGACGGGCAGGGCTTGAGGAATCAGTTGAGCTTATAAAAAGGAAAAGCCGCAATTACGCCAAAAGGCAGATAACATGGTTTGGCAGAGATGAAAGGGTTTTTTGGATAAAATACGAAAAAGATGAGGGATTGGATCTCATTATCGACAAAGCGACAAAGTTCTTGTCTGAAAACGGGGTAATATTATAAGGCAGAATACATAAAAAAGGGAGCCTTATAATGGAAACAAGAACAAGTATGCAGGACACATTTTTGAATGAAGCCAGGAAGAGCCGTGTGCCGGTCACTATTTTTATGACTAACGGGTTTCAGCAGCGGGGAGTAGTCATGTCGTATGACGGATATACCGTGCTGGTGGTCAACGAAAACCGTCAGTACCTTATATACAAACACGCCATATCGACAATAGTTCCCGCAAGGCAGCTGGATATGCCCTCAGGCACGAGGGAATAGCGGCGCATGCCTTGAGCCAAAGGCATGCGCCGGCAGATAGGAGAGAAAATGAGGAAAATAACTTCGGCCATTGCCGTTTTGCTTTTGCTTGTTTACATAGGCTATCAGGTTATTCTGAATCTGACTGACAGCATAGTCACCATGGAGGCTTTAAGCGTAACGGTAGAAGATAAGGTGACATGCGACGGTATTTTTGTTCGCACGATGGATGCCGTTTACGGGCAGGAGGATAAAACCTACGAGTTCATGGTGGAGAATGGGGAAAAGGTATCTCAAAACGAAGAGATAGCTGCTTTTTTCGACGACAGCTCCGCCGCGGAGGCTTTCAGGCAGGCGGAAACTCTGCGGCAGGAAATAGCATACGCCGAAGCGGCGTATGCCGATATAACTGCCGATAAGGAGGGCGCATCTCTGGACAGCGCCATATTTGACTCCATGGAAGAACTCTCGGGAATGCTGTCCCTGGGACAGGTGTGGGAGACCGATTCGCTTTACTCGGGACTTACCCAGACAGTTATTGCCAGGGAATATCCAAGGGATGACATAGCCGGCTTCAAAAGCAATATTGATGCAATGAAAGCCTCTTTAAAACAGTATGAAACGGCTTATTCATCAAAGAGCTATTCAGTAAAGGCCGACGCGCCGGGATATTTCGCCAAGGCTACCGAAAGCAGCCCAACCCTTTGTACCTCCGAGGAAATGTATTCCCTGACTCCCGACAGCCTTGAAAACCTTATGAACAATGGGGCTGTCGAGCAGGCTTCGGGTGTGATTGGGTACATAATATCCGATTTCGAATGGTATTTTGTTTGCTGCATAAGTGCGGACGACGCCCAGCAGCTTAATGAGAATGGTCTTGGTCTTTACTTTCCCTATCTTTCCTCAAAAAAGGTATCGGCATCGGTGAAAAAAGTAACGTATTTTGACGATGAAGCCATTGTCATATTTAACTGCGGCGTTATAAATGAAACTTTCCTCAGGGGAGTGGAAAGCACGGTGGATATCGTCAAGAACACGTATACCGGTATAAAGGTGCCCAGGCAGGCACTGCACCAGCAGGATGGCAAATGGGGAGTTTTCTGCCTTAACGGTGCGGTAAATAAATTCAAGGCTGTCGAATGGGTATATGAGGGCGAGGATTATTACATAGTCAAGCCGGCAGAATCTGCTTCAAAGGGCCTTTACTATTATGACAAAATGGTCATAAAGGGAAAAGGATTGGAGGACAACAAGGTAATAGACTGATAAAACACTCCAAAATATGTATTTACCAAAATAATTATGAGCTGTTTTATTGACATAAAAAGAAAAAAATAAGATAATAAAGATAATAGCCTTTCAAGAAAGGTCTTTTTTGCCTACGCTCGTTTTCAAAAACGGTTTGCGGCAGGCGCGGAACACATATTACACTCTGTGTGAGAGGAGAATAAAATGAGTTTCATAGATGATCTCAAGAGATGGGCAAGCGGCGATGACGAGGAAGATGACGGCTACGAAGGCTTTGCCCCGTCCAAAAGCTCCAAAAAGGAGAGAGAGGAAGAATCAAAAGGTCCTTCTCAGGTTAGCGATTTCAGAAGAAGCACCAACAAAGTGGTAAATATTAATGCCACAACCCAGCTTTCGGTAGTCCTTGTCAGGCCCGAAAAGTTTGAAAATGTCACCGAGATAGCCGATCATTTGAGGGAACGTAGGACAGTGGTAATGAATCTTGAACAGACTAATAAGGATCTTGCCAGAAGACTTATTGATTTTTTAAGCGGTGTCACCTACGCTCAGGAAGGCAAAATCAAAAAGGTTGCCAACAGCACATATATGATAACCCCTTATAACGTGGACATTTTGGGAGATCTTATCGACGAGCTGGAGAATAACGGCCTTTATATTTAAAAGGAGGTCATCGCCATGCCTTTATATTACATGGTGAGGCAGCTGGCTTACAGCGTTATCAGCCTGCTTCAGCTTGCTATGCTCGGAAGGGCCATTATTTCGTGGATACCTTCGCTTCAGGGTTCGGCCCTGCACAATATACTTTATCAAATAACAGAGCCGATAATAATGCCGTTTAGAAGGCTTCTTTGGAATATACCCGCCATGCGGAGCTTTCCTTTGGATCTTTCTTTCCTTGCGGCCTATATCGTTCTCAATATTCTTACAATGATGCTATAAACCACCTGTGCCGAAGAAGGCGCTGATATATTTGGGGAGGGGACAACTTGCTAACGCCGCAGGATATACAGGATGTCAAGTTTGTAAAGTCTATTAAGGGCTATGACAAGGACCAGGTTGACGATTTCCTTGATACTGTGCAGAGCGATTATTCTGCGCTCTATAAGGAAAATGCCACGCTTAAGGGAAAAATGCGTGTTTTGGTAGATAAAATAGAAGAATACCGCCTTGTGGACGAGCAGATGAGGAAAGCTTTTTATTCGGCCCAGATGACCGCGCAGGAAACGGTGTCCAAGGCGCAGGCCGAGGCGGACATGATCTTGCGAAATGCCCGCGCCGAGGCTGAAACAAAGGTAAATGATATCAGGGCTCAGATAGATGCCGAGATGCTGAAGCTTGAGGAGGCAAAAGCAGAAAGCCGCCGTTACGCAGAACTTATAAGAAATATTTTGGTTTCGGAGGCTGATGTGCTGGAAAAGCTGGTAAAGGCTTCGGCACCTTCAAAAAAACAGGATATTCGCCCCGAGTCTAAATCAGACGAGTTTGCTGTTGATTTTTCGGCGCAGACACAGCCTGAGCCTGAGGCTGTAGCCGGGGATGATGGAAATACAAAGGATCTGGAAGATTTGGGGATTAAAGATGCCGAAGGCACAGAGCGCGAAAATGAAACTGTGGCTGTGGGGGCAGGCATTGACGATTCAGGCCGTTTCAATTTTACCGAGCTGCGTTTTGGCAAGAACTATAAAGAAGACGAGGAATAAAGAAAAATGGGTAAGGATTATAACGAGACCATAAACCTGCCTAAGACCGATTTTCCAATGAGAGCTTCGCTGCCTCAAAGGGAGCCGGGATTTCTTAAGCAGTGGCAGGAAAACAAAACATACGAAAAACTTCAGGAGATGACAAAAGGGCGGCCTTTGAAGGTCCTTCACGACGGCCCTCCCTTCTCCAATGGCAACATACATATGGGCACCGCCATGAACAAGGTGCTCAAGGATTTCATAAACAGGTATAACAGCATGAGCGGCTTCCACTCGCCCTATATACCCGGGTGGGACAACCACGGTATGCCCATAGAGAGCGCCATAATCAAAAAGGAAAAGCTTGACCGCAAGAAGATGAGCATACCTGAGTTCAGGGATGCTTGCCGTGACTTTGCCATGGGCTTTGTCAAAAAGCAGATGGAGCAGTTTGTCAGGTTGGGCGTTCTGGGCGATTGGGACCATCCTTACCTGACTATGGATCCCTCTTTTGAGGCCAGAGAGGTCAAGGTATTCGGTGAAATGTATAAAAAGGGGTATATATATAAGGGCCTTAAGCCCGTGTATTGGTGCCCACATGATGAAACAGCTTTGGCCGAGGCCGAGATAGAATATCAGGAAGATCCCTGCACTTCCATATATGTCAAGTTCAGGGTCAAGGACGATCTGGGGAAGCTGTCGCCCTACTGCGACCTTGAAAAGACATATTTTATAATCTGGACGACTACCACATGGACCCTGCCCGGCAACCTTGCCATCGCCCTGCATCCCAGGGAGAGCTATGTCCTTATAAAGGCTGACAACGGTGAAAACTATATCGTGGCCGAGGCCCTGGCTGAAAAGACCATGGCCGAAGGCGGCATTTCCTCTTATGAGATAACCGCCCGCTTTAAAGGCAGCGACCTTGAGTATATAAAGACCCAGCATCCCTTCCTTGACAGGGAGAGCGTTGTTGTTAACGCCGACTATGTTACGATGGACAGCGGTACAGGCTGCGTACATACAGCTCCCGGCTTTGGTGCCGAGGACTATATGACAGGCAAGAAGTATGGTCTTGAGATGCTGGTGCCCGTCGATGACAGGGGTTATCAGACCAAAGACGCCGGCAAATTTGCCGGACTGAGATATGACGAGTCCAACAAGGCTATTTATGATGATATGGTCGCCAGCGGCGCCCTGTTCGCCAGCCAGGAGATATCCCACACCTATCCCCATTGCTGGCGCTGCAAGAACCCGATAATCTTCAGGGCCACACCTCAGTGGTTCTGCTCGGTTGACGCCTTTAAGGATAAGGCGGTAGAGGCCTGCAAGGATGTCACATGGCTTCCTGCCTGGGGCGGCGACAGGATAATCGGCATGATAAAGGAAAGAGCCGATTGGTGCATCTCCCGTCAGCGCCATTGGGGCTTGCCGATACCTGTCTTTTACTGCGCGGAATGCGGCAAACCGGTCTGCACCGATGAAACTATTGAAGCGGTTTCCAGGCTGTTCGGCAGCGAGGGCTCGAATGCCTGGTATATAAAGGAAGCCTCCGATATCCTGCCCCAGGGCTTCAAGTGCCCCCATTGCGGCGGCACCCATTTTACCAAGGAAACAGATACCCTTGACGGATGGTTTGATTCGGGCTCTACCCATTTTGCCGTTTTGGAAAACAAGATAAAGTGGCCCGCTGACATATATCTTGAAGGCGCCGATCAGTACCGCGGATGGTTCCAATCTTCGCTGCTGACAGCTGTGGGCGCAAAAGACAGTGGTGCTCCTTATAAGACCGTGCTGACCCATGGCTGGGTCGTTGACGGCGAAGGAAAAGCCATGCACAAGTCGCTGGGCAATACGGTTGACCCGCTGGATGTCATAAAGGAATACGGCGCCGATGTTTTAAGGCTGTGGGTCGCATCTTCCGATTACAGGGCCGATGTCAGGGTTTCCAAGGAGATCTTCAAGCAGCTTTCCCAGGCATATCTCAAGATAAGGAATACAGCCAAGTATATGCTGGGCAATTTAAACGGCTTTGACCCTGAAAACGGCATGGTAGCTCCTGAAAATATGCAGGAGATCGACAGATGGGCCATAACCAGGCTCAACAGCCTTATTGAGAAGGTCATAAAGGGTTATGAGGATTATGAGTACCATGTGGTATATCATGCCGTCCGCAATTTCTGTGTTGTCGATATGTCCAACTTCTACCTGGATGTCATAAAGGACAGGCTTTACTGCGAGGAGAAGGACGGCGAGCTGAGGCGCAGTGCACAGACGGCCATGTATCTTATACTTGACGCCATGGTTAGGATGCTTGCTCCGATAATCTGCTTTACCGCCGATGAGATCTGGAAGGCAATGCCTCATAAGAAGGATGACAATGCCGAGAATATAGCCTTCAACTCCATGGCAAAATCATGCTCCGAGTATGCCCTTTCTGATGAGCAGATGGAAAAGTGGAATGCGTTGGTGGCTTTGAGGGATGATGTCAACCTGGTTTTGGAGGAAGCTCGCGCCTCCAAACTGATAGGCAAGCCTTTGGAGGCCCATGTCGAGCTTTATGCCCAGGGCGGCACCGCCGAAAAGCTCAGTGCGGAGACCGAGCTTTTAAAGACGCTGTTCATCGTTTCTGATGTTACAGTTTCGGAGGAAGGCAGCGGCACCCCCTGCCAGAGCTGGGAAGGTGTTTCGGCCAGAGTGACAAAGGCTGAAGGAGAAAAGTGTGAGCGTTGCTGGACATACTCCAAGGATGTGGGAAGCGACTCTGAACATCCTACCCTTTGTCCCAGGTGCGCCGCGGTCGTAAGCAAGATGTAAAGCAAGGAAAGTAAAAATCGATATAAAGCCAAAGGCCCATGGGCCTTTGGCTTTTTTTTTAAAATTCCCTTGACAGGAATAAATTGCCGTATATGATATAATTGTAAATGATAATTATTACTGATAAGGTGAGAAATTGAGGATTACTAAGCAGCGCAGGGCTGTGCTGGACACTGTAAGGTTTTATCCAGGGCATCCGACGGCCGACGAAATATATTTGAAAACCAGGGACAAAATAAATAACATAAGCCTGGGCACAGTTTACGGGAATCTCAATGGCCTTTGTGACCTTGGCCTTGTGCGGAAGATAGCCATGCCAAATGGTCCGGACTGCTTTGATGGAAATGTGAAAGCGCATGACCATATGCTGTGCATAAGCTGCGGGAAACTGATGGATATAGACCTGCCGAAACCGCCGCAGCTGGATGAAGAGGTTCTGGACGGGGCAAAATTTATCGGACATAAATTGCTGCTTTTATGTATATGCAGGCGGTGCCTTGAAAAAAATAGACAAGAGGTGGAAGAGACTCATGGATAAAAAAGCCATGTATGACTTGAGCTATGGCCTATATATATTGACGGCCAGAGAAGGGGAAAAGGATAACGGCTGTGTTATCAATACGGCGCTGCAGGTGACGACAACGCCAAACAGAATAATAATTGCGGTCAACAAGCAGAATTATACCCATGATATGGTAATGCGTACGGGTGAGTTCAATGTGTCGACCCTTTCGCAAAAGGCCGGTTTTGATATATTTCAAAGATTCGGGTTTCAAAGCGGCATGGATGTCAGTAAGTTTGACGGGTTTGAATGTCCTTCGGCTGCAAACGGCATAAAATATGTGCCAGACGTGTCCTGTTCATATCTTTCATGCAGGGTGGTGTCAGCGACTGACCTGGGTACCCATACGCTGTTTCTGGCCGATGTAACCGATGGCGTCAAGCTTGATGATGCCTTGCCTGTGACATATGAATATTACCAGAAAAACATCAAGCCTTCCAAAAAGGCTGTAAAAGGGTACAGATGCCGCATTTGCGGTTATGTCTATGAGGGCGAAGTGCTGCCGGACGATTTTATCTGTCCCATATGCAAGCATGGCGCGTCAGACTTCGAGAAGATCGAAGGCTAAAAAATAAAGATACAGGAGGAAAAACACATGGAACTTAAGGGATCAAAGACCGAAGCCAATCTGAAGGCTGCTTTTTCCGGAGAGTCGGAGGCCAGGAACAAGTATACCTATTACGCAAGCCAGGCCAAGAAGGACGGCTATGAGCAGCTTGCCGCCATCTTTACCGAAACAGCCGACAACGAGAAGGAACACGCAAAGATGTGGTTCAAGCTTCTGACCGGCGGCATCAAGGGCACGCTGGAGAACCTTTATGACGCCGCTGCAGGCGAGAACTATGAGTGGACAGATATGTACGCCCGCTTTGCAAAAGAAGCCAGGGAAGAGGGCTTTGACAATATTGCCGTTTTGTTTGAGGGTGTTGCCGGCGTAGAAAAGGAACACGAGGAAAGATATCGCCGCCTGGCTGCCAACATCGAACAGGGCATCGTGTTTGAAAGGGAAGGCAACCAGATCTGGCAGTGCCGCAATTGCGGTCACATCCATGTCGGTTCGGCTGCTCCCGAGGTATGCCCCGTATGTTCGCACCCCAGGGCTTACTTCCAGCTGGCTGCAAGGAATTATTGATTTAGGACACTTTAAAGCGCGGCATTATGCCGCGCTTTTTTTATTTGGCTTGCATCCGGCGGCCTGAGATATTATAATTCTATTCAGCCGCATTTTCGGCTGAAGGAGGAATTATGAAATACTTAAAACAATTTTGGGTAATAATGACGATATCATTCGTCAGCGAGGCCTTGAACATGCTTTTGCCGCTGCCTGTCCCTGCAGGTATATACGGGCTGGTTTTGATGCTGGCGGCGCTGATAACGGGGATTATAAAGCTGCCTCAGGTGGAGGAAACAGCCGATTTTCTCGTGTCGATAATGCCTGTCATGTTCATTCCGGCGGCAGTGGGACTTATGGATGTCTGGGGAGTGCTTTCAAAAATACTTCTGCCCGTAACGGTTATTACGGTTATTACGACCGTGATGGTCATGACAGTGACAGGCCATGTCACCCAGCTTTTCATGTCGCTTAAAAAAGGAGGGAGATAAGATGGAGATAGTTACCAACTCGTCTTTTTTCGGAGTATTCCTTTCGCTGGGCGCTTATTTGTTCGGCCTTTGGCTGCAAAACCGTTTTAAAAAGGCCATATTCAACCCTATTATGATTTCGGTGGCGCTGACGATAGCCGTGCTTGCGTGCTTTAAAATAGGATATATCGAGTATGAGCTCAGCGCCAAATACCTTAACTATCTGCTGACGCCGACCACAATATGCCTTGCCATACCTCTTTATCGCAGGCTGGAACTGCTTAAAAGGCATTTTGCGGCCATAATGGCCGGCATAGCATCGGGTGTCGTGACAAGCATGGGCCTTGTATGGCTGTTGTCAAAGGCCTTCGGGCTTGACAGGCAGATGTATATAACCCTGCTGCCCAAATCGATAACGACAGCCATAGGCATGGGCATTTCCGAGGAATACGGCGGCATAGTAACCATTACCGTGGCTATAATAATCATTACCGGCGTTTTGGGGAATATGATAGCGTCCTCGGTGTGCAAGGTTATGCGGATACATGACCCTGTTGCCAAAGGCCTTGCCATAGGCACGGCATCCCACGCCATAGGCACTTCCAGGGCTATGGAAATGGGAGAGACAGAAGGCGCGATGAGCAGCCTTTCGATAGCCGTGGCCGGGCTTTTGACCGTGGCGGCGGCGCCTTTTTTCGCGGGCCTTCTTTAAAAATACAGATGAAAAAAGCGCGGAGATAAACTCTCCGCGCTTTTTTGAATCTGTTAAAGAAGCGACTTTACAGCGTCGTTGATATCCGGGAAGTCGGAAAGGGTCTTTCCGTAATAGGCGTATTTTACCGTCATGTCGGGAGCTACGGCAAATACCGCCGAAAGCTGGCGCTGCCTGCCCTCGGTCTTGGCGCCCGAGAAGGAGGAAGCTATAAGTTTTCTTACTCCGCTTTGGCCTATCTGGCTTATAAAGGGATCGCCGGCCAGGAGGGAAGAAATGCTGTCGGCTTCAAAGACATTGAAACGGTCGTAGAGCTTGGCCTCGGGGTCGCATACAAGCTCAAAGGGGAATGCCTTTGCGCCTTCCCTTACGCTTTCGGGGGTCGACTGAAGCACCACTTTAAGGTCTATGCCGCGGCTTTCAAGCTCGGGCCACAGCGCCTTGAGCTCAGAAAGCTTTGCCTGGCAAAGGGAACAGGTATAATATCTGGAGAAAACGATGATGGTCGGCTTTCCTGATTTGGAAAGGTCAAGGTTCGGTTTTTCGGGGGAATCGTAGATAAAGCCTTCGAGTTTGCCGCCCTCTTCAAGGGTGAAATGCTCGGGCTTTCCTTCCTTTTCCCACAGCGCCCGCCTTTTTTCAATGGCGGATTTGAGGCGCTCCATTGACCTTTGGATGGTAATGGGCGAGCAGGCCAGGTTAAAACGCTCAAAACCGCGTCCCTCTTTGCCGAAGATATAGCCCTCGTCAAGATACAGCCCCGCTTCTTCCTTCATAAAGGTTTCAAGCTCAAAATGGGTCATGCCCCATGCGCTGAAATCTACCCACAAAAGGTATGTCCCCTCCAAAGGATAGACCTTTACTTCGGGGAAATTTTCGGCCATAAATGCGGTGATATAATCGGCGTTGGATTTTACCACAGAAATAAGCTGTTCCAGCCAATCCTCACAGTTGTTGTAAGCTGCCTGGCAGGCGGTGTAGGCAAAGATGTTGAGGGACATGAGCATATTGCTCATATGATATGCCTTGGCGTTGGAAAGGACCTGCTGGTTTTCAATTATGATATTGGAGCACTGAAGTCCGGCCAGGTTAAAGGTCTTGCTGGGGGCGGTGCAGACTGCACAGATCTGTCTGGCCCTTTCGGAAACGGTGGCCATGACGGTGTGTTTGTGGCCCGGCATGATAAGATCGTTATGTATCTCATCGTCGATTATAAACACATTGTGCCTGTCACAGATATCGACTACCTTTTCCAGCTCCTCGGGCAGCCACACTCTGCCGACGGGATTGTGAGGATTGCAGAAGAGCAGCGCTGTGCAGTCAGCGCGTGAGGCTTTCTCCTCCAGGTCTTCGTAGTCAATGAAATACCGGCCATTTTCAAGTTTAAGAGGGCTGTAAACGATGTTTCTGCCCCTTGCCAGAGCCACCATATCAAAGGGGTAGTATACAGGGCTCATGATTATGATATTGTCGCCGGGGGCCGTGCAGGCCTCGACCACCATTGAAAGGGCGTAAACGACTCCGGGTGTGGAAACGATGTTCTTCGGGTCGATCTCATAACCGTGGCGGCGTTTCATCCACGAGCATACAGCGTCAAAATACTCCTTGGTTGGGCCGGTATAGCCCAAAACCGTAGTGTCCAGCAGGTTTTTAAGCGCCTGGGTTATTTCCGGCGCGGGAGGGAACTCCATGTCGGCTGTCGAAAGGGGGACCTTTTCGACGCTGGCGCCGGGAACGGCATTCCATTTGGAAGACCCGCAGGAAGAACGGTCGGGTATGACGTTGAAATCGTACTTCATTTTTCTGCCTCCTTTTTAAAAATATTATACCATAAATACCCTGTTCTTGGTATATATCTGCCGGATAGCCCGCAGGATCTTTAAGATGCTTTACAAAACTGAAAGTGTGGGATATAATATTTTGCGAAAACTGTGAAAGGAGGTAAAAAAGGCTTTTCCCTTCAACCCGGGGGGAGGCTTGTATATCTTCAGGGCAGAGTGAAAATCTCGACTGGCGGTAAAGTCCGCGAGCGTAAGCAGACCCGGTGTGACTCCGGGACCAACGGTAAAGTCCGGAATGAAGAAGATATGAAAGCGAAAGCTAAATCCAAGTCATATCTCATAAGGAGAGAAATGAAAACCAAATCAAAGTTATCGGTAAGGACCATGGTGTCGGTGGCTATGCTTTCGGCTGTGGCCTATGTGCTTATGCTGTTTGATTTCAGTGTTCCGTTTATGCCTGCCTTTATAAAGCTCGATTTTTCCGAGCTGCCTGCTTTGGTGGGCGCGTTTGCTTTGGGGCCTGTAGCCGGCGTGTTGGTGTGCCTTTTTAAAAACCTTCTGCATCTTTTTGTCACTTCTACAGGAGGAGTAGGTGAGCTGTCCAATTTTATTTTGGGAGCTGTTTTTGTATTTGCCGCAGGCTTTATTTACAAAAAGCATAAGTCAAGGAAGACGGCATTGTGGGGAGCCGTTTTGGGGGCCGCTGCCATGGCGGCAATAAGCGTTTTTTCCAATTACTACATCGTTTATCCCGTTTATACCGCTTTCATGCCGATGGAGGGCATAATTGCGGCATACAACGCGATACTGCCCGGCACCGACAGCCTGTGGAAGGCGCTTATAGTGTTCAATATGCCTTTTACATTTTTTAAAGGCATGTGTGTTACTGCGATAAGCTTTTTGATATATAAAAAGATATCCCCGATACTCAAGGGGAAATAAAAGCACAAAATATTATATAAAAACGCTATTGCTGTTTGAACTTTTTGTCGATTGACGTAAAGAGCTTTGAATGGTAATATATTTTGGCACATTCGAGCTGCGGCCCGTTGTGCTTCGTTTGATACCGCTATCGCCAACAAGGGTATGCTTGTTGGCGATTTTTTTTGTGTGAAAGGAGATTTTATGGAAGCGGAAAACAAATTTTTAAAGGGGGCCGTTCTTCCCCCGATAATAAGGTTTTCAATACCGCTGATGCTGTCGCTGGTGCTTCAGGCGCTATACGGTGCGGTAGACCTTATAGTTGTGGGTTATTTTTCTCAGACCTCGGATATTTCTGCTGTGGCCACTGGCAGCCAGACGATGCAGGCATTTACTACCCTGGTTACGGGGCTTACCATGGGAGTTACTGTATGCATAGGGCAGGCTGTCGGTGCTGGGGACAACGACAGAATAGGTCGTATAGCGGCAGGACAGATAAAGCTGTTTTCAGTGGTAACGGTGGTTATAACAGCGATGGTTATGGCTTTCTGTGACAAGATAGTGGTGCTTATGAATGTGCCGGATGCCGCATGCGCGGCAGCATCGGATTATATAAAGATATGCGCTTCAGGTATGATATTTATAACAGGCTATAACGGGGTCAGCGGATTTTTAAGGGGAATGGGCAACTCCAAAACCCCTTTCCTGTTTGTGGCTGTGGCTTGCGGGATTAATATAGTGCTGGACCTTGTTTTTGTTGGGATTTTCGGCTGGGGAGCCGCAGGAGCCGCGGCAGCTACTGTGGCGGCCCAGGGTATGAGCCTCGTGTTTTCGGCCTTTTATCTGTCGAAAATGAAGCTGCCATTTAGGTTTGAGCCTAAGCATATACTAAATAGCGGACAGGTTAAGAAGATCTTCCGTATTGGAGGTCCCATAGCTTTACAGGACTTCCTGCTTCAGCTTTCATTTCTGGCAATAACCGCCATTATAAATGTGCTTGGAGTGACAGCTTCGGCAGGGGTTGGTATAGCCGAGAAAATGTTTGTTTTCCTTTCTTTGGCTCCTATGTCCTTTATGTCGGCTTTATCTGTGTTTACAGCTCAGAACATAGGCGCCGGTTCAAAGGAAAGAGCGGCAGAAGGGCTTAGAAAAACTATAGCAGTCTCACTGTGTTTTGGTTTTGCCATGTTCTGTGCGGCCTTTTTCTTCGGAGATATCCTGGCAGGATTATTTACCGATGATAAAGAGGTCATTTCTTCAGCATTTGGGTACCTCAGAAGTTCGTCTTATGAGTATATACTGATTTCGGTTTCCTTTTGCCTTTTGGGTTACTTCAACGGCCTGGGGAAAACAGCGTTTGTAATGACCCAGGGTATATTAACGGCTTTCCTTGTAAGGGTGCCCCTTTCCTACGCTATAAGCCGCATGCCTGGAGTGACGATGTATCACATGGGATTTGCGGTATCTGCATCGGCACTGGTGGCATTTATGGCGGCATGCGGATATTATGTATATATAAGGTCCAAGGATAAAAAAGAGTTTGAAACTAAAGCCGGCGCGCATTAATGCGCGCCGGCTTTAGTTTTACAGCAAATACTTGTTTTTACATTAATATTTCAGTTGCCCGAAACAGGTTTTCTGGCAACGCATCTATAAATATTCATTCCTTTTTCAGAAAAATTGCGTTCATATTCGGTCATGATGTTGTCAAAATCGGTGGAATGGAGATCGAATGTTATGTCATAAAGGGTATAGCCAAACTGAGAGAAGGAACAGAGGGAAAACTCAAACAGCCGGGGGTTGTCAGTTTTCTGCCAGATTTCCCCGCCGTTTTTAAGTATGGCATCGTATACCCTGAGAAGGTTGGGATGAGTGAGACGGCGTTTGGCATGCTTGTTGCGAGGCCATGGATCAGAAAAATTGAGATATATTCTGTCTATTTCATCGGGAGCAAATATTTCCTGCAGCAAAGCCGCATCGGCATCAATGAAAAGCAGGTTTTTAACTCCTGCCGCCATGGCTTTTTCGGCGGCCAGAAGCAGCACATTCTGATATCTTTCAATGGCGACAAACATGATGTCGGGGTATTTTTCGGCGCTTTTTACTATAAAATCGCCTTTCCCGCAGCCTATTTCAAGGTGCAGCTGTCCTTCATGTCCCCAAAGCTGCCTCCAGCGGCCTTTGTGCTCCTGTGGGTTGCTGATAATGACATCAGAGCATTTTTCAAGCCTGGGGATAAGGTTTTTCTTTCTTCTCATTCTCATAATATATCACCGTTACCGTTTTTTATTAAATATTATAATGTACCCGAACCCTGCAAATCAAGAGTCTGCTTGACTAAAGGCTGAAGGGTAATATAAAATACAGACATAAGTTTTTGTCGGAAGTGAAGCCATGGTAAAAAGACTTTTTTGTGTTTTTTTTGTGCTGATCGTGTTCAGCGGCTGTTCGGGTTCGGGCGAATACTACACCTCCGAGCCTCACGGCGAAAAGGCGTCTGGAGCTGTTTCGACGACCAACTCATATGATATAACGGGATATTATTCGCTGAAAGGCGCTCTTTTGAATATGGTCAGCATGGGAGTATCCAGCGACGTTTTGAGGATAGGCAGTTACAGCGGCAACCTGGAGGAGGATCTGCAGACCGTTATAAGCGAGATAACCACTGAAGAGCCGATAGGCATTTACGGGGTTTTGAGCATAAATGTCGACCAGGCCCATGTCCTGACATACAGGGAAGTATCGGTCGATATACAGTACAAGCGCACGGCGGCGGAAATGAGGGGTATACTTTCAGTCAGCAGCGAGTATGATCTTCGCAACAGGCTTATAAATATGTTTGAGACCTTTTCTGAAAAAAGTGTATTCCTCATCGAGGAGTCGGTAGAGC
Organism: uncultured Clostridia bacterium; assembly: GCA_944375715.1. Lineage (GTDB taxonomy): Bacteria > Bacillota > Clostridia > Oscillospirales > Butyricicoccaceae > RGIG1902. Next base: position 5,963 of record CALWAP010000005.1, on the reverse strand, counting down.
TGGAATGTACCGTTGAGCAGGAGGTTTATTCGGCATGGATGGAATGCGGCGAATATGCTGTCGGACTTGACCGGGTCAGCTGCACACGCTATCCGGAGGATGGGGAGAGTTATGTACTTGAAATAGATCCCTCCTATGCGTCCGATCCGGAGCAACTTGGCATCAGGGCAGATACGGTGCGAAGCCGTGCAGATGAGATATGTGTGCAGACAGATGGTGGATATGGTGTAAAGGCCGATTTTATTAACTCATATCTTTACAACAACATATCCTATGACCAAAACGCCCGCAGGGTGGTCAATGAGACCCAGGCGGGCCAGCCGAAGACATCGATTTATACAGCCTACGGAGCGCTTTTTGAAGGGAATGCAGCTCAGTCAGGCCTGGTGCTGGCCGCTTCGGTCATGTGCGATAGTTTTTCTATTGAGCATAATGTCGTAACGGGGCAGGTCGGCGGCGACATATATTCGTGGATAGAGTTCGAAGGGGAGGACGGGGAATATATTTTTGATGTAACGGCCCTTCAAAACGGTAGGGAGACATATCTTTATCTTAAAACTGATGTTTCTGATGTGTATATCCCATGGCAGTAAAAAACGGCGGCCTATAAAAAGGCCGCCGTTTTTTAAGGCTGGCTGCTTCTGAAATCCCCTTTTATTACAATAGCGTAGTCGTACTGAGCAAGTTTTTCCTCTGAGTTTGAAAGGTCGCCGCAGTCAAAAACCCTTATGCCGTCACCCATATCAAAGGCCAAAACAGCAAGGATGCGGCTCTCGCCGGCGGAAATATAAAGGCGTTCATTTTCATCATAGGCTTTGAATGACCAGCCGGTGGGCTGCATATCTTCGGGAAATTCAAACCAGGTAAGCTGGGAGCCGCCATATTGGTCAGAAAGCATTTCCACATTGACCCCATTATGATCGGTTTGCCTTATTATCGTCATTGTCAGGGAAAACTCTCCGGCGTATTGGGTAAACGCCATTGGGGATGAACAGACGCACTCGCCCTTCTGCCATTGCTCGGCGTATATTTCTCCGCTTTTTACGGTTCTGCCAAGATCGGCCCGGTAGTTGGCGCTGAATCCATAGGGAGGGTTTTCACTTGCGGAAAAGGTCAGGCTGTCACCCTTTGAAACAGGGTCGGCAAGGAAAAACACGGCGGCGGCAGCACAGACAAAAAGGCAAACGGCTTTTAGAGCGAAAGAGGGTTTTGTGTATGTTAAAACAGTCTTTATCCTTGCCTTGACCCCGCCGCAGCCGAAAGAGGGAGGAAAAGCGGCTGGGCACTTAAAAGAGCTTTGATAAAGAAGGGCCTCGGCATAATCAGCCCTCAGGGCCAAGCCCATATTTTTTACGGTTTTTTCGTCACAGGCCATTTCGATATCGCGGCAGAAAAGAGCATATCCGAGCCATACCATCGGGTTGAACCAATGGAAGGACAATATTATAAAGCCAAGCGGCTTCCATATATGGTCGAGCCGGGATATATGGGACAGCTCGTGGGCGCAGGCGAGATCTGCGTTGCGGCCTTTGAGTGAAAATGGTATATATATCTTTGGTGCAAAAATACCCAGGACAAAAGGGGAACGGGCGTATTCGGATTGATATATGTTTCTGTAAATCCTGACAGCCGTCTTCATTTTTGCATACAGAAAAATATATTTCAGAATCATATATAAAAGCATGGCCGCTGCGGCCGAAAGCCATATGGCTGCCAGAATGTCGAGGACTTTTTGGGTGGTCCCCAATGGCGCTGTTACACCTTCATGATAATTCCGGGCCAGCATATCGTTCAGAGGCCGGTCGACAGCCTCAAAGCCGCTTTCAATAAAGGGGCGGGAATCAAATCTTGTAATGCTGACAGCCTCGGTCCCGGGCATAAGGCTCATGGGGCTTTGAAAGGAGAATGGAAGTATGAGGCGCAGGGCAGCTGCCGCCCATAAAATGGGGAACACAAAGCGCGGAGCTTTTTTGAAAAGCACACGTCCCAGAACTATTGCCGCGGCGGGAAAGCAGGCGCTTACGCTCATATTGAATACCTTTAAAAATATCTCACCCATCCAAGTGCTCCTTTCGGTATTCGTATATCATCTCTTCAAGCCTCGAGATATCCTTTTCTGACAGCCTCTTTTGGGCAAAGGCAGCAATAAATGCTGGCATCGATCCCTCAAAAGTGCTATCTACAAGCCGGTCTATTTCCGAAACCTGAACCTGCTGTTTTGACACTAAGGAGGTCACCCAGGAATTTTCGTTTTTCAGGACTCCTCTTTGAGAGAGCCTTTTTATCACGGTGTATGTGGTGGTGGGCTTCCACCCCAATTTTTCTGCACATAATGATGCAAGCTGCCCGCTTTTTATAGGCTCGTTTTCCCATAAAATCAGGCAGAAACGGTATTCGCTTTCAAAAATTTTCGGTATATCGTCCATAGCAGTTCCTTTCTCTAATACATTAGAATACATTGTTATTCTAATGTATTAGAGAAAAAATGTCAATAAAAAACCGCCTTTCAAAAAGGCGGTTTTCCGTTTCAGCAATATATGCCAGCAGTTACGAATATGCGTCCCTTTCGTGAGCGTCCGTCGGCTTTGAGGATCTTGGCTTTTCCGTGGTGCCTTAGGGAAAGTATGTCGCCTTCGGATACGGGAAAATCCCTGTCCATGCATGGAAAATAGTTTATGCTTATATCTCCCTTGGGGAAAAGATCCTGGCACAGGCTGCGAGATATGCGGAATATACCTGCAATGACAGCATCTGCTCTCATAGACTGTACTGTAAAGGTTATTTCCTTAACATCCTTTACAAAGGATGGAAGGCTGTTTAGCGGGACTTCGCTGAGGGAAACACCTTCACGTCCCACCCTTACAAGAGAGGAAAGGACATGGGGAGCAACGGCGGGAGTCAGGAAAAAATAACATTTTCCGTCAAAAAACAATATGTCTCCGATACATTCCCGTTCTATTCCTATGTTCATCAAAGCGCCGAGATAATCTCTGTGGGACAGGGAGGCAAAGGGCGATACTGCACAAACGGCCCTGAGTGAGTCAGAAAGGCTTTCAGCCGAGGGCTCTATGTAATCGGGCAGAAAGAATGCGATTTTGCGTTCCGCATCCTCGTATCCCCCGAAGAACACAGGGGTTAACTCAAGCTCGGCGCGGGCGTAGTTTTGCGCTTCTATCTGTTCCCTTGGCGTAAGAAAAAAGGTATTGGTCGGGATGTTTTTGGAAACGCACCTTCTGCACAGGTCTTTGAGCCGGGGGAAAAGCTGGTTATCTTCCATGCTGCACATCCTGGTCGCTGCCGGGATTTGAAAGAAAATTCTGTGTAAATCGTAAGAAGAACTCGACTATTCGCCTGAATGCCGTTTCGTCCAGATCAAATCTCGGGTTGTGATGGTTGCCGCTGGTGCCGGGGCGTTTGCATCTGGCTCCCGTATCGCAGTAAAAGCCGGGGAAAGCGGCTAAAAATTCGGCATAGTTGTCCGATCCGCAGGTAGGATCATGGGGCGGTGCGAATATAAAACCGGCTTCCTCTGCTGCTTTGCGTCCCAATGCGGCCATTTTTGGATCGTTTATAACCGGTAGTGGAGAGGAACTATGGTGGCTGACCGTGGCTGTGGTCCCATAGGCCTTTGCCGTGTTTTCGGCTATAAGGGTTATTCTTTCCATCAGACGTTCGCTGTCGCCGTATTTGAAAAACCTCAGGTTGCCGCCGATTTTCACGCTTTCGGGTATGATATTGTCCGCGCTTCCCCCATGTATCTGGCACGGGCTTACCACACAGGTATCAAAAGGATTATGATACTGTGTGGGTATGGAAGCTATTTTAAGCAGGATATCGCAGGCGGGTTTTATGGGATCGACGGCTTTGTCGGGTCTCGAGCCATGTCCGCCCACGCCTTTGACCTCGATTTCAAAAAGTTCGGCTCCGGCCATCAGCGGGCCGTCGGGAAGATATATCACCCCGGCGTCGCTGCCGCCGTCAAGATGTGTACCTATAACGCAGTCGACCCCGCCCTTTGATTTAAGATATTCGACTATTTCGCCGGCTCCGCCGCCCACTTCCTCGGCAACCTGAAAGCAAAGATATATTTTGCCGCACAGGTCCTCTGTCATTTCTGTAAGGGCTTTTGCAGTTCCAAGCAGCATTGCTGTGTGACCATCGTGGCCGCAGGAGTGCATTACGCCGGGATTTTGGCTGCGGTAGGAAAGGGTCTGATCGTATTCTTCCATGGGAAGGGCGTCTATGTCGGCCCTTATGGCAAGCTTTTTGCCGGGCTTTCCCGTATCAATGAGACCAACTATGTTGCCGCTTCCCACTGTTTCATGGGGGATTCCGGCTTTTTCAAGCTCCTCTTTTATGCGAAGGGTTGTGCGTTTTTCTTCAAAGGATATTTCCGGATGGGAATGGAACTCCCTGCGCATGGTTATTACATAGTCTTCGACTGCGCAGGAAAGCTCATAAAGGTCCATATTAAATACCTCCTGTAAGCTTTTTACACTTTGCAGGTAAAGTATATAATAGGGCAAAGGCCGTTGTCAAACAAGTTATCAATATTCTTGTCTGCGTTCAAGATATTTTTTTCTTGTGGCTTCTCCGCCTCTTATATGCCGCTCTTCCTTGTTGCGGGCCAGCACCTTGCGGGTCTCCTCAAAAAGCGTACGGTTAAGGGCATAAAGTCTTTCGGTTACATCTTTATGTACAGTTGATTTGGAAATTCCAAAGCGTGCGGCAGCACTTCTGACGGTAGCATTGTGTTCGGTAATATATAAAGCCAGCATAACGGCCCTCTCCTCGGGATCGCCTTTCATATAATTCCTCCTGCGCGATAACGGACTTTTGTTAAATGGATATGAAAGGTGACGTAAGGTTATTACCCAAAACAGACTGCAGCGTAAAACACCTTAAAAAAGGCGGTTCTTGTGTATGCGACGGCATGAAAAAAGTGAAATGCCTTTTGAGAAAAACGGAGATATTAGAAGAAAACAAGCGAAAATCAAAGTGCTCAAAATCTAATTTGATTTTTTTGAAAAAAGTTATTGACATGCCTAGGCGCGGCAGATATAATAAGAAAGCTGATCAAAATACATTTAATATAAACGGAGGAAAAATCATGTCCACATTCATGGCAAAGAATGAAAACATTCAGCGCAAGTGGTATGTTCTCGACGCCGCCGGAAAGCCTCTGGGCAGGACTGCCGCGCTGGCTGCTTCCATATTGAAGGGTAAGCACAAGGTCGATTATACCCCCCATGCCGACTGCGGTGATTATGTTATCATAATCAATGCCGACAAGGCCGTTCTGACCGGTAAAAAGCTTACTCAGAAGTATTATCGCACCCATTCGGGTTATGCAGGCGGCCTTAAGGAAACACAGTATTCCCGCCTCATGGCCCATAAGCCCCAGCTGGCAATGAAGATAGCTGTCAGGGGTATGCTTCCCAAGAACTCTGTCGGCCGCTGGTCGCTGGGCAGGCTTAAGATCTACGCCGGCGAGCAGCACAAGCAGCAGGCTCAGAAGCCCGAACTTTGGGCAGGCAAATAAGGAGGGAGCAGAATAATGTATACACCTAAGAAAGCCTATTTTTACGGAACAGGCAGGAGAAAGAGCTCGGTTGCCAGGGTAAAGCTCGTTCCCAACGGAACCGGCGTTATCACCATCAACAACAGGACGCTGGATAATTACTTCGGTCTCGAGACCCTTAAGTATATCGTAAAGCAGCCTCTGGATCTGCTGAACCTTACTGAAAAGTTTGATGTCAATGTCAAAGTTTCGGGCGGCGGTTTCACCGGCCAGGCAGGCGCTATCCGTTTGGGGATTGCCAGGGCTCTGCTTCAGGCTGATGCCGAGTATAGGGCTCAACTGAAGAAGGCAGGATTCCTTACCCGCGACTCCAGAATGAAAGAGCGTAAAAAGTACGGCCTCAAGGCTGCCCGTCGCGCTCCGCAGTTCAGCAAGCGATAAT